>NZ_JBVJVN010000012.1:0-98358 GCF_055603605.1 Streptomyces sp. NPDC037271
GGGGCCTGTGGTCATCTACACCTCGGATGACGGCCCGTGGCGGGGGTCTTTGTTCCCGCACGACACCAAGGCCCCGAGGGATTTGTAACACCACCGACCGGCTAATGCGATGCCGGCCTTCTGTTTCCGCACCGGCCCCCGACGGGGGGCGGAGAGTGCGGGGATCGCGGATGCGTGACCGTGTGACCACCTTCCGTTCCGGGGCCTGCGGTACCCGGGCGGACCGTTCTCGCCCGGGCGATCCTGATGGCGTACGCCTCCTTCTCTCTTCCTGCTGCTGAACCTCTTGGTACTGCTGGTACTGCTGGTACTGCGGAACTGCGTACTGCCGGCGGCCCTGACGAGGCCACCCGCCCGGCGGTCAGCGAGGGGACCCCGGTACCTGCTCCGGCCCCGCCACTCCACCGCCGTGCACAACCTCTGTCCTGCATGCGGGCAGTTCGTGTCTGCCACGCCTCACTGACTTCCTGGCTACAACAGACACGTTAAACCCATCCCTGCCGCATGTCTACAGCAGCCATGACAGATTTCGGTCCGTACGAGTGACAGCTTGTACGCCGGTACCGTCCCCGGACCCGCCTGGGTCACGGCTGTCGCCGGATCGCGCTGAGGTCGAACTCCAGCACCACCTTGGGGCTGACCAGGGCACCGGTCGCGGCGTTCCAGTTCACGCCCCAGTCGTTGCGGTCGATGGTGGCGCCGCCCTTGAGGGCGACCCGGAGGTTGCCCTGGGGATCGCTGCCGTCGCCGGTCACCTCGACGTCCACGGTGACCGGGGCGGTCACGCCGCGGATGTCCAGGTCGCCGGTGACCTTGTAGTGGGTCTGGTCGACCTGTTCCACCTCGGTCGAGGCGAAGGTGATGGCCGGGTGGTGTGCGGCGGCGAGGAACTTGCCGCGCAGCATGTCGTCGCGCTGCGGGTTGCCGGTCCGGATGCTCTCCGCCCGGATCACGAGCCGTGCGCCGGACCTCGACGGGTGATCGCCGTCCAGTCGCGCACCGCCCTCGAACTCGTCGAACCGTCCGCGCACCCTGGTGGCCAGCGTGTGCCGGGCGACGAACCCGATGCGGGTGCGGGCGGTGTCGAGGACGTAGTCGCCGGTCAGGTCACTGAGGCTGGTGGTGGCTGTCATGCTCGGTCCCTCCTGTCTTCGCGCGCCGGTTCGGGGCGTAGGGGTACGGGTCCGCCGGTCACGCGAACTGGCCGGGCCGGTAGTCGCCCGCGGGCCGCTGGGCGATGACGTTCAGGCGGTTGAGGGCGTTGATCAGGGCGATGACCGACACCAGGGCGGCGAGCTGGTCCTCGTCGTAGTGCTTGGCCGCGTTCGCCCAGACCTCGTCGGGGACGCCGCCGGCGGCGTCGGCGACGCGGGTGCCCTGCTCGGCCAGCTCCAGGGCGGCGCGCTCGGCGTCGCTGTACACCGTGGCCTCCCGCCAAACGGCCACCAGGTTGACGCGCTGCGGGGTCTCCCCGGCGTGCACGGCGTCCTTGGTGTGCATGTCGACGCAGAAGCCGCAGCCGTTGATCTGGCTGACGCGGAGCAGCACCAGTTCCCGTGTCGCCGGCGGCAGCGCCGAGTCCGCGAGCGCCCTGCCCGCCGAGACGATGTGCTTCAGGAACGTGGCCGAGCCCGGGTGGGCGAAGAAGTCGAGACGGGCGGTCATGGTGATCTCCCTTTTTTGCCGCGTAGCCGTTTCACCCCGTGGCGACGGGGTGTGCGGGACCGTGCCGGTCCTGGCAGTACGACGAGGCAGCCCCGCGGAATGTGAGGTGACGCCCCCGCCTCACATTCCGGAGGGCTGTCTCGTCGTACTGGTGACGGCGGACGCGGCCAAAGGAGCGGCAACACCATGAAGACCCAGTCGGAGCCAGGAGACGGACCGCTCGATCCGGGCCTGGGCGCGGTCATGAGCGAGCGGCGCCGGCTGATGAATCTCGCGTACCGGCTGCTCGGCTCGCTGACCGACGCCGAGGACGTCGTGCAGGAGACGTACACCCGCTGGTACGCCATGTCCCCGGAGCAGCAGAAGGCCGTCGAAGCCCCCGGCGGCTGGCTGACGAAGGTCGCGAGCCGCATCTGCCTCGACCAGCTCGGCTCGGCCCGGGCCCGGCGCGAGCGCTACGTGGGCGAGTGGGTCCCGGAGCCGCTGCCGGACGCCGCGGAGTGGGCCGACGGTCGGCCCGGCGGCAGGGCCGCCGACCCGGCCGACCACGTCACGCTCGACGAGTCGATCACCATGGCCTTCCTCGTCGTGCTCGACTCGATGACCCCCGCCGAACGTGTCGCGTTCGTCCTGCACGACGTGTTCCGCTACCCCTTCACCGAAGTGGCGGAGATCGTCGGCCGTACGCCGGCGGCCTGCCGACAGCTGGCCACCTCGGCCCGCCGCCGCCTGCGCGCGTCGCGGGCTCCGGCGACTCCGGCGACTCCGGCCGCCCAGCGCGCCCGTGTCGTCCGGGACTTCCGGCAGGCCTGGGAC
Source organism: Streptomyces sp. NPDC037271 (assembly GCF_055603605.1). Lineage (NCBI taxonomy): Bacteria > Bacillati > Actinomycetota > Actinomycetes > Kitasatosporales > Streptomycetaceae > Streptomyces > Streptomyces sp. NPDC037271. Next base: position 2,482 of record NZ_JBVJVN010000012.1, read on the forward strand.
GCCAAGGACATCGACGCCCTCATCGGCCTCCTCGACCCCGGGGTGTCGGCGATCAGCGACGGCGGCGGCCGCGTCAGGGCGGCGCTCGCCCCGGTCGAAGGCGGTGAACGGGTCGCGCACTACCTCGTCGAGCTCGCCGAGCGGGCGCCCGGCCTGGTGCTTCTGGAGCGTACGGTCAACGGCCGGCCCGGTCTGGTGCTGCGGCTGGAGGATGCCACCGTGGCGGTGATGTCGTTCGACGTCAGCGGTGACCGGATCACCCGCATCTGGGGGGTGCGGAACCCCGAGAAGCTCCGGCCCTGGACCGGGTTCTAGGGGGGTGCCGTTCGGATCAGGCCGCCCGGGCAACGGTGCCGTGCGACAGACCCCGCGACCCCGGCAAAATCCGAACGGCACCCCCTAGGACCGCCCGTAGTCCGCGAGGGCCGGTGCCAGCAGGTCGAAGGCGCGCGGTGCCTCCCGTGCCAGGACCTCCGCGATCTCCGGATTGGTGTGCCCGGCCAGCGTCAGTTCCTGGATGCGGGTGAACAGGACGCGGTGGACTCCGCCCAGCAGGGCCGCGGCCGTGCGGGGCGTGATGTCGTCGGGTGGGGTGGCCGTCGATTCGGCCAGGACCGCGGCCAGCGCGTCCTCCCGCCGGTCGTGGAGGCCGCGCAGGCAGGCGGTGAGGGTGGGGCTGTCGGCGATCATGCGGGTGAAGGCCGGGCCGGCGAAGCCCGCGACGGGGTCCTGGGCCTCCACGGCCGCCAGGAAGGCGCCGCGCAGGGCCGTCAGCGGGGTCTCGCCCGGCTCGCGCGCGGCGACCGTGCCGGCCAGGGCGGCGACGAACTCCTCCTGGTGGTCGAGGGCCAGGTCCTCCTTGTGCGGGAAGTAGTTCGTCACCGTCTTCTTGGCGACGCGGGCGGCGTCGGCGATCTCGGCGATGGTCGTGCGCTCGAAGCCCCGCTCGATGAAGAGCCTGGTCGCCCGGTCGGAGATCAGCTGCCGTGTCTCGCGCTTCTTGGTCTCACGGAGGCCCAGCGCCGCCGGTGTGTTCGGATCCATGAGGGAATCTTACCTCCGTTGTACTTTTATGTTGACAGTCAGAGTAGCTCGTGCGTAAAGTTACTCCCGATGAATGAATTAATCGAGGGGAAGGGCACCGGCGACGGCGCCGTCATCTACGTACACGGGGGCGGGTTCGCCCACACCGCGCCGGAGGCCGAGCGAGCCCTCGCCCGCCGGCTGTCGCGGGCCACCGGCCGTCCCGTACTGCGGGTGGACTACCGGCTGGCGCCCGCCCATCCGTACCCGGCGGCCCTGGAGGACGTCCTCGCCGCCTGGCGGAGTGTGCTGGCGCGGGGGGTTCCGGCCGAGCGCGTGGCGTTCTTCGGCGAGTCGGCCGGGGGGACGCTCGTCCTGTCCGCCCTGTTGGAGATCGAGCGGACCGGCGGGCCCCGGCCCGGCGCCGCGGTCGTCGTCTCACCCGTCACCGACCTGGCACTCACCAGCACCTCCCTGACGGCCAACGACGGCAAGGACGTCATCGACCGGACCGTCCTCACGTCCGTCTGCGCCCAGTACCTCGCGGGCGCGGACCCCCAGGAGGCGCCGCAGTCACCGCTGTACGGCGATCTGCGCGGACTGCCGCCGCTGCTCGTCGCGGCCGGCGGGGACGAGGTGCTGCTGGACGACGCCCGCCGGTTCGCGCGGGCCGCTGAGGCCGCCGGGGTGAGCGTGCGCCTGCGCGTCCACGAGGGCATGAAGCACGCCTTCCACCTCTCCGAGGAGGACGGCGCCGCGCTGTTCGAGGAGGCCGGACAGCTGCTCGCCGACCTCGCCGACCTCGGCGACGGAGCCGGCACCAGCACCACGGGGACCGGCACCGGGGCTGGTCCCGTACGGGAGTTCAGCGTCGGCGGCCCGGACGCCGGCCCCTACGCCCTCGCCGAAGGGCCGGACGGCGCCCTCTGGTTCACCCTCGTCCACCGGGGCGCCGTGGCCCGCCGGGATCCGGGCGACGGGAGCGTCACCGTCCACCCGGTCGGTGCCGGGCCGACGGTGATCGCGCCGGGCCCGGACGGGGCGATGTGGTTCACCGAGTACCAGGCGCACCGCATCGGCCGGATCGCCCCCGACGGCTCCTACTCCTCGTTCGCGCCCCTGACCGCCGAGGGCGGGCCGTTCGGGATCACCGCCGGCCCGGACGGTGCCATGTGGTTCACGCTCTCGGCGGCCGACCGCGTCGGCCGCGTCACCATGGACGGCGTCGTCACCGAGTTCCCGGCGCCCGGTGCCTTCCCGTCCGCGATCACCGTCGGCCCGGACGGGGCCCTGTGGTGCACCCTCAACCAGCAGAACGCCGTCGGCCGGATCGCCACGGACGGCCACGGCGCCGTCCACCCCCTGCCGACCGGGGGCGCCGCTCCGGTGGGCATCGCCGCGGGGCCCGACGGGGCGCTGTGGTTCACCGAGATCGGGGCCGGGCGGATCGGCCGGATCACCGTGGACGGCGAGATCACCGAGTACCCGCTGCCCGACCCCGCGGCCCGGCCGCACGCGGTCACGGCCGGCCCCGACGGCGCGCTGTGGTTCACCGAGTGGGGCAGCGGGCGGGTCGGCCGGATCACCGTCGACGGCCGCGTCACCTCGTACGCGCTCTCCCGCCCCGACAGCGAACCGCACGGCATCACCCAGCACGGCGGCGCCCTGTGGTGCGCCCTGGAAACCGGCTCCCTGGCCAGAATCGAGGTCCCCGCATGACCGGCCCCGGTGCGATTCCCGACCCCGGCGTCCTCCACCCGCTCGCCCAGCATCCGCGGGTCGTCCTCCTCAAGCCGCTCGTCACCGACGAACGCATCCAGGTCGGCGACTTCACCTACTACGACGATCCCGACGACGCCACCGCCTTCGAGACCCGCAACGTGCTCTACGCCTACGGTCCGGAGAAGCTGGTCATCGGCAAGTACTGCGCGATCGCCTCCGGCACCCGCTTCCTGATGGCCGGGGCGGAGCACCCGACCATGGGCGTGTCGACGTTCCCGTTCACCATGTTCGGCGGCGCCTGGGCCGAGGCCACCCTCGACCTCGTCACCGGCATGCCCAGCCGTGGCGACACGGTCGTCGGCAACGACGTGTGGTTCGGCTACGGCGCCACCGTCATGCCCGGCGTGCGCATCGGGGACGGGGCGATCGTCGCCGCGGGCTCGGTGGTCACCGGGGACGTTCCGCCGTACACGATCGTCGGCGGCAATCCGGCCCGGCCCATCCGCGCCCGGTACGACGCCGAGGACATCGCGCGGCTCCAGCGGGCCGCGTGGTGGGACTGGCCGGTCGAGCTGGTCACCCGCCACGCCCGGACGATCATGTCGGGCAGCCCGGCCGACATCGAGACCATCGCCACGAAGGAGAACCTCGCTTGACCGACCGGACGCACCTCCCCGCCTCCAGCACGCCCGCCTCCAACACCCCCGCCCCCAGCGCCCCCTCCTCCAGCACCCCCGCCTTCGACGCCGCCGCCGAGTTCGACCGGCAGGTCCGCACGCTCACCGCGCTCGGCTACCCGGCGTTCTCCGGGCGCACTCCGGAGCAGTTCGCCGAGCTGGTGGCGCCGCTGCGCGCCGAGGCCGTGACCCACACCGGTGACCCGGGCCGGGAGTACGACCCCGCAGGCACGGGCCGGGTGCCCTTCGTCCTGGTCGTCACCCGCGCACTCGCCCCCATCGAGCAGGCCATGCCGCTGACCACCCTGCACGGCGGCCGGCTGCCCGGGTTCGTCGACCGCACCTTCGAGCCCGGCTCCCTGGAGCGGTTCGTCGCCACCGAGGAGGCCGCGCCGCCCGGCCGCGACGGTGTCCACCTGCTGTTCGACGTCGAGCGCGGGGAGGAGTTCTGCGGAGTCGTCCCCCACGACGCGATGGCCGCCGTCGCCGGGCGGGGCCGAAGCCTGCTCACCATCGAGGAGGGCGTCGCGCTGATGACGCACACGCCGCAGATCCTGGTCAAGAACAAGTGCTTCTCGCTGGGCGGTTCACGCTGCGGTGACCGCCGGGTCCCGGCGATCTGGATCAGCCAGAAGGCCCCGAAACTCGGCTGGTGCTGGGAGGGCAACCCGCACACCTGGCTCGGGATGGCGTCCGCCGGGACGCGCCGCGCCTGAGCCGGGCCGGGGGCCGCCCTTTCGGGCCGTCACGGGCGGGCCGCTCCTGCTCCGTCGTGGTCCTGGTACCGCAGCAGCAGCATCGCCGCGTCGTCGTGGTGCGGCCCCGCCGCGTGCCGTACCAGGTCCTCGCGGAGGGCGTCCAGGGCGCGGTGGACGTCGGGGTCCTTCAAGAGGTGGGCGCGTTCGGCGAGCGGGTAGAAGCCGCCCTCCTCGTCCCGGGCCTCCGTGACGCCGTCGGTGTAGAGGAGCAGCTGGTCGCCGGGGGTGAAGGGCACCGGGTACGGCTCCGGGCCGGGGCCGCCGTGTACGGCCAGCCCCAGCGGGAGGGCGTAGGCCGGCGGCTCCGGGAAGTCGGCGGTGCCGTCGCGGTGGACGACCATCGGGGCCGGGTGGCCGTAGTTGAGGAGGACGACCCGGTGGTCGTGGCCGATCTCGGCGAGGATCGCGGTCACGAACTTCTCGTCCTCCAGCTCGCGGGCGACGCTGCGTTCGAGCCGCTCGCCGAGCCCGACCAGGTCCTTCTCGTCGTAGGCCGCCTCCCGGAAGGCGCCGAGGACCCTGGCCGCGGTCTCCACCGCGGCCAGTCCCTTGCCCTGCACGTCGCCCACGATCACCCGGACGCCGTGCGGGGAGGCCACCACCTCGTACAGGTCCCCGCCGATCCGTGCCTCGGCGAGCGCCGAGGTGTACGAGACGGCCGCGTGCAGCGGGCCCGCGGTCAGTGGCACCGGGCGCAGCAGAACCCGCTGGGCCGCTTCCGCGATCGACCGCACGCTGGCCAGCTCCGCCTCCCGGCGCGTACGCATCACGGCCGCCGCGATGCCGACGCCGGTCACCCCGGTCACGGAGGCCATGGCGGTGTAGCCGCGGGGGCGGTCGAAGAGCCCGTTGTACAGGCCGAGGCTGACGCAGAGCAGCAGCGCGACCAGTCCGATCACGGCCGTGCGCCGCCAGCCGCCGACCAGACCGGCGAACGCCGGGCCCAGCGACACCAGGGGCAGGAGCCCCACCCCCGGGCCGGCCGTGACGTCCACGACGGCGACCACGGCCATGGCCGCCACAGGCATCCAGGACAGCGCCCTGGAACTGGCCGGCGGCTTCTTCACGGTCATGACTACTCCGGTGTCGCAGCGCTCAGGAGTCGCCTTCTCCCTGTTCTCAGGCGCCCCTCCCAGTCTCTTAGACTATGCAAGGGTTTGCTCGCGCAGGTGTTCCGGAGCAGTCCTTAACCCAATCGAGGCCGAGAGTCCGGTGCGGTGCGGTCCGGTGCGGTCCGCCGCAGTCCGGCCCGGTCCGGTCCGGCCCGGTCCGCGGGATCACGCCGCTCCTGCCACCCGCCTCGGCAGCAGGCCTCCGTCGGCCGCGCCCCGTCGGCTCGCCGCCGTCAGCGTGAGTGTCACCGCGAGCGATGCGGCCGCCATCACGGTCATCGCCGTCGCCGGGGAGCTGAACTGGGCCACCGTGCCCGCCAGGGCGGCGGCGACCCCCTGCATCGTGAGCATCCCGGCGGAGTGCAGCCCGAGGGCGTGTCCGGACAGTTCGCCGGGGGTCAGGGCGACCAGGCGCTCCTGCTGCACCAGGCTCGCGCCGAAGCCGACGGAGGCCAGGCCGACCAGCACGGCCGTCAGCGGCAGCGGCGGGCGCAGGAAGAGGACGAGGTAGGGGGCGGCCAGCAGCACCAGCAGCGGCACGCCGAGGCGCGGGCGCAGCCCCGCCGGCAGCAGGCGGCCGATCGCCACGTCCCCGGCCAGCATGCCCAGCGCGGCGCAGGCGAACAGCGTGCCCGCGGCGCGGGGGTCGTAGGAGACGTACAGCGATTCGCAGCCGACGACGAGGCCGTTGGGGATCCACAGCGCGAGGTAGACGTGCCGTCGCGGTGCGGAGGACCACAGCCGGGCGTTGGTGCGCCAGGTGGCGGCCACGGAGGGGCGGCCGGTGACGCGTGGCGGGCGGCGGGTCAGCCGGAGGGCGAGGCCGGCCGCGGTGCCGTACAGGACGGCCGCGAGCAGCAGGCACAGCCGCGGTGACAGCAGGGTCACCAGGACGCCGCCGGCCGCGTATCCGGCGATCTGCATGACGCCGCTCATCATGTTGAAGAGCGAACGCCCCGTCAGGTACCCGTTCTCGCCGCCCTTGGAGAGGATCTCGTTCAGCAGGCCCCAGCGGACTCCGCCGCCGAGCGAGGCGATCAGCCCCTCGGCGAGGACGATGGCGAACATCGCCCAGACCGGCAGGCCGGGCAGCGCGAGGGCCGCGGTGGCGGCGGCGAAGGCGAGCGAGAGGCCCGCCAGCGTCGCGCGCGGGGCCAGCCGGTCGGCGCCGGAGAGGAAGAACGTGGCGCCCAGCACCTGTGCCAGCGAGGGGCCGAACATGCTCACCGCGGACAGCAGCGGCGAGTCGGTCGCCCGCAACACCAGTGTGCCGAGCGCCAGTCCGCTCACCGTCTGGGCGGCGATGCCGGCCGAGGAGGAGAGGAAGAGAGGGCTGAACTCCGGGGTGCGGAAGAGGTCCGCGTAGCTTTTGCGGCTCGTGTCTGGCATGCGGGGAGTCTGCGGCGGCACGGAGAGCCGCCGTTATCGTTTCGCGCGGACGCGAAAGGTGACGGGGAAGAGCCGAGGGGGTGGGGCGGTATGGGCTGGTGGCAGCTCAGCGCCGACACGCTCGCCCGCAGCCGATTCGTCCTCTCGCCGCTCGCCGAGACCTTCGCCTGTCTGAAGCTGCTGCACGCCGACGTGGCCGGGCATCCGGGCGAGCGGGCCTGGCTGGACGCCCACCTGCCCGCCTACCGGCGTCGGCTGGCGGGCGATCCGGTGACCGCGCTGCTCGTCCGCTCGGGGATCGCCCGGGAGTGGATCGCCGACTTCCTCACCCCCGCCCCGCGCGAGGGCGAGACCTTCGAGGAGGGCGTCGCCAGGGTACGGGCGGCCCGGCCCGGCGAGGCCAGGGCGGATCTCCGCGTCTCCCTCGCCGGGACGCTCCCCGCCGCACTGGACCGCGACGACCTGCCCGAACGCGCCGCCGCGCTACTGGAGTACGTCTGGGACGAGGCCGTACGGCCGGACTGGGACCGGCGCCGCCGTGTCCTGGAGGCCGATGTCGTCGCGCGGATCGCGCAGGTGAGCCGGGGAGGCTGGGCGGCCGCGCTGGACACCCTGCGGCCGGGCACGCGCTGGCTCGGTGACAGCCGGCTCCAGATCAACCTGAACGCGTATCCGCCGCGCGAGCTCTCCGGGGCGGAGCTGGTCCTCGTACCGATCACCCCGCAGCGGCACGGCTGGGTGTCGTGGGAGGAGGCGGAGCGGTACGCGGTGGTCTATCCGTGCGCCGGTGTCCTCGCGGACGGCGGCGCACGGGCCGTGCCCGCGGCCCTGGGCGCGCTGCTCGGGCCGGCCCGGGCGGGCGTGCTGGTGCTGCTCGGCTCCCCGATGAGCACCAGTCAGCTGGTCGGGGTGACCGGGCAGGGCCTCGGTTCGGTCGGACGGCATCTGCGGGTGCTGCTGGACGCGGGGCTGGTGGAGCGGCGGCGGGCGGGCCGGTCGGTGCTGTACTCGCGGACGGCGGCCGGGGAGGTGCTCGTCGAGGCGGGCGAACGAGGGGGATGACACGGCCGGGAGGGGACGCGGCCGGGAGGGAATGCTGCCGGAGCGGGTAGGCGGGACGCGGGCCGGAGCGGGTAGGCGGGACGCGGGCCGGAGCAGGTGGGCGGGACGCGGGCCGGAGCAGGTAGGCAGGACGCGGGCCGGAGCAGGTAGGCAGGACGCGGGCCGGAGCAGGTAGGCGGGACGCGGGCCGGAGCAGGTGGGCGGGACGCGGGCCGGAGCGGGTAGGCGGGACGCGGGCCGGAGCGGGTAGGCGCGGGGCTAGCATCCGTTCATGACGACCTCCGAAAAGAACGCGCAGCACCACGACGGCCTCCCCCTCGACGTCGAGATCGGCGCCCTCCAGGGCGGGTCCGCCGACCTCGCCCAGTACGCGGGCCGGGTCGTACTGGTGGTCAACGTGGCTTCCAAGTGCGGGCTCACCCCGCAGTACGCCGGTCTGGAGCGGCTGCACGAGCGGTACGCGGAGCGGGGCTTCACCGTGCTCGGCGTGCCCTGCAACCAGTTCATGGGCCAGGAGCCGGGCAGCGCCGACGAGATCGCCGAGTTCTGCTCGGCGACGTACGGCGTCACCTTCCCGATGACCGAGAAGGCGGAGGTCAACGGGGAGGGCCGGCATCCGCTGTACGACCGGCTGACCGGCTTCGCCGATGCCGGCGGGCACAGCGGGGACATCCGCTGGAACTTCGAGAAGTTCCTGATCGGGCGGGACGGCAAGGTCGCCGCGAGGTTCTCGCCGCAGACCGAGCCGGAGTCGGCCGAGGTCGTGGCGGCCGTGGAGGAACGGCTGGCGGGCTGATCGGACGGGTCCGGGCCGGCTGGTTGACCTTGCCCCTGGGGCAGGCACGAGCGTCGTCGTCGCCGGGCGGAAGGGCCGCCCGGTGACGGAGGATGACGACGTGGACGATGCACGCGACGACGAGTTGCTGGCCATCGGGGCGTTCGCCGCGCGGGCCCGGCTGTCGGCCAAGGCACTCAGGCTGTACGACCGTATGGGCCTGCTGGTGCCCGACCATGTGGACGAGGTCACCGGTTACCGCTACTACCGCACCCGCCAGACCGAACGCGCCCGGCTCGTGGCCCTGCTGCGCCAGCTGGACATGCCGCTCGTGAAGGTCGCGGAGGTGGTACGGGCGGACGGGCCCGGGGCCGCGGGTCTGCTCGACGCCTACTGGGCGGGAGTGGAGGCCCGGGTGGCCGGGCAGCGGACGCTCGCCGAGTACCTCCGTGGACGTCTTTCGGGGAGGAGCTCCGAGGTGTACGGAAAGTTCGTGGTCGAGACGGTGGACGTGCCCGGGCAGGTGGTGATCAGCGAGACCCGGCACACGCTGGCGGACGAGCTGCCGGCGTGGATCGGTGCCTCGCTGACCCGGCTGGAGGAGGCGGCCCGGGGCTGCGGGGGTGTGACGGCGGCGCCGTTCGTCGTGTACCACGCCGAGGTGTCGATGGAGAGTGACGGCCCGGCGGAGTCGTGCGTGCCGGTCGCCGACGAGGCGGCGGCCCGGGCGTGGTGCGAGGAGCGGGGGCGGGCCTGGCAGACGCGGGTGCGGGTGGAGCCGGCCCGGCGGCTGGCCCGCACCCGGATCACCAAGGCGCAGGTGGCCCATCCGCAGATCCTGGCCGCCTTCGAGGCGGTGGAGGAGTGGATCGCCGCTCAGGGCCTGACGGTGGCGGGGCCGTGCCGTGAGGTGTACTTCGCCGACTGGGACGCGGCGGGCCCCGAGGACCCGGTGTGTGACATCGCCTTCCCCGTGCGCTGAGGCGGGGGCAAGGCCGGGTGACGGAAGGTCAGGACTGAACAGAGCCCTCTCGGCAAGGTCGGCGAGCTGGTCGAGAGGGCTCCGTCGGCGGTGCCGGCGGACGGCGCGCGGAGTCGTTACTTCTTGACCGAGGTCACGAAGGCGTTCCACGCGTCGGCGGGGAACGCCAGGACCGGGCCCTCGGTGACCTTCGAGTCGCGGACGGCGAGTGCCGCCACAAGCGGTGACCGGACCTCGACGCACGCACCGTTTCCTCCGGAGTAGGAGGACTTGGTCCATGATTCCGTGGCGCCCTGAAGAATTGCCATGTCTGCTCCGATGGCGAGTTGCTGAGTACTGTCGCCGTGCCGCGCGCCCACTGGGCCGCGGCGCGGTTCACGCCAATGACACGTGATCTTTGGCGTGATCGACGCTACTCGCTGACCTCGCCGATCGGCGCAGCCATTCACCCGACCGGATGGCATATCCGGACGACACTTCCAGTACCGCCCACCGGGGTGTAGCATCCCGCCGCCATGTCAGCGGGCGTACTCCTTGGCCACGTCCTCGATGAGTTGCCGCGACTGTTCCACGTTCAGCGCCTGGGCCCGCAGGTGCTCGTACATCACCGTGTACTTCTGCACGTCCTGCGCCTTCTCCAGGTACAGGTCGCTGGTCACGCCCTCGATGTACACGACGCTGGAGTCGGCCGCGTCGGCGAACTCCAGGATCGAGTACTGACCGTTGATACCGGGGTGCGCCCCGACGTCGAACGGCAGCACCTGCACGGTGATGTGCGGCAGCTGCGACATCTCGGCGACGTGCTCCAACTGCTCGCGCATCACCTGCTTGCCGCCCACCACCCGGCGCAGGCTGGCCTCGTCGAGGACGACCCACAGCCGCAGCGGGTTGTTGTCGGCGCAGATGCGTTCCTGGCGCCGTATGCGGACCTGGACCCGTTTCTCGATGTCCGCGACCGACGTCTCGGGCAGGGCGCCCTGGATGAGCGCCTCGGCGTACGGCCGGGTCTGCAACAGGCCGGTGATGATCTGGGGTTCGTACGTCCGCAGCGACTCCGCGTCGGTCTCCAGACCGATGTAGACGCTGTACGGGATGTCCCCGAACGCGTGCCACCAGCCCTGCTGGCGCGAGTCCTTCGCCATCTGCATCAGCGAATCGACGACCCGCTGGTCCTCGACCTCGTACACCCCGCACAGGTCGCGGACGTCGCGCTGGCTGATACTGCGCCGGCCGTTCTCCAGGCGGCTGATCTTCGACTGCGAGACCAGCAGCCGCTCCGCCACCTCCTCGGCCGTCATGCCCTTGAGCTCACGGAGCCGGCGCAGCTCCTGGCCCAGCCGGCGCCGCCTGACGGTGGGATTGACATTGGACGCCACGGGACGTGCACCTCCGGCTGCGTGACTCATGACTGCCACTTTGCGTATCTGCTGCTGAGCAGACTGCCACCAAGGTGCTTTCTACCGCTGGGAAACGGTCTATATGCGCCGCGTACACGCCAGTTCGGGGTGCCACCCGCACACATGGCCGCGCGGGGCGGCGGGAGCCTTCCGTCGTCCGGGCGCGCCGGACGTACGGTCGGCCCCGCCACCCCGCGCGAACCCGCGGCTCCCGTGACCGGGTCCAGGGGACTGGTGGTGCGGCGGTGCGTTACTGCGGTGCGTTGCGTTACTGCGGTGCGGTGCGGCTCAGTGGGCGACCGCGCGCGCCATGGATCCGTGGCGCGGTTGCGCCGGAACACCGCGGGCGGGTTCCGGGGCGGGCCTGGCTCCCGGTCCCGCGGCCTGGCGGCCGGCCGGGGCCGGGCTGCGGCGTGGCTGGGCCGCAACGCCGTTCTGGACGTCCATCACCGCGTGCGCCACCAGTCCGCCCATGGGGTCGTGCCTGATGAGGTCCCGCAGGCGGGACCGTGACGAGCGTCCTTCGTTGCCCGGGTAGAGGTGCTTGCCGAGACCGACCGCGTGGGCCAGCGCGGCGAGCGCCGCGGTCCGCGGGTCCGGCGGTACGCCGGTGCGGATCGCCGAGTCCAGCCGGGCCTTGATCTCCCTGCTGATCGCCGTGTCCGTCGCCTGATAGCGAGTTGTCGGCAGCACCCCGCACATCTGGCCCTCCACGGCATGCACCATGCCGCATCGCTCCAGATGCGAGAGGTAGGTCTGGCGCAGCCCCAGGCGGGGCCCGCCGATCCAGTTGACCGCCCGTACCGGAGCGCCACGCCTTCGCAGCAACTCCAACGCGCAGTCCAGTGTTGGATCTCCTGTCGGCCGTGGTGCCACCACGGCGATACGATCCCCGTCTGGGGCTATCCGTCCGGCCAGCGCCAGCTCCACCAGCTGTGCTCCGGCCAGACCGAGGTCGAGCGACTGCGGCTGTGCGGTGGTACCCGTGGTCGGGTCCAACGCCAGCAGCAGAAGCTCCTCCGGAAGTGTTCTGCGGCTCCTGCCCATCCATGCCTCCCCGCGTGGATGACAGACAGGGTGACCCCTCTCACATTGGTCTGTCGAGGGTGCGTGACCGCTTCGTAGTGGAACCAGTAGGTATGTCGTTCTCGTCTACCGCGTGGGTTCTACCCGTACACAGGACACTGGTACATGGTTCGGTAGCGCACACAGAACGTGCGCGGCGCGTGGAGGAGGCATCGGTGGCGGGCGAGTCCCCCGACAGGTCGAAGCAGTGCGAGTCGTCGGAAGAACCGACGTCGGGGAGCGTGGGCCCGGTTCCCGAAGCCAGGACCGAGGCGAGCGAGACGCGTGATCCGCGGCTGGCGGTGGCACGGGAGGACGCGAAGTCCTCGGCGTCCTCGGCGTCCACGGGGTCCGCCGGGTCCCGTGGGAGCGTCGATACGGCGACCCGGGTGCTCTCGGTCCGCGAGACGGAGGCGGAGGCGGCCGCCGGCCCGGAGAGCCCCGCCGAGGACGAGGCAGAGACCGAGGCCGAGGCCGAGGCCGAGGCCGCCGGCCGGGTGAACTCCGCCGAGGACGATGCCGCCGAGCCTGCCGCTCCGACCGACGGCCGGCTGCGGGACGCGGTAGCCGCCTGGGTGTCGACCGCGGACGAGCGGGCCGCCGCGAACGAGCGGCTCGGGGACGCGAGGGACGCGGAAGACGCGGAGGACTCGGTAGAGGCCGAGGACTCGGTAGAGGCCGAGGCGAGCGCCGAGGACGCGGGGGCCGCGGAGGAGAGCCGGCGGGACTCGGAAGCGCCCAAGGACGGGCGCGGCGCCACGGCCACGGACGCCGGCACGGCTTCCGGGGCGGACACGGGCGCGCCCGACGCGCGCGCGGACGCCGAGCAGCCCGCCGACGGCGGGACCGACGGCCGCGCCGACAGGCCGCAGGACACGGAGAAGCGCGCGGACGGTGCTGCCCCCGCCGGGGGCGGGCCGGGCCGCTCCGAGGACGACGGCGACGACGACTCCGACAGCGACGCCGACGAGCAGCCCGTCGATCAGCCCACCGCCGTCTTCAAGGCCCCGCGGCCCTCCGCGCCCGCCGTCGACCAGCCGACGACCATGCTGAAGCTGGGCGACGCCGCACCCGCGCCCAAGAAGACCGCACCCGCGAAGGCCGGTGGGAGCGCCGAGACCGACTCCGAGCGGACCAGCAAGTTCGTCGCCCTCCGGAACCCGGACGACCCGGCGACGCGCAAGCCCCCGCAGCCCCCGTCCAAGGCTTCGAAGGCATCCGAGGCGTCCGAGGCCTCCAAGGCCGCCCCCAAGGCGCCGCAGGCGCCCCGTACCGGCGCCACCGCCGCCGTACCGCAGGTCGGGCCCGAGCTGACCAGGCAGCAGCCGCTGCCGCCGAAGCCGCCGCTGGATCTGCTGGCGGAGCTGACGAACACCCCGCCGCCCCCGGAGACCCCGCTGCGGGCGACGGTGCGCCGGGTCAAGATCTGGACTCCGCTGGTCGTCCTGCTGGTGATCGTCCTCGGTGTCGTGCAGTCCATGCGTGCGCTGCCGACGCCGACCCTCGACCTCACGGCGCAGGACAGCTTCACCTTCGAGGGCGGCAAGCCCGAGATCCCGTGGCCGTCCAGCGGGCAGGCCGCGCTCGACGTGCAGGGCATCGGCACGTTCGGTTCGTCCGGCGAGCAGAAGCCGGTGCCGATCGCGAGTGTCGCCAAGGTCATGACCGCGTACGTCGTGCTGCGCGACCACCCGCTGGGCAGCGGCGCCGAGGGGCCGAAGATCCCGATCGACCAGGCCGCCGAGGACCAGTCGGACGCGGGAGACGAGTCGACCGTCCAGGTCTACGCGGGCGACTCGATCTCCGAGCGCGAGGCGCTGGAGGCCATCCTGATCGCGTCCGCGAACAACGTGGCGCGGCTGCTCGCCCGCTGGGACGCGGGGTCCGAGGAGGCGTTCGTGGCGAAGATGAACGCCGCCGCGAAGGACCTCGGCATGACGAACACGACGTACACCGACCCGTCGGGGCTGAACGACACGACGGTGAGCACGGCCGTGGACCAGGTGAAGCTGGCCAAGGAGGCGATGAAGTCGCCCGCGTTCCGCGAGGTCGCCGCGAAGATGTCGTACGACGACTACAAGGGCGAGAACCACCCCAACTGGAACCAGCTGGTGGGCTCCAACAACGTCGTCGGCATCAAGACCGGCACCACCACCTCCGCGCTCGGCAACCTCGTCTTCGCGGCGAAGAAGGAGATCGGCGGCGAGACCCGGACCATCGTCGGTGCCGTGGTGCGCCAGCCGGCCGGCGGCAAGGACAACACCATCCTCGGTGCCGCGCTGGCCTCCAGCGACAAGCTGATCCGGGCCGCGCAGGACACGCTGGAGTCGTCGACGATCCTGAAGAAGGGGTCCGTCGTCGGGTACGTCGACGACGGTCTCGGCGGCCGGACGCCGGTCGTCGCCACGAACGACGTCAAGGCGGTCGGCTGGTCCGGGCTGACCGTGAAGCTGACGTTCACGGCGGACGAGGTGCCGCACACGGCCGCGGCCGGCACGAAGGTCGGCACGCTCACGGTGGGCGACGGCGGAGCCGCCGGCGCGGTGCAGGTGCCGGTCGCCCTGCAGGAGGACCTCGTGGAGCCCGCCCTCATGGACAAGCTGACCCGCCTGGGCTGACCCGCCCGGGCTGACGCCCGGCCCACCCGTCCCTTCCGGGCCGGACCGGCCCTCCCGTCCCCGCGGCCCCCCGGCCGCGGGGACGTTCGCGTCCCGGAGGGTCGTGGAAGGTCCGGAAGGGGCCCGGAGGGCCGCCGAGGGGAGGAAGCCACGGTGCGGGGGTGCGTGCTAGCGTCACGAAACGGGGCAGGTCGCCGGTCGCGGGAACGGGACTCGGCCGTAAGCAGAAGACGGGACACGGGGAGTGCCTTCAGGTGGCCACTACGGAGCCGACACGCGCCGACGACGCCGATCCGGGCTCGGGAGCCGGCCCGCGACCACACGTACCCGCTCCCCGCAAGGACGCCGGGAAGAGCGGCAGCGCCGCTCACGGCCCGGTGGACGGCGGCCGTGAGCCGGACCGTACCGGCCCGGAGCGCGCCGAACCCGCCAGTGCGGGACCGGAGGAGCCGTCCGCGATGAAGGCCGCCTTCCTGGCCCTGCGCGAGCGCATGCTGCGCCATCCCGTGCTGTCCGTGACCGCCCTGGCCGGGGTGCTCCACATCGCCTGGTTCTTCACGTTCGCGAACAGCGGTGGCGATCTCGCGGCGCAGGACGCGTGGGCGGAGTTCGTCGGCCGGCATCCGGACTCGGCGTACAACCTCGCCTGGTACGGCGGCATGCACCCGGTGTCGTACAGCGTGGTCTCGCCGTATCTGATGTCGGCGCTCGGCGTGCGGACGACGATGATGATCGCGGGGACGCTGTCGGCCGGGCTGCTGACGATGATCCTGATCCGCAGCCGGGTGGTCCGCAACCCGCTGTGGGCGTCGCTGGCGGGCCTGTTCGGGCTGCTGGGCAACGCGGCGTCGGGGCGGGTGACGTTCGGGCTGGGCATGATGTTCGGGCTGGGCGCGGTCGCAGCGGTGTTCTGCTGGCCGTACCGCTGGCGGTACGAGCGCTGGGCCAAGGGGCTGTGCGCGGCGCCGCTGGCCGCGTTGGCCACCATGTCCTCGCCGGTCGCGGGCCTGTTCGTGGGCCTGGTGGCGGTGGCCCTGTTCCTGCAGAAGCGCCGCCCGGGCGCCTGGTCGCTGGGTCTCGCCCCGGCGGCGGTGGTCGCGCTGTCGGCGGTGCTGTTCCCCTTCTCCGGCACGCAGCCGATGGGCTTCGGCTCGGCGGTCCTGCCGATCGTGTACGCGGGTCTGGTGTACGCGTTCGTGCCGCGCACCTGGACGACCGTACGGATCACGTCGGCGGTCTACGGCCTGTCCGTGCTGCTGGTGTGGCTGATCAGCTCGCAGATCGGGTCCAACATCACGCGCCTCGCGATGCTCTTCGCCGGGGTGGCGCTGGTGGCGGCGCTGCCGTTCACGGTGCCGAGGACGCGCAAGTGGTACGCGCTCGTCGTCTCCTTCGTCGGCTTCGTCGGCTGGATCGGTTTCAAGTCGGCCGACGACATCGTCCACACCCAGCCGACCGCCTCCTGGGCGCGGGAGCTGGCGCCGCTCGTCAACGAGTTGCAGGAGGTCGGCGCGGAGAAGGGCCGGGTGGAGGCGGTACCCGCGCGCTCCCACCGGGAGGCTTCGGCGCTCGCGCCCTACGTGAACCTGGCCCGCGGCTGGACCCGCCAGGCCGACATGGAGCGCAACCCGCTCTTCTACGACGACACGCTCAACTCGGCGAACTACCACGAGTGGCTGAAGCGCTGGGCCGTGCACTACGTGGTGCTGCCCAAGGGTGAACCGGACGGCGACGGCGGCAAACGCGAGCGGGAGCTGCTGCAGCGGGGGCTGCCGTATCTGAAGCAGGTGTGGGGGGACGCCAACTGGCAGCTGTTCGAGGTGATCGACCCGACGCCGCTGGCGGAGCCCCACGCGGTCGTCCAGCGGGCCGAGCAGGACGAGTGGACGATCGACGTGAAGCAGCCCGGCCGCATCCTGGTCCGGATGCCGTACTCGCCGTGGCTGAGCCTCGTCGACGCCGAGGGCAAGAAGCTGGAACCGCCGCAGGAGACGGAGGCCTCCGAGAACAGGTCGGAGGGCACGCCGAAGACGTACGACAACGTCAACGGCTGCCTGACGGAGACCGAGGAGACCGCCGAGGGCGACACGTGGACGACGCTGATCGCCCCCGAGGCGGGCACGTACCGGCTGGCGTCGCCGTACGGGCTGAAGCGCGGCACACCCTGCCCGGACGAGCTGAAGTAGACGGCCTCGGGACACCTGCCGAGATGTTCATGTAGGTGAACCGAGGTCAGTAAGCCGAACATTTTTACTTCCTCTTGACCTTCCCCTTCCTTGTCGTGCCCTCGTCGACGCAACCACGATGAGCGGGCACTTCGCGGCCTGCCTCGCCCCTACCCCGCTCGTGCGAAGTGCCAGCCAGCTGAGCGGAGTTCACAAGGCGGACCCCGGAAGGGGGCACATGAACGGTCTCGACTGGTCCGTGCTCATCGGCTACTTCGCCGTCATGGTGGCGATCGGCGTCTGGTCGCACAAACGCGTCGACGACGTCAGCGACTTCTTCACGGCCGGCGGCAAGATGCCCTGGTGGCTCTCCGGCATCTCGCACCACATGTCGGGCTACAGCGCGGTGATGTTCACCGGGTACGCGGGCATCGCCTACACCTACGGCGTCACGTCCTTCGTGACCTGGTCCTTCCCCATCGCGCTCGGCATCGCCATCGGCTCCAAGCTGTTCGCGCCGCGCATCAACCGGCTGCGCTCACGGCTGCACGTGGCCTCTCCCCTGGAGTACCTGAAGAACCGGTACAACCTGCCCACCCAGCAGGCCCTGGCCTGGTCCGGCATGCTGCTGAAGATCGTGGACGTGGCCGCGAAGTGGGCCGCCATCGCCACGCTGCTGTCGGTGTTCACCGGTATCTCGCTGAACCAGGGCATTCTGATCACGGGTGTCGTCACGGGCATCTACTGCACGATCGGCGGTCTGTGGGCGGACGCGCTGACCGAGCTGGGGCAGTTCATCATCCAGCTGCTGGCCGGTATCGCCATGTTCGTCACGGTGGTCGTGGAACTCGGCGACCACGGCGGCTTCTTCGGCGTCTGGGACGAGCCCGAGCTGCAGGGCCACGGCGATCCCCTGGTCGGCCCGTACGGCACGGTGTTCCTGCTCGCCTATCTGTTCATCAAGCTCTTCGAGTACAACGGCGGCATGCTCAACCAGGCCCAGCGTTACATGGCCACGCCCAACGCCCGCGAGGCCGAGCGGTCGGCGCGGCTGTCGGCGGTGCTGTGGCTGGTCTGGCCGCTGGTGCTGTTCTTCCCGATGTGGATGTCGCCGCTGCTGGTGGAGTCACAGAAGCCGGACGGTTCCGACTCCTACGCCCTGATGACCGAGCAGCTGCTGCCGCACGGCCTGCTGGGGCTGGTCGTGGTCGGTTTCTTCTCGCACACCATGGCCATGTGCTCCTCGGACGCCAACGCCATCGCGGCCGTGTTCACCCGTGACGTGGCGCCGGTGCTCTCGGTGCGGGCGCGCTCGTGGGGCCGGCGGTCCGGGCTGCTGGCGGCGCGGCTGACGACGGTGGTCTTCCTCGCCCTGTCGATGGCGGTGGCGACGCAGGTCGACTCGCCGACGTTCAAGGACATCATCACCGTCGTCATCAAGTGGGTGGCCGGACTGATGGGTCCGATCGCGATCCCGATGATGCTCGGCCTGCTCCGGCCCTTCCGCCGCTCGGGCCCGACGGCGGCGCTCACCAGCTGGGCGATGGGCCTGCTCGCGTTCTGGCTGGTCAACTACCCGATCAACTGGAACGTGGAGGGCGGGGTGCCGCTGGAGTACCAGGTGTCGATCCCGCTGGCCGTGTCGCTGGTCCTGTACGTCGTGATCGGCTTCCTGAAGCCGGAGGACACCCCGGAACGGCTCGCGATCATCGAGCGGGTCAACACGGACGGCGACGACGACGCCTACGGCGCGGCGGCCGCGGTTCCGGCGCCTGCGGGCGGCGCGGACGACGCGGTGGGGCGGAGCCGGGTGGGTGACTAGTCGGTGACCGGTCGGTGACCGGTCGGTGACCAGGGCCGGGGCCTGCCCTGGCCGGGTGTGAGCGGCCGGTGCCCCGGCGGTCGGGCGCCGGCCGTCGGGGCATCGGTCGTCGGGGCATCGGTCGGGATCAGCGCAGTTCCTGGATGCGGATCTGGTTGCCGGCGGGGTCGCGGAAGGCGCAGTCGCGGACTCCGTACGGTTGCTCGGTCGGTTCCTGGACGATCTCGGCGTTCTGGGCGCTCACCCTTTCGAAGACGCCGTCGAGGTCCTTGGTGGCCAGGAGGAGCCAGCCGTAGGTGCCCTTGGCCATCATCTCGCTGATGGTGCGGCGCTCGGTGTCGGTGATGCCGGGGTCGACGGCGGGCGGCGCGAGGAGGAGGGAGGTGCCGGGCTGGTCGGCGGGGCCGACCGTGATCCAGCGCATCTTGCCGTTCCCGACGTCCTTGCGCACCTCGAAACCGAGGGCGTCGCGGTAGAAGGCCACGGCCGCGTCCGGGTCGTCGTGCGGGAGGACGCTCGTGTGAATGGTGATGTCCATGGCCGTCAGGCTAGCGGCGGCCCGGTGACCGGAGCTTCTCGGAATCCGACCGGTTTCCGGCGGTCTTCCGACCGGGTTTCCGACCCGTCCCCTCGACCCGTCGTCCCCTCGGCCTGTTCCTCCGGCCCGCTCCTCCGCCCCGTCCCCTCGACCCGCTCCCCCAGCCCGCTCCACCGGCCCGCCCCCTCGACCCGTCCCCCCGGCCTGCTCCACCGGCCCGCTCCACCGGCCCGTCCCCTCGACCCGTCGTCCCCTCGGCCTGTTCCTCCGGCCCGCTCCACCGCCCCGCCCCCTCGACCCGTCCCCCCGGCCTGCTCCACCGGTCCGCTCCCCCGACCTGCTCCATCGACCCGCTCCCCCAGCCCGCTCCACCGGCCCGTCCCCTCGACCCGTCGTCCCCTCGGCCTGTTCCTCCGGCCCGCTCCTCCGCCCCGTCCCCTCGACCCGCTCCCCTCGACCCGCTCCCCCAGCCCGCTCCACCGGCCCGCCCCCTCGACCCGTCCCCCCGGCCTGCTCCACCGGCCCGCTCCTCCGACCCGCCCCCTCGACCCGCTCCCCTCGACCCGCTCCCCCAGCCCGCTCCACCGACCCGCTCCCCCGACCCGCTCCCCCGACCCGCGCCCTCGACCCGTCCTCCCGGCCCGCTCCACCGGCCTGTTGCCGGGCGTGTCGCCGGGCCTGTTGCCGGGCGTGGGCGGCTACGCCCGCGGGTATCGGGCCAGCCAGCCCGGGGACGAGCCCGCTGGGCCGTGCAGGGCGGGGCCCTGGGTCATTTCCATGGCGAAGTCGTCGGCCAGTTCCAGGATGGTCGGGCGGCCCTCCAGTTCGGCCAGCCAGGCCGGGGGGAGCGCGGTCTCGCCGTGCAGGGCGCCGAGCAGCCCGCCGGTCAGTGCCCCGGTCGCGGCGGAGGGCCCGCCGTGGTTGACGGCGAGTCGCAGCCCGTGCCGTACGTCCTCGCCGACGAGGGCGCAGTACACGGCGGCGGCCACCAGGCCCTCCGCCGTCCCCTCGCCGATCAGCTCGGTCACGCGCCCCGGCGTGGGCAGCCCTTGCCGTACCGCGCCCAGCGCGTGCTGCAGGGCGTCCGCCACGACCTGGTGCCCCGGGCGGACGGCGAGCAGGGCGAGCCCTCGTTGCACCGCACCGTCCAGGCTCTCCCCGCGCGCCAGCCCGTGCACGATCACGGCGTACGCGCCCGCCGACAGGTAGCCGGTGGGGTGGCCGTGGGTCTGCGCCGCGCACTCCACGGCGAGCTGGGCGACCAGTTGCGGCTCCCAGCCGACCAGGAGCCCGAACGGCGCCGACCTGGCCGCGGCCTCGGGCCCGCGTTCGCCGGGGTTCTTCGGGGCGTCCGGCGTTCCCATCGTGTCGTCGCCGAGCCCGAGCAGCAGCGCGCGGGTCGCGCTCCGGCGGGCGTACAGCCACTCCTCGCGGGCCAGCCAGCCGTCCTCCTCGCGCCGCAGGTCGGGCCCCCAGTCGCGCTGGGTGGCGGCCCAGCGCCGGTACGCCCGGTGCAGGTCGGTCGGCGGGTGCCAGGCGCCGGTGTCCCGCCGTACCTGCGCGCGGATCAGCCCGTCCACGGAGAACAGCGTGAGTTGCGTGAGGTGGGTGACGGCACCGCGCCGGCCGTAGGCGGAGGCGAGGTCGGCCAGGCCCTCCGGGCCGTGTGCCGCGCGGATGCCGTCGAGGTCCAGCCCGGCGACGGGCGCGCCGAGGGCGTCTCCGAGGGCCGCTCCGAGCAGCGTCCCGCGTACCCGGCTGCGGAAGTCCTGCTGCTCGGCACGCCCCCAGACGGCACCGGCTGTCGCGCCCATCTGGACCTCCGTTCGGCACTGTCCGTACGTACGACGTGCAGCACTGTATTCGAACGGGGCGGCCGGTTCAGGGGTGGAACGGTGTGGATACGTTCACGTGGCGGTGTGCGTCTCCCGGCAGCAGCGGACGAAGTCCTGGATGACGGGGTTGGCGTCGTCCACGGGGGCCCACGCGACACCGACCCGGCTGGGGCTCACGCCGGTGACGGGACGGTAGACGACTCCGGGGCGGGTGTAGAAGCGGGCCGCGGACCGGGGGGCGAGGGCGACGCCGTATCCGTTGGCGATCGCGCTGAGCCAGTCGTCCGGCTGCTCGGTGACCGCGCCGACGTGTACCGGGTGGCCGTCGCGCTCGTCCGCGGCCAGCCAGTACTCACGCCACCGGCCCGTCTCGGCCGGGGCGGCGACGAAGGGCTCGTCCCACAGGTCGTGGAAGGGGATCGTGTCCCGGGCAGCCAAGGGGTGGGCTTCGGGCAGCGCGACCCAGCGGGGTTCGCCGAACAGGTCCGTCACCCGCAGCCCGTCCTGGCCGGGGAACGGCAGTCGTACCAGGGCTACGTCGACGTCCGAGTCCGCGAGTCCGGCGGTCGGGTCCGACCAGGCGGCCTGCCGCATCTCGGCCCTCCAGCCGGGCCGGCGCCGGGCGAACTCCGCGACGATCGGCTGGGTCGCCTCGTTGGCGGCACTGGCGATGAATCCGACCCGCAGGACGCGGGCCGCACGGTTCGCCGCGGTTCTCGTCTCGCGCCGTGCAGCCTCCCACCCGTCCAGCAGGGCCGGGACCCGTTGCGCCAGCGCCCGCCCCGGCTCGGTGAGGGTCATGCCGGTCCTCGACCGCGTGAACAGCTCCACCCCGAGCCCGGCCTCCAGCTGCCGGATCTGCTTGGTCAGCGCGGGCTGGGAGACGAACAGCCGCTCGGCGGCCCGGGTCAGGCCCCCTTCCTCCGCCACGGCGGCGAAGTACCGCAGCAACCGCGTGTCGACATCCATGCCGCCAGGTTATGGGCGCGGGTATTGGACGCCGCGGCGGGCCACGGCGAGGCTTGACGGCAGGGAAGCGGCCCGGGTCGTGCCGGGCTCGCGAGGGAGCCGGCCGGAAGGAGAGGCACGTGTTCACGGCCTACGTGATCGTCACCGTCGTCGCCATCGCGGCGAACGCCGGGATCGCCGTCGCGGACCTGGCGCGGGCCCGGTTCGTCCTCGCCAACTCCGCCGAGGTGGGCGTCCCCCCGGCGTGGATTCCAGGGCTCGCCGCGCTCAAGGCCGCCGGAGCCGCCGGGCTTCTCATCGGCCTCCTGGGCGTCCGGCCGCTCGGCGTGGCCGCCGCGGTCGGTCTCGTCCTCTTCTTCGTCGGCGCCGTGGCCGCGCACGTTCGCACGCGGGTCTGGCACAACATCGCGTTCCCCATCGGCTACCTGGGCGTGAACGCAGCCGCGCTCCTCCTGGCCGCGGGGGCACTGTCTTGAACTTTTTGGGCCTTGCGTACTCGGTGAGCTCATTTGAGCGGCTGGAGGACGATTCGGTTCGAAAGTTCACGTGATGGGGGGAGGGGTGGGCCTACGCGGCGCTGTGCCCCGCCGCCCGGGCCTCACGGCAGTCGCGGCAGTGGCCCGGTCGCGGGGCGCGGAAGGCTCGGTCGCAGTCGTCGCAGGTCTGGAGGGGGTCGGGGCGGGCGGCGGGGGCCGAGTGCCTCGGCGCGGGCAGGACCGGGGGAAGACCGTCGGTGAGTCGGCGCTCCAGAAAGGCCGCCGGGTGGCGGATCGGCTCCTGGGGCAGGCAGGTCGTCAGGGCCCGTTCCACGGCGTCCGCGGGGACGCCGCGCTCCAGCCAGACAGTGACGGACGGCGCGAGCCGACGAACGTCCCGTTCGGTGAGCAGCAGCCGGGAGTCACTGACGCGAAGGCCGACGAGCAGATCGGTGGCCGGGTTCCGGTCGAGCAGGCCGGTGGCCGGGGAACGGTCGAGCAGGCCGGCCACCGGGGAACGGTCCAACACGTCGGCCACCGGCAACGGGTCCGACACCTCGACCACCCGGGCTCGGCCGGTCACCGGCGCCGGTACCCGCCCGGTCGGAGACGCCGGTACCCGCCCGGTCGGAGACGCCGGTACCCGCCCGGTCGGGGATGCCGGTACCCGCCCGGTCGGGGATGCCGGTACCCGGCCGGTCTCCGCCGCCAGGGCGACAGCCTCCTCCGCAGCCGGCCGGGCAGGCGGCAGCCTCCTCCGCAGCCGGCCGGGCAGGCGGCAGCGGCAGCGCGGCCGCCGGCAGCGCGCCGGGCTTGTTGCGGGAAACCGTCCGGGTCACGACTCGCCCCGTTGGAAGACGCTCCTTGGTACGTGCGAGGTACCCGTGTTCCTCCAGCTCCCGCAGGGCCGCGGCGATACGGACCTCGCCCTCGGGGAACTTGCCCGCCAGTGTCTTGATCCCGACGGATGCCCCGGCGGGCAGCGACTGGATGTGGACCGCCAGACCGATCGCCGCCAGGGACAGCTCGGGGTGCTGGAGGAGGTGGTTCCCGACCACGGTGAAGTTCTCGTGGTGGGCGTGGTTCTCGTGCTCGACACCGCCCGGGTAACGGCCGGACGAGGGGCGCGCGGGCGCGCTAGGGTTCTGCTCAGTCATCGGGAAGCCTCATTCTTCCTGGGTGATCAGGCCCTCGCAGTGGGATGGCAGTCCCGGCGGGGGCCGAATCATGTCTGGGGTTGCTGCGGCTGACGCTGCACCACGAACGTCCCTCCGCGCCAGCCGAGTTGGCCAGATTCACCCCGGAGGGTGATCGACGGGGGCGGTAGGGGCGGGTTGGTTCTTTCCCCGGTTCTTTGGTTCTTGGCGTCGCGCGTCACCGGGTCACAACCGGCCACGACCCGGTGACAACTCGGCCCAGACCGTCTTCCCGTGGGCCGGTGCCTCGTCGACGCCCCAGCGATCCGCGTACGCCGCCACGACGAGCAGTCCGCGCCCGCCTTCCACGTCGTCGGCGACCGGGTCGGGGATACACGGAACCCGGTCACCCCGGGGCGTCGGTCACCTCGACACGGAGAGTGCCGTCGGCACGCAGTCGCAGCGCCAGCCGGAAGTCCCGCCCCGGCACCCGCCCATGCAGTACGGCGTTGGCCGCCAGCTCGGCCACGACCTGCGCCGCCTCCGCCGACGGCACGCCCCAGTCGTCGAGTTGCCGCTCCGCGAGCAGCCGCGCGAGCCGGGCACCTCTGCGCCTCGCGGACAACTGGAAAGGAAGGCCTTGTAGAGGTGATCTGCTCGTCCAATTTCGCATTCACGTCACCCAGAGTGGCCGCCTGTCCCTACTCGAACAGCAGCGGCCACAGCACCGAGCGTGACTGTCCGGGTGCGCGTGGTGGTCGTACGGTTCGTACGCCGGGAGGGGAAGACATGGAGGACGAGGAGGCCGCGGCCGTGCTCAAGGCGGTCGGCAGGCAGATCAAGATGTGGCGCGAGGCCGCCGGGATGCGGCAGGCGGAACTCGGTGCCGCCATCGGGTACGGCGAGGACATGGTCTCGTCGGTCGAGCGCGGCCGCCGGGTACCGAAGCCGGACTTCCTGGACAAGGCCGACGAATTACTGGGCGCGGGCGGAAAGCTCTCGACCATGAAGGAGGACGTGGAGAAGGCCCGTTACCCGAAGAAGGTGCGGGACCTGACCAAACTGGAGGAGGAGGCGGCCGAGTTGGGCGCCTACGCAAGCCTTCAGATTCACGGATTGCTGCAGACACCGGAATACGCACAGGCTCTGTACGAGACGCGGCGGCCCGCGTACACGGAGGATGAGATCGAGCGACACGTTGCCGCCCGAATGGCACGGAAGGCCGTGTTCGAGCGGGTGCCGAGGCCAATGATCACCTTCGTTCAGGAGGAAGTGGCACTGCGGCGTCCGGTAGGCGGCGGTACGGTGCTGCGCCGACAGCTTGAACACCTTTTGGAGTTCAGCCAGATGAGGCACGTCGACATCCAGGTGATGCCGACGGACCGGGAAGATCACGCGGGCCTGAGCGGTTCGTTCCGAGTGCTGAAACTCCGCAACGGCACGACACTCGGATACACGGCGGCCCAGCTGCACGGTCGAGTGATCAGCGAACCTCGGGAGGTACTGACCTTGGAGATGCGCCATGGAATGATCCGGGCACAGGCGCTCTCACCTCGCGAGTCGCGGGACTTCATCGAGAAGGTATGGGGAGAACAGGCATGACCTCTGCGCTGGAATGGTTCAAGAGCAGCTACAGCGGCAGCGACGAGCCCGACTGCGTCGAGATCGCCACAGCCTCCTCCGACGCCACTGTCCACGTCCGCGACTCCAAGAACAGGTCGGGCGCCCGACTGGCGTTCACAGACGCCTCCTGGGCTGACTTCGTCGCATTCACCCGCAGGCCGGCGTAGCCGTTCAGCGACGAAGGGACTCACGCCAGGCGTCGGCCAGCGCGTCGAGGTCCCTGCGCCGCTCGTTCCTCAGGTCACGTGCCTCGCTGGTTCGGGGGTCCAGGACGTATCCGAGAGGGCTGACGTGACGCCGGAAGCCGACGCTCTCCCACAACGCCGTGATCTTCTCACCGGCCTGCCGATACTCCTCTTCGGCCATGGGGAGGTCCGGAAACTCCGTAATATGGGTGGCCGTGATGACGGCACTACAGCCGTCGGCCAGGGCCCAGATGGCCTCGGAGGCGAGGACCGGCCCCAGGCCGAACCCCCTCCAGGCCTTGTCCAGCCGTATGTCGAAGAGGACGAGCAGGTCGCCGTCGGAGGACGTCATGGCGTCCCGGAACTCCTCACGGTAGCCGCCCCCGGCCAGATCGTAGACGCCGAGGACCAGGTTGGAGAGGCCCGTGTCGTAGCTCTCCGCGTCGGAGAACGGGAAAGGGCTGAACCTGTCGTCCATCCGCATGCGGAAGAGCCTCATCGAACCGATGTCGTCCTGCGCGGTCTTCGCCGCCGACCACTTCGCCCGGTGCAGGAAGCGGTTCGCCCGGATGGACACGTCCCACTCGTCGAGGCCGTTCTCGTCCCCCTCCGAGCCGACGAAGTGCCAGGAGCGGTACTCCAGGTTCAAACGGCACGGATCGCCCGGCAGATCGTCGATGGAACGCTTCAAAGAGATCACGTTCCCGGACCCTACCTACTAAGAACGTTCCGGGCTTCGGGATAGTGCTGCCATGACCACATCCCCTCGCGCGCTCTCTCTCGCGGCCACCGTGCTGACCGCGGTCCTCGCCCTCTACATCGCCCTCGTCGCCTTCGGGAACATCACCGATTTCGGCACCAACCGGGACTTCGTACGTCATGTCCTCGCGATGGACACGACCTTCAAGGACGACGACCTGATGTGGCGGGCGATCACCAGCAAGGGCGTTCAGGACGCCGCCTACGTCGCGATCATCGTGTGGGAGACGGTGGCCGCACTGGTGCTGATCTACGCGACCTGGCTGTGGATACGCCGCGACCACGCGCCCGCACGGCGCATGACCACCTACGGCACGCTCATGCTGATGCTGCTCTTCGGGGCCGGGTTCATCGGCATCGGCGGGGAGTGGTTCGCGATGTGGCAGTCGGCTGACTGGAACGGGCTGGAAGCGGCGACCCGGGTCTTCCTGCTCAGCGGGGTCGTGCTGATCGTCGCGCACCTGCCGTTCGGACAGGAGGACGCTAGCCGACGACCGTGACCTTCGTGCCGGTCGTCGCGAACGCCCAGACCGCCGAGCCGTCGGCCTTCTGCAACCGTATGCCGCCCGTCTTCGCACCGGAGGCGGGCGGAGGCGGCGAGGAGCCGTCGACGGCGTTGGAGAAGGCGACCGAGACGCCGTCCTCCTGGGCGAAGTAGACGATCTGCTCGATCCGCACACCGTCCGAGCCGGTCGTGGCCCCCTTGCTGCGGGTGCCGACCGTGTAGGTGCCCGGGTCGGGGCTGACCGTGCCCGGCCACACGGTGAACGTCCGCCGCGCGGCGTCGCTCGCGTCGACCAGCCAGACCCGCTTCTGGTCGAGCGAGTACACGATGCGGCGTCCGGTGCCGGAGCCGTCCGGTACCCGGGCCGGCGCGGTCTGCTTCGGCGTCGGCCGCGCGTCCGCCGACACCGAAGGGCTCGGCTTGGCGACCGAGGCGGTGGGGTGGGGGCCCTGGTCCGCCTGTACGGCCAGGACGGTCACCGCCGCGATCGCCCCCACGGTCAGGCCGGAGATCCAGGCCCACGAGGGAAGTCGGGCTGGCACGGGCACGCATCTCCTCAGCTACGAGAACCCCGACACACCGGGGGCCCGATCATCGTACTGCGGGCGGCCCGTGCCCCTGCCGCTGCCCGGGATTCAGTCCAGTACCGGCAGCAGCTCCGGCAGGTGGCCGTCCGACGCCGTCGCCGCCAGCTGCCGCTCCCGCGGCACCTCGCCGTACAGCGTCGTCCGGGGCTTCGCCGGTCGGCCCGCCGCGTCCGCGACCGCGATCAGGTCCTTGACCGACTTGTACGAGCCGTACGACGAGCCCGCCATGCGGGAGATCGTCTCCTCCATCAGCGTGCCGCCGAGGTCGTTGGCGCCGGAGCGGAGCATCTCCGCCGCACCCTCCGTGCCCAGTTTCACCCAGCTCGTCTGGATGTTGGGGATGTGCGGGTGGAGGAGGAGGCGGGCCATCGCCGTGACCGCGCGGTTGTCGCGCATGGAGGGACCCGGCCGCGCGATGCCCGCCAGGTACACCGGCGCGTTGGTGTGGATGAAGGGGAGCGTCACGAACTCCGTGAAGCCGCCCGTGCGCTGCTGGATGCCGGCGAGGGTGCGCAGGTGGCCCAGCCAGTGGCGGGGCTGGTCGACGTGGCCGTACATCATGGTGGAGGAGGAGCGGATGCCCAGCTCGTGCGCGGTCTCGACGACCTCGATCCACGTCGCCGTCGGCAGCTTGCCCTTGGTCAGGATCCAGCGGACCTCGTCGTCGAGGATCTCCGCCGCCGTGCCCGGGATCGAGTCCAGGCCCGCCTCCTTCGCCGCGCTCAGCCACTCGCGGACGGACATCCCGGTGCGGGTCGCGCCGTTGACGACCTCCATGGGCGAGAAGGCGTGCACGTGCATGCCGGGGACGCGTTCCTTGACGGCCTTCGCGATGTCGAAGTACGCCGTGCCCGGCAGGTCCGGGTGGATGCCGCCCTGCATGCAGACCTCGACCGCGCCCACGTCCCAGGCCTGCTGCGCGCGGTCGGCGACCTGCTCCAGGGACAGCGTGTACGCGTCGGCGTCCGTGCGGCGCTGGGCGAAGGCGCAGAAGCGGCAGCCGGTGTAGCAGACGTTGGTGAAGTTGATGTTCCGGGTGACGATGTACGTGACGTCGTCGCCCGAGACGGACTTCCGCACGTCGTCGGCCACCTCGCACAGGGCGTCCAGCGCCGGGCCGTCGGCGTGCAGCAGGGCGAGGGCCTCGTCGTCCGTGAGCTTCGTCGGGTCGTCGGCCGCCGTGGCCAGGGCGGCGCGTACGTCGGTGTCGATGCGCTCCGGGGCCATGCCGGGGGCGGCGGCCTCGCGCAGGGCGCCCCAGTCGCCGTACACCTCGTCGAAGTCGTCGCGGCGGTCCAACGTACGGCCCTCGGTGTCGATGGTCGCGTGCAGGTCGGTGCGGCCGGTCGCGGTGAACGCCTCGTCCGGCTCCTGCCACGGGTGGCCCTCGACCTTCGCGTCCTCGCGGGCCAGCCCCGTCGCCGGGTCGGCGAGGGCCGCGACGTGCGGGCGCAGGCGCGGGTCCAGCCAGGGTTCGCCGCGCCGCACGAACTCCGGGTACACGCAGAGACGTTCACGCAGTTCGAAGCCGGCCGTGCGGGACTTGGCGGCGAGTTCGTCGATCTGCGGCCAGGGGCGCTCGGGGTTGACGTGGTCGATGGTGAGCGGGGAGACCCCGCCCCAGTCGTCGATGCCGGCGCCGATCAGGCGCTCGTACTCCGAGTCCACCAGGTTGGGCGGGGCCTGGAGACAGGCGGACGGGCCCATGATGAGGCGGGCGACGGCCACCGTGGCGACCAGCTCGTCCAGTTCCGCGTCCGGCATGCCGCGCATCGCGGTGTCCGGCTTGGCGCGGAAGTTCTGGATGATCAGCTCCTGGATGCCGTGGTAGGCGCGGGAGACCTTGCGGAGGGCGAACAGCGACTCGGCGCGCTCCTCGTAGGTCTCGCCGATGCCGATGAGGACACCGGAGGTGAAGGGGACCGAGGAGCGGCCGGCGTCCTCCAGGACGCGCAGGCGTACGGCCGGTTCCTTGTCCGGGGAGCCGTGGTGGGGGCCGCCGGGCTCGGACCACAGGCGGGTCGCGGTGGTCTCCAGCATCATGCCCATGGACGGCGCCACGGGCTTGAGCCGCTGGAAGTCCGTCCAGGTCATGACGCCGGGGTTGAGGTGCGGGAGGAGACCCGTCTCCTCCAGGATGCGGATCGAGACGGCGCGGACGTAGGCGATCGTGTCGTCGTAGCCGTGCGCGTCGAGCCACTCGCGCGCCTGGGGCCAGCGGTCCTCGGGCTTGTCGCCGAGGGTGATCAGCGCTTCCTTGCAGCCGAGGGCGGCGCCGCGCCGGGCGATGTCGAGGACCTCGTCGGGGGACATGAACATCCCGTGGCCCTCGCGGCGCAGCTTGCCGGGGACGGTGACGAAGGTGCAGTAGTGGCACTTGTCCCGGCACAGCCGGGTCAGCGGGATGAAGACGCTCTTCGAGTACGTGATGACGCCGGCGCGCCCGGCGGCCTCCAGGCCCGCGTCCCGGACCCGGGCGGCGGACGCGGTGAGCGCGTCGAGGTGCTCGCCGCGGGCCTGGAGCAGCACCGCGGCCTCGGACACGTCGAGGGCGACGCCGTCCCGCGCGCGTTTGAGGGCGCGGCGCAGGGAGTTCTCGGTCGGGCCGGCCGGGCCGGTGCGGCCGGTGTGGCCGGTCGGACCGGTCGGGCCGGTCGGGCCGGAGGAGCCGGTTCCGGGGGTCTCGGAAGTCGTCATCCTTCGAGCATACGAGCGGGGTGATCAATAGGGTGGGGCCCGTCGCACCGGCCCGCCTCGCGGCCCCGGTCGCCACCGCGCGGTCTGCCGCTCCCCCACCGCGCGGTTTCTCGCTCTCAATCCGCCGACCCCCTTTTCTTGCACGGGAGTTCACGGCTCAATACGAGGGTTGCACGCACCACCCCTGCACCACCGATGTCATGTCACTGACGACGCAGAAGACACATGGGAGCAGCAGCATGTGCGAGGACGACCACGCCGGGATCGGCAGACGCGCGGTGTTCGTGACGGGAGCCGCCGCGGCGCTTACGTTGGGAAGCGTGAGCTTCGCCTCGGCGGCACCCCGGGAGCAGCGGAAGAGGACGGTGCGCGGCACCCTGCCCGTCGGCTCGCCCGATTTCGTGTACATCCCCGTCGAGGTCCCGGCGGGTGTCCGGGAGATCCACGTCGCCTACACCTACGAGCGCCCCGCCGTCCCGGCCGGCACCGCGGGCAACGCCCTCGACATCGGCCTCTTCGACGACCGCGGCACCGACCTCGGGGGCCGGGGTTTCAGGGGCTGGTCGGGCGGGGCGCGCACGGAGTTCTTCGTACGCGCGGACGACGCGACCCCCGGCTACATCCCCGGGCCGGTGCGGGCGGGCGTGTGGCACATCGCGCTCGGCCCGTACACGGTGGCTCCGCAGGGACTGCCGTACGAGATCACGGTCACGCTGACGTACGGGGAGCAGGGCGAGACCGTACGGCCGGTGTATCCGCCCGAGCGCGCCAAGGGGCGGGGCCGTGCCTGGTACCGGGGCGACTGCCACCTGCACTCCGTGTACTCCGACGGCCGCTACACCCTCGCCGAGATCGCGGCGCTCGCGCGCGCGGCCGGCCTGGACTTCATCAACTCCTCCGAGCACAACACGCACGCGGCGCACGCGCACTGGGCGCCGGAGGCCGGGGACGACCTGCTGATCATGCTCGGCGAGGAGGTGACGACCCGCAACGGCCACGTCGTCGCCCTCGGCACCGACCCCGGCACCTTCGTCGACTGGCGCTACCGGGCCCGCGACAACCGCTTCGGCCGTTTCGCCCGGCAGATCCGCCGCGCCGGCGGCCTGGTCGTCCCGGCCCACCCGCACGCCACCTGCATCGGCTGCAACTGGAAGTTCGGGTTCGGGGAGGCGGACGCGGTCGAGGTGTGGAACGGGGCCTACACGCCCGACGACGAGGTGGCGCTGGCCGACTGGGACGGCATGCTGGTCGCCGCCGTGCGGGACGGGCGCGGCGGACGGGGCGGCGGGGACTGGATCCCGGCGATGGGCAGCAGCGACTCCCACCGCTCCCCGGACCCGATCGGGCGCCCGCAGACCGTCGTCCTCGCCGACGACCTGACGCGGGAGGCGATCCAGGAGGGCATCCGGGCCGGGCGGTCGTACGTCGCCGAGTCGGCGAAGGTGTCGCTGGCCTTCACCGCGTCCGGCGGCCGGGGCGAGCACGCCGGCATCGGCGAGCGGCTGCGCGTGGACGACGACACCCCGGTCACCGTCCGCCTGGAGGTGACGGGCGCCCCGCGCTGCACGGTCCGGTTCGTCACGGACCAGGGCGTGCTGTTCACCAGCGCCCCGCTGCCCGTGTCCGGTTCGGACGTCGTGGAGTGGCGGACGACCGCGTCGTACGCGGCGTACGTACGGGCGGAACTGCGCCACGAGGCGGCGGCGGGACCGCTGCCGGGGGCACTGGCGGCGTTCACCAACCCGATTTTCCTGGGGCGTTAGC
Organism: Streptomyces sp. NPDC037271; assembly: GCF_055603605.1. Lineage (NCBI taxonomy): Bacteria > Bacillati > Actinomycetota > Actinomycetes > Kitasatosporales > Streptomycetaceae > Streptomyces > Streptomyces sp. NPDC037271. The sequence goes on from NZ_JBVJVN010000012.1 coordinate 34,123, forward strand.
CTCCCCGCCGTGCGCGACCAGGTCCGCGACGACCGCCGCGTGGTCGGAGGGCCACACGCCGTCCACGGGGCCGTCGCCCGCCCGCCTCGCGGCACGTACGCGGCCGAGGCCGCCCGGACCGGGAGGGCCCACGTGGACGTAGTCGATCCGGGCGCCCGGCACCGGCCCGTCGGGGATGTACGGGTTGGCCCCGTCCCAGGTGGCGGACGGGGCAGCCGGGTCGGCGTACTCCCAGGCGTCCTGGAGCCGTCCCGCACGCAGGAGGCGTACCTCCGGCGACCGGGGGGTGGCGTTGAAGTCCCCGGTGACGACGGGCGGGAAGGCGGTGCCGCGGCGGTGTCCGGCGACGAAGTCCGCCAGGGCGGCGGCCTGTTCGCGGCGCACCGCCGAGGCGTGGCCGCCCGAGTTCAGGTGGGCGGTGAAGAACGGGACCTGGTGGCCGGGCGCGTCCAGGCGGGCGTAGAGCGCGAGGCGTCCGTCGTCGATCTCCTCGGGGGCGGGCAGCCGCAGCGCGGCCCGCTCCACGACGGGCCAGCGGCTGAGTACCGCGGTGCCGATACCGACCGTGTCGTCCCCGATCCGCCGCTGCCACCGCTCGGGGGCCTCGGAGGCGGACCAGGCGCAGTGCAGGCCGAGCTCGCCGGCCAGCCACTCGGCGAGGTTCGCGCCGTCGTCGGCGGCCCACACCTCCTGGAGGCCGACGACGTCCGGCCGCAGCTCCCGCAGTACGGAGAGGATCGCCTTCTGACGGTCGGCCCACGGCCCGAACCGCCACCACAGATTCCAGGTCACGACCCGCACACCGCACCACCCGTTTCTTGACCCTGTCCTCACTTTCCCCCTGAGGTTTTCCGTGGAACATGGAGGCACACGAGACGGGAGCGTGAACGAACGATGTCGATGTCGTCCAACGCCGGAAGACCGCCGTTCGCCGAGCGGAAGTACCGGGCGGTCACAGCCGTCCAGCGCCGCCTCAACGCCGTCCTGCGCCGCCTGCCCACCCAGACCCTGCTGGAGACCACCGGCCGCGTCTCCGGCCTGCCCCGCCGCACGCCGGTGGGCGGCCGCCTGGTGGGAGACTCCTTCTGGCTGGTGTCGGAGTTCGGTGAGCGGTCCCAGTACGTCCGCAACATCCGGGCCGATCCGCGGGTACGGGTACGGGTCCGGGGCCGCTGGCACACGGGAACGGCGCACCCCCTGCCCGACGACGACCCGGTCGCCCGCCTGCGGCGCCTCCCCCGGTTCAACAGCCTCGCGGTGCGGGCCATGGGGGTGGGCAAGGGGCTGCTGACGGTGCGGGTGGACCTGGAGAGGTGAGGAGCCAGGTGAGGGACCTGTGATCGGTGTCTCCCACGGCTGACGAGGTCGGCATGAACAAGGCAAACTGACGTAGTTGCTCAGGATGTCTAGGGGGACTGCATGGACGGTGTACCGCTCGTACCGGAGCAACGGCGTCCCGGATCCCCGGTGGAACCGGACGGGACGCCGGCGCTGCGCTTCGGCGTGCTCGGACCCGTACGCGCCTGGCGCGGCGACGAGCCGCTGGCCACCGGCTCCCCGCAGCAGCGCGCCCTGCTGGCCGCCCTGCTGCTCCGCGAGGGACGCACGGCCACGGCGGCCGAACTGATCGACGCCCTGTGGGGCGAGGAACCGCCGTCGCAGGCGCTCGCGGCGGTACGGACGTACGCGTCCCGGCTGCGGAAGGTCCTGGACCCCGGGGTCCTGGTGAGCGAGTCCGGTGGATACGCCGTGCGGGGCCTGGACGACGGGGCGCTGGACCTCGCGGCGGTCCAGGACCTGGCCGCCGATGCCGAGAAGGCACGCGGCGCCGGGGACCTGTGCCACGCCCGCGACCTGCTGCGCCGGGCGCTGGCACGGTGGGACGGCGAGGTACTGGCCGGCGTCCCCGGCCCCTACGCTCAGGCCCAGCGCGTCCGCCTGGAGGAGTGGCGGCTCCAACTCCTCGAAAGCCGCATCGACATGGACCTGGAGCAGGGCTGCCACGCGGAGACCGTCTCGGAACTGACGGCGCTCACCGCGGCGCACCCCCTCCGGGAACGCCTGCGGGAACTGCTGATGCTGGCCCTGTACCGCAGCGGACGCCAGGCGGAGGCCCTCGCCGTCTACGCGGACACCCGGCGCCTGCTCGCCGACGAACTCGGCGTCGACCCGCGCCCCGGCCTCCAGGAACTCCAGCAGCGCATCCTCCGGGCCGACCCGGGCCTGGCCGAGCCGTCGGCGCCGGCCCCGGAAACGGCGGCAGCCCCGGTGCGGCCTGCCCAACTGCCCGCAACCGTCCCGGACTTCACCGGGCGCGCGTCCTTCGTCCGCGAGCTGAGCGACGAACTGTCCGCCGCCTCCCGGGACGGCGCCACGGGCCGCGTGATGGCGGTCTCCGCACTCGCGGGCATCGGCGGCGTCGGCAAGACGACCCTCGCGGTGCACGTCGCCCACCAGGCGCGGGCCGCCTTCCCGGACGGGCAGCTGTACGTCGACCTCCAGGGCGCGGGCGCGCGGGCGGCGGAACCCGAGACGGTACTGGGCTCCTTCCTCCGCGCCCTGGGCACACCCGACTCGGCCATCCCCGACTCCCTGGAGGAGCGGGCCGCCCTGTACCGCTCGGTCCTGGACGGCCGCCGCGTTCTCGTCCTCCTCGACAACGCCCGGGACGCCGCCCAGGTACGCCCGCTGCTGCCCGGCACGGAGGGCAGCGCCGCACTGGTGACGGCACGGGTGCGGATGGTGGACCTCGCCGGGGCGCACCTGGTCGACCTGGACGTGATGTCCCCGGAGGAGGCGCTGGCGCTCTTCACGAAGATCGTGGGCGAGGAGCGGGTGGCCTCGGAGCGGGAAGCGGCGCTGGACGTGGTCGGGGCGTGCGGTTTCCTGCCCCTGGCGATCCGCATCGCGGCGTCCCGCCTCGCGGCCCGCCGCACGTGGACCGTGTCGGTCCTCGCCGCGAAACTGGCGGACGAACGGCGCCGGCTGGACGAGCTGCAGGCCGGGGACCTGGCCGTCAAGGCCACCTTCGAGCTGGGCTACGGCCAGCTCGAACGGGCTCAGGCCCGCGCCTTCCGCCTGCTCGGACTGGCCGACGGACCGGACATCTCCCTCGCGGCGGCAGCGGCGGTGCTGGACCTCCCCGCGCAGGACACGGAGGACCTGCTGGAGTCCCTGGTGGACACGTCGCTGCTCGAATCGGCGGCGCCGGGCCGGTACCGGTTCCACGACCTGGTGCGGCTCTACGCGCGTGCGTGCGCGGAGCGGGACGAGCATCCGCCGAGCGAGCGGGGGGCCGCGCTGTCGCGGCTGCTGGACTTCTACCTGGCCACGGCCGCGGGGGTCTACGCGATCGAACGGCCGGGCGACCGGCTGGTGGACGGCCTGGAGGCGACCGAGTACCCCGGGCTGACGTTCACCGAAGGCTCGGCGGCACTGGACTGGCTGTACACGGAGGCGGCGTCCCTGCTGGCGTGCGTGCGGCAGACGGCTGCCTCGGACCGGCTGCGGCGGGGCGTCGACCTCCTCTGGGCCGCCAAGGACCTCACCGAGTCCGGTGCCAACTCCCACCAGTACGAGACGACGGCCAGGAGCATGTGCGAAGCGACGCGCACGGCGGGCGACCCCCGGGCCGAGGGACGGGCGCGGACGGTGCTCACCGACGTCCTCCTGGTGACCGGCCGCATCCCGCAGGCGGAGGAGGAGTCACGGCTGGCGATGCGGCTCGCGGAGTCCATCCAGGACGCCGTCGCGGTGAGCTGGGTCGCCAACAGCCAGGGACTCATCTGCCTGCACCAGGGACGCCACGGGGACAGCAAACCGTTCTTCGAGCGGGCCATCGACGGCTTCCGGGCCCTGTGCAACCGGCCCCCGGAGGCGACGGCCCTGTGCAACCTCTCGCGCGCGCACCTGGGAGTCGGCGACGTCACGCAGGCCGTCGACTTCGCACGGCGGGGGCTGGACGCGCACGCCGAGTTCGGCAGGACCGTCCGCCTCGCCAACAGCCACTACGCGCTGGGCATCGCCCTCAACCGGGCCGGCCGGCACACGGAGGCGCTCGGACACTTCTCCGAGGCCCTGACGGTCTTCACCGCGCACCGGCAGCGGCTGTGGGAGGGAACGACGAACTTCCGCGTCGCCGAGGTGCACTTCGCGGCCGGGCGGCCCGCCCAGGCGGCCCAGCACGCCGAACAGGCCCTCGCCCTCGGCTGCATCGGCGGTGACCGGATGCAGGGCAACGTGCTGACCCTGCTGGGCCGCGCCCTGTCCCGCCTGGGAGAGACGGACCGGGCCAGGGCCTGCTGGAGCAAGGCCCTCCGGCTCTACGAGCAGGAAGGCGCCGACGAGGCGAACGAGGCACGAGCGCTGCTCTCCCCCGCGTCGGCCGCCTGAACGGCGCCCGGGAAAGGCCTGCACAGGGCCCGGGCACGGACGCACAGGGCCCGGGCACGGACGTACAGGGCCCGGGCACGGGCTTGCACAGCACCCGGGCACGGGCTTGAACCGCGCCCGGGCAAGGGCCTGAACCGCGCCCGGGGAACGGGGCGTTCAGTATTCGTTTATCGCCCCACGACATGCTCGTACCCGTCACACCGTCGCGTCGGGGGGCAGGCGGTCTGACCAGGAGACCCACCGGTTATGGTGCGGCTCCACACGCCCGTCCGGCGAGCCACGGGGGAGTCCCGGGCGGGCGTTCGTCACATGCCATCACAGCGGAGGGACCAAGCCCATGAGCGAGAACCAGAAGGACACGGAAGCGACGGCCACGGGCGAGGCGTCCACCGACGACACCATCAGGACGCTCGGGGAGAACCCCATGCCCGCGCCGCCGAAGGACGGGGTCGCCGCCACGCGGGAGAACCCGATGCCCAGCGGCCCGGCCGAGGCCGCGGTCAGGACGATGGCGGAGAACCCCATGCCAGCGCCGCCCGCCCTGGACCTGGACGGCAAGTAGACCTTCTGACCACACGGGATCGGCCGCGGCGGCGCGGAGGGGAGCCGCCGCGGCCGCCGTGTGTCCGCGATCAGCTCCGTACGGCGTGAGGACCGGCCCGATCCTCCCGGCGGGGACCCTGGAGACCAGGGGCCCCGGGCGGGACGGACGCGCCGGTCCTCACGTCGTACGGGCCGTACCCGTGCCCTTCTCCGCGTCCAGGGCGTAGACGCAGCGGTCCTTGCTGCACGCGTACACGATGCCGTCCCGCACCACCGGGGAGCCGGTGATCTCGCCGCCGGTGGCCAGCTTCCAGCGGAGGCGGCCGTCGTCGGCCTTCAGGGTGTAGAGCAGGTGGTCGGTCGAACCGAAGTGGATGCGGCCCTCGGCGACCGCGGGGGCGCCCACGATCTCGCCGCCCGCCTGGAAGCGCCACTTGGGCGTCCCCGTGACCGCGTCCAGCGTGTACAGGCCCTTGCCGCTGCCCACGTGGACGTGGCCGGCGGCCACCAGGACCGGGTCGGTCGAGGAACGGGCCTCCGTGGCGATCCGCCAGCGGTCGCGGCCGTCGGTGGCGTCGAGGGCGTAGACCGTGCCGAGGTAGTCGACGAGGTAGACGCCGCCGCCGGTCACCGCGGGGCCGGGGACGAAGGCGGGCGGGGCGAGGAAGACCGCCGGGGCCTCGAAGTGCCAGCGGACGTGGCCGGTGGTGACCTCCAGGGCGAGGACCCTGGTGCCGGCCGAGACGTAGACGTAGCCGTCGGGGGCGTGCGCGACCCGGACCGGCACCCCGCCGCAGGAAGCGGCGTCACCGATCGGGTACGACCAGCGCTCGTCACCGGTACGGGCGTCCAGCGCGCGCAGCCGGGCGTCCTGCCAGACGTACACCGTGCCGTCGTAGAGCGCGGCGCCCGCCTCCGGGGACTCGAAGTCCGTCTGGGCGCCGGTGATCTCCCACAGCTTCTGGCCGCCCGAGGACTCGTAGGCCTGGACGCCGCCGCCTCGGGTGGCGGTGACGACCGTCCCCCGGTCGGCCTGGAGGGAGTACACCCAGGCGTCGGTCTGCACGCGCCACAGGTCGGCGCCCCCGCGGGCGTCCAGGGCGAAGAGGGTGGGGCCGTCGGAGGCGTGGATACGGCCGTCCGCGACCGCCATCGACCAGGCGACGTCCCGGGTCTTGAAGCGGCGGCGCCCGGTGGCCACGTCCAGGGCGTGCACCTCGAACGAGGTGACGTAGACGAGGTCCCCGGCGACGGACGGCGTGCCCCAGACGTCGTTGGACATGCGGAAACGCCACGGGCGCCAGCCCGCCGGCGACGCCTCGGGAGGTGCGGCGGGCACGGGCGGGGCCGCCGTCGGCAGGGCGGGGTCGGCGCCGTTGACGCCCGGGCGCGGACGGGACCAGGACGCGGCGAGCGCGGCCTCCGGCGGGGGTGCCGCGACGGCCGCGGAACGCATGTCGGCGACGCGCGGGCCGGGGCCGATGGGCACCGAGGCCCCGGCCAGCCGGACCGGACCGGCGTCGGGGGCGCCGACGGGCGCGGGCACCGGTGGCGCGTGGACGGGCGGCGCCGGTACGACGGGATCGTGCGAGGGCGGGGGCGGGAGCGGAGGAGCGGGTACCGCGGGGCGGGCACCGGCCGGGCCGGCACCGCCACTGCCGCCCATGCCGCTTCCGCCCATGCCACCGCCGCGACCACCGGCCGTCGTGGCGAGCTTGGCCGCGGGACGGCCGCCGCGGCGGCTCTCGATCAGGCCCACCGCCCGCTCGGGCAGCCAGGCCGACGCCGTACCGCTGTCGTCGGAGCCGGAGCCGAACAGGTGCGGGGCGAGCTGCGACTGGAGGTCGGCGGGGTTGGGGCGGCCGGTCGCCTCCATCTGCATGCAGGACTCGATCAGCGGACGCAGCTCGTCCGGGAGGCCTTCGAGGTCGGGGCCCTCGCGCAGCAGCATGAAGACCGTCTCGACCGGGTTGGCGCCGTGGAACGGCGGGTGCCCGGTGGCGGCGAAGACCAGCATGGAGCCGAGCGAGAACACGTCGCTCGCGCCGGTGACGCTGCGGGAGTCCTTCGCCTGCTCCGGGGACATGTAGGCGGGGGTGCCGACGGCGACGTTCGTCATCGTCAGACGGGTGTTCGAAACGCCGGACGCGATGCCGAAGTCGATCACCCGGGGGCCGTCCTCGACGACGAGGACGTTGGAGGGCTTCAGGTCGCGGTGGACGAGTCCGGCGCCGTGGATCGACTGCAGCGCCTCCGCCACGCCCGCCGCCAGCCAGCGCACCGCCTGGGCCGGCAGCGGCCCGCACTCGTTCACTATCTCCTCGAGGGAGGGCGCGGGAACGTACGCCGTGGCCAGCCACGGGACCGCGGCACGCGGGTCGGCGTCGACCACCGCCGCCGTGTAGAAGCCGGAGACCGCGCGGGCCGCCTCCACCTCGCGGGTGAAGCGGACGCGGAACAGCTGGTCCTCCGCCAGCTCCGTCCGGACCGTCTTGATCGCCACCCGCCGGCCGGACGCCGAACGCGCGAGATAGACCAGCCCCATGCCGCCGGCGCCGAGCCGCCCCAGCACCTCGAACGGCCCGATCCGCCGCGGATCGTGCTGCGTCAGCTGATCCACCACTTGCCTGCCACCTCCCCGTACGAGCCGCGCCACCCACATATGTACGCGACCGAAGTGCAGCGTCTCACCACCGCACCTCCGTGGCGCCACGCACCCCGATTCTTCCTGTCCGAGTCGCTGCTGGCGAACCTGAGGACAATCAGGGTGTCCAGCCTGATCCCGGGCAAAAGGGTAGAGGGTGGTGGGTGGAAGGCGGCGGGTGGAGAGTGGAGGGGGACCTTCGAGCACCGCCCCGCGGACCGTTCAGCGTTGCAGCAGCGCGAACGAGGCCCCCTGGCCGTCCGAGACGACGGCCACCCTCCCGTACGACGTCTCGAACGGCGGCACCCGCACCCGCCCGCCGAGCCGGGCCACCGCACCGAGCGCGGCCTCGCAGTCCTCGACCTGGAAGTGGACGAGGAAATGCGGCGGCATCTCGGCCGGGAACACGTCGGAGACCGGGGCGCGCCCGAAGTCGGGGGAGGCGTCCGGGCCGAAGAGAGCCTCGTGGAAGAGGTCGCCGTAGAAGGCGTTGGCGGCCTCCGTGTTCCGGGTGTACAGCTCGGCCCAGGCGAAGGCACCCGGCTCGTGCCGGCGTCCGAAGCCGGGGTGGCGGCCCGGCTGCCAGAGGGCGAAGACGGCACCGTCGGGGTCGGCGGCGAGCGCGGCGGTGCCCAGGTCACCGACCGGGTGGGGCGGCGTGACGACCTGGCCGCCGCCCGCCCGGATCCGCTCGGCCAGTGCCGCGGCGTCCGGGGTGTGGAAGTACACGGACCACACGGTGGGCATCCGCCCGTCCGTCTTGCGGGTCAGCGCGGCGACGGGAACACCGCCCAGCCGCGCCCATACGGCCCCTCCTTCCGCTGCCTCTCGCGCGCTCTCGCGCGCGCCCTCGCGCGCTGCCTCCCGTTCCTCTTCCGCTTCCTCGAAGGTCCAGCCGAAGAGTCCGCCGTAGAAGCGCTTGCCGGCCGCTACGTCGGAGAGTTGGGCGTCCACCCAGCAGGGGGCGCCCTCCGGGTACGCGGAGGGAGGTGAGGGTGACGCGGACGGGTCGCTGGATGTCCGCTTCTCGGATGCCCCGTTTTCGGCCATGCCGCCAAAGTAACCGCGCCGCCCGCACCGCGCAGACCAGGCACACCAGCCTCTTTCCGCACGCGCACCCCATTTGCAGTCGGCCGAATCGCGCTCGGATCACCCGTCGGTAAGCTGACGGCATGACAGGACAAGTGCGTACCGTTGACGGCCGCGTGGCCGGTCGACGTGGGCAGGCGACCCGGCAGAAACTGCTCGACTGCCTCAGCGACATGCTCAGCTCCTCCCCCTATCGCGATGTCAAAGTCATCGATGTCGCCCGCAAGGCAGGCACGTCGCCCGCGACCTTCTACCAGTACTTCCCGGACGTCGAGGGCGCCGTCCTGGAGATCGCCGAGCGCATGGCCGCCGAGAGTTCCGGGCTGGCCGAGCTGACGGCGGGACGCTCGTGGGTCGGCAAGGCCGGCTGGCAGACGGCGCAGGAACTCGTCGACGGGTTCATGGAGTTCTGGCGGAAGAACGACGCGATCCTGCGCGTCGTCGATCTGGGCGCGGCCGAGGGCGACAAGCGGTTCTCCAAGATCCGCATGCGGATCCTGAACTCGGTCAACTCCTCCCTCGCCGACTCGGTCGCCGAACTGCAGGCCAAGGGCAAGGTCGACAAGGACGTGAACCCCGCGGCGATCGCCGGTTCCCTGGTCGTGATGCTCGCGGCCGCCGCATCGCACCAGAAGGGTTTCTCCTCCTGGGGCGTCAAGCAGGCCGAACTCAAGCCGCACCTGGCCTTGTTGGTGTACCTGGGCATCACCGGCAAGAAGCCCGCCAAGTAGCACACCACCCACAGCCGAACCTGTCATCCCCGCGGCCCCGCGCCCCGCGTGACGTCGGCAGCGGCCGGTCACGCACCACGTGCTCCACATGCTCCATCACGCCTCAACAGGCCTCACCAGGCCTCACCAGGCCTCACCACGCCGTATCACGCTTCATCACCAGCGCCGACGTCAGCCGCCGCGCCCGCACCACCTCGCTGACCGCCCGCTCGAACTCGGCGACCGTGTCCCGGCCCTCCTGCCGCATCGACACGATGACCAGCGCCTCGACGTTCAGCGCCTCTGCATTCCAGGCCTCGGCATTCCACGTCTCGGCGTTCCACGTCTCGGCGTTCCACGTCTCGGCATTCCACGTCTCGGCATTCCACGTCTCGGCGGCCAGCGCCTCCATGTCCAGCGCCTCCATGTCCAGCGCCTCGATGCCCAGCTCCCGCGATGGACGGGCCGCCACCGCCCGCCACCGCCCGGCAGCCACCGGCCGCCCCCGCCCACTCCGGCTCGCGCAGCCGCCGGTGCCCGTGCAGACTGGCGTCCTGGGGCTGCCGCGCACGGTCCGCCGTGCCGCCGTCCACCCCACGGCCGGCATCGGCGCGCGTTTCCGTCGGTGCGGCGCCCGGCATCCGCCGAACGGGGAACAGCGGGCTGCCCGACCGGTGTTGTGTTCCACATCGACGCCCGTACCCGCTGGAGGAGACCGGAATGGCCCTGACCCGCGAAGAGCGTGAGAAGTTCCTGGCCGAGCCCCACATCGCCGCGCTCGCGGTCGACGCGGGAGCGGGCCGCGCCCCGCTGACCCTGCCGATCTGGTACCAGTACGAACCGGGCGGCGAAGCGTGGATCATGACCGGCCTCGACAGCCGCAAGAACGAACTGATCAAGGCGGCGGGCCGGTTCTCCCTGATGGTCGACCGGCTGGAGCCCACCATCCGTTACGTGTCGGTGGAGGGGCCGGTCGTCGAGACGGCCCCCGCCACCGAGGAGCGTCTGCGGGAGATGGCGGCCCGCTATCTGCCGGCCGAGAAGGTCGACGGTTACGTCGACTTCGCCTCCGCGAACCACGGCGAGCAGGTCGTCGTCCGGATGCGGCCCGAACGCTGGGTCTCCTCCGACCTCGGCTCCCTGTGAAGCCCTGCCGCCCCTGACCCCGGCCCCCGTACACCCCGCTCTCCCATGCCCCGGCACCCCGGCACCCCGGCACCCCGGCACCCCGGCACCCGTGACAATCGGAGCATGGGAACCGACCTTCACGAGCTGCTGAGGTCACTGCGGGTGTGGGATCCCGCGGTCACCGACCTGCCGCCCTTCGACCCGGCCACCGCGCCCGGCGATCCCCTGCCCCTGTTCACGCGGTGGCTCGCCGACGCGGTGGCGGCCGGTCAGACCGAGCCGCACACGATGTCGCTGGCGACGTCGGACGCGGCGGGCCTGCCGGACGTCCGCATCGTGATGCTGCACGGTGCGGACGCGGACGGCTGGTCCTTCGCCACGCACGCCGACAGCCGCAAGGGCCGCCACCTCGCCGCCCGCCCGTACGCCGCCCTCGTCTTCTACTGGCCGGCGCTGGGCCGCCAGGTGCGCCTGCGCGGCCCGGTCGCCGTCGCACCGGCCGAGGAGGCACAGGCCGACCTGCACGCGCGGTCGACCGGCGCCCTGGCCGCCGCCCTCACCGGCCGGCAGAGCGCGGACCTGCACTCGCCGGACGAACTGGCCCGGGCGTCGGAGGCCGCCTGGGAACGGGCCGGACGGGAGCCGACGGCTCCCGTCCCGTCGTGGACGCTGTACCGGCTGCTCCCCGACGAGGTGGAGTTCTTCCAGGGGGACGCCCGCCGCCGCCACGTACGGCTGGCCTACCGGCGGACGGAGGACGGCGGCTGGAGCACACGGTCGCTGTGGCCGTGAGCGGCGCTCACCGCCCGTCGCCGGGCCCCGCCGGCTCCTCGTCCGTCGCCAGCCGCGCGTGCAGGTGCACGTCCCGGAACGCGTCCTGCCGACCGGCCTCGAACATCGCGCCGCGCAGCGTGCCCTCGCAGGCGTAGCCGCAGCGCTCGGCCGTCCGGCAGGACGCGTGGTGGCCCACCGCGTGGCCCAGCTCCAGGCGGTGCAGGCCGAGTTCCGCGAAGGCCCAGCGCGTGGCGAGGAGCAGGGCCCGGGTGGCGACCCCCTGGCCGCGGGCCTCCGGGAGCACCCAGTAGCCGACCCGTGCCAGCTTCAGCGGCCGGTTGATGTCCCCGACACCGATGTGGCCCAGCGTCGTGCCGCTCTGCGCGTCCGTGACCCGGAACGACACGGATGTGCCCTCCGCGGCCTCCCGTGCCCGCGCCCGCAGCGCCTCACGGGCACCGCCGAGGTCCGTCCACAGCTTCAGCGGGGTGTTCCAGCGCTGGAACTCGGGGTCGAGGTGACCGCGCAGCCACGTCTGCGCGTCGTCCTCGGAGCCGGCGTCCCAGGGCCGGAGGTGGAGGGCGTGTCCGCGCGGTTCGGTGTGCGCGGGGGCGAGGGTGTGCATGCGTGTCTGAGCCATCGGGCCATTCAATCCGACCGGCGTGGTGGACGGGGGCGGAGCGGCGGGGGCGGGCTCATGCACGGGTGAGGATCCTCAGCTCCCCCGCGTCCGGGTCACCGAGCAGCACGAACAGCTCCGGGTCCTGCTCGGTGCCGCCGATCGTCCAGTCCATCTCCTGCCCGCAGTCGCCGTTCAGCCGGACGAGGACCCCGTCGCGATACCGGCCGGCCCCGCCCGCCCGCTCGACGGCCCAGGTGCCGGTGCCGTCGCACGCCGTGACGCCGTCGAAGTCCTCGGAGACCGGTATCCGGCCGGCTTCGGCCGCACCGTCCGGACGCAGCGTCAGCACGGCCCCGTCGGCGCCGTGCCACGACCCGGCGAGCTGCCCGGCGGAGAGCACGGGGGGCGTGTAGGAGTCGATCAGGACGAAGCCGCACGCGCCGGTCAGGACGAGCAGCCCCGCGCCGGCACCCGCCGAGCGCAGCCAGATACCCCGCTCCCACGCACGTCCGCGCAGGTACGCCAGCCCGAGAACCGGCAGGACCCCGCCGCCGGCGCACCACAGGGCCGCCTCGACGAGGGGCGCCCCCCACAGCGCGCCGGCCGCCACCGCCCCGGCCGTGCCGACCAGTACGGACGCCGACAGGTGCCAGACCCACTCGGGTCCCCGGCAGTGCCGCGGCCGCAGGCGGGCCAGGGCGGCGGCCGGCATGACCTGCAGCGTGGCGTGCAGCAGGCCGAGGCACGGCACGATCACCGGCGCGGTCACCAGCAGGCAGGCCACGCCCAGGGCGCCCCCGTACGCGCCGTGGTCGTCCGCGCTCGTCGCGACGATCCACCACCACAGCCCGACCGCCGGAAACTGCGCCGCGCACAGCGCCGCCGCCTGACTCCACTCACCGTTCGACCAGGTCGGGCGCCTGCGCCCGCTTCGCTCCCCCGCCGTCGCCCACCCCATGCGCGGCAGCCTACGGCCCGGTCACGACAGGGCGGCCGCCGGAGCCGCCGGCCGCCGGATCACCAGTGCCATCAGCGCCGCCGCCGCGCACAGGGCGCCGGACGCGACCCAGACCACGTCGTACGACCCGAAGTGGTCGCGGGCGACGCCGCCGAGGAAGGCGACGAGGGCGGCGCCGATCTGGTGGGAGGCGAGGACCCAGCCGAAGACGATCGCGCTGTCGTCGCCGTAGTGCTCGCGGCACAGGGCGAGGGTGGGCGGGACGGTGGCGACCCAGTCGAGGCCGTAGAAGACGATGAAGAAGACCATCGGCGGGTGGATGCTGGGCGCGAGCAGCATGGGGAGGAAGAGGAGGGAGACGCCGCGCAGGGCGTAGTAGACGGCGAGCAGGCGGCGCGGTTCGAAGCGGTCGGTGAACCAGCCGGAGGCGACCGTGCCGACCACGTCGAACACGCCGATCACGGCGAGCATCGAGGCGGCGGCCGTCAGCGGCATGCCGTGGTCGTGGGCGGCGGGCACGAAGTGGGTCTGGATCAGGCCGTTGGTCGAGGCGCCGCAGATCGCGAAGGTGCCGGCGAGCAGCCAGAACGGGCCGGTGCGCACGGCGGAGAAGAGGACCGTCAGCGCGCGGCGGGCGGCACCGGGCACGGGGGCGGGCTTGGGAACGAACTCCGCGGCGCCGTACGGCTTCTGGCCCACGTCCGCCGGGTGGTCGTGGAGGAGCAGCCAGACGAAGGGGACGACGGCGAGGGCGGCCAGGGCGACGGTGACGGCCGCGGGGCGCCAGTCGTACGTCTCCACGATCCAGGACAGCAGCGGCAGGAAGACCAGTTGTCCGGAGGCCGCGGCGGCGGTGAGCACGCCGGTGACCAGGCCGCGCCGCTCGGTGAACCAGCGGTTGGTGACGGTGGCGGCGAAGGCCAGCGCCATCGAGCCGGAGCCGAGACCGACGAGCAGGCCCCAGCAGAGGATCAGTTGCCAGGCGGAGTCCATCCACACCGTCAGGCCCGAGCCTAGGGAGATCACGACCAGGGCGACCGCGACCACGCGGCGGATGCCGAAGCGGTCCATCAGCGCCGCCGCGAAGGGGGCCGTCAGTCCGTAGAGCGCGAGGTTGACGGAGACGGCGGCGCCGACCGTGCCGCGCGACCAGCCGAATTCCTCGTGGAGCGGGTCGACGAGGATGCCCGGCAGGGAGCGGAAGGCGGCGGCGCCGATGATCGTCACGAAGGTGACGGCGGCGACCCACCAGGCGCGGTGCACCCGGGTGCGGCGGCGCGGGAGGACGGGCTCCGGCTGGGGCACGGGTGCTGGGGCGGCATCGGTGGTCCGGGTCATACCAAGGAGCTTCCGGTTGGGGACCCGTCCGATCGAGTGGCCCGAAGGACACGGTTCGCTAGGATCGGGCCATGGCGTCCGACCGCACGTACCGCCCGACCCGGCCGCACCCGCAGAACCCGCAGAACCCGCCGCACCCGCAGAACCCGCAGAACCCGCTACGCCCGCCGCACCGGCCGCACCGCGTCGTCGTCCTCGCCCTCGACGGCCTGCTCCCCTTCGAACTGGGCATCCCGCAGCGGATCTTCGGGCGCGCCCGGGACGAACACGCGTGCCCGCTGTACGAGGTCGTCACCTGCTCGGTCCGCCCGCCGGGCCCGGTCGACACCGACGCGGATTTCGCGATCCTGGTCGAGAACGGCCCCGAGGCCCTGGCCACCGCCGACACGGTCGTCGTCCCGACCTCCTACGAACTGGGTCCGGTGCACGAGGAGGGCGTGCTGACCGAGGAGCTGGCGGCCGCGCTCGCGCTCGTCCGGCCGGGCACCCGGCTCGTCGCGATCTGCACGGGCGGGTACGTCCTGGCCGCCGCCGGGTACCTCGACGGCCGGCCGGCGACCACGCACTGGGCCTCCGCCGAGCACTTCCAGCGGCTGTTCCCGAAGGTGCGGGTGGACGCGGACGTGCTGTTCGTCGACGACGGCGACGTGCTCACCTCGGCCGGGGTCGCGGCCGGGATCGACCTGTGCGTGCACATCGTGCGCCGGGACCACGGCACCGCCGTCGCCAACGACGTGGCCCGTCGCACCGTCGTGCCGCCCCACCGCGACGGCGGGCAGGCGCAGTACATCGAGCGGCCGGTGCCCGATCCGCGGCAGTCCTCCACGGCCAACGCCCGCGCCTGGGCGCTCGGCCGCCTCCAGGACCCCATCCAGCTGCGGGACATGGCCGCCCAGGAGTCGATGTCCGTACGCACCTTCACCCGCCGCTTCCGCGAGGAGGTCGGTGTCAGCCCGGGCCAGTGGCTCACCGGGCAGCGTGTCGAACGGGCCCGGCACCTGCTGGAGTCCACCGCCCTGTCCGTCGACCGGGTGGCCCGCGACGCGGGCTTCGGCACGGCCCAGTCGATGCGGCAGCACCTGCAGGCGACGCTCGGGGTCACCCCGACCGCGTACCGGCGAACCTTCCGGGCCGAGTTGTCCACAGCCTGTGGACAGTGAGCGGACGTTCCAGCACTCTCCCCCGGACTCGTCGGAACGGCGGCGCGGTGCTGTCCGCCCCGAGCATGGCACCGCGCGCCGCCACCCGACTCCGGCGCTCCCGCCCGGCTCCCGTCGCCCCCCGGGGGAACCGCCGCCGAATCACGACCCACACTCGTCGAGGGCTCCGTCACCGACCCCTCGTCGTCCCCTCGCGGCGAATCGTTGCCTACAAGCGTGAGGAAGCGGTCACGATCCGTCAACCAGTCGAGGGGGATTCATCACTTACGTCCCCTTCGCGCGGGACGCGCACGGAAGCACGTCCGGCGCACGGCCGCACCGGCCCCGGAGAAAGGGGGGCCTCATTGCACCCGGCGCATCCCGCGCCGTCGCTACACCACTTCGTACGCGAACCCGTCGCACGCCACCGTGCCGCCGCCGCTCCCGCAGGCCGGGGCGGCGTCCTCGCGGTCGCCGCAGCGGTCGAGTTCGCACCAGATGCGTTTGCCGGTGCCTTCCCGGCTCCATCCCCAGCGGTCGGCGAGGCCGTCGACCAGGGCCAGGCCCCGGCCGCCCGTCGCCTCACCGTTCACGCAGCGGGGCACCGGTGCCAGGTCGCTGGTGTCGTCCACCTCGAGGCGGACCGTGGCCTCCTCGGTCTCCTCGGTCACCGTTCCCGGCAGCACCAGCCGCAGCACGGCCGAACGGCCGGTGTGAACGACGGCGTTGGTGACGAGTTCGGAGACGAGCAGGACCAGCGTCTCGGCGAGTGGCTCATCCGCCTGTATCCCGGCCCCTGCGAGCCGTGAGCGCGCCCACCGCCTCGCACGCCCCACTTCCGAGGGGTCGGGCCGGACCTCCAGTTGCACTTGAAGCACCTGCACCGCTCACACCATCCGAACCGGCGGACACAAAGGCTCGCGCCTCATGAGGGCCACGATCGTAGCCATTCTCTGCATGGCCAGAACAACGGCCGGGTCACGGGTCACAGAACGTGAATCCCTTGCGACACAGCATGGTTGACGTACAGTCACGCCAACAAGCGCTTCGGGCATATTCCAGCGCGAAGGAGTACCGGTGCGGCATACTGTGCGACGCTCGTTCCGGGAAGCCGGACCGGTGGCGGCCGAACGCCGTTCCACCCTGCGGGGCAAGGCGCACACCGCCGGTTCCGGAGCCGCCCCAGGGGCAACTCCGGCACGGCCGGCGCTCAGGACCACTCGCATCCCACACAAGGTACCGGAGTGTGGCACCGACTCCGGGCCGTGACGGGTCACGCGGCGGACACAACCCGGTATCAACGCTCCGTGACGCTCCTCTGCCACGATCCGCGACATCCGTCACGCCGCCGGCGCCCGCGGGGCCGTCCCGTCGCCTTCGGGGCGCGTTACTCGGGCACGGTGAAGTAGCGGGCGAACGCCGAGACGATCTCCGCCTCCCCCACCTTGCCGTCGCCGTCCGTGTCGAGCGCGGCGGCGACCGACCGGGCGGTGTCCCCGGGCACGCCGAGCACGGTGAGCACGCGTGCGGCGTCCTCGACGGTGGCGGCTCCGTCGCCGTCGGTGTCGGCGACGTCCAGGGCCGCGTGCAGGAAGGGGCGCGCGATCTCGGCGAACCGGTCCGGGGTGTCGCGCAGCCGCTTGACCGCCGCGGTGACGAACTCCTCGCGGGTGATGCGCTGGTCGCCGTCCCGGTCGGCGATGCCCGCCATGCCCTGCCAGAGCGCTTCCGCACCGCCGTACAGGGCCTGCCCCTTGTCGGAGCGGGCGGTGGTGCCGAACTCGGCGAGCAGCGCCTTGGCCGCTTCACTGAAGTCCGCGCGGTCGATGTAGCCGTTGCCGTCCTGGTCGAAGGTGGCGAACCTCGCGGCGATCCTGCGCTCGTACTCGCTGTTGACCATTGTTTCCTCCGGCCGCCTCACGTCGTGTCGGTGCTCTGCGCCTCTCGCTCGGAGCGTACGACGCGGGGTGCGGCCGCGGGCGGCATCTACGCGGAGAGCGAGCGCGGCCCGTCGCCGGTCGCCGAGGCGAGATCGGGGTGGACGTCGAAGAGCCGGCGCACCCCGAGCGCGCCGAGGACACGGTTGACGTGGGAGCCGTCGACGGCACCCTGGGCCGGCAGTATCAGCCGCAGCCGGCCCTGGCAGGAGCGGATGAGCCGGCGGGAGGCGATGAGCACGCCGACCCCGCTGGAGTCGCAGAAGAGGACCTCGGAAAGATCCAGGACAAGACTGTGCCGCCCCTCGGCCACCTCGTCGTGCACGCGCTGCCGCAGCACCGGTGACGTCACCAGGTCCAGTTCGCCCGACACCTGGAGCACGGCCCACTGGCCCCGCTCGCCGCCGGTCACTTTGAACGTCACCACCATGCCCTTCATTCGTCGGAACGTCCGGAATCACCCGAAACGGAAGCCGTGCATACGCTTCCTGGGCGCGCGCCTGCCCACCGGCCGTTCCCGCAAACACCCGGCCGGAAACAGTGCTCGGCCAGAAGAGGCTTGTTTCAGACGGTTTCGATCCTGTTCGTTCGAAAGTAATCGAATCCGGTCGCACGGTAGAGGGTAGGGGAGGCGGACCGGCGCGTTTACCACCTGCGGGCCGTCGGGGGCGTGCATTGACACAAAGGGGCGTGCGGTGTCGGACCCGCCGACTACATTCGGGAACACGGTGGCCGAAGCCTGGTGACCGGTGCGGGCGGGACGACCATGGAACGACCACGAAACGACCATGGAACGACCAGGAGACCGAGCAGGGGGTGAAGGGCCGGATGGCGAGAAGCGACGTACCACTGAGGTGGGACCGCAAGATGCAGCAGCGGCTCGCGCGCGGCGAGGCCGCCGCCCTGGGGGAGTTCTACGACCGGTTCGCCTCACTCGTGCACGGCCTCGCGCACCGTGTGCTCGGTGACGAGCGGGCCGCCGACCACCTCACACGCGACGTCTTCGCGTACGTCTGGGAGCATCCGGACGCCTACGACCCCCGGCAGGGCCCGCTGCGCACGTGGGTGGCCGCGCTGACCCACCGCCTGGCCGTGCAGCGGCTGCGCGCCACCGAGACGGCCGCTCTCGCCCGCGGCGGTCCCGGCACCGCCGAGGAGCTGGAGAGCAGGGTGCGCCACGCCTCGGTCGCCGCCCGCGCCGACTACATCGTCCAGTCCATGCCGGCCCCGCTGCGCGCCGCCCTGGAACTGGCCTACTTCCAGCGCCGCGACTACCGCCAGACCGCCGCCGACCTGGGCGTCACGGAGGACGAAGCCCGCCGCCGCCTCCGCCTGGGCCTCCAGCTCCTGTCCACCGCCCGGGAAGCCGCCTCCCCGGACACACCCGGGACCCCGCCGGGATACGGGGGTGCGGCATGAAGGAGGCGCGCGACGAGACCGGGGGCCAGGGCCGTGACCCGGGCGGCCCACATGACCCCAGGCCGCCGAGTGACCCCGGTGAACCGGCGGCCCTCGGTGGCCTTGAGGGAGTCGGTGGACCCGGTGGGTCCGGTGGGTCCGGTGGGTCCGGTGGGTCCGGTGGGCCCGGTGGGCCCGGTGGGCCCGGTGGGCCCGGCGGGTCCGGTGGGCCCGGCGGGTCCGGTGGGCCCGGCGGGTCCGGTGGGCCCGGCGGGTCCGGTGGGTCCGGTGATCCCGGCGGACCGGGTGGGCCTGGTGAGCCTGGCGGACCCGATGGGTCCGGCGGACCGGGCGGGCCCGGCGGACCCGGTGAGCCCGACGGACCCAGCAGGCCCGGCGGACCCGGTGAGCCCGACGGACCCAGCAGGCCCGGTGAACCCGGTGAGCCCGACGGACCCAGCAGGCCCGGCGGACCCGGTGAGCCCGACGGACCCGGTGAGCCCGACGGACCAGACGGGCCGGACGGGACCAGCGAGGTCGTTAGGCCCGGTGAGCCCGACGGACCCGGTGAGCCCAGCGGAACCACTGCGCCCGGCGGACTCGGTGAGCCCAGGGGGCTCGGTGGGCCTGGTGGGCCTGGTGGGCCCAGCGGGCCCGCGTCCTTCGGCGGAGGGGAAGGGGGCGGGGCCGCGCCCCGTATACCGCTCCCCCGGGTGTCCGTCGAGGACGGTGGGCGGGCCCTGCCCGATGTGGTGCCGGGTGGGCCGGTCGCGTTGGAGCACCAGGTGCTGACGTCGCTGCTCGGGGCGTGGGCGCTGGCCGCCTGCTCGGCGGAGGAGGCGGCGTCCGTCGAGGAGCATCTCGATGAGTGCGACGCCTGCGCCGACGAGGCACTGCGGCTGCGCGAGGCCGTCGCTCTGCTGCAGCGGCCGGAGAGCCTCGATCTGGACCCCGCCCTGCGCAACCGCGTCCTGGACGGCTGCCTGGAACGGCGCCCGCCGAAAATCCCGGTACCCGAGTGGGCCAGACCGTACGACGCCGAGGTCGCGCGGCTGGACGCCCTGCTCCAGGACATCGGCGACGCCGAGTGGCACGCCCCGGTCCGGCTGCGCTGGTTCGAGGCCGACGGCGCCACCAGCCGCCGTACCACCGTCGCCGGGGTCATCTCGCACCTGCTGACCGTCGACGGGCTGGTCGCGGTCGCCCTGGGCCTCGCCGACCCGCTGGACGACATCACCGCGCCCACCTCCGCCCCGGCCGACCGTACGGAGGCGTACTGGCGGGCCTCGCACGCCCCGCCCACCCGCGCGATGCGGGCACCGTGGCGCGAGCAGAGCCACGGGATCGTCCGGACGGTGTCGTTCACCGGTGACGCGGGCCGGATGCCGGTCTCGTACGGCGACTTCGAGCTGCCGCTGCACGACGCGATGCTGGACCGGGCATTCGAGTGCTGGGTGCACGCCGAGGACATCGCCGACGCGGTGGACTACCCGTACGAGCCGCCCTCCGGGCGTCATCTGAACCGCATGATCGACCTCGCTGCCCGGATGCTGCCGGCCGTCCTGGCTGCCCGCCGCCGGGACGGGCTGGCCGCGCCCGCGACCCGGCCGCACCTGGTCACGGCGGGCGAGCCGGGTCGCAGCCTGCGGCTGGAGATCGAGGGCTCGGGCGGCGGCGAGTGGCTCATCCCGCTCGACTCCCCCGGCGCGGTGGGCTCCGCCGAGCACGAGGTGGCGCATGTCGCCCTGGACGGCGTGGAGTTCTGCCGGCTGGCCGCGGGCCACGTGCCTCCGGCGGAGGCAGCGGCGGGTCAGGTGGGCGACCGGGACGCGATCAGGGACGTGCTGTTCGCGGCGGCGAGCATGAGCCGGATGTAGGGGCGCAGGGTGGCCGGTCGCGGCATCGACGGCGGCTGCGGGGTGCGCGGGGGCCGGTCGCGCAGTCCCCGGCACCTCCGGGGACGCGTTCGCCGCACGCCCTCAAGGGGCGCGGGGAACTGCGCGACCAGCCACCCACCACCCGCAGCCGCCCGCCGGACAGAACCCCCCGAGCTCCCCCGCGGAGCCCGCGCGGAGCCCTACGCGAAGACCACCGTCCGCCGCCCGTTCAGCAGAATCCGCCGCTCGGCGTGCCACTTCACGGCCCGCGCCAGCGCCTGGCACTCCACGTCCCGCCCGACGGCGACCAGCTGGTCCGGCGTGACGTCGTGGCCGACCCGCTCGACCTCCTGCTCGATGATCGGCCCCTCGTCGAGGTCGGCCGTCACGTAGTGCGCGGTCGCGCCGATCAGCTTCACGCCCCGCGCGTGCGCCTGGTGGTACGGCTTCGCGCCCTTGAAGCTCGGCAGGAAGGAGTGGTGGATGTTGATGATCCGGCCGCTGAGCTGCTTGCACAGGTCGTCCGAGAGGACCTGCATGTAGCGGGCCAGCACGACGAGTTCGACGTTCTCCTCGCGCACGATCTCCAGGACCCGCGCCTCGGCCTGGGGCTTGGTGTCCTTCGTCACGGGGATGTGGTGGAAGGGGATGCCGTACGACCCCACGAGCTCGGCGAAGTCCGTGTGGTTGGACACCACGGCCGCGATCTCCACCGGCAGCGCGCCGGTCCGGGCCCGGAAGAGCAGGTCGTTCAGGCAGTGCCCGAACCTGCTGACCATGAGGACGATGCGCATCTTCTCGTCGGCCCGGTTGATCTGCCAGTCCATGTGGAAGGCGTCACCGATGGCCGTGAAGCTGGCGCGCAGCTTGTCCACCGTCACCGGGGCGTCGCCCGAGAAGTGGACACGCATGAAGAACAGTCCCGTGTCGTGGTCGCCGAACTGCTGGCTGTCCTCGATGTTGCAGCCGGTCATGAACAGGTAGCTCGACACGGCGTGCACGATGCCCTGCTTGTCGGGGCAGGACAGGGTGAGGACGTACTGGTCGGCGGGGGCGGCGGCCTGGGGGACGGCCGCGGAGGACTGCTCATTCATGCAGGACAGGGTCCCATATCCGGGCTCCCGGCCCGAGTGCCGTCCCGCCAGGCGGACCCGGGACGACGTCGTCGGACGGACCCGGGACGACGTCGTCAGGCGGAGCGGGTCAGCAGCCGCAGCAGATCGAGCGAGCGGGGCTCCGCCTCCGGGTCCTCGCCGTCACCGGTGGCCAGCCGCACATGCGCGTCCCGCGCCGCCCGTACCGCCTCCGGCCAGTCCGGGTGGTCGAGGTACGCGTTCACCGGCGCGTCCGGGCCCACCTGGTGCATGATGCGCAGTACCCGCAGTACGGCGCTGTCGACGAGCGCCGCCTCCTGCGAGTCGCGGAAGACCGTGCCCACGTACTTCTCGGCGGACCAGTGGTCCAGCCAGGTGTCCTCCACCAGCCGGTACACCGCGTCGGTGACGTCTCCGTAGCCGTCCACACCGGCCAGCCAGACGTTCCGCTGGAAGGCGGGGGCGGAGAGCATGTGCAGCGCGGAGCGCACCTGGCTGCGCCAGCGCCACCACGGCATGTCGTTGAGTGGCATACCGCCCATGGTGGAGGAGCGACGGCCGCGACGAGAGGAGTTCTCCGAATCTTGCACGGTCATCGATCGTACGTTCCCCTTCACCCGCACCTCACCGGCCCCCGCAATTCACCCCGGCGTCACCACACGTTGACCACAGGTCACTTCCAGGTTAGCCGTGTGACGGAATCGTGCGGGTACATGACCGGAAGGCGACGCACGCGCAGCAGCTTCCTCCGCGGCCTCCGTGGCCGCTCCCGGGCCGCCCGCACCGGCGCGCTGTCGGCGGGTGCACTGGTGGCGGCGTGTGCGTCGCTCACCACCGGCTGTGGGCTCGTCCCCGGTACCACGGGGGGTTCCGGGGACGACTCGATCACCGTCATGACCTGGGCGCCGCAGGACACGGGCGCGACCAACAAACCCGGCATGCCCGCCTTCGCGCAGGCCTACGCCCGCTGGATCAACGACCAGGGCGGCCTCGGCGGCCGTACGCTGAACGTCCTGACCTGCAACGACCACAACGACAGCGTGACCGCCGCGAAGTGCGCCCGCCGCGCCGTCAAGGAGGACGCGGTCGCCGTCGTCGGCTCCTACAGCCAGCACGCCGACGCCTTCCTGCCCGTACTGGAGGGCGCCGGCATCCCGTACATCGGCGGCTACGGCCTCACCAACCTGGAGTTCACCAGCCCGCTGTCCTACCCGGTCAACGGCGGTCAGCCCGCGCTGCTGGCCGGTCTCGGCAGCGCGCTCGCCGACTCCTGCGGGCCGGTCACGCTCGTCCGCCCCGACACCATCGTGGGTGACCAGCTGCCCACGCTGCTCGACTCGGGACTGACCTCGGGCGGCCACGGCCGGGCCCACGACCAGCGGGCGGCGGAGGACGCGACCGAGTACGACGGCCAGTCCGAGCGCGCGCTGGAACGGACGACCACCGACCCGGCGGAACCGGGGTGCGTGGTGCCCGTCCTCGGCGACCGCACCGGCACCTTCATGGACTCCTTCCGGCGGGCCCGCGAGGACTACCCCGACGTGCGGACCGCGACCGTGCTCGGCAGCGTCGACCAGTCCACGGTCAACGCGAGCGGCGGCGCGTCGGGGCCCTACGAGGGGGCCTACGTCACCGGCTGGTACCCGGCGGTGAGCGATCCGGCCTGGGACGGGATGAAGAAGGTGATCAAGGAGGAGGCGTTCGGTGACAACCGCGTCGACGCGGCCGACGCCGGGGTGCAGACCACCTGGATCGCGTACACCGTCCTCAAGGAGGTCGTCGAGGCGCTCGGCGACGGCGAGGTCAGCGCCCACACCGTCACCCGCGCCCTCGACGACGGACTGGAGGTCGGCACGGGCGGGCTCACGCCGCCGCTCCAGTGGAGGTTCCAGGGCAAGCTGGCCTCGGTCGGCTTCCCCCGCCTGGTCAACACGGAGGTCACCCTGCAGGTCGTCCGGCAGGGCCGCCTGGTCTCGGCCCGCGAGGGCGCCCTGGACACCACCCGCACCCTGCGGAACACCGACGTGACCTGAGCGAGCCGCCGGCCCGAGGGCGCCCGACGGCGCGTTGACCGGGCAGAGGCCGCCCGCCGGCGCCTTGCCCGGGCCGAGGCGACCCGGCCGGGTCACAGCTGGGTCGGCTGGCGCTGTGTCAGGCCGTACTGCTTGGCGATGGCGTTCCAGAGCCGGGCGGCCGTGGCCTTCTCCTTGCTCGCCGTGCCGCTCGCCCGGTTGCCGGCCTGGGTCTCGCTGGTCGTGCGGGCCTTGCCCTTCTTGCAGCCCTTCTTGCCGGCCGTCTGGTCGGCCCAGGCCGCGTAGTGGTTGTCGGCCGACGCCGAGGCCTGCCACGCCTTGGTGAGGGCGGTGGTCAGCTCGGCGTGCTGCGGCAGCTTGTCCACGGACAGCTGGGAGAGGCTGGTGACCAGCCCGGTGCGCTGCTTGGCGGCCTCGCGCAGGTCCTTGGCCGCCTGGGGCAGGTTGTCGCAGGACTTCACGTCGGCGACGGCGTTGATCACCGTGGTCCGGCCGGTGCCGCTGTGGGCCAGCAGCTTGTCCAGCTCGACGGCCTGCTGCCGGACCGGATCGACGGACGGCGACGCGGAGGCCGACGCGGACGCGGACTCGGACACCGGAGCCGTGGCGGACACGGTCTGGTTGCCGCCCTTGTCCTCCTCGCCACCGCCGCCGGCCATCATCGCGCCGGCGCCGACCCCGACGACGGCGATACCGACGCCCACCGCCGCGAACAGCGGCAGGCGCGACCCGGTCCGCCCGCCACCGCGGCCGCCCCGGCCGCCGCCGTCGTCGTACCCGCGCCGCCTGCCGCCGCCGCCCGGGCCCTGCGGGGCGTACGGGGAGGGGGCGCCGGGGCGCGGGGGCTGCGGCTCGTCGAAGCGGGGCATCTGCTGGGTGGACGAGGCCGGACCGTCGGCGCCCGGGGCGCCGCGGAAGAGGCTGTCGAACTCGGCGGGCGGCTGCCGCCCCTCCTCACCGCCGGGCGCGGCACCGAACGGGGCCGGGGCGGGGCCACCGGGCACGGGCGCGATGTACTGCGTGGCCTCGGCGTCGGGACCGGGAACGGGCGCGGCGGGTGAGGCGGGGGCGGCGGGCTGGTGTCCGGCCCCGGGCTGCCCGGGGTACTGCGGGGCCCGGCCGAGGAACTGCGTCGACTCCGCCTGCGTCGGCGCGGGTCTCTCCGGAGGCAGCGCTCCCGGTGCCACGGGGGGTATGTACTGCGTCGCGCCCTCGTCCGCGGGCAACCCCACGGGGGGCACGGGGGGTATGTACTGCGTCACGCCCTCGTCCGCGGGCATCCCGACCGGCGGCAGGTACTGGGTGGCGCCCTCGTCCACGGGCGGAAGAGGCGCGGACGGCTGGGACGCGTGCGAGTGGGACCCGTGCGGATGGGACGCGTGCGGATGGGACGCGTGCGGATGGGACGCGTGCGGATGGGACGCGTGCGGATGGGACGCGTGTGCGTGGGACGCGTGCGGCTGAGGCACGTCCGGCCGGCCGTGCTGCGCGTACGGCGGCTGGGAGCCGTAGGGGTGGTGGCCGTCGGCCGCCGGTCCGCCGTACGCCGGGGCCTGCGCGCCCTCCGGCGGCAGGGGGCCCGGTCCGGCCTGGGGCGGCAGGGCGCCGGGCGCCTGAGCCGGGCCGCTCTGCGCCGGCCAGGCGTGCGGAGCGGGCGGCTGGGCGGTCTGAGGGGATCCCCAGGGCTGGGCGCCGGGCGACGCGGGCCAGCCCTGGTCCGGGGGCGGGCTCTGCTGCTGCCCGGGACCCCACGGCTGGTCCCAGGCCTGTCCGCCGGGCGGCGCCGAGGTGGGCACGGGGCGTCCTGCCTGCGGGCCGGCGAGTCCGCCCGCCGGCCCCGGCAGCACGGGCTCGCCACCGTCCGAGGGCAGCACGATGCCTTCGTGCGCTTGCCGCGCCGAGGGCTCCTCGCCCTGTCCACTCTGCGTCACCGGGACTCCTACGAATGGGGGACCTTCGGAATCGTCGGCTCACGCTACCGGGTCCCCGGAGCCCACTGCCACGCAGCACCGGGCGACAACTCCTTCCCCGCGACCGCAGTAACAAAACCGGGCCGCGGCACGCTGTTTACGGCCTTTTCCGCTCACCACGCCGGTTCTTCCCGCCCGTTCCGCGTCCGCGGGACCGTTCTTTCACGCGGCGACCTGCAGGTCGAGCCGCGCCCCGAACTCCCTTACCACCGCTTCCTCCCGGTACGGTTCCAGCCGGGCCTGGAAGTCGTCCAGATACTCGGCGCCCCGGTTCGAGCGCAGCGTCTCGAGGAGTTCCACGGCCTTCGTCGCGGTGTTGCAGGCCTGCTCGATCTCGCGCTGCTGCACCTGCGCGGTGGCGAGCAGCACATGCCCGATGGCCCGCCTGCGCGCCCGCGACTCGGGGTGTCCGTCCAGGGACTGCCGCGCGTACCGGGCCGCCGCGTCGGCCTGCCCGAGGTCCCGGTGGCAGTGCGCCAACTCGTCGGCGAGATAGGCCTCGTCGAAGTGCGCGATCCACACCGGGTCGTCCCCGGAGTCCGGATCGGCCGTCTCCATCGCGCCGACCGCCCGGCCGGCCGCCTCATGGGCCGCCCGCACATCGCCGAGCAGCGCGTGGCCGCGGGCCTCGGCCGCGTGGAACATCGCCTCCGCGCGCGGTGTCACCCGTCCGCGCGCGCCCTCCTGAGCCGCGCGCGCCAACTGGGCGATCTCGCGCGGGTTCCCGAGCTGCGCGGCCAGGTGGCTCATGGACGCGGCGAGGACGTACCCGCCGTACCCGCGGTCCCCGGCCGCCTGTGCCAGCCGCAGCGACTGGATGTAGTACCGCTGGGCGAGGCCCGGTTGCCCGGTGTCGACGGCCATGTATCCGGCCAGTTCGGTCAGTCGGGCGACCGTGGCGAACAGGTCCCGGCCGACCGCCTCCCGGTAGGAACCCGACAGCAGCCCGGACACGACGCTGTTCAGGTAGTGCACGACCACCGGGCGCACGTGCCCGCTGCCGTACTGGTGGTCCAGGTCCACCAGCGCCTGCGTCGTCGCCCGCACCGCCGCCACGTCGGACTGGCCCACCCGCGGCCCGGCCGAGCGCGAGACCTGCGGGTCGGGGGCGGAAATCAGCCAGTCGCGGCTGGGTTCGACGAGCGCGGACGCGGCGACGGAGGAGCCCGACAGGAAGTCCCGGCGTCCCACGTCACTGCGCCACAGCTCGCAGACCTGCTCGATGGCCCCCAGTACCGTCGGCGAGAACTGGAGGCCGACGCCCGACGCGAGGTTCTTGCCGTTGGCCATGCCGATCTCGTCGATCGTGACCGTGCGGCCGAGCTTGCGTCCGAGCGCCTCGGCGATGATCGCCGGTGCCCGGCCGCGCGGTTGCTGTCCGCGCAGCCAGCGGGCCACCGACGTCTTGTCGTACCGCAGGTCGAGACCGTGCTCGACCCCACAGATGTTGACCCGGCGGGCGAGGCCCGCGTTCGAGCAGCCCGCTTCCTGAATGAGCGCCTGCAGCCGTTCGTTCGGCTGCCGCGCGACGAGAGGCCTTGCGGCCATGGCGTACCCCCATGCGGTCTCATGCGGTTCGATGCGGTCCCGGCGGACGAGAAGGTCCGGCCGTGAAGATCAATGCCCCGTCGATGTGCCGACAATGCGAGACTTGCGAAGTTTGCGAGGATTGCCGGGGTGTTGGTCGGTGCGCCCCCAGACGTGGCTACCCAGCTCCGCGGCGAATCCTCCTGCGCGCCCCCGCACATGCACCCATGCGCCCCGGATGCGGAATCGATGCTCCTCCCCGCGCGCGCAACCCCCCGTAACCCCCGGTGAGCGCGGGAGTTGAGTTCCACGTGGAAGAGACCATCCCCGGCACCGAAGCCGCTCAGATCCCCCAGCAGCGCGGTATGTCGCTGCTGGAGACCGCCGTACGCTATGCCGAGGAACGCCACTGGGACGTGTTTCCCGGCACCTGGCTGGAGGCCGGTGACGGGGTGCAGCGCTGCTCGTGCGCGGACCCGGCGTGCGCCGCCCCGGGCGCGCACCCGGCGCGCGAGGACTGGGTGACGCAGGCGACGGGCAGTGCGACCGTCGCCCGCCGGATGTGGCAGAAGCAGCCGACCGCGTCGATCCTGCTCCCCACCGGCCGTACGTTCGACGCCGTCGACGTGCCCGAGACGGCGGGGTTCCTGGCGCTGGCCCGGATGGAGCGGATGGAGCTGACGCTCGGGCCGGTGACGCTGACGCCGGACCGGCGGATGCGGTTCTTCGTCCTGCCGGGGGCCGCGGTGAAGATGCCGGATCTGGTGCGGCGGTTGGGGTGGTCGCCGTCGTCCCTCGACCTGGCCGCGCTGGGGGAAGGCACGTATGTGGCCGCGCCGCCCACCCGTTACGGGACGCGGGGGGCCGTGCAGTGGGTGTGCCGCCCCACGGCGGCGAATCGGTGGCTGCCGGACGTGGAGGAGTTGATCTCGGCGTTGGCGTACGCGTGCGGCAGGGATCGTTAGGGCCGGCTTGCCGTCTGCCGGGCCGCCGTCTCGTCTGCCGGGCCGCCTTGTCGTCTGCCGGGCCGCCTTGTCGTCTGCCGGGCCGCCTTGTCGTCTGCCGGGCCGCCTTGTCGTCTGCCGGGCCGCTGTCCGGTCGGCGGCCGCGGGTCCGCCGTGGTTGATCGCGCGGTGGATCGCGCGGTTCCCCGCGCCCCTCGCGTGCGCTTTCCCCCGTAGGGTCTGAATCCGACGGAGGGAGACGTGGTGAGCGCGAACGCCGTGCGTGTGCAAGGGCTCTGGAAGCGGTTCGGGCAGCAGGTCGCCGTGGGCGGGATCGACCTCGAGCTGCCCGCGGGAAAGTTCATCGGCCTCGTCGGGCCGAACGGGGCCGGGAAGACCACCACCCTGTCCATGGTGACCGGGCTGCTCCGGCCGGACCAGGGGTCGGTCGAGGTCGTCGGGCGCGACGTGTGGCGCGATCCGGCCGAGGTGAAGGCCAGGATCGGGGTGCTGCCCGAGGGGCTGCGGCTGTTCGAGCGGCTGTCGGGGCGGGAACTGCTCGCCTACACGGGGCGGTTGCGGGGGCTTCCGGGGGCGGAGGTCGACAAGCGGGCCACGCAGCTGCTCGACGTGCTGGACCTGTCCGGGGCCCAGCACAAGCTGGTCGTCGACTACTCGACCGGCATGCGGAAGAAGACCGGGCTGGCGGCCGCACTGCTGCACAACCCGGAAGTGCTGTTCCTGGACGAGCCGTTCGAGGGCGTGGACCCCGTCTCCGCGCAGACGATCCGGGGCGTGCTGGAGCGCTACACCGCCTCGGGGGCCACCGTCGTCTTCTCCTCCCACGTCATGGAGCTGGTGGAGTCGCTGTGCGACTGGGTGGCCGTCATGGCCGCCGGCCGCATCCGCGCCACCGGCACCCTGGCCGAGGTGCGTGGCGAGGCTGCCTCGTTGCAGCAGGCGTTCCTCGAACTCGTCGGTGCCGGGGGCCGGGACACGGGCTCCGACCTGGACTGGCTGGGCGGCGGGTCCCGATGAGCGCGGAGGCCGCACCCTTCGGCTCCGGCACTCCGGGCACACCCGGCACGCCGGACGCGTCCGCCACGTCCGCCGCGTCCGCCGCGCCCCTCACGTCCGTCTTCGTGCGGCTGAAGCTGTCCCTGCTGCGCAACGGCCTGCGGCAGTCCGGCGGACGGCGGGCCGCCTACGTCGCGTCGGCCGTCGTCGTGCTGCTCTTCGCCGCGCTCCAGCTGATCGGCCTGGTCGCGCTGCGCGGACACGCGCACGTGGACTCCCTCGTCGTCCTGCTGGCGGCGGTGCTGGGCCTCGGCTGGGCGGTGATGCCGCTGTTCTTCCCGGGTGGGGACGAGACCCTCGACCCCACCCGGCTGGTGATGCTGCCGCTGCGGCCCCGCCCGCTGGTCCGGGCCCTGCTCACGGCCTCGCTGGTGGGCATCGGGCCGCTGTTCACGCTGTGCATGTTCGCCGGTTCCGTGGTCGCGGTCGCGCACGGCGGGGCGGCGTACGCCGTCGGCGTCGTCGGCGCGATCCTCGCGCTGATGGTGTGCGTGACGCTCGCGCGGGCCGTCGCCGCCGCCAACGTACGGCTGCTGACCAGCCGCAAGGGCCGCGACCTGGCGGTACTGAGCGGACTGGTCGTCGCGGTCGGCGCGCAGCTCGTCAACTTCGGCGCGCAGCGGCTGGGCTCGTCGGGGCTGGAGCAGCTCGACCCGGCGGCCGGCGTGCTGCGCTGGGTGCCGCCCGCGTCGGCGATCGGCGCGATGGACGCGGCGAGCGAGGGCTCGTACGGTGTCGCGTTCGGCCAGCTGGCGGTGACCGCGGCGGCCCTCGTCCTGCTGCTGTGGGTGTGGGAGCGGCATCTGACGCGGCTGATGACCACGCCGGACGGATCGACGCTGCGGAGCGACACGCGCCCGGTGCGCGAGCGCGGCTCGTCGGGACTCGCCCGGCTGCTGCCCGCGGGCCGCACGGGTACGACGATGGAACGCACCCTGCGCTACGTGTGGCGCGACCCGAAGACCAAGGCGGCGTGGGTGACGTCGCTGGCCATCGGCCTGATCGTGCCGGTGTTCAACGCCTGGCAGGGCACCGGCTCGGTGTACTTCGCGTGCTTCGCCGCCGGGATGCTCGGCATCCAGATGTACAACCAGTTCGGGCAGGACACGTCGGCGTTCTGGATGGTCGCGATGACGATCTCGTCGACGCGGGACGCGTACGTCGAGCTGCGGGCCCGTGCGCTGGCCCTGCTGCTGATCACCCTGCCGTACGCCACCCTCGTCACGGTCCTGACCACGGCGATCCTCGACGACTGGCGGACGCTGCCCGAGGCCCTGGGCCTGTCCTTCGCCCTGCTGGGCGCGATGCTGGCGACCGGCGCGTGGACCTCGGCGCGCTTCCCGTACTCCATCCCGCAGGAGGGGTACAAGAACGTCGCGCCCGGTCAGGTCGGACTCGCCTGGATCTCGATCCTCGGCGGCATGGCCGGCGCGGCCCTGCTGTGCGCTCCCGTGATCGCGCTGACGCTCTGGCTGAACCTCAGCGGGGGCGGCGACGCGTCGAGCCTGCTGCTGCTGCCGGTGGGCGCGGCGTACGGCGCGGCGCTGACGCTGCTCGGCCTGCGGCTGGCCGCACCCCGCACGGCGGGGCGGCTGCCGGAGATCCTCACGGCGGTCAGCAAGGGGTGACGGGCCGCCGGGGAGGGCCTGCGGCGGCCGACGGCCGACGACCGGCGGCAGGGGACCGACGACCGGCAGCAAGGGACCGGCCGCCGAAGAGCCGGCGGCAGCCGGTGAAGCGGCACCGGCCACCTGGGAGAACCGGCGGTGACCGGCAAAGGGGACCCGGCCGCCAAGGAAGGCCGTCGGCGACCGGCGAGGGGGCCGGCGGTGGCCTGCAAAGAGGACCCGGCCGCCAAGGAGAACCGACGGCAACCGGCAAAGGCGACCCGGCCGCCAAGGAGGCCCGACGGCAACCGGCAAAGGCGACCCGGCCGCCAAGGAGGCCGCCCGTGGTCAGCTTTCCCGGAGGCTGTCCAGGAAGGGCTCGATGGCCGCCCGCCACGCCTCCGGCTGGTCGTAGTGGACGAGGTGGCCGGCGTCGGCGACCTCCGCGTACTGGCCGTGCGGCAGCACACGGACCATCTCCTGGGCCTCGGCGCGGCCCAGCTCGCCGTCGAGGCCGCGGACGACCAGGGTCGGGCAGCGGACCTGGGCCAGCTCCTCCCAGTGGGCGTCGTAGATCCAGGTCTCGCGGGACCGGAGCATCTGCTCCGGCTCGAAGACGGGCCGCCAGCCGTCCGCGGACTCGGCCATCACCTCGGCGTAGAAATCGCCCCGGGCCGGATTCGGGCGCTCCACCCACGGGTCGTCCTCGCCGAACCACTTGCGTACGTCGGCGAGCGTGGCGAAGGGGACCGGCCAGGCGCGGAACCACTCGGTCCAGGTGTGCTGCGAGGCGGCGCCGAGCGCGGAGGCCCGCATGTCGCAGATGATCAGGCCGCGGACCAGGTCAGGGCGTTTGGCGGCGAGCTGCCAGGCGGTCAGCGCGCCCATGGCGTGGCCGATCAGGACGGCCGGGCCGAGGCCGAGCTGTTCCAGGGCGGCCTCGACGTCCTCGATGTAGGCCTCCCGGGTGTAGGCCGCCCGCGGGGGCTTGTCGCTGCGGCCGTGGCCGCGCTGGTCGAGGGCGACGGCCCGGTGGCGGGCGGAGAGCCAGCGGGCCGTGGGGGCCCAGTGCGAGGCGCGGCCCATCAGACCGTGCAGTAACAGCACGCCCGGGAGGTCACCGGCCTTGCCGTGCGTCCCTGCCCGTGTCCCGTCATGCGTCCGGTCGGTTTTGGGAGGGTCGCCGAACTCCCAGGCCGCGAGGCGTACGCCGCCCGCGCCGGTCACGTCGATGCGCCGCGCCATAGGTTGGCACCCCCAAGCTCCGCTCGGACCGCTCGCCCCTCACGAGTCGGCCGGTCCTGTGAACCGTGTCCTGCCTGCCGTACCTGCCGTACCTCGTCGTTCCTGCCGCCGTGCCCGCCGCCGGGTCAACGGCCCTTCGACGTCCGCAGAGTATCGAATACTCATTCGAAACTGCTGCCTCGGCGGGCAACACCCCTCATTCGAGTGACACCCTTCAGGGATTGATCGCCGTCGCCGGGGGGAGATCTTCATCGGGAGGCGGACCGCTCGGGGAAAACGGTCCGAGGGGATTGACCCTGAGAGCTCGGGGCTCCGGGTCAGCACAGGGGAGGACAGGCCCCGGCGCCACACGGCGCCGGGGCCCTCTCGATCTCTCCGGCAACGCCCTCCCCCTCTCCGACCGGCGACATCGCTGTCACGCCACCGCGGCCAAGCGGCCAAGAGCCCCTTACGTCATATGCCTCACACCACAGCCTTGCACGCGAAGCGTCCGGACGCTGCTGTTCGGCTCACTGAACCCGGAATCGGCGCGATCGCGCGGTGCCGCGCGGTCCCCCGGGTGGTGGGACGCCGCCGCTCCCCCGACCGCCGCTCAGCGCTTGGCGACGAACACGTGGGAGGCGACGTCCGACTCCAGCTCGGCCGCCTCGCCGCCGCTGCCCACGAGCACACCGCCCGCCGACTCCGTCACGCTCACCACCGAGCCGGGCTGCACACCCGCCCGGCGCAGCGTGTACATCAGCTGCGCGTCCGTCTGGATCGGCTCGCCGATGCGGCGCACGACGACCGTCTTGCCCTCGAGACCGGGGTCCAGGTCGGCGAGCGACACCATGCCCTCGTCCAGGAACGGATCGGCGCCGTCCGTCTCACCCAGCTCCTCCAGGCCCGGGATCGGGTTGCCGTACGGCGACTCGGTCGGGTGCCGCAGCAGCTCCAGCACGCGGCGCTCGACGGCCTCGCTCATCACGTGCTCCCAGCGGCACGCCTCGGCGTGCACCTGCTCCCACTCCAGCCCGATCACGTCGACGAGCAGGCACTCCGCGAGCCGGTGCTTGCGCATCACGCGGGTGGCCAGCCGACGGCCCTCCTCCGTCAGCTCCAGATGCCGGTCGGCCGCCACGGACACCAGTCCGTCGCGCTCCATCCGCGCCACCGTCTGGCTGACCGTCGGACCGCTCTGATCGAGCCGTTCGGCGATCCGGGCGCGCATCGGGACCACACCTTCCTCCTCCAGCTCGAGGATGGTGCGGAGATACATCTCCGTGGTGTCGATCAGTCCGGACATACGTGCCCCTTGATGAGATTGCCGGAGGCTACGGCCCACCGGCGCGTGCGCTGGCCCTGTGTTCAATTCTGACGCATACCACCGACAACCGTGCCTCGCCGCGGAAACCCGGGCCCGTGCGGCCCACCCCGCCGTATTGACACCGCACTGGTCCAGACCGCACGGTGATCCGCGACGCAGCCACAGCCGCCACACCGAAGGGGCCCCGCATGAGCGACCGCAAGCCGGCCGGCCAGTTCATCGACGCGGCGATCGACCTCCTGCGACGCGTCCGCGACGAGGAGGCCGACACCATCGAGGCGGCCGGCACACTGCTCGCCGACACCGTGCGGAACGGCGGCCGGCTCTTCGCCTTCGGCGCCGGTCACTCCTCCCTCGCCGCCCAGGACGTCGTCTACCGCGCCGGCGGACTCGCCCTGATGAACCTGCTCGCCGTGCCCGGCGTCGTCGGCGTCGACGTGATGCCGGCCACGCTCGGCTCCGCGCTGGAACGCGTGGACGGTCTCGCGAGCGCCGTACTCGACTCCTCGCCGCTCCGCGAGGGCGACGCGCTGGTGATCATCTCCCTCTCCGGGCGCAACGCCCTGCCCGTGGAAATGGCCGTGAACGCCCGCGCGCTCGGCGTGCGGGTCATCGGTGTGACCTCGGTGGCGTACGCCTCCGAGACCAGGTCGCGGCACGCCTCCGGCACCTTCCTCAAGGACCACTGCGACATCGTGCTGGACTCCAAGATCGCCGTCGGCGACGCGGAACTCACCCTCGACACCGTCCCGGCGCCCTTCGCCCCCGCCTCCACGGTCGTCACCAGCGCCCTCCTCCAGGCCGTGATGGCCACGGCGGCCGCCGCCCTCGCCGACCGCGGCATCGAACCGCCGCTGCTGCGCTCGGGCAACGTGGACGGCGGCCACGAATGGAACGGGCGGGTCATGGAGCAGTACGGGGACCGGATCTTCTACCGCCACTGAGACCGGGGCGGGCGGACGCGATCGCCACCGCTGGGACCGGGGGCGGACGCGATCGCCCGGCACCGCCCGCCGGCGCCCCGCTACCGCTTCTCGACCGCGCCGGCCAGATCCAGGGCCGTCGCGATCCGGACCGCCACGTCCTCGGCGTACATCGCGTCGGACCTCTCGAACGCGCTCCGCCCCGAGCCCCGCAGGAACGTCACGACGCCCAGCGTCCGGCCCCGGCTGCGCAGCACGGCGCACAGGCCGTGCACCGTGTCCGCCGGCCACTGCCTAGCCGCGGCCCACTCACGCACCCGCTCCGCCGGCAGCTCCCGGACACCGGCACTGGCCCGCACCGAACCCGCCCGCTCCACGCACTGCACCGCCGGATGCCCCTCGCCGTAGCGCACCGGCATCCCGGCCGTCCCGGCCGGCAGGCTCGGCCCCGGCGCGCCGGACGGCGTGGCCGCGACCCGCACCAGCCGGACCGGCTCCGCCGCGTCGGTGTCGGCCACCGCCCCGCCCACGACCCGGTCGATCAGGGCGTGGTCGGCGAACCCGGCGAGCGCGAAGTCGAGGTGGACGACCGCCGCCTCCGCCGGGTCCTCGCACTCGGCCGCCGCCCGCGCCGCGCGGTGCAGCTGGTTGGCCCGGAACCGCAGCAGCGACGCCTCCTGCTCACCCTGCTTCGACTCCGTGACGTCCTGGAACAGCCAGCCGACGCCCAACGGCACCGGCTCCTCCGCGAGCGGCGACGCCAGCCGCACGAACCCGCTGCGCCAGCACCGGCGCCGCTCCCCCTCCGGAGACCGCACGCTCACCCACACCTCGGCGGGCGCGGGCGGCGCGCCCTCCGCCAGCACATGCGTCAGCGCGTTCTCCAGCTCCTCCACACCCTGGGCGAGCAGATCGCCGAGCGGGCGGCCCAGTACGGACGTGCGCCCGGTACCCAGCGCCCGCGCCGCGTGGGCGTTCACGACGGCGGGACGCAGATCCACGTCCACCAGCACGACGCCCCAGCTCGCGTCCTCCAGCAGGGCCTCGCTCAGCGCGATGGACCGCTCCAGGTCGATCTGCGCGTGCACCTCGCTGAACGCGCAGTACACCCCCGCGGGCCGGCCGTCGGGACCGCGTACGGCCGCGGACTGGGTGCGTACCAGCACCCGCCCGCCGTCCTTGGTCAGCAGCGCGAACTCGTGCACCTGCCGTCCCGGGGCCCGCATCACGGACAGCAGCCGCTCCTCGACCTCCCCGGCGTCCGCCCTGCGCACGGCCCATCCGGCGAAGCCCTGCCGCCCGACGGCCTCGGCCGCGGTCCAGCCGAGGATCCGCTCCGCCTCGCGGTTCCAGTGCGTGACGACACCGTCCGCGTCGAACGCGCACAGCGCGGCGTCCATCCCGTCGAGCAGCGCGGCCAACAGGTCCGCGCCGTCCCGCTCGGGCTGTGCCGGCTCGTCCGGTCCCAGCTCGTCGGTGGTCCCTCTACGCCGGGAAGCACTCACCTGGACCCCCTGCAGGCTGCGTCCGCCGCACCGTACGCCGGTTCGCTCACTGGCCATCACTGGCCTTCATTCAACTCGAACGTGATGCAGCACACATCTAGTTCCCGCAAGATTGCGGAAATCGTTGTGCTGCGGAAACTCGGCATACGCCCCCGTCATGAGGGGTGCGGTGCGAGCCGCGGCCCGCTCCTTCCTCCCCCTCGGGCGGACGCACGGTGGGGCAGCCGACGAGCGCGTCACCGGGGCAGGCGTTCTCCGGCCGGTGCCGCCCGCCGCGCGTACACCTCGATCTCGATCCGCATCCGCTCGTCGGCGAGCCCGCACACCATCATGGTCGCCGCGGGCCGCACGTCCCCGAACGCCCGTCGCAGCACGGGCCAGCACGGCTCGAAGTCCTCCCGCGCGGGCAGCAGGTACCGCACCCGCACCACGTCGGCGAAGCCGCACCCCGCCTCGGCCAGCGCCGCCCCGATGTTCCGCAGACACTGCTCGGCCTGCTCCACCACGCCCTCGGCGATGGTCATCGACGCGTAGTCGAACCCGGTCGTCCCGGACACGTGCACCCAGTCCCCGTCGACGACGGCCCGGGCGTACCCGATTCGCTCCTCGAAGGTCGAACCGCTGATGATCGCCCGCCGGACCGGCGGCTCCCCCTGTCGCTTCGTCATGGGCGGAACGGTAGGTGACCAGCGAAGACGCGTCCACGGTGGATCGACGGCGAATCGACTCGGAAAATCGGTTGATCGGGCGGCCGACCGGTTCCTAGGGTGGGCGGTACACGAGAAGGGAGGTGGTTCGGCAGATGTATGAGAACCGGACGCGTGAGGTGGCTGCGGGCTAGCGGCCCGTCACCACACGGAGTGCGGTGCCGGACCAGTGCGTGACAGACGCGTGCAGCCGGCCCAATCCCAGCAGTCACCCGACCCGCGAGTCGCCGGTACGTCCGGCCGGCTCCTCCTTCCGGAGGAACCAGACTCGCGGGTCGTCTGCGTTCACGGGCCCCTGAGGGTCGGTCTGCCGGCGTCAGTTCGCCATGTCGGCGTAGCCCTCGATCTCGCGCGGGTCGCGGGAGCCGGGGCCGACGTAGCGGGCGGAGGGGCGGACCAGGCGGCCGGTGCGCTTCTGTTCCAGGATGTGCGCGGACCAGCCGGCCGTGCGGGCGCAGGTGAACATCGAGGTGAACATGTGCGCCGGGACCTCGGCGAAGTCCAGCATGATGGCCGCCCAGAACTCGACGTTGGTGGCCAGGACCCGGTCGGGGCGGCGGGCGTGGAGCTCGGCCAGGGCGGCCTTCTCCAGGGCCTCGGCGACCTCGAAGCGCGGGGCGCCCAGTTCGCGGGCGGTGCGGCGCAGGACGCGGGCGCGGGGGTCCTCGGCGCGGTAGACGCGGTGGCCGAAGCCCATGAGGCGCTCGCCCGCGTCGAGGGTCTTCTTGACGTAGGCCTCGGCGTCCCCGGTGCGCTCGATCTCCTCGATCATGTGCAGGACGCGGGAGGGGGCGCCGCCGTGCAGCGGGCCGGACATGGCGCCGACGGCTCCGGAGAGGGCGGCGGCCACGTCGGCGCCGGTGGAGGCGATGACGCGGGCGGTGAAGGTGGAGGCGTTCATGCCGTGCTCGGCGGCGGAGGTCCAGTAGGCGTCGACGGCGGCGACGTGCTTGGGGTCGGGTTCGCCGCGCCAGCGGATCATGAAGCGTTCGACGACGGACCGGGCCTTGTCGATCTCGCGCTGCGGGACCATGGGCAGGCCCTGGCCGCGGGCGGACTGGGCGACGTAGGACAGGGCCATGACGGCGGCGCGGGCGAGGTCGGCGCGGGCCTGCTCGGCGTCGATGTCGAGGAGGGGTTTGAGGCCCCAGACCGGCGCGAGCATGGCGAGGGCGGACTGGACGTCGACGCGGATGTCGCCGGAGTGGACGGGGATCGGGAAGGGTTCGGCGGGCGGCAGGCCGGGGTTGAAGGCGCCGTCGACGAGCAGGCCCCAGACGTTGCCGAAGGAGACGTGCCCGACGAGGTCCTCGATGTCGACGCCGCGGTAGCGGAGGGCGCCGCCTTCCTTGTCGGGTTCGGCGATCTCCGTCTCGAACGCGACGACTCCTTCGAGCCCGGGTACGAAGTCGGACATCAGGCGGCTCCTCGTGATCGTATGTGTGGCGACCGGCCCGTCTCGGATCACCGGGTCCTGCGGATCCACGGTCGTACGACGACTCGCGGTCCTGGTCTGCGGTCACCCCTGTGATGCCCCGTCCGGCCGGAGGTCATCCAACCGGGACGGGACCAGCACGATATCTCCGAGTGCCACCTTTGGGGAGGGGTCGCGGCACTGAGTGCCACATGGTGACGAAGGACGCAGTGGAGGGCGCGGTGGATACGGCAGGATGGCCGGTGTGACCGACCGCGATGCCGTCCCCTTCGATCTCGCCTCGATGCGCAAGCAGTACCGGGCCGAGGGGCTTTCCGAGTCCGAGCTGGCCGCCACGCCCGTGGAGCAGTTCGCGCGCTGGTTCAAGCAGGCCGCGACGGAGGGCGGACTGTTCGAGCCGAACGCCATGGTCGTCTCCACGGCGGACGCCGAGGGCCGGCCCAGTTCCCGCACGGTGCTGCTGAAGCACTTCGACGAGCAGGGGTTCGTCTTCTACACCAACTACGACTCCCGCAAGGGGCGCGAGCTGGACGAGAACCCGCACGCCTCGCTGCTGTTCCCGTGGCATCCGATGGCCCGGCAGGTCATCGTGACGGGGACGGCGCGGCGCACCGGGCGGGACGAGACCGCCGGGTACTTCCGGACGAGGCCGCACGGCTCGCAGCTGGGCGCGTGGGCCAGCGCCCAGTCCTCGGTGGTGGCGGGCCGGGACGCCCTGGACGCCGCGTACGCCGAGCTGGCGGCGCGCTATCCGGAGGGCGAGCGGGTGCCGGTGCCGCCGCACTGGGGCGGGTTCCGGGTGGTGCCGGACGCGGTGGAGTTCTGGCAGGGGCGGGAGAACCGGCTGCACGACCGGCTGCGGTACGTGGCGGAGGGGGACGGGAAGTGGCGGGTGGAGCGGCTCAGTCCGTGACGCGCCGCCGCTGGAAACGCCCCACCCGTACGCCGTGCGGTGGCCGTCGAGGAGTGTGTTCACACACCGCCCGGTCGGGCGGTCGGCGGGATCACCGTACGTCGGCCTCCGGCCCCGGAAGCTCACGCTTCCCCCTGCTCCCCCGTCCCACCTGGGTCCGCACCGCCCCCATGCTGGCCGCGATGACCAGGGCGATGGCGGCGGACTGAGCGGCGGACAGGGCCTGGTCGAGGACGAGGAATCCGGCCGCCGCGGCGATGGCGGGCTCCAGGCTCATGAGGATGGCGAAGGTGGGTGCGGGCAGCCGGCGCAGGGCGAGGAGTTCGAGGGTGTAGGGCAGCACGGAGGAGAGCAGGGCGACCCCGGCGCCCAGCGCGAGCGTGGACGGTTCGATGAGCTTGCCGCCCGACTCGGCGATGCCCAGCGGCAGGAACAGCACCGCCCCGACCGCCATCGCGAGGGCCAGCCCGTCGGCCTGCGGGAAGCGGCGGCCCGTACGGGCGCTGAAGACGATGTACGCCGCCCACATCACGCCCGCCCCCAGCGCGAAGGCGGCACCGGCCGGGTCGAGGCTGTCGAAGCCTCCGCCGCCGAGGAGGAAGACGCCGGCGAGGGCGAGCGCGGCCCAGACCAGGTTGATCGCGCGGCGGGAGGCGAAGACGGACAGGGCGAGCGGGCCGAGCACCTCCAGGGTGACGGCGGGGCCGAGGGGGATGCGGTCGACGGCCTGGTAGAAGAGGCCGTTCATGCCGGCCATGGCGATACCGAAGACGACGACCGTTCCCCAGTCGGCCCGGGAGTGGCCGCGCAGCCGGGGCCTGCAGACGAGCAGCAGGACGACGGCGGCCACGGCCAGCCGCAGGGTCACCACGCCGAGCGCACCGGCCCGGGGCATGAGGCTCACCGCCAGTGCGGCGCCGAACTGCACGGAGAGGCCACCGGCGAGGACCAGGCCGACCGGTCCCAGGGTGCCGCGGCCGCTCGGGGCGCCCGTCGGGGCGGACGGAAACCCCGGGCCCGTCCCGGATGCGGCGGCGGCCGGGGTGGACGGGGTGGCGGCGCTGGGGGTGGTCACGGGGCCTTCCTGGGGGCTTGGCACGGGAACGGGACTCCTGCCGGGCGTCGGGCGGCGCACTGCACCTGCACTGCGCCTGCACTGCACCGACCGCTCCAGGGTAATGACCTCCGGACAGGACCGTGCAATGTTTACGCACCTGACGATGGGTCCCTCGCCCCGCCCGGGTCAACCCCGTCCGGCATCCGGACCGGACGCCCTGCCCTCCGGGCCGGTGACGCCGGGCCGGTGACGCCGGGCCGGGCACCGCCGCCGTCGGCGAGGCCGGGGCGGGACGGGGCGGGGCGGGGCGGGGCGGGGCGGGACGCGAACGAGTGCGGGGGGACGGCCGGTCGGCCGGGCGCCGCGGCGGGTACCGTCCCCTTGGCTGATGCCGCTGCCCGCCGCCCCACCACCACACTCCCGAGGTCCCGTGCGACGACTCCTTGCCCGTCTCTGGCGGCTCCTGCGCCCCTTCCAGAGCCGCGTCATGTGGTTCCTGAACGCCAAGTTCGTCGTCGGCGTGACCGGCGTCGTGCGCGACGACGAGGGGCGCGTCCTGCTGCTGAAGCACCGGATGTGGCCGCCGGGCCGCCAGTGGGGTCTGCCGAGCGGCTTCGCGCACAAGGGCGAGGACTTCCGGCAGACCGTGGTCCGCGAGGTCAGGGAGGAAACGAACCTCGACGTGGAGGCGGGCCGCCTGGTCATGCTGAACAGCGGCTTCCGCACCCGCCTCGAAGTGGCCTACGAGGCCCGTCTGCTGGGCGGCGAGCTGCGCATCGACCCGTTCGAGATCCTGGAGGCCCGCTGGTGCCGCCCGGACGAACTCCCCGAGGGCGTCCAGCCGGTGTGCCATCCGCTGATACGGGGCGAGACGGTGCCCTGAACCGCCCACGCGGACGGTGTCGAGAACGTGCTCTCCCGATCGACGTGAGGGTGAAGGCAGCACACCCCACGACCTCGGGAGCACCCCTCATGACCGTGACCGCGGACCTGGCCATCACCCTCGACGGCTACGTCGCCGGCCCGAACGTCACCCTCGACAACCCGGGCGGCGACGGCGCCGAACCGGTCTTCGACTGGATCCACACCCTGGCGAGCTGGCGGGAGCGCCAGGGCATGTCCGGCGGGGTGGAGAACCGCGACTCGGAGCTGATCCGCGAGTGGTTCGACGCCACCGGAGCCGTGGTCATGGGCCGGATGATGTACGACACGGGCGAGGAGTTCTGGGGCGACAACCCGCCGTTCCGCACCCCGGTCTTCGTCCTCACCCACCGGCCCCGCCCCACCCTGGTGAAGGAGGGCGGCACCACCTTCACCTTCGTCACCGACGGCATCCACAGTGCCCTGGAGCAGGCGAAGGCCGCCGCCGGGGACCGGAACGTCGACATCGCGGGCGGGGCGAGCACGGTGCGGCAGTACCTCGGAGCCGGGCTCATCGACGAACTCCAGCTGCACGTGGTGCCCGTGCTCCTCGGCGACGGGCTGCGCCTCTTCGAGGGGCCGGGCGCGGTGCGGCACGGCCTCGAACAGCTCAGGGTCGTCGAGACGCCCCTGGCCACCCACCTGAAGTACCGCTTTCCGAAGTGACCCGTCCGGACCGGCCGGGCGACTTCCAGTAG
The DNA here is from genome assembly GCF_055603605.1 of Streptomyces sp. NPDC037271. Lineage (NCBI taxonomy): Bacteria > Bacillati > Actinomycetota > Actinomycetes > Kitasatosporales > Streptomycetaceae > Streptomyces > Streptomyces sp. NPDC037271. Next base: position 75,634 of record NZ_JBVJVN010000012.1, read on the forward strand.
CCGTACGACGGCCGTACGACAGCCGAACGACCGGACGCCGCCGGTCAGCCCATGCTTTTGGCACCGTCCAGGGACTCGCGGATGATGTCGGCATGGCCGGCGTGCTGGGCGGTCTCGGCGACGATGTGCATCAGCACCCGGCGGGCCGACCACTGCCTGTCGGCCTCGAACCACGGGGCCTTCGGCAACGGCTGCGTGGCCCCCAGGTCGGGCAGCGTGGCGACCAGTTCGTCGGTCCGGCGGGCCGCCTCGGCGTAGTCGGCCAGGACGCCGGCCAGCGTCTCACCGGGCAGCAACCGGAACTCGTCGGCCCGCTGGGCCCAGTCGGCCTCGGTCATGGCCGTGAAGTCTCCCATCGCCGACGGGCCGGTCACGATGAAGTCCGCCCAGCTCCGCTCGACCGAGGACACGTGCTTGATCAAGCCGCCCAGGCAGAGCTCACTCGCGGTGGTCCGGAGTCCGGCCTGCTCGTCGGTGAGGTCACGGGTGGTGAAGCGCAGGAAGTGCCGTTGGTGGGCCAGCATCTCCAGCAGGTCGGCGCGCTCACCGGTGACGGCCGGGGCCTCGGCCGGGTCGCCGGTGGTCAGGTCGCCGGTGGTCAGGTCGCCGGTGGTCAGGTCGCGGGTGGTCGACTCGTCGAGAGTGGTCATGGTCTCCGCCTTCCGGTGTTCTGCTCCGTCGGTCGAGACCACGCTATGAGTCATATAGGTCCGATCGTGTCCTAGATCACCCGTGGCGGCGAGGACGGAGGCGCCTGGAGGGCGATCCCACCGCCGCCCATCAGCAGGGGTATCCCGGCATCGTCCTGGGTGAGGTACTGGCACCGGCCAACCCCCGTCCCGTACGCGACCTCGACACTCCCGCCCCCGCTCCCGCCCTTCACACTCCCCATCGAGCCGAAGGCCAGGTCGGCATGACCGTCACCGTCGAAATCGGCGGCGCCCTCCGGGGCGGGCCGTCCCGACGCGGGCGCGGCGGTGGCGGGGGCCGGGGCCCGGCACGCGTACGGCGCGGCGAGGCCGGCCGGCTCGCTGTTCGCGGTCACCACACCCACGGCGACCGCCAACGCGACGACGGCCGCCCCACCGCCGATCACCCAGGGTCGCTTGCCGATGCGTCGCCGTGGCGCTTCCGCTCGATCGTCCGAACCGTCCACACGGACGATCACGCTCCGGCCGCGCCACGCGGTTCCGATCACGCACCCGGGCCGGGCCCCTCGCCTTCCGCCGCCGTCCGCTCCGCGACGAAGGAGCCGAGGCCGGGCTCCGTGTAAGTCAGCCCCTCCTCGCGCAGCGCCCGCAGGACCTTGTGCGCCGTCGCGTTGGCGATCCCGAACTCCGCGGTGAGCTGTACGACGGAAGGCACGCGTGTACGCGGCGGGTAGGTGCCGTCGGCGATGCGGCCGCGCACCACCTCGGCGACCTGACGCCAGCGGGGGATGTCGGGAACGAACTCGATCACCGATTCAGCATGAGCATTCTTGGCGCGATAGGCGATACGTAGAATCCCTAGCATGCTTAGAATGCTTCGAGTAACGTGCAGAGCTGTCAGACCCCCGCGACGGGTGGAGCCGTCCGGGGGCACGGCCACCAGCTGTACCTGATCGGAGCTGATGACATGACCGACCTTATCGGCCGCCTCGTCGAACGGCTGATGCCCAAACCCCGTGGCACCCACCGCCACGCCGGCCGCCCGCACCCGGCGGCCCGCCCCGCACCGCACCATCCGGCCGCAGCCGGCGTCATCCCCCTCCCCACCCACCGCAGCCCGTACAGCCTGCCCACCACCCTCGACGGCACCGAGACCGTGGCCGTACGCCCGTACCTCCTCGCGTGCGCGCCGTACGAACTGGAGGTGGCGGCATGACCCGACCACCCGAGCCGCGTCTGCTGCCCTGGGCCGGCCCCGAGGGCAAGCCCTGCTACCTGATCACCGACAACGACGGCGGGCCCGTGTCACGGCTGGCCGACACCACCGAGTCCACCCAGCTCGGCATGGGCGCCGAACTCCTCGGTCACGCCCGAGCCCTCCTCCCGGACACCCCGCACGGCGAGCTCCGCTTCCTCGCCGAGCGCCTCACCGAAGCCCTCGCGGACGCACTGCGGGTGGCCGACAGCCGAGGACGGAGGCTGCGCGGGCTCAACTGAGCGGGCCGAGGACACTCGGGCGGTTCTGTCCTCCGTTTCCGGGGACCGCCCCAGCCCCGGGGCGGCAGCCCTTGCAGGACAGGCACAGGTCGAGGGCGTCCCGGACCTCCGTACGGCCGGGGTCAGCCCAGGGACTTCCAGAAGTCGTACTGGTGGTCCTTCGCGAAGTCGACCGGGCGGATGCCGCCCGGCCCCGAAGCGAGCGACTGCGCGTTCAGCGCGGCCGGGGTGGTCGCCTTCCACGGGGCTTCGCCGCTGCGGGCGAAGTCGGACCAGATGCGGATCATCGCGTCGGACAGGGCCCGCTGGGCGTCGTCGAGCTGCTCGAACTCGGTGAGCTCGAAGAGGTAGGGGAGCTCGAAGGTGTGCGCGGCGCCCATCGGGAAGGAGGGCTTGGCGTACGTTTCGGCGTCGGCGTACCAGGGGGTCTCCCGGTCGGCGAACTCGTAGGTGTGGGTCCTGGCACCACCGCGGGCGAGCGCGCGGCCGGTGTCGACGGTGTACCGGGCCTGGCCGGCGTCGGTGAGGGCCGCCGACAGGGCGAGGGCCGCGCTGCCGTCGTACGCGGAGACGGGGTACCGGGCGGCGATGGCGGCGGCCTTCTCCGGGCCGAAGTCCTTCTCCAGGCGGTCGCGGTAGTCGACCTCGTCGAGGGTGGCCTGGGGGTCCTGGGTGGCGTACCTCTTGGCCAGCTCCGCCCCGTACACCATCGCGCGGTCCTCGTCGCGGTTGATGCCCTGCAGTACGGGCACCTTGTTGTACCGGCCGGTGGCGAAGGCCTCCTGCGGAGTGCGCGGCAGCAGCTCGCCGCCGTAGACCGGCCCGTACGGGAAGGGGCTCTGCCCGAAGTCGTACACCAGGTGCCCGGGGGCCGCCGTACGCCAGTCGGCCGTCCCGCCGCTGCCCGTGATCCTCTCCTCGATCGCCTCGGCGGCGTCCACGCCGTCGCCCAGGGCGTCGGCGCGCTCGCGCGTCGCACCGGGGCGCAGGCAGGCACCGCTCTGCAGGACGACCCGGTCGAAGAGGCCGGCCGAGGACGGGGCGACCAGATGCGCGCAGGTGCTGGTGGCCCCGGCGGACTCGCCGAAGAGCGTCACCTTCCGGGGGTCTCCGCCGAAGGCCGCGGCGTTGCGCTCCACCCAGCGCAGTGCCGCCTGCTGGTCGAGGAAGCCGTAGTTGCCGGACTCGCCCCGGCGTTCCAGGTCCGGGTGGGCCAGGTAGCCGAGGGCGCCGAGGCGGTAGTTGACCGTCACCACGATCACGTCGCCCTGGGCGGCCAGCCGCCGGGCGCCGTGCATGGCACCCGAGCCGTCGGTGTGGTCGCCACCGTGCAGGTAGACCATCACGGCCCGCGGCCTGTCGGACGCGGCGCGCGGCGTGGTGACGTCGACGAAGAGGCAGTCCTCGGTGGAGGACGCGGGACCGGCCGGCGGGACGGCCCCGGTCTGGGGGCAGGCGGCGCCCGGTTCGGTGGCGTCCCGCACCCCGTGCCAGCGTCTCGCGGGCGCCGGGGGAGCCCAGCGGCGTTCACCGGTGGGCGGGGCGGCGTACGGGATGCCCTGGAACGTGCGTACCGCGCCGGCGGCCGTCCCGCGCACCGGGCCCTTGTCGGTGCGTACGACGACCCGGTCGCCGTGTCCTGCCGCCGCGGCGGCGGTGCCCGCCGCGGCCACGGTGCCCGCGGTCACAGCGAGGGCGATGACTGTGTGCGCTGTCCTCTTCCACATGAGGCAGACACTAGGAAGTTGCGGATCTCGGCAGCAGCCGGGCAGCCACCGCCCCTGGGGTGGTGCCGGCACCACCCCGGAGCGTCCCGCGGGCCCTACCGGGCGACCCCTCCGCCGCCCATCAGAAAGCCCAGCCCCTCGGTGTCGTCGAAGGTCTCCCCGGACAGCCGGTTGACGCCCCCGGTGTCCGGGGAGACGAGGACCGTGTTCTCGTCCTGCGGTTCCTCACCGGGCACGCCCGGCGTGCCGTGGCCGGAGGTCGATCGGCACCCTGCCGAGCGGCCGGCCTCCCTCACTCCTGCCGACGCCCCACCGCCAGCAGATGCGAACTCGCGGCCAGCAACTCCGGGTACGGCTCGGCCATACGGGCGGCGGTGAGGACGGACTCGAACAGGCTCGACTCACGGAACGACTGGCCGGTGTTCCGCTCCGCCGCCGCCAGCAGCGACCAGGCAGGCCCCTCGATCCCGAAGACGTCCGCGCCGACGAAGCCTGCCGCCGCCACCTCGTCGCGCAACTGCTCCCCGCTGTGGAAGTACGCGGTGGTGAAAGCCTTCTTCCCGTCATGGATCTGAGTCGCGAGGATCGCCCCGATGCTCTCCCGCATCGGCTCCTCGTGCAGATGCGCGTACGCGGCGTGCTCGAAGAGGGACGCGTACCGGTTGATACCGGCGACCGCCAGCAGCCCGCCGGGCTTGAGCACGCGGCGGGCCTCTGCCAGCGCACGGTCCCGATCCGCCCGCTCCGGCAGGTGGTACATCGGGCCCAGCATGAGGACGACGTCGTAGGAACCGGCGTCGGCCATGAGGCTTCTGGCATCACCGAGTTCGACGCTCGCGCCCGTGGACCTGGCCTGTTCCACGTGCCGTGGAATGGGATCGACCAAGTGCACCGCGTACCCGTCTTCGACGAGCCACCGCGCGTGGGTGCCGGGACCGCCGCCGACGTCGAGCACGCGAACCGGTGCCGAGGGGAGGTGACGGCGCAGCAACTCCTGCGTACGTACCATCTCCAGATGCCCGTCGGCAGTGCTGCTCAGCCGGTCCGCCTCGTCGACGGCCTCGCTGTAGAACCTCACGATCTCCGGGGTTACCTCAAGGCTTGTCATCCGCGCATTCTGGTGACCGCCCGGCGAAGCGGTCCATACGGCGCGGACCTGCTGCTACGCCTCGCCGCTGCCGCCAGGCCGATGGGCCACGAAGGAACCGAGGCCGACCTCGGCGCGGATCAGCCCTTCCACTTTGAGATGGGCCAGCGCCTTCTGAGCAGTCGACGCGGCGATACCGAACTCGGCCGACAACTCGACCACCGACGGAACCCGAGCACCCACGGGATAGGTGCCGTCCGCGATACGCGCCTCGATGGCAGCGGCGACCTGCCGCCAGACGGGCCGGGTGCGGTCAAGCTCGGGAGTCATGCAGTGGACGCTAAAACTCTGCGGTAGACTGCGGTAGACCGAGTTGACGGCCCAACTGAAGACCCCCGCGACGGGTGGAGCCGTCCGGGGGCGTGGCCACCAGCCGAACCAGAAGGAGCTGATGACATGACCGAGCCTATCGGCCGCCTCGTCACGTGGTTGAGCCTGCTGCTCAGACCCCGAGGCACTCACCGCCGCACCAGCCTGCGACCGACGACCCGCACCGCACCGCACCACCCGGCCACCGTCGGCATGGTGCCCCTCCCCCTCCACCGCAGCCCCTACGGTCTCCCCTTCGTCCTCGACGGAGCCGAGACAGTGGCCGTACGCCCGTACGTCCTCGTAGACGCGCCGTACGAGCTGGAGGTGGCGGCATGACGCAACCACGCGAACCCCGCCTGCTCCCCTGGTCCGGCCCCGAGGGCAAGCCCTGTTACCTGATCACCGACGACGCCGGCGGCCCCGTCTCGCGGCTGGCCGACACCACGGAGTCCACCCAGCTCGGGATGGGCCTCGAACTCCTGGCCCACGCCCGCTGTCTCCTCCCGGACACCCCGCACGGCGAGCTCCGCCACCTCGCCGAGCGACTGGCGGAGTGCCTCGCCGACGTCCTGCGGGTGGCCGAGAGTCGCGGCCGGCGGCTGGAAGCCTTCGACTCGGCGAGCTGAGAAGCCGACGAGGGGTGGCGGCCCCGGCTCCTCCCCGGGGCCGCCCCGGCTCGGCCACATGTTGAGCGAGGGTGAGCCGCTGCCTCTACGGTGTCCGCGGGAAGGTTCACCGATCGGCTCGGAGATGCCATGGCGCCGCAGATGAAGTTGGCCGCGATCACCCTCGACTGCCCCGACCCGTCGACTTTGGCGGCGTTCTATCAGCAGGCCACCGGTCTTGAGCTCCACCCGGATACGGATGCCGACTTCGCGGGTCTCAACCGTGAGGACGGCCTCTTCATCGGATTCCAGCGGGTCGACGACTACCGGGCGCCGGTCTGGCCCGGCCAGAGCGTTCCCCAGCAGCTGCACCTCTGCTTCGACGTCGCGGACCTGGACGAGGCGGAGGCCCGGCTGCTGGAGCTGGGTGCGGGGAAGCCGGATCACCAGCCTCATGAGGCTGCCAGGGCGCGTGTACTCACCGACCCGGCCGGTCATCCCTTCTGCATCTGCCGGGGCTGATCAGCACTCTCCCCTGGCCGGCTGTGCCAGCTGGACCGGCAGGGGGCTCTCGGGCCCGCCGGTCCGCTCTCAGACGAGCGCGGTAAGTACATCAACCCGACTTCGTTCGCCCCTTCTTCGACCTCACCTGGCGGAGGGACCGCCGCCACCCGCCCGGCGCTCCGCCTCCAACGCCTCCGCCAGCACCTCCGCCAGATGCCGCCCCCGCACCCCGCCCAACTGCTCCAGCTGCGTCCGGCAGGAGAAGCCGTCCGCCAGGACCACCGCCCCGTCCGGCGCCTCGCGCACCGCCGGGAGCAGCTGGTCCTCCGCGCAGGCGGCCGACACCTCGTAGTGGCCCTTCTCGAAGCCGAAGTTGCCCGCGAGGCCGCAGCAGCCGCCGCTCAGCTCGCCGGTCAGGCCGGCTGCCTCGCGCAGGCGGCGGTCGGCCGCGTCGCCCAGGACCGCGTGCTGGTGGCAGTGGGTCTGACCGGTGGCCGGGCGGTCCACGGCGGGCGGGGTCCAGTCGGGGGCGTGGCGCTCCAGGGCCTCCGCGAAGGTCAGGACGCGGGCGGCGAGCCGGGCCGCCCGCGGGTCGTCGTGCAGCAGCTCGGGCAGGTCCGTGCGCAGGGCGGCGGCGCAGCTCGGTTCCAGGACGACGACCGGCGCGGACGTCTCCAGCATCGGGGCCATCAGGTCCAGGGTGTGGCGCATCACCGCGCGGGCGCGGTCCAGTTGGCCCGTGGAGACGTACGTCAGGCCGCAGCAGACCCGGCCCCGGCGGGCGGTCAGGAGCGAGGCCGCCGACCTCGACGTACCGTCACCGACCACGGCGCGTCCCCGCAGCGTCGGTGGCAGCACCACCCGCAGCCCCGCCGCCTCCAGCACCCGTACGGCCGCCCGGCCCACGGATGGTGAGAGGTGCTCGGTGAAGGTGTCGGGCCACAGGACCACCAGCTCGCCGGAGCCTGCGGCGACGGGCCGCCGCCCGCGCCACCACCGGCTGAACGTCTCCCGCGCCAGCCTCGGCACCTCCCGCTCACCCGCGATGCCGCCGAGCCGTTTCGCCACCGCCGCCAACGGCCGGACGGAGGCCAGTGCGTTGACGACCGGCGCCACCCGCGCCCGCGCCGCCCAGCGCAGCCACACGGGCAGCCACCCCATCGCGTAGTGGGCGGCGGGACGGCGGCGGCCGGCGTAGTGGTGGTGCAGGAACTCCGCCTTGTACGTGGCCATGTCGACGTCGACCGGGCAGTCGGAGCGGCAGCCCTTGCAGGACAGGCACAGGTCGAGGGCGTCGCGGACCTCCGTGGAGCGCCAGCCGTCGGTCACCAGCTCACCGGCGAGCATCTCGTGCAGCAGCCGGGCCCGTCCGCGGGTGGAGTGCGCCTCGTCCCCCGTCGCCCGGAACGACGGGCACATCACGCCCGAGCCGGCCACCGACGTCGTACGGCACTTGGCGACGCCGACGCAGCGCCGTACCGCCGCCGAGAAGTCGCCGCCGTCGGACGGATAGCCGAACGCCACGTCCACCGGCTCACGCGGCAGGACGGCGAAGCGGAGGTTCGCGTCGAGCGGGGCCGGGCGGACCAGCATCCCCGGGTTGAGGAGGTCGTCCGGGTCCCAGACGGCCTTCGCCCGCTCGAAGAGGGCGACGGTCTCCTCGCCGTACATCCTCGGCAGCAGTTCCGCCCGTGCCTGCCCGTCCCCGTGCTCCCCGGACAGCGAGCCGCCGTGCGCCACGACGAGGTCCGCCAGTTCCTCGGAGAAGCGGCGGAAGCGGGCGACGCCGGCCGCCGTCAGCAGGTCGAAGTCGATGCGTACGTGGATGCAGCCGTCGCCGAAGTGCCCGTACGGCGTGCCGCGCAGGCCGTGGGCGGCGAGCAGGCTCCGGAAGTCCCGCAGATAGTCGCCCAGCCGGGCCGGCGGCACCGCGCAGTCCTCCCACCCGGGCCACGCCTCCGCACCTCCCCCGGACCCCGTCCGGGAGGCGCCCACAGGCACCCGCGTCGCCGTACCGCTCGCGTCCTCCCGGATCCGCCACAGCGCCCGCTGCCCGGCCGGGTCGGTCACCACCAGGGCGTCCACGACGTCCGCCGCCCGGACCACCGCCTCCGCCCGCGCGCGTGCGTCCGCCTCCGTCTCCCCGCCCGTCTCCACGAACAGCCACGCCCCGCCCCGGGGCAGTCCCGCCGCGGCCGTCGGCGGCACCAGGTCCACCGCCATGCCCTCCACCGTCAGCGGCCCGAGCGGCAGCAGCCCGGCCGCCGCACGGGCCGCCCCGGACTCGTCGGCGTATCCGAGCACCGCCAGCGCCCGCGCGCGCGGCGCCTCGACCAGCCGGACCACCGCCTCGGTCAGCACGCCCAGCGTGCCCTCCGAACCGCAGAAGGAACGGGCCACGTCCGCGCCCCGCTCCGGCAGCAGCGCGTCCAGCGCGTATCCGGAGATACGGCGGGGCAGGTCGGGGAAGCCGGTGCGCAGGCGCGCCAGGTCGCCGTCGACCAGCTCGCGCAGGCCCTCCGGTGCCCCGGCCCAGTTCCGCCCGAGCCGCAGCCGCCGGCCGCGCGCGGTGAGCACCGTCAGCTCGCGCACACTGTCCGCCGTCGTGCCCCACGCCACCGAGTGGGAGCCGCACGAGTTGTTGCCGATCATTCCGCCGAGCGTGCACCGGCTGTGGGTGGACGGGTCGGGGCCGAAGCGCAGGCCGTGCGGGGCGGCGGCCCGCTGGAGGCCGTCGAGGACCAGACCCGGCTGGACGACGGCCGTGCGCGCCTCCGGGTCGAGCGAGACCAGCCGGTTCATGTGCCGGGTGAAGTCCAGGACGACGCCCGTGCCGGTCGCCTGCCCCGCGATCGACGTCCCCCCGCCCCGCGCCACCACCGGCACGCCCCGCGCCCGGCACACCTCCAGCACGGCCGCCACGTCGTCGGCGTCCACCGGCGCCACCACCCCGAGCGGGACCCGGCGGTAGTTGGACGCGTCCATGGTGGTCAGTGCCCGGGACGTGGTGTCGAATCCGACCTCGCCGCGTACGGCGCCGCGCAGTGCTGCCTCCAGATCGGTCATGTCCTCCAGCATGAGCGCTTGTGGCTTGGCACAGGTCCGCACGGCGGAGATCTCGTCTCATCGGACGGACATGTCTCCGTCCGGTTTGGCCGAGGGGATACGCTCCCGCACGTGGCTGAGATCCAGATTCCTGCTGACATCAAGCCCGCGGACGGTCGATTCGGCGCGGGTCCCTCCAAGGTGCGGGTGGAGGCGCTGGACGCCCTGGCCGCCACCGGTACGTCCCTCCTCGGCACCTCCCACCGCCAGGCCCCCGTCAAGAACCTGGTCGGCAAGGTCCGTGAGGGCATCTCCGAGCTGTTCCGGCTCCCCGACGGCTACGAGGTGGTCCTCGGCAACGGCGGCTCCACCGCGTTCTGGGACGTCGCGACCCACGGCCTGATCGAGAACAAGTCGCAGCACCTGAGCTTCGGCGAGTTCTCCTCCAAGTTCGCCAAGGCCGCCAAGCTCGCCCCGTGGCTGGCCGAGCCGACGGTCGTCTCCTCCGACCCGGGCACGCACCCCGAGGCGCGGGCCGAGGCCGGCGTGGACGTGTACGCGTTCACCCACAACGAGACCTCGACCGGTGTCGCCATGCCCGTCAAGCGCGTGGCCGGGGCCGACGAGGGCTCCCTCGTCCTGGTCGACGCGACGTCCGGCGCGGGCGGCCTGCCCGTGGACATCGCCGAGACCGACGTCTACTACTTCGCCCCGCAGAAGTCCTTCGCCTCCGACGGCGGCCTGTGGATCGGCGTCTTCTCCCCGGCCGCGATCGAGCGCGCCGAGCGGATCCACGCGAGCGGCCGGCACGTCCCGGAGTTCTTCTCGCTGCCGACGGCGATCGACAACTCCCGCAAGAACCAGACGTACAACACCCCGGCCCTCGCCACCCTGTTCCTGCTGAACGAGCAGCTGGAGTGGATGAACGGCCAGGGCGGCCTGGACTTCACCACCGGCCGCACCAAGGACTCCTCGTCCCGCCTGTACGCCTGGGCGGAGGAGGCCAAGTACGCCACCCCGTTCGTCTCGGACCCGGCCAAGCGCTCCCAGGTCATCGGCACCATCGACTTCTCCGACGACATCGACGCCGCCGCCGTCGCCAAGGTGCTGCGCGCCAACGGCGTCGTCGACACCGAGCCGTACCGCAAGCTCGGCCGCAACCAGCTGCGCGTCGCGATGTTCCCGGCGATCGACCCGGCGGACGTCGAGGCGCTGACCAAGTGCGTCGACTACGTGATCGAGAAGCTGTAGCAACAGCGGTCGTACGACGATGAGGGGCGCCCGGCGTTACGCCGGGCGCCCCTCATCGTTCCCCCGCCCTACCGGCTGAGCCGCTGGAAGCGCCGCACCGACAGCGGCAGGAAGATCGCCGTCAGCACCACCGGCCACACCCCGGCCATCAGCAGCGCGTGCTGTTCGACCCACGAGTCGCCGCCGCCCACCGGCGTGCCGAACAGCTCGCGGGCCGCGGCCGCCGTGGACGAGATGGGGTTCCAGGCGGCCACCCAGCCCAGCCAGTCCGGCATGAGCTGCGGGGCGACGAAGATGCTGGAGATCATCGTCAGCGGGAACGCCACCGCGAACAGACCGCCCGCCGCCTCCGGGTTCGGGACCAGCAGCCCCAGCCACACCCCGACCCAGATCAGCGCGAACCGGAGCCACAGCAGCAGCCCGAACGCGGCCAGGAAGTTCCAGCCCCCGTCCGGCCGCCAGCCCATGGCGAGCGCCGTCAGCACCAGGATCGTGAGCTCGGCGCAGGCGACGACCAGGTCGGTCACACCGCGCCCCGCCACCACCGCGGAGGAGGACATCGGCATGGAGCGGAACCGGTCGATGACGCCCTTGGTGGCGTCGTAGACGACGACGGTCGCGGTGTTGATGAAGCCGAACGCCATGGTCATCACGAACATGCCCGGCATCAGGAAGTCCTTGTAGTCCCCGCCGCCCGGCACGGTCATCGCGCTGCCGAAGACATAGCCGTAGAGGAGGACGGACAGGATCGGGAAACCGAGCTGCCAGACGATGTTGACGGGCTGGCGCTTGTAGTGGGTCAGGCCGCGGCGGACGATGTTGCCGCAGTCGGCGACCGCCCAGTACAGCCGCCCGCGGTCACGCGTGCCTCCCGTGGTCAGGTCCAGGGCGCTCATGCCGCCGCCTCCTGCTTCTCCGCACTCGTACGGTGTCCGGTCAGGCGCAGGAACACGTCGTCGAGGCTCGGCCTGCGCAGCCCGATGTCCTCCACCCGGACGCCCTCGTCCTGGAGGGTGCGCGCCACCTCGGTGAGCGCCGCCACCCGGTCGGTGACCGGGGCGTGCACCCGCAGCGTCTCCTCGTCGGCCTCGGGTTCGCCGTCACAGACGCGGGCGACCACCTTCACCACCCTCGGTATCTCGGCCCGCTCGGCGACCTGGACCTCGACGCGGTCGCCGCCGACCCGGTCCTTCAGCCCGTCCGGGGTGTCGTCGGCGATGGACCTGCCCCGGTCGATGACGGTGATGCGCGAGGCGAGCTTGTCGGCCTCCTCCAGGTACTGCGTGGTCAGCAGTACGGTCGTGCCGCTCGCCACCAGCGCCCGCACCGAGTCCCAGACCTCGCCGCGGCTGCGGGGGTCCAGGCCCGTCGTCGGCTCGTCCAGGAACAGGACGGCCGGGGCGAGGATCATCGACGCGGCGAGGTCGAGGCGGCGCCGCATGCCGCCGCTGTACTTGCCGACACCCCGGTCGGCGGCGTCGGTCAGGTCGAACTGCTCCAGCAGCTCGACGGCGCGGGCCCGGGCCCGCCGGCCGCCCAGGTGGAACAGGCGCCCGAACATCTCCAGGTTCTGCCGGCCGGTGAGCACCTCGTCCACGGCCGCGTACTGCCCGGTGAGGCCGATCCGCGCCCGTACCCCGCGCGCCTGCCGCCCGACGTCGAGGCCGGCCACCACCGCCCGTCCCCCGTCCAGCCGGACCAGCGTGGACAGGATGCGCACGGCCGTGGTCTTGCCGGCGCCGTTCGGCCCCAGCAGGCCGTGCACGGTGCCCTCGCGGACGGCCAGGTCGAAGCCGTCGAGGGCGCGTTTGTCGCCGTACCGCTTCTCCAGGCCCTCGGCCCGTACCGCGTACGCGTCGCTCATGGGTCCCCCTCTCACTCCCTCACTGAGTACACCGTACCCGATTACGAGTACACCGTACCCAGTTCGACGCGTACGCCGTACCCAATTTTCTGCCGCGGATTTAAACTGACCGCATGGCAAGCGGCACGGAGAGCAGCGGCAGCGGCGACATCGGCCGCACCCTCGACCTGTTGTGGGACACCGGCAAGCGGCCCAGCCGGGGACCCAAACCGGGTCTGACGCTGGAGCGGATCGTCGAGACCGCCGTCGAGGTCGCGGACCGGGACGGACTGGGCGCGGTCTCGATGCGCCGGATCGCCACCGAGCTGGGCACCGGGACCATGTCCCTGTACCGCTACGTCCCCGGCAAGGGCGAGCTGATCGACCTGATGCTGGACCGCGTGCAGCGCCCGTCCGAGAACCCCGGCGACCTCGGCGGCCTCGGCGACGGCGACTGGCGCACCGCGCTGGAGGAGCTCGGCCGCGCCACCCTCGCCCTCTACCGCCGCCACACCTGGCTGCTGGAGGTCAACCAGTCCCGCCCGATCCTCGGCCCGAGCGCCCTGGACGGCTTGGAGAAGGTGCTCACCCGGATCAAACCGATGGGCCTGACCGACCCCGAGCTGGTGTCGGCGATCATCATGATCGACGGGTACGTCGTCGGCGCCGCCCGCACGCAGGTGCACGGGGAGGAGGCCGAGCGAAGTTCCGGACTGACGGACGCACAGTTCTGGCAGGCCCAGGAGCCGGCGCTGGAGAAGGCCATGGCCAGCGGCCGCTACCCGGTCCTGGCCTCCCTCTCCGAGGACACCTTCGGCACCGGCTTCGACCACTTCGAGTTCGGCCTGCAGCGCATCCTGGACGGGCTGGAGGTACTGGTGGCCGCGCGGCGCGCGGCGTCCGGCTCAGCGGCGGCGGAAGAGCCGTCGTAGCCCGAAGAACGCGGCGCCGCACGCGACGACCAGCCCGACCGTCCCGATCTTGAGGGTGTCCCCGCCGGACCCGCCGGACCCGTCATCCCCTCCGGAGCCCCCACCGGAGGCGCCGGAACCCGCCCCGCCCGACCCGCCGCCGCCCCCGGGCGCGTCCTGGGCCTTCACGGGGCTGCTCTCGCCCTCCATTCCGAGCAGCAGCTTCTCGCCGTCGGTGGTGTAGGTGACGGACTCGCCCTGCCCGAGCGGCACGCTGATCCGCCCCTTGCGCTCGATCTTCCCGCCGTTCCAGTCGTACCAGATGCCCCCCATGTAGCCGCGCACGGCGAGCCGCTCGCCGTCCGGGGAGAAGGCGGCGTCGGTGGCCCAGAGCTCGACGGGGGCGGCACGCCGGAAGACGTTGGTGCCGGAGGCGGACAGCTTCTCCGGGCCCTCGTACAGGTGCCCGCCGTCCTCCTTCTTGTCGATGACGTAGACCCGCCCGGTCTTCGGGTGGACGACCATCGACTCCGCGTCACGGGCGCCGTCCGCGTACTTCACGACGTACTGCGTCGCCTTGACCGTCTGGTCCTTGAGCTCCTCCGGCTCGGGCAGCTCGTAGATCCACACGTGCGGCCAGGTGCCGCCGAGGTTGTCGCCGATGTCACCGACGAAGATCCGGTTGCCGGGCCCGATCGAGATCGCCTCGACGTCGCGGGGCGTACCGACGCCGGAGAGCGCGACGCGGGCGACGGTCTCGCCGGTGGAGCCGTCCACGGCGTAGAGGTACGGCCCGGTGTCCTGGTCGTTGTGCGTCCAGTAGATGCCGGGGTGCAGGCGGGAGGCGGCGAGGCCGCTGGACTCGGTGATGCGCGGGTCCTTGATCGTGAAGCCGTCGCTCCCGGCGACCCCGTCGGCGGCGGAGGCGGGCACGGCGAACACGCCCACGAGAAGGGCCGAGGCAAGGAGGGCGAAAGAACGGCGCATGCGCCAAGACTGCCATCCCGCACGGGCGTTCACGGTACGGGCCTCCCAGGTGGTCGGGCTCACATCGCGCCGACCAGGCCCATCGTCCATGATGAGCGGATGCTCAGGTTCATGTTTGTCGGTGACTCCATGACGATCGGGAGCGCGGGCGAACACACGTGGCGCTACCGGATGTGGCAGCACCTGCGCGACTCCTACGGCCGTCCCTTCGCGATCGTCGGCCCCCGCGAGACGCTGCACGACCAGTCAACGGACGCCCCCACCTCGTACGCCTACGCCGACCCCGACTTCCCCCGCGCCCACCTGGCCGGCTGGGGCGAGGGCTGGCACCACATGACCCCGCTGATAGGCGAGACGGTACGCGCCTGCCGCGCGGACGTGCTCCTGGTCTCGCTCGGCCTGATCGACCTCGGCTTCTACACGAACGCGGAGCAGACGGCCGCCAACGTCCGGGCCTTCGTCGCCGAGGCGCGCTCGGCCAACCCGCGCGTGCGCACGGCCGTGATGCCGGTGATCCCCAACATCCGCGTGGAGGCCGACGCGTCCTTCGCCGAGCAGGTCACCCGCTTCAACGAACTCCTCGTGAAGACCACCGCCGACCTCGACGAACCCCGCTCCTCGCTGCTCCTGGTCCCACCACCGGTGTCGTACGACTTCCACACGGACACGTACGACGGCACGCATCCCAACGAGAGCGGCGAGCACAAGATCGCGGAGGCCTTCGCGGAGGCGATGGACGAGGAGTGGGGGCTGGGCGGGCCCTACTCCCCCGCCCCGTAGGCCGTCTCCGCCACCCCGTAGGCCGTCTCCGCCACCCCGTGGACCGTCTCTCCCACCCCGTGGACCGTCTCTCCCACCCCGTGGGCCGCCCGGACCACCCGGGCCAAGTGGTCGGTACTGTCCCGCTCTGGCATATGCGCGTCCTCCCGTGTCCTGGTCGCCGTGCGTATCGTTGTGCCGCGCGGCTGTACTCGTCGTTGGGGCAGCCGGGGAGAAGCGCCACGATGACCGTCCTCGAAGACAGGATCGCCATGGCCGACGCCAACACGGAACGCTTGGACGAATGGTTCGAGCGCCTGGAGCGGATGCCCGTCCCCGAAGGATTTAGGGTCGAGATCGTCGGGGGCAACGTCCACATGACACCGCAGCGCGACACGCACTGGGCGATCATCCGCCGGATCGTACGGCCCATCGAGGACCGGTTCGGCATGGACGTACTGGTCCTCTCGGACGTCCGCATCGACTTCCCCGGCCACGAGAACGGCTTCTGCCCGGACGTGGCCAAACTTCGCGACGGAGCGAAGCAGGACGACACGGGCCACTGGCGTCACGAGGACGTCGAATTCGTCGCCGAGGTCATCTCCCAGGGCACCGCCGCCAACGACTACGGTCCCAAGAAGCTCGCGTACGCCGCCGCCGAGGTCCCCCTCTACCTCATCGCCGACCCGTACCAGGGCCGCTGCCACATCTTCACGCAGCCCAAGGACGGCGACTACACGACCGAGACCCGGGTCGCCTTCGGGCAGGAGCTGGATCTCACGGACACCGTTCTCGGCCTCACGCTCAGGACCGACGCCTTCCCCCGCGACTGACCGCACGGACCGCTTGCCTGGAGCGCACTCCAAGCCGTTGGCTTGGGGACCATGAAGTACACGCAGCTGGGACGCACAGGACTCAAGGTCAGCCGGCTCGTCCTCGGGACGATGAACTTCGGTCCGCAGACCGACGAGGCCGACAGCCACGCGATCATGGACGCGGCGCTCGACGCCGGCATCAACTTCTTCGACACCGCCAACGTGTACGGCTGGGGCGAGAACAAGGGCCGCACCGAGGAGATCATCGGCAACTGGTTCGCCAAGGGCGGCGACCGGCGGGACAAGACCGTCATCGCCACCAAGGTGTACGGCAACATGGGCGCCGACGGCGAGGCCTGGCCCAACCACGACAAGCTCTCCGCCGTGAACATCCGGCGCGCGGTCGACGCCAGCCTCAAGCGGCTCCGGACCGACCGCATCGACCTGTACCAGTTCCACCACATCGACCGCGCCACCGGATTCGACGAGATCTGGCAGGCCGTCGACACGCTGGTCCAGCAGGGCAAGATCCTCTACGCCGGGTCCTCGAACTTCCCCGGCTACAAGATCGCCCAGGCCAACGAGACCGCCGCCCGGCGCGGCGGCACCATCGGCCTGGTCAGCGAGCAGTGCCTGTACAACCTGGCCGAGCGCCGCGCCGAGATGGAGGTCATCCCGGCCGCTCAGGACTACGGCCTCGGTGTCATCCCCTGGTCGCCGCTGCACGGCGGACTGCTCGGCGGCGTGATCAAGAAGGAGGTCCAGGGCGGACGCCGCGCCTCCGGCCGGGCGGCCGACGCCCTGGCCGACCCCGCGAAGCGGGCGCAGATCCAGGCCTACGAGGACCTGCTCGACAAGCACGGTGTCGAGCCCGGCGAGGCCGCCCTGGCCTGGCTGCTGACCCGCCCCGGCGTGACCGGTCCGATCGTGGGTCCGCGCACGGCCGAGCAGCTCGCGTCGGCGCTGCGGGCCGTGGAGCTCGAGCTGCCGGAGGAGCTGCTGACCGGGCTGGACGAGATCTTCCCGGGGCCGGGCCCGTCGCCGGAGGCGTTCGCCTGGTGACGGCGTGAACGGGGCGGCGGCCGCCTCACTGCTGCTCAGCCGAGCGCCGCCGCCACCGCCACCACGAGCATCATCAGTACGAGTACACCGGCCATGATCCGGTTACGGGTCTTCGGGTCCACGCCCCCGAGCCTAACCGGAGGCGCCGAGCGGCCAACGGCCGACCGTCTCGTAACGGGGCTGCTCGCCCGGCACGCCGGACCTCGGCAGGTTGCTGCGCACCAGCGCCAGGTCCGTGACGGTCCAGGCGGGGCTGGTGAAGCCGGCCAGGGCCTCGACGTACGGCCGCACGTCGTACGCCGTCCGGCCGCGGGCCACCGTCAGATGGGGCTTGTAGCGCCGGTGCTCGCCCATCTCGACGCCCGCCTTGCGCCCCGCCGACTCCGCGCGGTCGGCCAGCAGACGCAGGAGGGTGAGGTCCCCCTCCGCGCCCGCCCACAGTGCCCGTCCGTGCCCGAAGTGGCCGCCCCCGCGCAAGGCCAGCCCGAAGGGCTCGGTGCGGTGGGCGGCCCGCTCCAGGCGGGCCGACAGGTCCGGTACGAGGTCGTCGTCGACTTCCCCGTAGAAGGCGAGGGTGAAGTGCCAATCAGCGGCTCCGCCGCGGTGCCGGCCGGGGCGGCCGGTCCAGCGCAGTCCGTCCGCGCCGGGCAGCCTCCGCAGCGCGGCCACCTCGGCGGCGAGGGCGGCGGTGACGTCGTCCGGGGGCAGTACGGCGGCGAACAGTCTCATGGCGGCCAGTCTCCCTGGAGAACACGTGTACGTCCGCGCGTGTCCTGGTCACCGTGCGTATCGTTGTACCGCGCGGCTGCACTCGCGTCGGGGGCAGCCGGGGAGGAACGCCACGATGACCGTCCTTGACGACAGGATCGAGATGGCCGAGGAGAGCGCCGAGCTGACTCTGGACGTCATGTTCGAGTGGCTGGAGATGTTGCCCGTCCCCGAGGGGTACAAGACCGAGATCGTCGGGGGGCACGTCTTCATGTCGCCGCAGCGGCACCAGCACTTCGAGATCATCTTCGACATCCTGGAACAACTGCGCTCCAAGTACGCGCGTCGGCAGCTGGCGTCGGACGTGCGGATCGACTTCCCGGGCCGGCTGAACGGATTCGCATGCGATGTCGCGGCCATCGCCGAGCGGTCGGTGAGGGACGGCAGCGGCCACTGGCGCTACCAGGACATCGAGTTCGTCGCCGAGGTCATCTCGAAGGACACCGCGGCCAACGACTACGGCCCCAAGAGGGACGCCTACGCCACCGCCGAAGTCCCGGTCTACCTGATCGTCGACCCGTACACCGGCGAGTGGCACCTCCACACCCTCCCCAAGGACGGCACGTACCACGCCGCCGTCAGCTTCGGCTTCGGCGAGGACATCGACCTGACCGGCACCGTCGTCGGCCTCACCCTCAAGACCGACGACTTCCCCCGCGACTGACCCGGGGACCGGCTACGCCGCCGGCGCCAGCTCCTCCCGCCGCTCCCGCGGCACGAAGCGGACCTTGGGGTGCCCCCGGTGCCAGCCGACCGACAGCCGCAGGTTGCCGACGCGGGCCAGGACCAGGCCGATGACGATCGCGGCCGTGGCGGCCACGGCGCCGCCCGCGGCGAAGCCGATCCGGGCGCCGTAGGTGTCCGTGACCCAGCCGACGATCGGGGCGCCGACCGGGGAGCCGCCGAGGAAGACCATCATGTACAGGGCCATGACGCGGCCCCGCATGGCCGGGTCGGTGGACATCTGGATGCTGGTGTTGGCGGTGACGTTGACCGTCATGCTGCAGACGCCTATCGGGACCATCAGCAGCGCGAACAGCCACAGCTCGGGTGCCGCCGCCGCCACGATCTCCAGCGTGCCGAAGGCGAGGGCCGCCGCGATCAGCACGCGCAGCCGCGCCGTGCCGCGCCGGGCGGCGAGCAGCGCGCCGGCGACCGAGCCGACGGCCATGAGGGTGTTGAAGAGGCTGTAGGCGCCGGCGCCCGCGTCGAAGACGTCGTCGGCGAAGGCGGACAGGAAGACCGGGAAGTTGAAGCCGAAAGTGCCGATGAACCCGACCAGGGTGATCGTCCAGATCAGCTCGGGGCGTCCGGCGACGTAGTGCAGGCCCTCGCGCAGCTGGCCCTTGCCGCGCGGGGCGCGCTCGACGGCGTGCAGGTCGCGGGAGCGCATCAGCAGCAGGCAGGTGAGCGGCGCGACGAAGGACAGGCCGTTGGCGAGGAACGCCCAGCCGGTGCCCACGCCGGTGATCATCAGTCCGGCGACGGCGGGGCCGACCAGGCGGGCGGACTGGAAGTTGGCCGAGTTGAGGCTGACCGCGTTCTGCAGCTGGTCCCGGCCGACCAGCTCGGCGACGAAGGACTGGCGGGCGGGGTTGTCGACGACGGTGGCCAGGCCCATCGCGAAGGCGGCGACGTAGACGTGCCAGACCTGGACGTGGCCGGTCAGGGTGAGGACGGCGAGGAAGAGCGCGGTGACGGCCATCGCGGACTGGGTGACCAGCAGCGTGGGCCGCTTGCGCAGGCGGTCGACGAGGACGCCGCCGTAGAGGCCGAAGAGCAGCATCGGCAGGAACTGCAGGGCCGTGGTGATGCCGACGGCGGCCGAGGAGCCGGTGAGGCTGAGCACCAGCCAGTCCTGGGCGATGCGCTGCATCCACGTGCCGATGTTGGAGACGACCTGGCCCAGGAAGAACAGGCGGTAGTTCCTGACCTTCAGGGAGGCGAACATCGAGGTCTTGCGAGTCTTGCGAGGGGCGTCGGGAGCGGTCGGGTCGTCGTGGCCGTCAGGTGCGGGGGCGGAAGCTGCTCCGGGTCCCGTACTCAAAAGGGTTCGCCTCCTCGCGATTGCTGCTTACCGGTGTGCGAGCTTCTCCAGCACGGGGGCGGCGGCGCGCAGTTTCGCCCACTCGTCCTCGTCGAGTCCCTCGGCCAGCGTGGCCAGGAACGCGTTCCGCTTGCGGCGGCTCTCCTCGAGCATGACCACCGCCTGCTCGGTCTGCGTCACGACCTTCTGGCGCCGGTCCTCGGGATGTGGCTCCAGTCGGACCAGTCCCTTCGCCTCCAGGAGCGCCACGATGCGGGTCATCGACGGCGGCTGGACGTGTTCCTTGCGGGCGAGCTCGCCCGGGGTCGCGCTGCCGCAGTTGGACAGGGTGCCCAGCACCGACATCTCGGTGGGGCTCAGTGACTCGTCGACCCTCTGGTGCTTGAGCCGACGGGACAGCCGCATCACGGCGGAGCGCAGGGAGTTCACGGCGGCGGCGTCGTCGCCATGGTTGAGGTCCGGCATGTTCCTTAGCGTAACTCATTAGTCTCGCGAAATACCACCGCTCACCCGCCCGCGTGCCCGTGACGCCCGCCACTGAAACCCGAAGTTCACCCGTACGAGTGAGCAATTTCCGGAAAACGGAGCATCGTCCGGCCGGTGGGGGTGACCCTCGTGCCCATGGGGACCACTGTGCTCAGCCTGCGGATGGACGGGGAGCTGCTCGACCGGCTCCGGCACCACGCGGCGAAAAGAGGAATGAGCGTCCAGGACTATGTCGTCCGGACGCTCATCCGTGATGACTTCGACGAGCGGTTCCAGTCCGCCGTGGAGGAGACGGAGCGCTTCTACGGGGTCACCTGAGCCCCACCGGTCAGGCGCCGGTCACGCCGGTCAGGTGAGCCCCAGGGCCGGCATGAGGTAGTAGAAGGCGAAGACCGCGGACACCACGTACATGGTGACCGGGACCTCCCGGCCCCGCCCGACCGCCAGGCGCAGCACCGAGAAGGTGATGAAGCCCATGCCGATGCCATTGGTGATCGAGTAGCTGAACGGCATCATCAGCATCGTCACGAAGGCCGGGATCGCGATCGTGAAGTCGCTCCAGTCGATCTCCCTGATCGAGCCGGCCAGGATCAGGAAGCCGACCGCGACCAGCGCCGGGGTGGCCGCCTGGGAGGGCACCATCGTGGCGACCGGCGTGAGGAACAGGGCCACGGCGAACAGCGCGCCGCTGACGATGTTCGCGAAGCCGGTGCGCGCGCCCTCGCCGACGCCGGCCGTGGACTCCACGAAGCAGGTCGTGGCCGAGGCGGAGCTGGCACCGCCCGCGGCGACCGCGATGCCGTCGACGAACAGGACCTTGTTGATGCCCGGCATCTGGCCCTCGCCGTCGGTCAGCTTCGCCTCGTCGCTGACGGCCATGATCGTGCCCATCGCGTCGAAGAAGCACGACAGCAGGACGGTGAACACGAACAGCACGCCGGTCAGGACGCCGACCTTCTCGAACCCGCCGAACAGGCTGACCTCGCCGACCAGGCCGAAGTCGGGGGTGGCGACGGGGTTGCCGGGCCACTCCGGGGTGGTCAGACCCCAGGACGGGATGTCGGCGACCGCGTTGATGATCATCGCGACGACGGTCATCACCACGATGGAGATCAGGATCGCGCCGGGGGTCCTTCGGACGATCAGCGCCAGGGTGAGCAGCACCCCGAGGGCGAAGACCAGCACCGGCCAGCCCAGCAGATGACCGCCGGTACCCAGCTGGAGCGGGACGGTGGTCTGGGCGGCGTCCGGCATCCGGGTGATGAACCCGGAGTCGACGAGGCCGATCAGCATGATGAACAGGCCGATGCCGATGGCGATGGCCTTGCGTAGGCCGTAGGGCACGGCGTTCATCACGCGCTCGCGCAGGCCGGTGGCGACCAGCAGCATCACGACGAAGCCGGCCAGCACCACCATGCCCATGGCGTCCGGCCAGGACATCCGCGGGGCGAGCTGGAGGGCGACGACGGAGTTCACGCCGAGGCCGGCGGCGAGCGCGATCGGGACGTTGCCGATGACGCCCATCAGAAGCGTGGTGAACGCCGCCGTCAGGGCGGTCGCGGTGACCAGCTGGCCGTTGTCGAGCTGGTTGCCGTACATGTCCTTCGCGCTGCCCAGGATGATCGGGTTCAGCACGATGATGTAGGCCATCGCGAAGAAGGTGGCGAAGCCGCCGCGGATCTCGCGGGGCAGCGTGCTGCCGCGCTCGGAGATCTTGAAGTAGCGGTCGAGGCCGTTCTGCGGGGGCCGCCGGTCTTCCGGCGACTCGGGGGACGGGGGGACCTTGGCGGAGGCCGAGGTGGACATGCGGGACCTCATCACCAACAGGTTCCCCCACGGCCTTATTGGTGCTTCCTACGAATGAAAATGGTCAGAGACAAACGGATTCAGTATGAACGTATGAGCCACAGGATGCTATCTCCGCGCGTAGACCCGGGGTGGCGCCGTGCTGTCACCCCACCGGCGCCCTCTCGTAAGCTGTACGCATGACGAAGTGGACACCCACGCACGAGGCGCCGGAGCCCCTGGAGGGCCCCGTGGTCGCGACCATCGTCGGCGGCACCGTCCTCTGGTTCGTCCTCTTCCTCGTGCAGCTGCCCTTCTACGGCTGGTTCGACGACCGCGGGCACGCCTGGTGGGTGTGGACCTGCCTGGCCGGCGCCGGGCTCGGACTGATCGGCATCTGGTACGTGCGGGGGCGGGGGGGGGGGGGGGGGGGGGGGGGGGGGGGGGGGGGGGGGGGGGGGGGGGGGGAGGGGGAGGGGGGGGGGGAACGAACGAAGGGAAGGGAGACGAGGCCGACCGAAAAC
>NZ_JBVJVN010000012.1:98368-176443 GCF_055603605.1 Streptomyces sp. NPDC037271
GGTGCGGTATGGGGCTGCGGATTTGGTGTGTGTGTGGGGGCCCCCCCCCCCCCCCCCCCCCCCCCCCCCCCCCCCGACGGCGCCTGACGCCCGTGACCGAGCACGGGCCGACCGCCCCGCCCGGGCCGGCGCCGACCTGCCCGCCCGGGCCGCACGGGCCGACCGCCCCACCCGGGCTGCCTGAGCCGACCGCCCTGCCCGGGCAGCCCCGGCTGCAACGGCTGCGGCCCGGCCACGCGCCCGCCCTGCTCGCCTTCGAGCGGGAGAACCGGGCCTGGTTCGCCGCCTCCGTACCCGACCGGGGTGACGACTTCTTCGCCCGTTTCGACGAGCGGCTGGACGCACTGCTGGCCGAGCAGGAGGCCGGGGTCTGCCACTTCCACGTGCTGACCGGTGCCGGCGGCGAGGTACTCGGCCGGGTCAACCTCGTGGACGTGGAGCACGGCGTCGCCGATCTCGGCTACCGGATCGCCGAGCATGCCGCCGGGCGGGGCCTGGCCACCCGCGCCGTGCGGGAGGTCTGCGCCCTCGCCGCGCGCGACTACGGACTGACCGCGCTGCGGGCCGCCGCCACACTCGAGAACGCCGCCTCACGGGCCGTACTGGCCCGCACCGGGTTCGTCCGCACCGGCGAGACACGGCTCGACGGGCGCCCCGGGCTGACGTTCCGGCGCGAGCTCGGGGACCTCTGCCGTCCCGCGGTACACGCCCCGTAGTACTACGGCATCACTACCCGGACCGCCCCGTCCTCCCGTGGTCGGAACTTCCGCCCATTCGGGGGGTGAAGCCCCAAAACCGCACGTACCGTCGAACGCATGACGCATCTCGACGCGGACGACCGGCCCGGCTCCGCGCTCCCCGTGCACGCCCCGACCCCGGCGACCGGCCTGACGGCAGCCGGGGTCGCCGAACGGGTGGCGCGCGGCCAGGTCAACGACGTGCCCGTGCGCAGCAGCCGGTCCCTCACCGACATCGTCCGCGCCAACGTCCTCACCCGGTTCAACGCGATCATCGGCGTGCTCTGGGTGATCATGCTGGGCGTCGCGCCGATCCAGGACAGCCTGTTCGGCTTCGTGATCCTCGCCAACACCGGCATCGGCATCGTCCAGGAGTGGCGGGCGAAGAAGACCCTCGACTCCCTGGCCCTGATCGGCGAGGCCCGGCCGACCGTGCGCAGGGACGGGACGGCCGCCGAGGTCAGCACGTCGGAGATCGTGCTGGACGACGTCATCGAGATCGGCCCCGGGGACAAGGCCGTCGTCGACGGGGTGTGCGTCGAGGCGGACGGGCTGGAGATCGACGAGTCGCTGCTGACCGGCGAGGCGGACCCGGTCGTCAAGCAGCCGGGGGACCAGGTCATGTCCGGCAGCTTCGTGGTGGCGGGCGGCGGGGCGTTCCAGGCGACCAAGGTCGGGCGCGAGGCGTACGCCGCGCAGCTCGCCGAGGAGGCCTCCCGCTTCACCCTGGTCCAGTCCGAGCTGCGGTCCGGCATCTCCACGATCCTGAAGTACGTCACGTGGATGATGGTCCCGACCGCGATCGGCCTGATCCTCAGCCAGCTGCTCGCCAAGGACGACGAGCTGGACGACTCGATCGCGCGGACCGTCGGCGGCATCGTGCCCATGGTCCCGGAGGGCCTGGTCCTGCTCACCTCCGTCGCCTTCGCGATCGGCGTGATCCGGCTCGGCCGCAAGCAGTGCCTCGTCCAGGAGCTGCCCGCCATCGAGGGCCTGGCCCGCGTCGACACCGTCTGCCTGGACAAGACCGGCACCCTCACCGAGGGCGGCATGGACGTCACCGGGCTGCGCGTCCTCGACGGCGCCGACGAGGAGCACGTCCGCACGGTGCTCGGCGCCCTCGGCGAGTCCGACCCGCGCCCGAACGCCTCCCTCCAGGCCGTCGTCACGGCGTATCCGGCCCCGGACGACTGGCGCTGCACCGAGTCGCTGCCCTTCTCCTCCGCCCGCAAGTACAGCGGCGCCGCCTTCAGCGAGGGCGACGGCGCCTCCAGCACGTGGCTGCTGGGCGCGCCCGACGTGCTGCTGGCGGAGAACGACCCCGCCCTCGCCGAGACCGGGCGGCTCAACGAGCAGGGCCTGCGGGTGCTGCTGCTGGCCCGCGCCCACCGTGACCTGGACGACCCGGGGGTGGCCGAGGGCGTCACGCCCGCCGCCCTGGTCGTCCTGGAACAGCGGCTGCGCCCGGACGCGGCCGACACCCTGCGCTACTTCGCCGACCAGGACGTCAGCGCCAAGGTCATCTCCGGTGACAACGCGGTGTCGGTCGGCGCGGTGGCCGCCAAGCTGGGGCTGTCCGGCACGGTGGTCGACGCGCGCCGGCTGCCCGCCGGGCGGGAGGAGATGGCCGGGGCGCTCGACGACGGCACGGTCTTCGGCCGGGTCACCCCGCAGCAGAAGCGGGACATGGTGGGTGCCCTCCAGTCGCGCGGGCACACGGTCGCGATGACCGGTGACGGCGTGAACGACGTGCTGGCGCTCAAGGACGCCGACATCGGCGTGGCGATGGGCTCGGGCTCGGAGGCCACCCGGGCGGTCGCGCAGATCGTGCTGCTGAACAACAGCTTCGCCACGCTGCCGTCGGTGGTGGCCGAGGGCCGCAGGGTCATCGGCAACATCACCCGGGTCGCGACCCTGTTCCTGGTGAAGACCGTGTACTCGGTGCTGCTGGCGATCCTGGTGGTCTGCTCCCAGGTCGAGTACCCGTTCCTGCCCCGGCACCTGACCCTGCTCTCCACGCTCACGATCGGCGTGCCCGCCTTCTTCCTGGCCCTCGCGCCGAACAAGGAGCGGGCCAGGCCCCACTTCGTACGGCGTGTGATGCGGTACGCGATCCCCGGCGGGGTGCTGGCCGGGGCGGCGACCTTCACGACGTACCTCGTCGCCCGGCAGCACTACTCCGGTCCGGGGGCGCTGGACGCGGAGACGAGCGCGGCGACGCTGACGCTGTTCCTGATCTCCATGTGGGTGCTGGCGATCATCGCCCGCCCGTACACCTGGTGGCGCGTGGGGCTGGTGGCGGCGATGGGCGCGGGCTTCCTGGTGGTGCTGGCGGTGCCGTGGCTCCAGGACTTCTTCGCGCTGAAGCTGGTGGGCGTGACCATGCCGTGGGCGGCGGTCGGCATCGCGGTGGCGGCGGCGGCCGTCCTGGAGTTCGTGTGGAGGTGGGTCGACCGCCGCGTACCGGCCTAGCCGGGCCGGACCGCCGGGCTGCTCCGGCCCGGGGGCCACCACCCTGCCCGGAAACCGTGAACACTTCGGCCCCCACTGTCCTCGTGCCGCTCATCTGAGCGCATCGAGGACGATTCGGCCGTCGCGTACTCACGCCGGCGAGTACGCGGCGAGCGTTGCCGGACGCCTCTCTACGCAGCGCCCTCCTCTTCACCCAGGTCCGGGATCTGGCGTCGTGCTTCCGACAGCCACAGACCTTCGCCGCCGCGCGTCATGGACTCGTCGCCCGTCTCGGCTACGTCCTCAAGGTAGTCCAGCCGGGCCTGGGTCAGGCTCAGCGAGCCGTTGGGCCCGCCTCGGACCATGTGGGCGTCCGCGTCGTCCTGGCCGTCGTCCTCCCAGCCGCACTCCGGACAGATCTCGAAGCCGGCCCGCGCCGCCAGGGTCTGCTGGAAGCAGCAGGGGCAGGCGACAAGGCCGCTCGCAGGGTCGTCCGAGGGGCCGGGGGCCGGATCCACAGAGGTCATGGCCGACATCGTTCCGTTCTCACGGGTGGTCCACAAGAAGCGCCCCGGCTAGTCGAACCAGCGGTCCCGGGCCAGTTCGTCCGTGCGGGACTCGTCCTCCAGCAGGGCGGCGACCTCGAAGCGGCGCGGCCACTGACCGGCCGCCCACGCGAGCCCGGCGGCGACGCCCTCCAGGGTCGCCGCGTGCAGCACGCCGTCGCCCGTCAGCCGCCAGTCGATCTCCACACCGTCGACGACCAGCTCCTCGTGCTCCACGTACGACGCGGGGGTCCGCGCCCCGAGCAGCGCCCGCACCGGCTCCGGTACGCCGTGCTCGGCGCCCTCGGAGTCCACCTCGCCGGTGACGGACTCGCTCAGCCGCCGCACCTGGAACAGTTCCGCCAGCTCGGCGGCCCGGGCCGGCCGTACGGGCAGCAGCGGCACGCCCGACGTGAAGGGCAGCAGGTCCGGCGAGTCCACGACCACGGCGTCGGCGGCGTCCACCACCTCCACCCGGCCGTCGACGACGGCCCGTACCTCGTCCGGCAGGGTGACCTGGTCCGGGTCCAGCTCGGCCAGCGCCCCGTACAGGGCGTGCAGTTGGGCGGCCGTGACCGGACGGTCGGGGTCGGCGAGGCGGTCCAGCAGCTCGGCCGCGCCGCCGGGCTCGGCGAGGAGGGCCGCGACGGACGTCCGTACGCCCAGCGCCCGCAGCACCTGCTCGTCCTCGAAACCGGCGGCGTCGGCCTCGTCGTACAGGCCCCGCAGCAGCGGGTCGCCGCCCGCCGCGCGCAGCCCCGCCGGGCGGCGCCCGCCGAGGACCGGGTGCCCGCGCAGCCACCACGCGGTGTACGGCCGCACGATCTCGTGGGTGCCGTCGGGCAGGAGGACCCGCACGGGCAGGACCAGCGCGTCGCGCAGCGGCGGCTGCGACAGCAGGGCGAGCGCCTGCGGCCACCGGTCGTCGTCCACCAGGTCCAGGTCGCGCACGGCGACGATCTCGGTGGCGACCGGCGGTACGGGGCTGTCCGGGAAGCGGTCGAGGACGTCCTCGCTCCACACGTCCACGGCGTCCAGCAGGCCCGCGTCGTCCGGCTCGGCGAAGTCGCCCTCGCGGGGCTCCAGTTCGTCGGGGTCGAGGACGACGTCGGTGGCGCGGACCAGGGCGAAGGTGACGAGCACGCCGCAGGCGGCCAGGGGCTCCGGCCCCCACTTGCGCGCCAGTTCCGCGTCCACGGTGGCGAGTTCGTCCTCGCGCATGACCTGGGCGAACGGGCCACCGGGGAAGACGAGTTCGCCCGCCGGGGAAAGTTCGCCGTCCTCGTCGGGCAGGGCGAGCGCGCCGAGCCAGGGCTCGTCCCCGGGGTCGAGTCCGGCGTCGCGGACCAGGCCGAGGACGGTGTCGGCCAGTTCGTCGGCGTCGAGGACGTCCTCCTCCCAGTTCGTGCCGCCCTCGTCGTCCAGGGACGCGGCGACGGCGGCCCGGACCTGCGGGGTGGTGAGCACGGCACGCGGGGTGGCCGGCAACGCGCCCAGCTTCTCCAGGAGCCCGTGGGCGGCGTCCGGGTGGGCGACCTTCAGGCCGAGCCGGGTGAGGACCTCCGGGTCGAGGGAGGCGGCGTCCGCGGAGGGCAGCAGCACCTGCCGGGGTCCGATGGTCGTACGGCCGTCCGCGAGGGGCACGGGCAGTCCGGACAGCCGGTCGGGATCGACCCCGGCGAGGCTGTCGTAGAGCCGCCGCCACCAGCCGGGGTCCTTCTCCAGGCCGGCCAGCCGGTCGATCGCGTCGGTCAGCGGCACCCGGGCCACGCCCAGCGTGCGCAGCTCCGCCCGGCGTTCGAGTCCGGCGGGCAGCAGGGTCGGCAGCACCTCGGCGAGGACCCGCACGGTGTCGGTGCCCGCGCCCTCGACGACCTCGGCGTCGCGGGGCCGCAGGGAGACCGGCAGGTCGGGGTCGTCCTCGCGCGGTGCGGCGGGCGGCAGGAAGGCGGTGCGCGGCAGCCGTGCGAGGATCGCCTGCCGCAGCGCGCCGTCCAGCTCGCCCTTGCCCAGCGGGCCGGGTACGAGGTCGATGAGGCCGGCGGCGACGGGGCTCCAGTCGGCGAGCAGCCCCGCGTAGGCGTCCGCCGCCCGCTCCGTCAGGAAGTCGGTCAGCGGGCCGCCGGCCGCGTGCCGGCGGGTGGAGTCCAGCGGGAACGACGCGATGAGCAGCGCGGGCACGCCGAGCGGCTCGTCACTGGGCGTGGGCGCGTGGACGACGGGGGTGGTGCGGGGCCGGGCGGGAGCGCCGTCGGCGTCCACGGGCACCGCCCACGTCACCGACCAGTGGGGGCGCAGCCGCTCCTCCACCGGCCGGTCGGCGAGGAGGTCGGGAGTGAGGGGTCCGTGCGCGGCGGCGGTACGCCAGCGGGTGACGCCCTCGCGGGAGTCCTCCACGACGGTCAGGGCGTCCTCGGTACGGCGGGAGAGCGTGCGCACGTCGTCCGCGACCTCGACCACGACCTCCCGCAGCCCCGGCAGGGCGAGGAGCAGGGCGTCGTCCACGGCGCGCAGGAGGCGCTCGGCGAGGTCGGCGGCGGCCGTGTCGCGCAGCGGCAGGATGACGGCCGTGTCGTACGGGTCGGGGGCGGTGCCCTCGGCGGGGAACGGCAGCCGCAGCAGCGGGACGTGCCCGTCGCGCCGCCGGATCTCGTTCCCCAGGCCGGGACTGTGCCGTGCGGTGTCGGCGGCCAGGTCGCGGGCCTCGGCCAGGGACCAGCGCACACCGCCGTGCCGGCCGACGACGGCGGGCTCGTCGGTGACGGCCAGGACGGCGGCGAAACCGACCCCGAACCGGCCGACCGTGCCCTCGCCGCCCTCCCGCTTGGCGGAGGCGCGCAGCGTGGACAGCGACTCGACACCGGCCGCGTCCAGCGGGGCGCCGGTGTTGGCGGCGACGAGGACACCGTCGCGCAGGGTGAGACGCAGCCGGCCGGGCACGCCGGCCCGTGCGGCGGCGTCGGCGGCGTTCTGCGCGAGCTCGACGACCAGCCGGTCGCGGTAGCCGCCGAGGACGAGGTCCTCCTCCGCGTTGGCGTCCTCACGGAACCGGGCCGGGCTCGTCGCCCAGGCGTCCAGCACCCCGCGCCGCAGACGTGCCGTACCGAACGGATCGGCGCCCTCGGCGGCAGGCCGCACGTACATGCTCACGGTGACTCTCCTCATCGACGGACCACGAAGGTACCGCTCCGACCCGCGTCGGGCAGAACGCCGGCCGCGGCGGCCGGGCCGCCCGACCGGTGAGCACTCGGCCCGTCCGGCGACCGGTGAGCACTCGGCCCGTCCGGCGCCCGGGGAACGAGGCCGTCAGGGCCGGCGGGGGCCGGGGCGCGGCCCCGGGGGCGCGAGCCACGACGCGCCCGCACCACCGTCACCGGCGCGCCCTACGAGTGCCCGAGCTCCGCGGCCGCCTCGTCCTCGGCCACCGGAACCGACCCGGAGTCCGGCGCGGGCCGCAACGGGAACGGGTCGACCCGCGTCTCGTCGATCACCGGCGGAGCCGGCTGCGGCGGCTTCGGCATCACCGCGGCCTCCGAGTGCCCGCCGCACCCGTAGGCCAGCGACACCACCCGGCCGTCCGCCGGGGAGAACTCGTTGGCGCACACCCCGAAGGCCTGCCCCAGCGAGCCGCCGATACGCGCCAGGAAGCCGCAGCTCACGCAGGACGCGGGGGCCGCCTGGGCCATCGCGGTCTTCGGGCCGTAGCCCTCCTCCCAGCGGTCCGCGGCGACGTGCAGGCCGTACCGGGAGAGCACCCGCGTACGGCGCAGGCCCAGCTCCTCGGCGACCGCGGAGATCGTGCCGCGGGCCGGGACGACCGACAGCTCGGCGGGCGGTCCGGCCGTGACCTCGGCGTCCTCGGCCTCCACGAGGTCGGCCATCTCGTGGGAGACGGCGGAGTTCGGCGGCGGCTCGTCCTCGCCGGTCCAGCCCGGCTCCAGCCGCAGGTCCTCCGCGTCGGTGGGCAGCAGGTCGCCGGGGCCCATGTCACCGGGGCGCAGCCGCTCGCTCCACGGCACCCACTCCGGGGCGAGCAGCGCGTCCGGGCCGGGCAGCAGCACCGCCTCGTCCACCGTGACGATCTTGGCGCGGGAGGCGCGGGCCACGGTGACGGCCCAGCGCCAGCCCCGGTACCCGAGCTCCTTGCAGGCGAAGTAGTGCGTGACGACCCGGTCGCCCTCCGACACCAGCCCGGCGTGCTCGCCGACGACGCCGGGTGCGGCGGCCTCCTCGGCTGCCGCGCGGGCGAGGTCGATGGCCTCGGCGCACAGACGGTCAGGGGTGCGGCTTCGCGTTGTCGCTGCGCTCACAGGTATCGCTTCTCTCCATACGCCGTCTCACGAGTGCGCCGCTGCCTGCGAGGGGCGGACGGAGCGGACCTGTGGACCGCGTCGACGTCCGCGCCCGATCGCGCTCGGGCACACCTACGTCATCCATTCTGCGGGATGCCCGTAAGGCGCGCGGCCGAGAACGTTCGCCACGGCGCGCTAGGCACGCTACCTGCTCAGGTGCGCTGGGCCTACACCGACGGGAGTTTCGGCGGGGTACGAACCCGGCGTTCCCCGGTGGTGTCACCCGACTCGTTCACCGCCATCCGTGCCGTACAGACGCTATAGCCCCCGCTCTCGGGGCACTATGACGGGGTGGCAGCCGCACGGACGGAGTTCAAGGGCGGGAGCCGGGGGCGCGGCCCCGGCTCCCGGTTCCGAGCGCTCGGCCGCGCGCTGCGACTGCCGGTGACCAAGACGGTGCGCGGCATCCGCCGGGCGACGCACGCGCACGGTGCCGGCGAGTCCGGTCTCGGCAAGCTGATCGAGCTGCACGGGGTGAACGGCGCCGGCGACGTCATGATCACCGTCGCGCTCGCCTCCACCGTCTTCTTCTCCGTCCCCACCGACGAGGCGCGCGGCCGGGTCGCGCTCTACCTCGCCATCACCATGGCCCCGTTCACGCTTCTCGCGCCGGTGATCGGTCCGCTCCTGGACCGCCTGCCGCACGGCCGGCGCGCGGCGATGGCGGCGGCGATGGGCGCCCGGGCGCTGCTCGCGCTGGTGCTGTCCGGGGCGGTCGTCAGCGGCAGCATCGGGCTGTACCCGGCCGCGCTCGGCGTGCTGGTCGCCTCGAAGGCGTACGGCGTGGTCAGAAGCGCGGTGGTGCCCCGGCTGCTGCCGCCGCGTTTCTCCCTGGTGAAGGCGAACTCGCGGGTCACGCTGTGCGGGCTGCTCGCCACCGGGGCCGCCGCGCCGATCGCGGCGGGGCTCCAGCAGATCGGGCCGCGCTGGCCCCTGTACGGCGCCTTCGTGATCTTCGTCGTGGGCACCGTCCTGTCGTTCACGCTGCCGCCGAAGGTGGACTCGGCGCGCGGTGAGGACCGGGCGCTGCTCGCGGCCGACGAGCACCATCTGCACGGACCGCTGCACGGTCCGCTGCGCGGGCCGGACAAGCGCCCCGGGCTGCGCACGGTCGGCCCGGCGGTGACGCACGCGCTGGCCGCCAACGCCGGCATCCGCTGCCTGACCGGATTCCTGATCTTCTTCCTGGCCTTCCTGCTGCGCGTGCATCCGCTGTCCGGGCAGAGCGCGGCCGTGTCGCTGGGGATCGTGGGCGTCGCGGCCGGTGCGGGCAACGCGCTGGGCACCGCGGTCGGGGCCTGGCTGCGGTCACGGGCGCCGGAGATGATCATCGTGACGGTGGTCGCGGTCGTGCTGGGCACGGCGGTCACGGCCGCGGTGTTCTTCAGCACCGTCCTGGTGGCGTGTCTGGCCGCGGTCGCGGGGTTCGCGCAGGCACTGGCCAAGCTGTCCCTGGACGCGCTGATCCAGCGGGACGTGCCCGAACAGGTCCGCACCTCGGCGTTCGCGCGCTCGGAGACGCTGCTCCAGGTCTCCTGGGTGCTCGGCGGGGCGGTCGGCATCGTCCTGCCGCTGAACGGCACGCTGGGCCTGTCGGTGGCCGCCGCGATCGTCGCCGCCGGCTGGCTGACGACCGTACGGGGCCTGATCGACTCGGCCCGGCGCGGGGGACCGGCACGCCCGCGGGTGGCGTGAACGCGGGCAGCGTGAACGCGGGCGGCGGGACCACGGGTGTCACCACGGGCGGCGGGACCGGATGAGGCGACCGCGAGTGGCGCGACCACAGGCGGCGCGACCCGCAGGTGGCATGACCGCAGGCAGCGCCACCACGGGCAGCGCGCCCCGGGCGGCGCCACCACGGATGAGGCGACCACCGGGCGGCGCGACCCAGACGGCGCCACCACGGATGAGGCGACCACGGGCGGCGCGACCCGCGGGCGGCGTGACCCAGGCGCCGCCACCACGGGCGGCGCGGCCGGGTGGCGCGGCCGTGGGTGAGGCGACCGCGAGGTGGGCGACCGTGGGTGGCGTGATCACGCCACGCCGTACCCAGGTGGGGGGCGGACCGGGGGCGCCATATAGCCTTCGCCCATGACCACGTTGCAATCCGCTGTGCGACGCCGCCGCGCCGTCGCCGCCGCCGGCGCCGTATCCGCCGGACTGCTCCTGCTGTCCGCCTGTGACCAGCCGACGCCCATGGCCACGGTCACGGTCGGCAGTGACTCGGTCAGCTCCGAGGCCACCTGCGGTGGCGAGGACAAGGTCCTGGAGACCGCCGAGATCCAGAAGTGCCTGCAGGACGACGACGTCGAGTCCATCGCCGTCGACCCCGACGAGACCGTGCGCTTCGGCGTCGACCCGGACCTCGCGGACAAGCGCTGGACGATCCTGATGAACGGTCAGCAGCTGGTCGACGACACGGACAACACCTACCGCACGGTGCCGGGCAGCGTGTTCTTCAACGCCCAGTACGGTGCCCAGGGCGACTCGACGCTGGTCACCATCAAGGCCGGCGACGGCAAGGACGACAGCGAGGCGGCCACCGGTCTGTGGTCCTTCAAGCTGAAGAAGGACGACTGACCACGTCCCCCGTGCGCGTCCTCGTGGCCACCGCGGTCCCCGTCGAACGGGACGCGGTGGCCCGGGCGTTCCCCCGGCCGGGCACGGAGGTGCCGCTGCCCGGGGCGCGGCTCCACCGGCTCCCGGGCGGCCCGGACCTGCTGGCCGCCGGTGTCGGCCCCGCCCTCGCCGCCGCCTCCACCGCCGCCGCCCTGACCGCGGCGACCCTCGACGGCGCCCCGTACGGCCTGGTCGTCTCGGCCGGCATCGGCGGCGGCTTCGCCCCGGACGCGCCCGTCGGCTCGCTCGTCGTCGCCGACGAGATCACCGCGGCCGACCTGGGCGCCGAGACGGCCGACGGTTTCCTGCCGGTCACCGACCTCGGTTTCGGCGCCGTCACCCACCACCCGCCCGCCGGGCTCGTCCGCGCGGTCGCCGCCGCGACCGGGGCCCGCCCCGGCACCGTCCTGACCGGCTCCACCGTCACCGGCACCGCCGGACGCGCCGCGCTGCTGCGCGCCCGCCACCCGCGCGCGCTGGCCGAGGCCATGGAGGGCTTCGGCGTCGCCGAGGCCGCCACCGCGCACGGGGTGCCCGTGCTGGAGCTGCGCGCGGTCTCCAACCCGGTCGGCCCGCGCGACCGCGCCGCCTGGCGCGTCGGCGACGCGCTCACGGCCCTGACGGACGCCTTCGGGAAGCTCGCACCCGTCCTCACGAGTTGGAACCCACATGACGACTGAGCCCTCGCAGACCGAGCCCCTGCGGATCGCGTACTCCCCCTGCCCCAACGACACCTTCGTCTTCGACGCCCTGGCCCACGGCCGTGTCCCCGGCGCCCCCGCCCTCGACGTGACGTTCGCGGACATCGACATCACCAACGGCATGGCCGAGCGCGGCGAGTTCGACGTGCTGAAGGTGTCGTACGCCGTACTGCCGTACGTCCTCGGCGAGTACGCCCTGCTCCCCTGCGGCGGCGCGCTGGGCCGGGGCTGCGGGCCGCTGGTGCTGACCCGGGAGGCCGACGCCGACCTGCGCGGGCGCACCGTCGCGGTGCCGAGCGAGACCTCGACGGCCTACCTGCTGTTCCGCCTCTGGGCCGCGGACACCGTGCCCGGCGGGGTCGGCGAGATCGTCGTCATGCCGTTCCACGAGATCATGCCGGCCGTGCGCGACGGGAAGGTCGACGCGGGGCTCGTGATCCACGAGGCGCGCTTCACGTACCAGAACTACGGGCTGCACAAGCTCGCCGACATGGGCGAGCACTGGGAGCGGACCACCGGGCTGCCGATCCCGCTCGGCGCGATCATCGCCAAGCGGTCGCTGGGCGCCGAGACGCTGACCCGCCTCGCCGACTCGGTCGTCGCGTCCGTACGCGCGGCCTGGGACGACCCGGAGGTGTCCCGGCCGTACGTCATGGAGCACGCCCAGGAGATGGACCCGGCCGTCGCCGACCAGCACATCGGGCTGTACGTCAACGAGTTCACGGCCGGGCTCGGCGAGGACGGCTACGCGGCGGTCCGTGGCCTGCTGACCCGCGCGGCGGCCGAGGGACTGGTACCGGCCCTCGGCCCGGACGCGCTGGCTTTTCCGTAGCGGGTGAGGCGCGGGGTCAGACGTCCAGCTGGTCGGCGACCGCGCGGAGCAGGCCGGCGATCTTCTTGCCGGCGGCCTTCTCGGGGTAGCGGCCCCGCTCCAGCATCGGGGTGATGTTCTCCAGGAGGGTGGTCAGGTCCTGGACGATGGAGGCCAGTTCGTCCGGCTTCTTGCGCTGCGCGGCCGCCACCGACGGGGCCGGCTCCAGCAGGGTCAGGGACAGGGCCTGGTCACCGCGCTGCCCGGCGACGACGCCGAACTCCACGCGCTGGCCCGGCTTCAGCGCCTCGACTCCGGCGGGAAGGACCGAGGAATGGACGAAGACGTCACCGCCGTCGTCGCGGGAGAGAAAGCCGAAGCCCTTCTCGCTGTTGAACCACTTGACCTTGCCGGTAGGCACGTCTGTCCTCGTCCTCGTACTCGTCGGAAAACTGCTCGGAAACGGCTCTTGATAGCACTTGGGCGGGTCGTCCGGACCCGCCGGTACCAAGGCTAATGGTCTTCAGGCCGGTGACAAGACGTCCCCCGGTCGTTCTCCAGGCCTGGGAACTACCCTGGTCGGGTGCGTGACAAAACCCAAACGAATTCCGCCGCGCCCGGTGACCGACTGATCCGCGCCGGTGCGATCGTCTTCTTCATCGGTACCGTGGCCACTCTGGTCACGGTGGCCCCGCTGTTCCTGGGGACGACGCCCTTTCCCACCTACATGTTCGTTCTGAGCATGCTGATGGGAGTGGGCTTCCTGATCGCCGGTGCGGGGGTGTTCCAGTCGATCGCGGCGGGCCGGCGTCAGGCCCGCGCCGCGTCGAGCCCCTCGGCGTCGCCGTCGCCCTCACCGTCGCGGTAGGCCGCGAGCCACTCCGGGAACTCCGTCAGGTCGCCGAGGACGACGTCGGCGCCGGCCGCGCGCAGCTCCCCGGCGCTGCACGGCCCGCTGGCCACCGCCACCGCGAGGGCACCGGCGGCGCGGGCGCCGCGTACGTCGCCGAGGTGGTCGCCGACGTACACGTCCGCGCCGTGCTCGCGCAGCGCCACGGCCTTCTGCTCGGCCCACAGGTCGCCGATCACCGCGTCCGGCCCGATGCCGAGGTGCGCCAGGTGCAGCTTGGCGTTCGGCTCGTACTTGGCGGTGACGACGATCGCCCGTCCGCCGGCCTCGCGCACGGCGTCGACGGCCTCCCGGGCGCCGGGCAGCGCGGGCGTGGCGGCGACGGCGTACGCCGGGTACATCTCCCGGTAGAGGTCGGCGGTGGCGGCGATCTCCTCGGCCGGGAACCAGTGGGCCAGCTCCTCCTCCAGCGGCGGGCCGAGGCGCGTGACGGCCAGGTCGGCGTCGACGAACGTCCCCGTCCGCTCGGTCAGCGCCAGGTAGCAGGCGCGGATGCCGGGGCGCGAGTCGATCAGCGTCATGTCGAGGTCGAAGCCGACGGTGGGCGCGGGACGGGTCGTGGAGGCCATGGCCCCCATTGTGCCGGGAGGGCCGACGGACCCGGCCGGGGCGGGTCGGATCCCGGTCGGGCGTCGGGCCGGTCGGGCGTCGGGCCGGTCGGGCGTCGGACCCGGTCGGGCATCGGACCCGGTCGGGCGTCGGGCCAGTCGGGCGTCGGACCCGGTCGGGGCGGGGCGGGCCCGGTCGGGCGTCGGGCCCGGTCAGGCGTCGGACCCGGTCGGGGCGGGGCGGGCCCGGTCGGGGCGGGGCGGGCCCGGTCGGGCGTCGGGCCCGGTCAGGCGTCGGACCCGGTCGGGGCGGGGCGGGCCCGGTCGGGCGCCGGGCCCGGTCAGGCGTCGGACCCGGTCGGGCGTCGGACCCGGTCGGGGCGGGGCGGGCCCGGTCGGGCGCCGGGCCCGGTCAGGCGCCGGCCCGGTCAAACGCCGGACCCGGTCGGGGCGGGTCGGGGCGGGTCGGGCCCGGTCAGGCACCTGTCCTCGGCCGGGGCGGGTCAGACCCGGGGGCCGCGGGAGCGCCGGAGGAGGTACAGGGCCGTGGCGACGGCGGCGGCGCGCAGGACCCAGGGCCAGGTGTCGGCGATGGCGTCGCTCATGTGGCCCTCGGCGACCGGGTCGCCCCAGCGGCCCTCCGTACGGCCCCACAGCCAGACGACGCCGGCGGCGGCGACCGTGCCGGGCAGGCCCAGTACCGCCCACTTCACCTGGGCCGGGGTCAGGCGGCGGGAGAGGTAGACGATCCCCCAGCCGAGGCCCATCGGGATGAGGCTGCCGACGACCGCGCCGGCGACCAGCAGGACGGCGGCGAGCAGCAGCAGCGGGTTGTTCCAGCCGCCCTCGGGCCACAGCCGGGGCAGGCGGCGGCGCGGTGCCCCGCCCGCCTTCCCGGCGACCGGCTCCGCGGCCTCCTCCACCGCCTCGGCTTCCGTCTTCCCGGCCGTCCCGTTGCTCTTCGCCGGCCCGCCCGTCTCGTCCTCGTTCCTCGGCGGGGGCCTGAGCAGCTCCGGGATCTCCACACCGCCGACGAAACCCGGCACGCTGTCGCCGCCGCCCCCGAACGGGCCGTTGTCCGTCCGCCACCAGTCCGGCCGCGTGGCGCTGCCGTCCCCCAGCTCGTGCGCGCCCGCCCGGTGCGGCGGGAGGGCGGCCGGCGCGGGCTCGGACTCGGACTCGGGCGTGGCGGGGCGAGGGCGGGGGCGGGGGCGCGGTACGGCACGCCGCAGCCCCTTGAGCCGCTCCGCCATCCGCGGCTCGCCCTCCGGCTTCCGTGTCCCGCCGTCCGCCTTCCGCGGCCCGCCGTCCTCCTTCCGCGGCTCACCCTCCGGCTGCGCGGGCACGGAGGCGGACCGCGGCACCGACGGCCGCGGGGCACCACCGGCACCGGTCACACCGCTGGCGCCGCCCACACCGTCCGCCGCGTCGACGATGTCGTCCGGACTGCCGAGCCGGTCCAGGATGCGGCGCACGGCGGCGGGGCTGTCCACGGTGGTCCTGGCCCGGTGCCGGTCGATCTCGTTGCGCAGCTCGGAGACCAGCCGCATGCGCGTGGCCGACGGCAGCTGCCGTTGCTGGGCCACGTCGCCGACGCGGCTCAGATACTCGTAGACGACCTGGTCGCTCTCGATCCCCACGGAGCCCTCCGGGGCGGTGTGTTGTGGTACGCCGTCGGACGAAGGTACCGAATCCCCCCGGGCGCGGCGGACGCGCACCGCACCGCCGCACACGCACCCCGCCGTCACACCCACCCGCTAACGTGGGCCGGATGAGCACCGAGGAGAA
This sequence comes from Streptomyces sp. NPDC037271, assembly GCF_055603605.1. Taxonomy (NCBI): domain Bacteria; kingdom Bacillati; phylum Actinomycetota; class Actinomycetes; order Kitasatosporales; family Streptomycetaceae; genus Streptomyces; species Streptomyces sp. NPDC037271. The sequence continues at coordinate 113,831 of NZ_JBVJVN010000012.1, forward strand.
GTCCGCGGCCCCCCGGTCCCTCGCGGAGGCGCTCCGCGCCAGGGACGACGTCTCGCTGGCCGCCCTCCTGCGCAGCCGTCCCGACCTCATCACCCCCGTGCCCACGGACCTCACGCAGCTCGCCACCCGCGCCGGCACCCGCGCGTCGGTCGTACGGGCGCTGGAGCGGCTGGACCGGTTCGCGCTGCAGACGGCGGAGGCGCTGGCCGTGGCGGCGGACCCGGCGTCCTACGCCGAGCTGCTCCGTCTGATGGCCGGAGACGAGGGCGATCCGGCGGTCGCCGCGGCCCTCCCCCGTGCCCTCGCCGTACTGCGCGAACAGGCCCTGGTGTGGGGGGCCGACGACCGGCTGCGGCTGGTGCGCACCGCACGCGAGCTGCTCGCGCCGTCCCCGCAGCACCCCTCCCCGACGGGGCTCGGCCCCACCGTGCGGGAGGCCACGGCGGGGATGTCACCGGGCCGGATCCAGGAGGTCCTCGCCACCGTCGGCCTGCCCTCGACCCACGACTCCGTGTCCGCTGTGTCCGCGCTCGGCGCCCTGTTCGCCGACCGGCCGCGGATGGCGGTGCTCCTCGCCGGCCTGCCCGAGGAGTCCCGGGAGGTGCTGGACCGGCTGGTGTGGGGCCCGCCCTACGGCCAGGTCACCCACGATCCCGCGCCGCACCTGCGCCGGCTGCTGGAGCGCGGCCTGCTGCTGCCGACCGCGCCGGGCACGGTCGTCCTGCCCCGCGAGGTCGCCCTGCACCTGCGCGGGGGCCGGGCGCACCGCACGCCCGAGCCGGTGCCGCCGCCGGTGGAAGCCGCCGCCGCGCACCGTCCACAGGTGGTGGACGCCACCGCCGCCGGGCAGGCCCTGGCGGCGCTGGCGACCGTCGAGGAGCTGCTCAAGGAGTGGGACGAGGGCGGTCCGGCGGTGCTGCGGGCCGGCGGGCTGAGCGTGCGCGACCTGAAGCGGACGGCAGTCGCCCTGGACGTGCCCGAACCGGTCGCCGCGTTCTGGGTCGAACTGGCCTACGCGGCCGGACTCATCGCCTCCGACGGAGAGGCCGACGAGCGGTACGCGGTGACCCCGGCGTACGACGAGTGGCGGGAGCTGCCCCCCGCGGAACGCTGGGCGCGGCTCGCCGGGACATGGCTGACCTCCACCCGCACGCCGGGTGTGGTCGGGGGGCGGGACGCGAAGGACCGTACGCTCTCGGCGCTGGGCCCCAACCTGGACCGTTCGGCGGCGCCGGAGGTACGGCACCGGGTGCTGGCCCTGCTGGCGGGGCTGCCCGAGGGTGCCTCGCCCACCGAGGAGTCGGTGCTGGCCCGGCTGCGCTGGGAGCGCCCGCTGCGCGGCCCGCGACGGGACGGGCGGGACGGCCAGGACGACGACCTGCGCACCCGGCTGGCCCGCTGGACGCTGTCCGAGGCCGAGCTGCTGGGCGTCACCGGGCGCGGCGCGCTGGCGGCGCCGGGACGGGCGCTGACTGGGGCGCCCGAGCCGTCCCGCCCGGCGCAGGTACCCGAGGCACCCGGGACGCCCGAGCCGCCCCAGGGCCCCGGCGACCGGCTCCCCGTCCACCACCGCACGCCGTCCACGCCCGCTCCCCGGCCCCCCGCCGAGCAGGCCACCGCCACCGCGAGGGCCGCCCGGCTTCTCGCGCCGCTGCTGCCCGAACCGCTGGACCACGTGCTGCTCCAGGCCGACCTGACGGCGGTGGCGCCGGGGCCCCTGGAGCCCGAGCTGGCCGGCCTGCTGGGGATGCTCGCGGACGTGGAGTCCAAGGGCGGGGCGACCGTCTACCGGTTCACGCCGGGTTCGGTGCGCCGCGCACTGGACTCCGGGCAGACGGCCGCGGACCTGCACGCGTTCCTCGCCCGGCACTCCCGTACGCCGGTGCCGCAGCCGCTCACCTACCTGATCGACGACGTGGCCCGGCGGCACGGACGGCTGCGGGTGGGCGCGGCCTCGGCGTACGTGCGCTGCGACGACGACGCGACGCTGGACGAGATCCTCGCCGACAAGCGGGCCGCCGGCCTCGGCCTGCGCCGCCTCGCGCCGACCGTGCTGGCCGCGCAGGCCGACCCGGCGGCGCTGTTGGAGGGGCTGCGCGCGATGGGGTTCGCGCCGGCCGCCGAGTCCGCCGCGGGCGACGTGCTGATCGCCCGCGCCGACGCCCACCGCACGCCGCCGCGGACGGCACCGGAACCGGTCCCGGACGGTCCGCCGGTCCCCGACGACACGCTCCTGGCGGCGGCGATCCGCGCCGTCCGGGCCGGCGACCTGGCCGCCACGGCCCCGCGCAAGCCGGGCCCCGGTAGCGGGACGGGCCCCGGTAGCGGGACGGGCTCCGGAGGCGGGGCGGGTTCCGGCGGGGCGGGCGACACCCCGGCCGCGGGCGGCGAGCTGCCCCGTACCGCCGCCGCCGAGACCCTCGCCACCGTGCAGGCGGCGGTCATGACCGGCGAGGCGCTGTGGATCGGCTACGTGAACGCCGAGGGCGCCGCCAGCCAGCGCGTCATCGCCCCGATCCGGGTCGAGGGCGGTTTCGTGACGGCGTACGACCACACGGCGGACGAGGTGCGCACCTATCCGCTGCACCGGATCACCGGCGTGGCCGAACTCGCCGACGACGCCACGTGACGCGACGGGTGGCGTCGCCTGCGGTGACATGACCCCCCGGGTTTTACGCGCGCCCGGCCGTGATTCCGCTCGGATGCGCACTTTCGGGCGTACGCGGTGACTCATGCACGCCACGCCGGGTGATTCGCACCTGAGAGGGAGCTTTTTTCATATTCCGCATCGGTTCGCGGACGGTCGGGCAGCCACCGGGTGCCCTGCAAACCAACCGAAAGGGAGAACCCGATGCGTACCGCTGTTCGCCGCGTCGCCACCGTCCTGACCTCCACCGCCGCCCTCGTCGCGGCGTTCGCCGCCGAGGCCGCCGCGGTCGGCATCGACCTCGGCGGAGGCCTGACCCTCTGACCGTCCTCTGATCCCTCGCTGATCCCCCCGATCAGCGTCCCCGTCGGCGGGCCGGGTCCCCAGCCCCCCTGGGCCCGGCCCGCCTCCGCCCGCTCCGGGCTCCCCCCATCGCCCCCTCCCCCCATCGCCTCCTCCCCTGATCACGGCCTCCACCCCTGATCACGGCCCCCTGATCCACAGCCCCTCTCTTCTGATCCACGGGCCCTCCTCTCCTGATCCACGGGCCCTCCTCTCCTGATCCACGGGCCCTCCTCTCCTGGTCCACGGGCCCTCCTCTCCTGATCACTCCCCCTGAAAGGCCGGACACCCCCATGCGTTCCGAGCTTCCCGATCACGACCGCTCCGCCACCCGCTCCGCCGCCCGCAACGCCGTCGCCGTCTCCGTCGCCGCCCTGATCACCGCCGCGGCGCTGTTCGGCGCGCTCGCTCCCAAGGCCGCCGCGCTGCCGCTGCCCCTGCCCCCGCCGGTCAGCGGCGTCCAGTCCCTGGTCACGGAGGGGATCGCCCTGGAGGGCCCGCTGATCAACAACCTCACTCTCCGGTAGCCCGGCTGCCCGGGCGGCCCGATCAGGCACACTGGACGTTTGGCCGATCCGTCCAGTCGCTGTCGGCCGTACGCGCGCGAAAGGGTGCCGCCCGTGAATGGTCCGCTGATCGTCCAGTCCGACAAGACCCTGCTCCTCGAGGTCGACCACGAGCAGGCCGGCGCCTGCCGCCGGGCCATCGCGCCGTTCGCCGAGCTGGAGCGGGCGCCGGAGCACATCCACACCTACCGGGTGACCCCGCTCGGCCTGTGGAACGCGCGGGCCGCGGGCCACGACGCCGAGCAGGTCGTGGACGCGCTCGTCGAGTACAGCCGCTACCCGGTGCCGCACGCGCTGCTCGTCGACATCGCCGAGACGATGGACCGCTACGGCCGCCTCACCCTCTCCAAGCACCCGGCGCACGGTCTGGTCCTGACGACCACCGACCGGCCGGTGCTGGAGGAGGTGCTGAAGTCGAAGCGGATCGCGCCGCTGGTCGGCAACCGCATCGACCCCGACACGGTGGCCGTGCACCCCTCCGAGCGCGGGCAGATCAAGCAGACGCTGCTGAAGCTGGGCTGGCCCGCCGAGGACCTCGCCGGGTACGTCGACGGCGAGGCGCACCCCATCGAGCTGGCCGAGGACGGCTGGGCGCTGAGGCCCTACCAGAAGCAGGCGGTGGAGAACTTCTGGCACGGCGGCAGCGGTGTCGTCGTGCTCCCCTGCGGCGCCGGGAAGACGCTGGTCGGGGCGGGTTCGATGGCGCAGGCCAAGTCGACGACCCTGATCCTCGTGACGAACACCGTCTCCGCCCGGCAGTGGAAGCACGAGCTGGTGAAGCGGACCTCCCTCACGGAGGACGAGATCGGCGAGTACAGCGGGACGAAGAAGGAGATCCGTCCCGTCACCATCGCCACGTACCAGGTGCTGACGACGAAGCGGAAGGGTGTCTACCCGCACCTGGAGCTGTTCGACTCCCGGGACTGGGGGCTGGTCGTCTACGACGAGGTGCACCTGCTGCCGGCGCCGGTCTTCAAGTTCACCGCCGACCTCCAGGCGCGGCGGCGGCTCGGACTGACCGCGACCCTGGTCCGCGAGGACGGCCGCGAGTCGGACGTGTTCTCCCTCATCGGGCCGAAGCGTTTCGACGCCCCGTGGAAGGAGATCGAGGCGCAGGGCTACATCGCGCCCGCCGACTGTGTGGAGGTCCGGGTCAACCTCACCGACTCCGAGCGCCTCGCGTACGCCACCGCCGAGACGGAGGAGAAGTACCGCTTCTGCGCGACGACCGCGACGAAGCGGAAGGTGACCGAGGCGATCGTGCGGCGCTTCGCCGGGCAGCAGATCCTCGTCATCGGCCAGTACATCGACCAGCTCGACGAACTGGGCGAGCACCTGGGCGCGCCGGTCATCAAGGGCGAGACGTCCAACGCCCAGCGGGAGAAGCTCTTCGAGTCCTTCCGCCAGGGCGAGATCAGCGTCCTCGTCGTGTCGAAGGTCGCGAACTTCTCCATCGACCTGCCGGAGGCGACCGTCGCCATCCAGGTGTCGGGCACGTTCGGGTCCCGGCAGGAGGAGGCCCAGCGGCTCGGCCGGGTCCTGCGCCCCAAGGCCGACGGCCACCAGGCGCACTTCTACTCGGTCGTCGCCCGCGACACCCTCGACCAGGACTTCGCCGCCCACCGCCAGCGCTTCCTGGCGGAGCAGGGTTACGCGTACCGGATCGTGGACGCGGACGAGTTGCTGACGGAGAGCTGAGCGGACACCCCCGGCCGGGTCAGGCCCGGCCCCGGGGAAAACGGTCGGGCCCCGGGGAGGGACGGTCAGGTTCCGGGGAGGGACGGTCAGACCCCGGGAGGGACGGTCAGACCCCGGGGAGGGACGGTCAGACCCCGGGGAGGGACGGTCAGGCCCCGGGGAGGGTGAACACCAGGATCAGGACGAACACCGGCGGCAGCAGCGACAGCGCGGCCATCCAGATCCGCAGGGCGGACCAGCGCCGGGTCCAGGGCAGCGCCCAGGAGGTGACCCAGGCTCCGTGGGTGAGGAAGGCGCCGAAGAACAGGGTCCCGTAGATCAGCGTCAGCGAGGTCGTCAGCGCCCGCGAGCAGTCGGTGCCGCAGCTGTCGGTCGCCATGACCGACAGCAGGCCGAGGAACGCGGCCGCCGGTACCAGAACCGTCAGGAGCACGGTGGCGACGGTCGGCGCGATCCACGCCGTGCGGTCCCGCTGCTCCCGTGGGTCCCGCCAGGCGGCCGGGTACGGCGGCCATGCCGTGGGGTGCTGTGGGTTCATGCGGCCAGTCAAGCCGCGCGGGCGTGCCCCGCGCACCGGCGTGCGTACTCAGACCGGCACGCGTGCGTACTCAGTCCGCGCGACGGCGGACGCGGCGTCACCGGCGAGCGACGCGGACGCCACCGGCGAGCAGCGCGGCGTCACCGGCGGCGGACGCCGGCCTCCTCGCCGTACTCGCCGAGGACGACCACGTCGAAGGCGGCGCCCGCGAACACCCTGACGGCGCGCAGGGCGTCACCGAGCCGGTGCCGGTGGCTGCCGGCCACGGGCGTGGCACCGGACGCGCGGCCGGGAGCCGGAAGGGGGGAGATGGTTGCTGCGCTCATGTCTCCATGGTGCGACCGCGGCCCCCGTACCGGCATCGGTCTGCGGGGCCAACCCACACCCCCGCTCCGTACTCCTCCGGACGGACGCCGCCCCCTCAGGTGGGAGGGCCCCGACCCCTAGGGGACGTAAAACCATTTGGCCCGCGCGGCCCCCGCTCCCTAGAATCTCCGCTCTTGCCCGCCTCCCCACGGGAGTGCCGCCGTCCGGACGGAAACCGGTCGGCCCACCGCGCGCAGCCCGCGCCCACCGCACCGCAGGTCACCCGGAGGCACCCCCTTGTCCACGCCCGACCACGACGACCCTCTGTCCAAAGAGCGCTCCCACCTCGCCGCGTCCCGTTCCGCCCTGCGTGCCATGCGCGAGGACGTCGAGTCCCTGGACATCACCGACGTCACCGCGAACTGGGTCAACGCCGCCGTGCTGGAGAGCCAGATCGAGGAGCGCATCAAGGCGCTCGCCGACCTGAGCGGGACCCCGCTGTTCTTCGGCCGGCTCGACTACCTGCACGCCCCGGGGGCGGAGCAGGCGGAGGGCGGGGAGGGGGAGCGCCCGCGGCCGGAGGCCGCTTATCGGACACTGCACGTCGGGCGCCGGCACGTGCACGACGCGGACGGCGACCCGATGGTGATCGACTGGCGGGCGCCCGTGTCGCAGCCTTTCTACCAGGCGTCGAAGAAGAACCCGATGGACGTCGCCCTGCGCCGCCGCTTCGGCTACACCGGCGGCGAGCTCACGGCGTACGAGGACGAGCACCTGTCCGACCCCGACGAGGCCGCGACCACCAGCAAGCTGCTCCAGCAGGAGATCGAGCGGCCCCGCGTCGGCCCGATGCGGGACATCGTGGCGACCATCCAGCCCGAGCAGGACGAGATCGTGCGCGCCGGGCTGGCCGGATCGGTCTGCGTGCAGGGCGGCCCCGGCACCGGGAAGACCGCCGTCGGCCTGCACCGGGTCGCCTACCTCCTCTACGCCCACCGCGAGCGCCTCGCCCGCACCGGCACCCTCGTCATCGGGCCGAACAAGTCCTTCCTGCACTACATCGAGCAGGTGCTCCCGGCCCTGGGTGAACTGACGGTCCGGCAGGCCACCGTCGACGACCTGGTGGCGCACGTCGAGGTGCGCGGCACGGACGAGGCGGCGACAGCGGTGGTCAAGGGCGACGCGCGGATGGCGGAGGTGCTGCGCAGGGCCCTCTACTCGCACGTCACCCTGCCCACCGAGGGCGTCGTCGTGGTGCGCGGCTCGCGCCGCTGGCGGGTGGCGGCGTACGAGCTGGAGGAGATCGTCCGCGAGCTGCTCGCCCGCGACATCCGCTACGGCGCCGCCCGCGAGGCCCTCCCGCAGCGCATCGCGCACGCCGTGCTGGTGCAGATGGAGCGGGCGGGCGAGGCGCCGGACGACCGGGTGCAGAACGCGGTGGCGCGCGACGCCGCCGTGAAGGCGGTGGTGAAGACCGTCTGGCCGCAGGTCGAGCCCGCGAAGCTCGTGCTGCGGCTCCTGACGGACGCGGACTTCCTCGCCGAGCACTCCGAGGGCGTCCTCACCGAGGAGGAGCGGAAGGCGGTGCTGTGGGCGAAGCCGGCCCGCTCCGTGAGGTCCGCCAAGTGGTCGCCCGCCGACGCCGTGCTGATCGACGAGGCCACCGACCTGATCGAGCGCACCCACTCCCTCGGGCACGTGGTCCTCGACGAGGCGCAGGACCTCTCCCCGATGCAGTACCGCGCGGTGGGCCGGCGCTGCACCACCGGTTCGGCGACCGTGCTGGGCGACCTGGCGCAGGGCACCACGCCGTGGGCGACCCGGAGCTGGGGCGAGGCGCTGGCGCACCTGGGCAAGGGCGAGGCCGTGGTCGAGGAGCTGACCGCCGGTTTCCGCGTGCCGACGGACGTCATCGCGTACGCCTCCCGGCTGCTGCCGCACATCGCGCCGGGCCTGACGCCGGTGGCGTCGATCCGTGAGAACCCGGGCTTCTTCGACATCCGGGCGACCGCGGACGGGAAGGCGGACGGGACGGCCGAGGCGACCGCGGACGGGATCACGGACGGAAAGACGGACGGGACGGCGGAGGCGACCGCGGACGGGACGGCGGACGGGATCGCGGACGTGCTATCCGCCTGCCGTGAGCTGCTGGAACGCGAGGGCTCGGTCGGCCTGATCGCCGCCGACGCGCGGGTGCCGCGGCTGGCGGAGGCTCTCGAGGCGGCGGGGATCGGCTTCGTCGGGCCGGGCGAGGAGACGACCCACGCCACCCGCCTGACCCTGGTGCCGGCCTCACTGGCCAAGGGCCTGGAGTACGACTACGTGGTCCTGGACGAGCCGCAGGCCGTGCTCGACGGCGAACCGGACGAGCGGACGGGGCTGCGACGGCTGTACGTGGCGCTGACCCGGGCGGTGTCGGGGCTGATCGTGACGCACGGGGCGGGGCTGCCGCCGCAGCTGGCCTGACCGCGGGCGGTCGCGCCTCCCCGCGTGCGAACGGCCCGGGAGGCGCCCCGTTCGCGCCGGGGCGGCGCCGGCCCGCCCCCACGAGCGGCACCGCGGGCAGCCGCTCACCCCGCAAGCGGCACCGCGGGCAGCCGCTCACCCCGCAAGCGGCACCGCGGGCAGCCGCTCGACGGCGCTCAGCGCCCGAGTACCTCGCGCCACTCCGCGACCGCCTGTGCCGACACCGGCCCGTCCCACCCGGAGGGCCTCGCCGCCCCGCCGATGTGGAAGCCGTCGATTCCGGCGTCCAGCAGCCCCGGCACGTGGTCCAGCCGCAGGCCGCCCCCGACCAGCAGCTGCTGCTCGTACCCCGGCTCCCCGCGCCGCCGGGCCTCGGCGAGCAGTACGGTCAGCCCGTCGTCCACCCCGCCGGCCGCCCCGGCCGTCAGATAGGTGTCCAGGCCCGGGAAGTCCGCGAGCTGTTTGCGCAGGGCGTCCCGGTTCGCGGCGCGGTCGATCGCGCGGTGGAACGTCCACCGGCACCCCTCCAGCACCCCGGCGACCCGCTCCACCGCACCGAGGTCCACGTCGTCGTCCGCGTCGAGGAACCCCAGCACGAACTGCGTGGCCCCGGCCTCCCGCATCTCCCCGGCGACCCGTGCCAGCCGCTCGACGTCCCCGGCGGCGAACCCGTCCGCGAGCCGCAGCATCACCCGTACGTCGATGTCGACGGCGGCGCGGATCGCGGCGACGGTCGCGGTCGACGGGGTGAGTCCGTCGGCCGCCATGTCGGTGACCAGTTCGAGGCGATCCGCGCCTCCGGCCTGGGCGGCGACCGCGTCCTCGACGTCGAGGGCGATCACCTCCAGGACTGCACGCTTGCTCATGGGACCCCATTCGTCGGCCTGCTACAGGTCTAGTCCAATCCAAGACTACGCCCAGACGACCGGCCGGGGCTCCCCCTCGTTCCGGGCGGGCCGCTCAGCCGCCGAAGAGGTTCAGCTCCGCCGCCGTCACCCCGGCCAGCTCGTACCCGGCGGTTCCGTCCACGGGCCGGCCCGCGTACAGCCGTACGAGCGTGGCGGCGTCCCCGATGAACCGCCCCGGCGGCCGCTCACCGCTCACCTCGCCCAGCTTCAGCGGCTCGTCCACGTCGTCGAGGTCGGCGTGCAGCGGCACGTGACGGCGGTCGCGGGTGACCGCGGTCAGCAGCGCGAGCGCGTCCGGCAGCCCGCGCCCCGCGTACGCCCCCGGCTCGCCGAGGGCCACCCGGACATCACCCGCGTGCACCCACTCGCCCAGCGCGAGGCCGTCCAGGGCACCGCCCGCGCGGACGATCACCGGACCGGCCTCGGTCATGCCGCGCTCCAGCTCGTCCACGACCCGGGCGTTCGTCCAGTCGGCGCGTTCGGCGATGTCGCGGTCGTTCGACTCGGGCGAGAAGACGCCGTCCTCGAAGCGGTCCTCCACCACCCGCGTCAGCGCGCCGGAGCAGTGCGCCAGCACGTCCCGCACGGTCCAGCCCGGACACGCGGCCACCGGCAGCGCGAAGTCCCCGTCCGCCCGGGACCGCAGCAGCGGCACCAGCTCGTCGCGTTCGGTGGCCAGCAGCCGCCCGGGCAGCCCATGGTCGCGTACGTCGTGCACATCCGCAGGAGTCGTCATGGAACCCACGTTAGGGGCGGTCCCGCCCCTGCGGTCGGCGTTCCGGCAGGCGCAGCACGCCCCAGCGGACTCCTGCGGGCTCCCGCAGCCGAGGAGGGGTCATCGGCCTGGGACCGTCTTCCGCACGCCGCGCTCCCCCGCCGCCCCCGACACGGGTCCCGCTGCCCGAGGGAGCTCTCAGGGGCACCGGACCGGCGCGCACCGGTGACAATGGCCGCATGGCCGACCTCGACGCCCTGCGTTCCCGCTGGCTGCGCGCCCTCCTCCCGGCACGTGACGGCGCCTGTCACCCGGATCCGTACCGGTACGCCGACGAGTTGCTGCGCCGGTGGTCCGAGCCGCAGCGGCGGTACCACACGCTCGCGCACCTGACCGCGGTCCTGGACCACGTCGACGTACTGGAGGAGTACGCCGACGACCCGGACGTGGTGCGGCTGGCCGCGTGGTTCCACGACGCGGTGTACCTGCCCGACCGGTCCACCAACGAGGAGCGCTCGGCCCGCCTCGCCGAGCGCGCGCTGCCCGAGGCCGGGGTCCCGGCGGGGAAGACCGCCGAGGTGGCCCGGCTGGTCCGCCTCACCGTCACCCACGCCCCGGCCGGCGACGACCGGGACGGGCAGGTGCTGTGCGACGCGGACCTGGCGGTCCTCGCCTCGCCGCCCTCGGCGTACGCCGCGTACACGGCGGCCGTCCGCGAGGAGTACCACTTCGTGCCGAACGACGCCTTCCGCGAGGGCCGCGCCGCGGTGCTGCGCCAACTCCTCGGCCTGCCACGCCTGTTCCACACCCCGCACGGGCGCCGGGAGTGGGAGGCCACCGCCCGCTACAACCTCACCGGCGAGCTGGAAATGCTGTCGCCGGGCGATGCCCCGGCCCCGTAGCCTGCCCGGCATGCGGAGCATGGGCGGGGAACAGGTGGAAGAGGCCGTCGCGGGCGCCGTCGCGCTGCTGCGGACGGCGGCCGGCCGGGACTGGGAGACGGTGCGGGCCGGGCGCCTGGAGTGGAGCTGCCGGTACACGGCGGAGCACGTCGCGAGCGACCTCATCGCCTACGCGGGCCAGCTCGCCGGACGCGCCACCGAGGCGTACGTCCCCTTCGAGATCACCCTGGACGAGGGCACCGGCAACGAGGACGTGCTCCAGGTGATCGAGACGACCGGCGCGCTGCTCGCCGCGACCGTCCGCACCACGCCGCGCGAGGTCCGCGCCTTCCACCCGTACCCCTTCCGCAGCGCGAACCGCGAGGGTTTCGCCGCGATGGGCATCACCGAGGTCCTCGCACACACGCACGACATCGCCGAGGGCCTCGGCCTCACCTACGAGCCTCCCGCCGGGCTGTGCGCGGACGTCCTCGCCCGGATCTTCCCGCACGTCCGGCCGGGCACCGACCCGTGGCGCACCCTGCTGTGGGCCACCGGCCGCGGCGAACTGCCCGGACGCGCCCCGGTCACCGAGTGGCGCTGGCGCAACAACCTGCTGGTCCCGGCCGAGCGCCTCACCCTCCAGGGCGTCACCCCGGCCGCCGCCACCGACCTGGCCGCGGGCGGCGACGGGGGCTTCGACTGGGTCGGGGGCGGCCCCTACCAGGGCACCCGGGACGCGGCCGGAATGCTGCTGAAGGCGTACGAGGCGGGCGCGCACCGGCCGGAGTGGGGCGTGTTCGCGCTCGTGCGCCGCCAGGACGGCCGCGCGGTCGGCGGCATGGGCTTCCACGGCCCGCCCGACGAGGACGGCCGGGTGGAGATCGGCTACGACCTCGCCGAGGCCGCCCGCGGCCACGGCTACGCCACCGAGGGCCTGCGGGCACTGTCCGCGTGGGCGCTGGCCCGCGAGGAGGTGACGTCCGTGTTCGCGACGACCGAGCCCGCCAACCTCGCCTCCCAGGCCGTGATCGTCCGCGCCGGTTTCATCCGGGTCGCCGGGGACGAGGAGCAACTCGCCTACGAGCTGCGGGGCCCGCAGGGCTAGGGGGTGTCGTTCGGATCAGGTCGGCTCCAGGCAACGGTGCCTTGCGATCGACCCGAGCGGGGTCTGGTGCGTGCGGCTGCAAGGCGGAGGAGGGCGACAGGGCGGAGCCCTGGCAACCGACGGCAACGCCGCAGATGTGCGTGCCGACCCCGCGACCCCGGCAAGATCCGAACGACACCCCCTAGCGCGGCCGCGCGGAGCCGGAGCCCTTGCGTCGCCGCAGCCCCGCCCCGTGCAGCAGCCGCACCACCTCGCGGCTGCTGACCTCCAGCGCACCGGCGGACACGGCGTCGGCGTACCGCTGGGCGGGGAGGTCGTAGTGGTCGCGTTCGAAGGCGCGGCGCGGCACGCCCAGGGTCTCGGCGAACGCGTGCAGTTCGGCGTAGGAGACGTCGCTGACCAGGTGCGACCACATGCGGCCGTGGCCCGGCCAGGCCGGCGGGTCGATGTAGACGGTCACCGGGCCGTCCTCACGAGGAGCGGGTGCCGCCGACGGCACCGCCCAGCGAGCCGACCGCCGCGACCTTCACGCCCGCCTTGCCGCACACCCAGTGCGGGTCGGGACCGAGTTCGGGCTCGACGTCCAGCGCGTGCGGGTCGCCGGAGCCGCACACCGGGCACAGCGGCCAGCGGCCGTACCGCTCCAGCAGGGCGTCCTGCACGTCCTGCGCGACCAGCCCGGCCACGAACTCCGCGCCCTCCGGCCACTGCTCGACCCACCAGCGCCGCTGCACGACGGACTCCTCGACCAGCGAGACGACGTCCGGCTCGGCGACCTGGCCCGTCACCAGGTCGGCGAGCACGAGGGCGCGCGCGGCGTGCAGCGCCTGCTCCAGGGGGCTGATGGGGTCCATGCACCCATTGTGCGCACTCTTGACCCCCGCACCGAAACGAAAATATCTTTCATGAGTGACCGATGAAGTGAAGGAAACTTTCGCCTCTCCTCCCGCACCCGCCGCCCTGGTGGCCAAGGTGCGCACGCTTGCACCGTCGATGACCCGCTCCATGCAGCGGGTCGCCGAGGCCGTCGCGGGCGACCCCGCGGGCTGCGCGGCGCTCACGGTCACCGGGCTCGCCGAGCTCACCGGCACCAGCGAGGCGACCGTCGTGCGCACCGCCCGGCTGCTCGGCTACCCCGGCTACCGCGACCTGCGCCTCGCGCTCGCCGGGCTCGCCGCCCAGCAGCAGTCCGGCCGCTCGCCCGCCATCACGACCGACATCGCGGTCGACGACCCGATCGCCGACGTCGTCGCCAAGCTGGCCTACGACGAGCAGCAGACCCTCGCCGACACCGCCGCCGGACTGGACACCGTCCAGCTCGGCGCGGCCGTCGCCGCGCTCGCCGCCGCCCGCCGCACCGACGTGTACGGCATCGGCGCCTCCGGCCTGGTCGCGCAGGACCTCACGCAGAAGCTCCTGCGGATAGGGCTGATAGCCCACGCCCCGAGCGACCCGCACCTCGCCGTGACCAACGCGGTGCAGCTGCGCGCCGGGGACGTCGCCCTCGCGATCACGCACTCCGGGTCGACCGGCGACGTCATCGAACCGCTGCGGGCCGCCTTCGAACGCGGGGCGACGACCGTCGCCATCACCGGCCGTCCCGACAGTCCCGTCACGCAGTACGCCGACCACGTGCTGACCACGTCCACGTCGCGGGAGAGCGAGCTGAGGCCGGCGGCGATGTCGTCGCGGACCAGTCAGCTGCTGGTGGTGGACTGCCTGTTCGTGGGGGTGGCGCAGCGGACGTACGAGTCGGCGGCGCCGGCTCTCGCCGCGTCCTACGAGGCGCTGGCGCACCGGCACGGGCATCGCGGGAGACCGTAGGTCCCGCGGCACCGGGTAAGTACGGACACCGAAGTTGAAAAGAGCGGCTTCATGACTGCAACCCCCCACCACCCCGACCTCCGTTCCCAGTTGGAGACACTGACCACCGAGGCGTTCCGGCCGGAGCTCGCGGAGATCGACCGGATGCCCACCCTCGACATCGCGCGGGCGATGAACGGCGAGGACACCGCCGTGCCCGCCGCCGTCGCCGAGCGGCTGCCCGAGATCGCCGCCGCGATCGACGCCGTCGCCGCCCGGATGACGCGCGGCGGACGGCTGGTCTACGCGGGCGCCGGTACGGCCGGCCGGCTCGGCGTGCTGGACGCCTCCGAGTGCCCGCCCACCTTCAACACCGCCCCCGGACAGGTCGTCGGCCTCATCGCGGGCGGCCCCGACGCCATGGTCACCTCCGTCGAGGGCGCCGAGGACTCGGCCGAGCTGGCCCGCGCCGACCTGGACGCCCTCGCCCTCACCCCGGACGACGCGGTGGTCGGCGTGTCCGCCTCCGGCCGCACCCCGTACGCCGTCGGCGCCGTCGAGCACGCCCGCGCGCTCGGCGCCCTGACCATCGGCCTCGCCTGCAACCGGGGCAGCGCCCTGGCCGCCGCCGCCGAGCACGGCATCGAGGTCGTCACCGGGCCCGAGCTGATCACCGGCTCCACCCGCCTCAAGGCCGGTACGGCGCAGAAGCTGGTCCTGAACATGCTGTCGACGATCACGATGATCCGCCTCGGCAAGACGTACGGGAACCTGATGGTGGACGTCCGCGCCTCCAACGAGAAGCTGCGCGCCCGCTCGCGCCGTATCGTCGCGCTCGCCACCGGCGCCGCCGACGACGAGATCGAGCGCGCCCTGACCGCCACCGACGGGGAGGTCAAGCACGCGATCCTGGCCCTGCTGGCCGACGTGGACGGCCCGACGGCCGCCCGCCTTCTGGAGGACTCCGGCGGCCACCTGCGCGCCGCGCTGGCGGCGGCGAAGGGCTGACCGCACGCTCGGGGAGTGCACAAGGACCCCCACAAGGACCCCCACAAGAACCACCGCAAGGACCCCGCCGCCACGGCCGCCGCCCTGCTCCCCCTGGTCGGCGGCCCCGCGAACGTCACCTCCGTCGCCCACTGCATGACCCGCCTCCGCCTGGGCCTGGCCGACCGCTCCCGGGTCCGGGACGCGGCGCTGCGGGCGCTGCCCGGCGTGCTCGGGGTGGTCGAGGACGGCGACTCGTACCAGGTGGTACTGGGCCCGGGGGTGGTCGGCCGGGTGACGGAGGCGTTCGAGGCGCTGCTGACGGCCGGTGACGGCGGCACGACCACCGTCGGCGCGGGCCCGGCGAACGCCCCCGCCGGCACCACCGGTGCCCCGGCCGACCCGGCGGACACCCCGACCGGCACCGCGGGCCCTCCCACCGGCCCGGCGGACGCCCTCGTCGGCTCGTCGGACGCCCCCACCAGCACGGCGGACACCCCGACCGGCACCGCGGGCCCTCCCACCGACCCGGCGGACGCCCTCGTCGGCTCGTCGGACGCCCCCACCAGCACCACGGACACTCCCACCGGCACCGCCGACGCCCTCGCCCGGCGCGGCGCCGAGCTGAAGGCGCGGCAGAGGCGGCGCAACGCGACCCCGCTGAAGACGGCCCTGCGCCGCGTCGCGAACATCTTCGTCCCCCTCATCCCCGCCCTGATCGGCTGCGGGATCGTCGCGGGCATCGCCGGTCTGCTGACGAACCTGCGCTGGCTCCCCGGCATCACGCCCGCCCTGGCCGCCCTCTCCTCCGCCTTCATGGCGCTGATCGCGGTGTTCGTCGGCCACAACACGGCGAAGGAGTTCGGCGGCACGCCCGTGCTGGGCGGCGCGATCGCGGCCGTCGTCGTCTACCCGGGCGTGGCGGAGGTGACGGCGTTCGGCGCCGTGCTCGCCCCCGGCCAGGGCGGCGTCCTCGGCGCACTGGCGGCCGCGATGCTCGGCACCCGCGTCGAGAAGTGGTGCCGCGCCCGCCTCCCCGGCACCCTGGACGTCCTGCTCACCCCGACCCTGACCGTGCTGGTCTCCGGCCTGGTCACCCTCTACGTCCTCATGTACGCGGCCGGCGAGGTCGCCACCGCCATCGGCACGGCCGCGAACTGGCTCCTGACGACGACGGGCGCCCTGGCCGGCCTGGTCCTCGGCGGTCTCTTCCTCCCCCTGGTGATGCTGGGCCTGCACCAGGCCCTCATCCCCATCCACACCACGCTCATCGAGCAGCAGGGCCACACGGTCCTGCTCCCCATCCTCGCGATGGCGGGCGCGGGCCAGGTCGGCGCGGCGGCGGCCGTCTACGTCCGCCTGCGCCACGACACCACCCTCCGTACGACGATCAGATCGGCGCTCCCGGCCGGCCTGCTCGGCGTCGGCGAGCCCCTGATCTACGGCGTCTCCCTCCCCCTCGGCCGTCCCTTCCTCACCGCCTGCGTGGGCGGGGCGGCGGGCGGCGCCTTCGTCGGCCTGTTCGCGATGCTCGGCACCGACGTGGGGGCGACGGCGATCGGCCCGTCGGGCTGGGCGCTCTTCCCGCTCCTCGCGGGCGGCGGCGGCTGGGCGGTGACGGCGGGGGTGTACGGCGGCGGGCTGCTCACCGGGTATCTGGCCGGCTTCGCGGCGACGTACTTCTTCGGTCTGCCCGAGGGCACCGCCCGCACCGTGTGCGACTCTGGGAAACATGAACCACGCCCAGCTGACCGCCCTGGGCCGCGCCCTGCGTCTCCTCGGTGAGCACGGCGAGGCCCTGACCACCGACACGCCGGACGCCAAACTGCACGAGGTCCGCGCGGACCTGAAGCGCGCACTGGACCAGCTGGAGGAGAGCGTCACGACGACGGCCCCCAGCACCCGCTGCCCCGAGCACCCGAACGGCCCGGTCGACAAGGCCGCCCCCGACCTGTGCCTCCTGTGCGAGACCCGCCGCCGCACCGCCCGCCGCACCGAGTACAACGGCGGCCCGCTCCCCGCCCGGACCGCCGGCGAGCCGGTCCAGTCCCGGTACGGGGTGCGCGGCGACCGGCCGCAGCCCCAGCAGCGCTGGCTGCCCGAGCTGTGGAACGGGCAGGCGTGGCAGCTGTGCGGCACCCCGCGCCGCGACCGCCGCGAGGCCGAGCTGTACATCGCGGCCCAGCTGCGCGCACCCCGCGCGGCCATGGCGTACCGCCTCGTCCACGAGTTCACGGACTACGAGGTGCTGCGGGTGTGGGGGACGCCGGTACGGGTGGACATCGAACCGATGGGCGGGATCTGAACCCTGCCGGGTGTCTCCCTACCGGCGGGTGAAGCGGGTGAGCGTGACGCCGTTGGTGAAGGCGGTGCGCTCGGCGGCGTCGAACAGCGTGGGGTCGAAGACGCCGTCGACCAGCGGGACACCGGCGCCGGCGATCACCGGGTAGCTCTTGATCAGCAGTTCGTCGATCTCGGGCAGCAGGGCACCCGCGAGCTTTCCGCCGCCGCACAGCCAGATGTCCAGGCCGGTGTCCTCCGCCTTGAGCTCCCGGACGAGTCCGAGCGGGTCGCTCGGCACGACGGTGACGGCGGGGTCCGCATCGTCGGGCTTCAGGGTGCTCGACACCACGTACTGGCGCAGGTGCGCGTACGGGCTGGGGAACCCCTCGTCGAGACCGGGGCGGTAGCTGCCGAGTCCCATCAGGACGGTGTCGAAGCTCCGGTTGGGCACGTCCGTGAGACCGACGGCGGCGCGGTAGGCGGTCGGCACGGTCTCGGGGTAGAGCGGGTTGGTCCAGGCCGAGTAGGCGGCGGCCTGCCGTTCGTCGCCGATCGGGAAGAAGTCGAACTCGCCGCCGGGTCCGGCGATACGGCCGTCGAGGGTGACGGCGACGTAGTAGACGAGCTTGCGCAAGAAGAGCCCCTCACGTAGTACTCTGTTCGAAGTGGTTTGAACGTAGTACTACATACGGAGTGGTGTCAATGAGGTTGTACTCATGGTGAGAAGGAACGACCAGCGCCGCGCCGCCCTCGTCGACGCCGCGATCGAGGTCCTGGCCGAGCAGGGAGCCCGGGGCCTGACCTTCCGGGCGGTGGACACGGAGGCCGCGGTTCCGGGCGGCACCGCGTCCAACTACTTCGCCAACCGCGACGACCTGCTCACCCAGACCGGCGCCCGCGTCTACGAGCGCCTCCACCCCGACGAGGCCACGATCGCCCGCCAGCGGTCAGCCGGCCGCGACCGGGACACGTACGTCCAGCTCATGCGCGAACTCGTCGACCGCATCGCCTCGTTCCGCACCGGCTACCTCGCCCTGCTGGAACTCCGCCTGGAGGCCACCCGGCGCCCGGAGCTGCGCGCGATCCTGACCGAACGCATCCGCGCCGACGTCGCCGCCAACGTCTCCTACCACGAGGCGTCCGGCCTCCCCGGCGACGCCATGGCCGTCAAACTCCTCTACCTCGCCCTGAACTGGCTGATCGTCGAGCAGCTCACCCTGCCGGACGTCTTCACCCCGGCCGAGCGCGACGAGTTGGTGGCGGCGGCGGTCGAACGCATCGTGGCACCGGACCGGGACTGACGGCCCGCCAGGTCAGATCTGGTTCTCGCCGCCGTCGACGTACCAGTTGGCCCCGAGGACGAAGCTGCTCTGCCCGGAGGCGAGGAAGGCCACCACCGCGGCGACCTCCTCGGGGCGCCCCATCCGCCCGATCGCGGTGTCCGTGGCGAGCTTCGCCCGGACGGCGGACGCGTTCTCCGCACCGAAGAGGTTCGTGATCCCCGGGGTGTCGACCGGGCCCGGAGAGACGGCGTTGACCCGGATGCCGCGGCCCTTGAGTTCGTTGGCCCAGCCCCGCGCGAAGGACCGGACGGCGGCCTTGGACGCGGCGTACAGACTGAACGCCTCCGTACCGTTGTCACCGGCGGTGGAGGCGTTCAGTATCACCGACGCACCGTCGTTGAGCAGCGGCAGCGCCTTCTGCACGGTGAAGATCGTGCCCCGCACGTTGACGCCGAAGGTCTGGTCGATCTGCTCCTCGGTGATCTGCTCCAGCGGCGCGAGTGAGGCGGTCGCCGCGTTGGCGAAGACGACGTCCAGCCCCCGGCCCCGGGCACGGACCGCGTCGTAGAGCCGGTCCAGGTCGGCCAGGTCCGTGACGTCCCCGGCGACCGCCGTGACCTTCGCCGGGCCAATGGCCTCCACGGCCGCGTCCAGTTCGGCCTTGCGCCGGCCGGTGACGAACACGTGCGCCCCCTCGGCCGCCAGCCGCACCGCGGTGGCGAGGCCGATTCCGGTGCCGCCGCCGGTGATGACGGCGGTCTTGCCTTCCAGCTGTCCCATGACGAGTGCCCCTCCACAAGTTTTCGGTACCGATCGGTACTGAAAGCGACCGTAGCACATCCGCACCGACCGGTACCGAAGGCGTAGACTGGTGCGCATGGAGACGCGACAGAAGGGGCCGATCGGTCGACCGAGGGGCTTCGACGCCGACGAGGCCCTCGAACAGGCGATGCGGGTCTTCTGGAAGCAGGGCTACGAGGGCGCCAGCCTCACCGACCTGACCAGCGCCATGGGCATCACCCGCACCAGCATGTACGCGGCCTTCGGCAACAAGGAGGACCTGTTCCGCAAAGCCCTGGAACGCTACGCGGAGGGCCCCGCCGCCTACGTGGCCCGCGCCCTGCGGGAGCCGACCGCTCGCGAGGTGGCCACCGCGTTCCTGACCGGCGCCGTGCGGACCTCCACACGCCCCGGCTGCCCGCCCGGGTGCCTGGGAGTCCAGGGCTCCCTCGCCGCCGGCGGCACGGGGCTCCCCGTCCGGGACATGCTCGCCGCCTGGCGCAACGAGGGCGTCTCCCACCTCCGCGACCGGTTCCGGCAGGCCCTCGACGACGGCGACCTGCCCCTGGGCACCGACCCCGAGGACCTCGCCCGCTACCTCATGACCGTCGCCAACGGCATCGCGGTCCAGGCCGCCGGGGGCGCCGGCCGGGAAGACCTCCAGCGGGTGGCCGACATGACCCTGCGGGGCTGGCCACCCGCCTGACGGCAACGCGGAAGCGCCTCCTAGGGCCGCACACTCTCACGATTCGTCCTGCTCAGCCGTGCCCTCAGCACCTCCTCCGGCTGCGCCACCGCCACCGACGCCCGGGGGCAGTCCCACGCCCGGCCCCCGGCGACCGGCCGCAACCGCACGTCGCCGCCGGCGTGTCCCACCACCTCCCCCACGCGCCCGTCCCGCGCGTCCACGGCATGCGTCCCGACCGCCGGCCGCTCACCCCGCACCACCGACGCCAGCCGCTCGGCGACCCGGACGTTGCACCGCCCCAGATCCACCAGAGCGAACGGCTCGTCGCTCGCGCCGGTCACCGGATCGACACACAGGGACGGCAGCACGACCCCGACGCCCACGAGGGCCTGCCGCAAGGACTCGACGACTTCTTCGGTCGACCGCACCCTTCCTCACCTCCACGCTGAGTTTCCGAATCAGCACACAGCGTGTCTGCCCCGCCTCTAACCTGGCCATACAGGGCGCCCCAACAACCCCTCCTGTGCGACCGGAGTTTCACTGCCATGCCTGGACCGAAAGACCTCGACCCGTCGTCGTCCCCCCGCGCCCTGCTGGGCGCCGAACTGCGCCACGCCCGCGAGAAGGCCGGGCTGAGCCAGGAAGACCTGGGCGGACGGCTGTTCGTCAGCGGCTCGTTCATCGGGCAGCTGGAGTCCGGCACGCGGAGGATGCAGCCGGAGTACGCACGGCTGCTGGACGACGTCCTCGGGACGGAGGACTTCTTCCGGCGCAACTGCGCGGCTTCGGCGAAGTCGAAGTATCCGGAACATTTTGCGGAGGCGGCGGAAGCTGAAGCACAGGCCACGACCATGAGGGAGTACGCGCCGTTGCTGATCCCGGGCCTGCTGCAAACGCCCGCGTATGCAAGGGCGGTTTGCCGTGCGTACCAACCCACGGCACCGAACGAGGTGATCGAGGAACTGGTGGCGGCCCGGATGGAACGGACCCGTCTCCTCGCCGATCCAACAGTGCCTCAGTTGTGGGTCGTACTGGACGAAGCCGCGCTGCGGCGGGTGACCGGAGGCCGCGAGGTGATGGCCGAGGCGCTCGACCGCGTCATCGACCTGATCCGCAGGAGTCGGATCATCATGCAGGTTCTGCCGTTCGATGCGGGAGCGCATGCCTCGATGGAAGGCGCCATCAAACTGATGGACTTCGAGGATGCGCCACCGTTGGTGTACTTCGAGGGTGTTGGCACCGGGCGGCTGGAAGACGAACCCGCCGTCGTGCGGTACCAGCGTCACACGTACAGCCTCCTGTCAGCCTGTTCGCTGTCACCGGAGAACTCCCTGGCTATGGTCGAGGCGATGGCGCAGGATTACGCACATGAGGACCATTCCTGAGCACCAGCTGGACTGGTACAAGTCCAGTTACAGCGGGGGCAGCGGCGGCAACTGCCTCGAAGTCGCCCTCGGCAGCACGGCCGCCGTCCCGGTCCGCGACTCCAAGAACCCCCACGGCCCGGAACTGCTGTTCCGGGCCGACGCCTGGGCGGCGTTCGTCGGGAGTCTCAGGCGGCCGGCACTCGTCGACGAGCACTTCTAGGCGGGCCATCTGAAAGGCACGCCCGGAGACTGCCCGGCCCCACCCCGGGACACCGCGAGACCCCCCGCCAGAGCCGGAACACGCGATCGCCCACACGCGTACGCGGAGATCTGGCGCCGCGTGCAACCTCCGGGCCGGCAACGGGAGTAGGAGTGGATGGAGAGGCGCCCTCCGGTCCATCGACCCCACTTCCCGTAGGAGCAACGTGTCCAGCAGCATCAAGAAGCTCGCGGTCGCCGTCGGCGCGGTCGCCATCGTGGTCAGTACACCGGTAGCCGGTGCCTGGGCGGCCGACGGCTGGTCCGGTGACGCGTCCGGCAAGGGGCTGCGGACGCAGTCAGCCGTGCAGGGGGAGCAGCACCCGACTCGCCACACGCAGGACGGGGAACAGCGGAGCGTGACCCGTTCCGCCGGCTCCGGGATCATCGACGGCAAGGAGTGGTCGGTGACCCTGCAGTTCTATCCGGAGGTTCCGGAGGGCTTCCCCACCGAAGACCGGACCTCCGGCTTCGGTGGCTCCCGGCCCGTGGATCCCTCGCTGCTCTGCCAGCGGGTGTTCATCGGCGGGGTCCAGGTCGATCACCAGGCGGGACCGTGGGCGGGCTGCGCCGTCGTGGACGGCCGGGACGACTTCGTCGAAGGCGCCGGACTGCACGGCCTGACCGGCAAGGGCACCTCCGGGACCCGGATCTTCGTCGGCAACCCCGCTCCGGGTACGGCCACGGCCCGGTTGACTCTCGACGGCGGTACGGTCCGTACCGCCGAGGTCGTGACGCTGCCGGGGACCTCGTACCGCGCGTTCGCCCTGCCCGTCGCCGACGGGGAGACCATCGCGTCCGTCGACACCTTCGACCGACGGGGAAACCGGCTGACCCACGAGACGTACTGGGACTGACCCGCCGGTCCCCGGTCCCCGGGTGCCGCCCGCGCCCGGGGACCGGACCGTACCTCCTGCCCGCCCACACACCCGCAGGGACAGACCCTTCGTGCACATCGGACCGGCCCTCGCCGCCGAAGACGATTTCACGGCGTTCGCCTCGGCCTACTGGAGCCGCCTGGTCAGGACCGCCTACATGCTGACCGGGGATTTCCACGAGGCGGAAGATCTGGTGCAAACGACCCTGATCAAGGTGTACGCGCGGTGGGACCGGGTGCGGCGGGAGGACGCCGGCGCCTATGTACGGCGCGCGCTGGTGAACAACAACCGCAGCCGCCACCGCCGCAGACGGGTCGTCCACCTGCTCACCCCTCTGCTTCCGGACCGTCCGCAGGGGTCCGGCGAGACCGAACGTCTGGAGGAGCGCAACGTGCTGATGGAGGCCCTGGCCGAACTGCCCGAACGGCAACGTGCTGTGGTCGTCCTCCGTTATTGGGAGGACCTCGGGGAGGACGAGGTGGCACGGACCCTCGGGTGCACGCCCGGCACGGTCAAGAGCCAGGCTTCCCGCGCTCTCGCCAAGCTGCGGGCGCACCCCGCGCTGACATCGCACGACCGCGCGGATCTCGGAGGTGCCGCATGACCGCCTACCGCACACCCGGCGGACAACCGGATGCCTCGAGTGCCTCGGGCGGTTCGGACGCCTCCGTGCCGGACCGGCTCGGCCCCCTGCACGCTGCCGATTCCGCACAGGATGTGCGGCACGCGCTGGCCCGGGCGGCCGGGCGGAAGACGCCCGGACCAGCACCTGTGCAGGCCATCCTGGACGGTGCCCGTGCCCGGAGGTCGCGCCGCACCACCGTGAACGCGGCGGCCGGGGTACTGGTGGCCGCGGTCACGGCAGCCGTCGTCCTGCCGCTTCTGTCCGGCCCGCCGCAGGACGCCGGCCCGCGCATCGCGGCCTCGCCCCCCTCCGGCTCACCGGTTCCCGACGCGCTGGAAGCCGGAGAACGCAGCCGGGTGGTCCGCTCCGGCAGCATCGACGGCGAGGAGTGGTCGGTGACGCTGACGTTCTACCCGGACGCACCGGTCGGCTATCCCTCCGCTGACGCCGGCACCGGCGACGAGGCCGACCGCGACGCCGACGGGGACTTCGGCGGCGGTTCCCGGCCGGAGGGCCTCTCGCTGCTCTGTCAGCGGGTGCTCATCGGCGGGGTCCAGGTCGATCACCAGGCGGGACCGTGGGCGGGCTGCGCCGTCGTGGACGGCCGGGACGACTTCGTCGAAGGCGCCGGGCTGCACGGTCTGTCCGGCAAGGGCACGTCCGGGATCCGGATCTTCGTCGGCAACCCCGCTCCGGGTACGGCCACGGCCCGGTTGACTCTCGACGGCGGTACGGTCCGTACCGCCGAGGTCGTGACGCTGCCGGGGACCTCGTACCGCGCGTTCGCCCTGCCCGTCGCCGACGGGGAGACCATCGCGTCCGTCGACACCTTCGACGGCCAGGGCGACCGGCTGACCCACGAGACGTACTGGGACTGAAGCCGTCGGCTGACGGCTGCGCACCACGGGTTCCGGGACCTCGGAGCTGGTCCTGGATCACTTCCTCACCGGACGCCGCTGGACGTACGTACGGCAGTAGTGGGTGACTCCACGGACCTCACGCCGCGGTGCGCGACCGGATCAGGCCGGGGCGGGCCGGGTCAGCTGAGGGTCTTCAGCGACTCCGCGTCGAACGGCGCCAGCTCGTCGAAGCGGCCGGCCAGCACCTTACGGGCCCACTGCGGGTCCTGGAGCAGCGCGCGGCCGATGGCGACCATGTCGAACTCGTCGCGCTCGAACCGGTCCAGGAGGTTGTCGAGGCTGCCGAGCGCCGCACCCGCGCCCTGGAAGGAGTCGGTGAACTCGCCCTCCAGGCCGACCGAGCCGACCGTGATGACGGTCTTGCCGGTGAGCTTCTTGGTCCAGCCGGCGAGGTTGAGGTCGGAGTCGTCGAACTCGGGCTGCCAGTAGCGGCGCGTGGAGGCGTGGAAGGCGTCGACACCGGCCGAGGCGAGCGGGGTGAGGATGGCCTCCAGCTCCTCGGGGGTCTCGGCGAGGCGGGCGTCGTAGGCGTCCTGCTTCCACTGCGAGTAGCGGAAGATCACCGGGAAGTCGGGCGAGACCTTCTCGCGTACGGCGGCCACGATCTCGGTGGCGAAACGGGTGCGGGAGACCGGGTCACCGCCGTAGGCGTCGGTGCGGCGGTTGGTGCCCGCCCACAGGAACTGGTCGACGAGGTAGCCGTGCGCGCCGTGGATCTCCACGCCGTCGAAGCCGATGCGCTCGGCGTCGGCCGCGGCCTCGGCGAAGGCGCCGATGACGTCGTCCACGTCGCGCTGGGTCATCGCCTTGCCGGTGACCTCGTCCTCGCCGATCCGCAGGCCGGAGGGGCCGACGGCGGGGGCGTCGGGGAAGGGCTGCTCGCCCTGCTTGCGGACCATGCCGATGTGCCACAGCTGCGGCACGATCGTGCCGCCTGCCGCGTGCACCGCGTCGGCGACCTTCGCCCAGCCGGCCAGCTGCTCCTCGCCGTGGAAACGCGGCACGCGGTCGCTCTGCCCGGCCGAGTCGTGGCCGACGTAGGTACCCTCGGTGACGATCAGGCCGACACCGGCGGCGGCGCGGCGGGAGTAGTACGAGAGCACGTCCTCGCCGGGGACGCCGCCCGGTGAGAACATCCGGGTCATCGGGGCCATCGCGATGCGGTTGGGCACGGTCAGGCCGTTGATGGCCGTCGGACGGGCGAGGATCTGAGCGGCGCGCGAGGCGGCGTCGGAGGCGGTGATGGTCACGTGGGGGCTCCTCTGGAGGTACCGGTCGGTATGTGCATGCGCATGCACCTGCCGGTGACAACAACGGGCCCGCCCGTCCCGCCCATTCCGACCCTCCGCCATCAGTGGCGCAGGTCACAGCCGCAGTCCCGGCCGCAGTCGCGGTCGCAGTCGCGGTCGCGGTCGCAGTCGCGGTCGCAGTCGCGGTCGCGGTCGCGGTCCGGCGAGGCTGCGGGCCGGCGCCCGGCGACCGGGAGCGGCGCCATGACGATCCGCTGCGCGCCGATGACCAGGGCCTGCGGGAAAGGCCGGTGACACGCCCGAGGGCGGCACCCCCTGTCGGGGAGTGCCGCCCTCGGAACCGTAGGACGGTCGATCGACCAGAGGCCGATCAGAAGTCCATGTCACCGCCCGGCATGCCGCCCGGAGCACCGGCCGCGGCGGCCTTCTCCGGCTTGTCGGCGATGACGGCCTCGGTGGTGAGGAACAGCGCGGCGATGGAGGCGGCGTTCTGCAGGGCAGAGCGGGTCACCTTCGCCGGGTCGATGATGCCCTCGGCGATCATGTCGACGTACTCGCCGGTCGCGGCGTTCAGGCCGTGGCCGACGGTCAGGTTGCGGACCTTCTCCACGACGACGCCGCCCTCGAGACCACCGTTGACGGCGATCTGCTTCAGCGGGGCCTCCAGGGCGAGCTTCACGGCGTTGGCGCCGGTCGCCTCGTCACCCGAGAGCTCCAGCTTCTCGAAGACCTGGGAGGCCTGGAGCAGGGCCACGCCACCACCGGCGACGATGCCCTCCTCGACGGCCGCCTTCGCGTTGCGAACGGCGTCCTCGATGCGGTGCTTGCGCTCCTTGAGCTCGACCTCGGTGGCGGCACCGGCCTTGATGACGGCCACGCCGCCGGCCAGCTTCGCCAGGCGCTCCTGGAGCTTCTCGCGGTCGTAGTCCGAGTCGCTGTTCTCGATCTCGGCGCGGATCTGGTTGACCCGGCCCTGGACCTGGTCGGCGGAGCCGGCGCCGTCCACGATCGTGGTCTCGTCCTTGGTGATGACGACCTTGCGCGCGCTGCCCAGCAGGTCGAGCGTGGCGTTCTCGAGCTTGAGGCCGACCTCCTCGGAGATGACCTCGCCGCCCGTGAGGATGGCGATGTCGCCGAGCATGGCCTTGCGGCGGTCGCCGAAGCCCGGGGCCTTGACGGCGACGGACTTGAAGGTGCCGCGGATCTTGTTGACGACCAGGGTCGACAGGGCCTCGCCCTCGACGTCCTCGGCGATGATCAGCAGCGGCTTGCCCGACTGCATGACCTTCTCCAGGAGCGGCAGCAGGTCCTTGACGTTGCCGATCTTGGAGTTGGCGATCAGGATGTACGGGTCGTCGAGCGACGCCTCCATACGCTCCATGTCGGTGGCGAAGTACGCCGAGATGTAGCCCTTGTCGAAGCGCATACCCTCGGTGAGCTCCAGCTCCAGACCGAAGGTCTGGGACTCCTCGACGGTGATGACGCCTTCCTTGCCGACCTTGTCCATGGCCTCGGCGATGAGCTCGCCGATCTGGGTGTCGGCGGCGGAGATGGAGGCCGTGGAGGCGATCTGCTCCTTGGTCTCGACGTCCTTCGCCTGCTCCAGCAGGGCGGCGGAGACGGCCTCGACGGCCTTCTCGATGCCGCGCTTCAGGGCCATCGGGTTGGCGCCGGCCGCGACGTTGCGCAGGCCTTCCTTGACCAGAGCCTGGGCGAGAACGGTCGCGGTGGTCGTACCGTCACCGGCGACGTCGTCCGTCTTCTTGGCGACTTCCTTGACCAGCTCGGCGCCGATCTTCTCGTACGGGTCCTCGAGCTCGATCTCCTTGGCGATGGACACACCATCGTTGGTGATCGTGGGGGCGCCCCACTTCTTCTCGAGGACGACGTTGCGGCCCTTGGGGCCGAGCGTCACCTTGACGGCGTCCGCGAGCTGGTTCATGCCGCGCTCGAGGCCGCGCCGCGCCTCCTCGTCGAACGCGATGATCTTGGCCATGTGAAGTGGTCCCTCCAGGACTGGGGGTGATTCCTTCGGACCGCGCCCGCGCCCGCGACGGACGGCTCGCGTGCCGTGTGGTTCCTTCCCCACCCGGCCTGCGGGCCTCACCGACCCGGTCCTTCGTTGTCACTCTCACCTTCAGAGTGCTAACGCAATGATTAGCACTCGCCCCTGTCGAGTGCAAGCGCCTCTCGGGGATCGACACCCGGTCTCGGCCGACCGCGAACAAGGATCCGGGCGGGTCCGGGGAGACTCCGGGCCAGGCCCCGGGCCAGATCCGGGCCAGGTCCGGGCCAGGTCCTGAGCGGATCCGGGGCAGGCCGAAGGGCCCGCACCCCGGGAGGTACGGGCCCTTCGGATGAAGGCCAAATGCTGCGGTGGCCGCGCGTCTCAGGCGCTGAGGCGAACCATGTCGGCCTGCGGGCCCTTCTGACCCTGCGAGATCTCGAACTCGACCCGCTGGCCTTCTTCGAGGGTGCGGTAGCCGTCCATCTGAATCGCGCTGTAGTGGACGAAAACATCCGCACCACCGTCGACCGCGATGAAGCCGTACCCCTTCTCCGCGTTGAACCACTTGACGGTGCCCTGAGCCATGCCTAACTCCCCTATTACTGGCCCTTGCACAGATCCGCACTTCGCGGACCCGGGTCAGACCTCACCCCCCACGACTGGGGGCGTGCGCCGGAACGCGTCGACCGCGGCTGAATGTATCTGTCCAACTGCCCTCTGCAACAGGTCAATTGGACGAGAAATCTGGACGCGCCCGGTCCGGAATGTGGCGAGAATTCGCCTGAATTCGGGGCAAGTCAGGGCAGGCAAAGGGAACAAAAGCCGCGAAAGACGCCCACACTTTGGCTACATCTTGTCGGGCGTGCGGCAGGAACGAAGAGTTCCCGATCTTGTGATCGGGAGCCCGTTCCCCAACTCTACCGCGCTCAATCCCATGGAATTGCCCCCTCCGCTTCTCTTACGGAGGGGGCAGTTCGCGCTACGACGCGTATCAGCCGCCGGCGACCGCGGGAATGATGGAGACGCCCGCGCCGTCGGGGGTGGCGGTCTCCAGGCCCTGCTCGAAACGGACGTCGTCGTCGTTGACGTAGACGTTGACGAAACGGCGCAGCTTGCCCTGGTCGTCCAGGACTCGGGCGGCGATGCCGGTGTGGTTCTTCTCCAGGTCGGCGATGACCTCACCGAGGTTCGCGCCCTCGGCGCTGACCTCCGCCTTGCCGCCGGTGTAGGTGCGCAGGATGGTCGGGATGCGAACGGTCACGCTCATGCGAGGCCAGCCTCTCGGAAGGAGTCCAGGTTCGGGCGGATGGTGGCGGTGAGGCCGGTGCCGGCCACCGCGTCGAGGGTCTTCAGGCCGTCGCCGGTGTTGAGGACGACGGTGGTGAGCGACGGGTCTAGGACGCCGTTCTCGATCAGCTTCCTGGTGACGCCGACCGTCACCCCGCCCGCCGTCTCCGCGAAGATCCCCTCGGTGCGCGCGAGCAGCTTGATGGCGTCGACGACCTGCTCGTCGGTCACGTCCTCCACGGCGCCACCGGTGCGGCGGGCGATGTCGAGGACGTACGGGCCGTCGGCCGGGTTGCCGATCGCGAGGGACTTGGCGATGGTGTCCGGCTTCTGCGGGCGTACGACGTCGTGGCCGGCCTTGTACGCGGTGGACACCGGCGAGCAGCCCGCCGCCTGGGCGCCGAAGATCTTGTACGGCTTGTCCTCGACCAGGCCCAGCTTGATCAGCTCCTGCAGACCCTTGTCGATCTTCGTGAGCTGGGAGCCGGACGCGATGGGGACGACGATCTGGTCGGGCAGCCGCCAGCCGAGCTGCTCGCAGATCTCGTACGCCAGCGTCTTGGAGCCCTCCGCGTAGTACGGGCGCAGGTTGACGTTGACGAAGCCCCAGCCCTCGCCGGCCGGGTCGCCGATCAGCTCGGAGCAGAAGCGGTTCACGTCGTCGTAGTTGCCCTCGATGCCGACGAGCTCACCGCCGTAGACGGCGGCCATGACGACCTTGCCCTGCTCCAGGTCGTGCGGGATGAACACGCAGGAGCGGAAGCCGGCGCGGGCCGCGGCGGCGCCGACGGCGCCCGCGAGGTTGCCGGTGGAGGAGCAGGAGAGCGTGGTGAAGCCGAAGGCGCGGGCGGCCTCGATGGCCTGGGCGACGACGCGGTCCTTGAAGGAGTGCGTCGGGTTGCCGGAGTCGTCCTTGACGTACAGGCCGCCGGTGACGCCCAGCTCGCGGGCCAGGTTGTCGGCCTTGACCAGCTTGGTCCAGCCCGGGTTGATGTTCGGCTTGGTCGCCACGTCGGCGGGGACGGGCAGCAGCGGGGCGTAGCGCCAGATGTTGGCGGGGCCCGCCTCGATCCGCTTGCGCAGTTCCTCGGTGTCGTAGGCCGAGAAGTCGTAGGCGATCTCCAGCGGGCCGAAACACTCCTCGCAGGCGAAGACCGGGCCGAGCGGCACGCGGTGACCGCACTCGCGGCAGGAGAGGGCGTCGGCGGGGCCCAGATCGACGGATCCGGCGGGAACGGCAGCGGCGGGGGTGGTGGTGCTTTCGGCGGTCTGCACAGCCATGGAGGCGAGGCCCTTTCTCCTCATCTTCCTCACGACGCATCTCGCCGTGAGACGGATTTGGCACCTTCCCTAGTCGGGAGCCTCGCCACGTCTGCGTGACAAGAACCGACTGGAGGGTTGCCGGGGCTTCAACGGGCCGTATCCCTCTGCCCCTCTGGATGAGCGGTATTCGGTTGTTGTGCGGTGGTGCGGTTGTTGCGCGGTGGTGCCGCGCGGGCCCCCCGGCATGCGGTGGGCCCTCGCGTTGTTCAAGACTGTAACCGAAGGCCAGGGCGGTTGAGACAGTCGTCCGCACCGCGAGATGGATCACAACGGATCACGAAGGAGCCACCGGACGTGCTGGAAGAAGTCGAGCGCTGGCTGAGCACACGCTCCTGGTCCCTGGCGGACCGGCCGGTCCAGCAGCTCCTGACCGCCAAGCACGCCACGGGCCAGTCGGTCAGCGTGGTGCTCCCCGCCCTCGACGAGGAGGCGACGGTCGGCGACATCGTCACGGTGATCCGCCGGGACCTGATGGGGCGCGTCCCGCTCGTCGACGAGATCGTGGTCGTGGACTCCGGGTCGAGCGACCGCACGTCGGAGGTGGCCGCGGCGGCGGGCGCGCGCGTCGTGCACCGCGACGCGATACTCCCCCGTCTCCCGGCCGTACCCGGCAAGGGCGAGGTCCTGTGGCGCTCACTGCTGGTCACCGGCGGTGACATCGTCTGCTTCGTCGACGCCGACCTGCGCGAGTTCTCCGCCGACTTCGTCTCCGGGATCGTGGGGCCGCTGCTCACCGACCCGGACGTGCACCTCGTCAAGGCCATGTACGACCGCCCGCTGGGCACCGCGGCCGGTCAGGGCGGCCGGGTCACGGAACTGATGGCCCGCCCGCTGCTCAACATGCACTGGCCGCGGCTGGCCGGTTTCGTGCAGCCGCTCGGCGGCGAGTACGCGGCCCGCCGCTCCCTCCTCGAACAGCTTCCGTTCCCCGTCGGCTACGGGGTCGAGCTGGGCATGCTGGTCGACGCCCTGCACCTGGTGGGCCTCGACGCCCTCGCGCAGGTCGACGTCGGCGTGCGCAGGCACCGGCACCAGGACGGCCAGGCGCTGGGCCGCATGTCCGCCGCGATCTACCGCACCGCCCAGCTCCGGCTGGCCCGCGGCCACCTGGTCCGGCCGTCCCTCACCCAGTTCGAACGCGGCGCCGACGGCTTCGAACCGCGCACGTACTCCGTGGACACGGAGGAGCGGCCGCCGATGACGGAGATCGCGGAGTACGCGGCCCGGCGGGTGGCCTGACTCGCCGGGCCGCGGTCTCCGGGCCCGCGGTCTCCGGGCCCACGGTCTCCGGGCCCGCGGTCTCCGGGCCGCGGTCCTTGGTCCTCGGCCCCCGGTACGGGGTGGCCTGCCTCCCGGTCCCGGGGCCGCGTCAGCCGGAAACGCCGTCCGACCAGCGCCAGGTGCCGCCGGAGTCGCGTGCGCAGGTCAGGTACTCGCCGCCGCGTCCGTGGGTGCTCAGGCCGCGGTGCTTCTTGGCGCAGAACTGGCCGTCGGCATAGCAGTTGCCCGCGGGACTGGTGAGTTCACAGACGCCGGTACCACCGCCGGTACCGCCGCCGCTGCCGCCGCCCGTGCTGCCGCCGGTGGCGGTGCCGCCCGTGCCGGTGTCCTTCGGCTTCGCCGATTCGGGGGCGGGAGTCGGCTTCGGGCGCAGCGAACGCCCCGCGCAGTCCCGGCCGTCGCGGGGGACGGTGAAGATCACGCCGTCGGGGCCGCTGGTCTGCTCGCAGACCTTCTCGCCGGTGCCCCAGGAGGAGGCCTGTCCTCCGGTGCCCTGGAGCCGGACGGTGTAGGCGATGTCCGCCTTCTTGGCGGAGATGACGGCCGACCCGACGCTGCGGCCGGTGAAGTCCGGCAGCGTGGCGGGGGTGGGGGTGGGTGCCGGGGTCGGGGAGGCGGTGCTGGGGGACGCCTCGGGTGTGGGGCTGCTGTCCGGGGTCGCGGCGGCCGTCGCGGGCCGTGCTTCCGTCTCGTCGCCGGCGCCCTCGTCGCCGCAGCCGGTCAGCACCAGCGCGCAGGCCCCGACCAGCGCCGCGGCGCGCGCGAATCCGCGCTTGCGTATGGGCATGCGGCCCACCCCCCAGAAAGTTGAAATGTGCACCGCACATCCTTGTTCTTTTCACACCAACCTCACAAGGTGCGTGACGCGATCGATGCCGAGGGGGCATCCGGCCACGTTTGAGGCCCCCGGGGCCGGGCTAGGTTGAGGCGTATGGCTTCAAGCTTCGGTGCTGCTCAGGTGCTGGTCGCCTCCAACCGGGGGCCCGTCTCGTACGAGGTAGGGGAGGACGGTTCGCTGCACGCCAAGCGCGGCGGTGGCGGGCTGGTCTCCGGGCTGTCGGCCATCGGGCCGGACGCGGGGGCGCTGTGGGTGTGCTCCGCGCTCGGTGACGGCGACCGCGAGGCGGTGCGGCGCGGGGTCGGCGAGGACGGCGTACGGATGCTGGACGTACCGGCCGACGTGCACGCGGACGCGTACAACGGGATCGCCAACAGCGTGCTGTGGTTCGTGCACCACATGCTCTACCAGACGCCCCTGGAGCCGGTCTTCGACGCGGAGTTCCGGCGGCAGTGGGCCTCCTACGAGGCGTACAACCGGGCCTTCGCCGAGGCGCTGGCCGAGGAGGCCGCCGAGGGCGCGGTCGCGATCGTGCAGGACTACCACCTGACGCTGGTGCCCGGGATGCTGCGCGAGCTCCGGCCGGACCTGCGCATCGGCCACTTCTCGCACACGCCGTGGGCACCGGTCGACTACTTCCGGCTGCTGCCGGACGACATCGCCGAGCAGGTGCTGCGCGGCATGCTCGGCGCCGACCGGCTCGGGTTCCTCACCCGGCGCTGGGCCGACGCGTTCACCGCGTGCTGCGACGCCCTGGTGGGCGGGACCGGCGGCACGGAGACCGGCGTGCACGGGCTCGGGGCGGACGCGGAGTTCCTGCGGCAGCGCTCGCACGAGGCCGACGTGGACGAGCGGATGGCGGCGCTGCGGGCGGAGATCGGGGAGGGCCCGGACGGGACCGCGCGGAAGACGATCGTGCGGGTGGACCGGACCGAACTGTCGAAGAACATCGTGCGGGGGCTGCTGGCGTACCGGGAGCTGCTGGCGGGCCGGCCTCAGTGGCGGGAACGGGTCGTGCACGTCGCGTTCGCGTATCCGTCGCGGCAGGACCTCGCCGTGTACCGGGACTACACCGCCGAGGTGCGGCGGGTGGCGGACTCGGTCAACGCGGAGTTCGGGACGGCGGGGTGGACGCCGGTCGTGCTGCACGTGAAGGACGACTTCGCGCGGTCGCTGGCGGCGTACCGGCTGGCGGACGTGGCGCTGGTCAACCCCGTCCGGGACGGCATGAACCTCGTCGCGAAGGAGGTGCCGGTCGTCTCCGACGAGGGGTGCGTGCTGGTGCTGTCGCGGGAGGCGGGGGCGTACGAGGAGCTGGGTGAGGACGCGGTGGTGGTGAATCCGTACGACGTGTCGGGGACGGCCCAGGCGCTGCACGAGGCGTTGTCGGTGGGGCCCGGGGAGCGGGCGGAGCGGTCGAAGCGGCTGGCCGCGGCGGGTACGGCGCTGCCTCCGGCGCGGTGGTTCCTGGAGCAGTTGGAGGCTCTGAGGTCCTGACGGCCGGATGACCGGCGCCGGGCGGGCTGGGGCGGATGACCGGCGCCGGGGGTGGGGCGGGGCGCGAGGCCGGGACCCTGCCGGGTGCCGCCGCGCCCACCCCGGGCGGCACGACCGCCCGCGGTCAGGTGGCGTCCGCCAGGGCGCGGACGAGTGCCACCACTCCCGTCGGGCCGTCGACCACCACGTCCGCTCGTGCGCGCAGGTCCGGGACCTCGTCGCTGCCGCTGCACACCAGGAGGCCGGGGGTGCCCTCCGCGCGGAGGGCGTCGACCGCCGCGAAGGCGGGGAGGTCGCCCAGGTCGTCGCCGGCGTAGAGGACTGCGCCCGCGTCGAGCTCCCGGACGTACGCCCGCAGGGCGGCGCCCTTGTCCATGCCGGGTGGGCGCAGTTCCAGGACCATGCGGCCCGGCTCGACGATCAGGCCGTGGCGGGCGGCCAGGTCGGTGAGGGGGGCGCGCAGGGCGTCGAAGGCGGCCCGGGGGTCGGGGGCGCGGCGGGTGTGGACGGCGACCGCGTGGCCCTTCTCCTCGACCCAGGTGCCCTCCCCCGCGCCGGACCGCTCCAGCAGGCCGGGCAGTTCCGCGCGGACGGCGGCGACGCCGGGGTGCGGGTCGGGGGCGGTGAGGGTGCCGGTGGCGGCGTCCCAGCGTTCGGCGCCGTAGTGGCCGAGGACGACGAGGTGGTCGAGGCCGGGGACGCCCGCGAAGCCTCCGTGGTGGACGGCGACCTCGGCGGGGCGGCCGGTGATCACCGCGACGGCGGCGACCTTCGGGGCGAGGGCCGCGAGCGCCGGTACGGCGTCCGGGTGGGCGCGGGCCCGGTCGGGGTCGGCGACGATCGGGGCGAGCGTGCCGTCGAAGTCGAACGCGACCACCGCGCGGCCGGGACGGGCGAGAAGGGCGTCGAGCCCTTCGCGTCCGGCCTCCGTCGCGGGCGTCGGCAGGTGGTCCGGGGAGTCGTCACGGGTGGAGTCCTGGTGGCTGCCCATACCGCGAACCTATCCCGCCGGCGCGGGGGCACGCATGGCTCGTACGGCGACAGTCCGGCGGACGCCGACGGCCCGGCGAGCGCCGACGGCCGGCCCGCCATCGCGGCACGGTGCAGGGACGACGCCCGGAGGAGCCGGAGGAGCCGGAGGCAGGCGTGCCGGGCGGATCCTTGCCCTCCGGTCCGTCCGGTACCGTCCGGTCCGGTCGCCGTCACCGCTCCGAGCGCCGTGCCTCCCGTATCCGGCGCAGCCGGTTGACCGTCACCGGGTCGGCCGCCAGGGCGCGGGGGTCGTCCAGGAGGGCGTTGAGGAGCTGGTAGTAGCGGACGGGGGCCAGGCCCAGTTCCTCGCGGATGGCGCGCTCCTTCGCGCCGGGGCCGGGGAAACCGCGGCGTTCCAGCGCGAGGATGTTCCGCTCCCTCTGTCCCAGGTCCATGTACGGCACCGTAACGCCCGCCACCGACAGCGGCCCCCGCGCTCCTGCCCCGCTGCCCGTTGCCCCGCTGCCCGTTGCCCCGCTGCCCGTTGCTCCGCCGCTCCGTTGCTCCCTACTCCGCGCTGCCCGCCCGCATCGCCGTCGCCTGGATCTGGTCGAGCACCTGCTCGGTGCTGCCGCCGGGGGCGACCGCCTGGCCGATGCGCTTCTTGATGTCCGCGCTGACCGAGGCCCAGGAGGTCTTGCCGACCGGGTAGAGCTCGGAGAGCAGCAGTTCGTTCAGGAAGGGCTGGAGGTCCTTGTCCTCCGCCGCGGTGCTCATGACCTGGGACGCGGAGGTGGTCACCGGCAGCAGGTCGTACTGGCGGGAGAAGGTGAGGACGTTCTCGTCGCTGTAGACGAAGTCGAGGAAGTCGCCGATCTCCTCCTGGTGGCCGTTCTTCTTGAAGGCGGTCATCCAGTCGGTGACACCGAGCGTGTTCCTGCTGGCGCCGTCGATGCCGGGGGTCGGCACCATGCCGTACTTCACGCCCTTGCCGGACGCCGTCTTCATCAGCGTGGGGTGTCCGTTGAGCATGCCGACGTCGCCGTTCGCGAAGGCGGCGAAGGCGTCGGCCCGGTTGAGCTTGCCGGGGGCGACCGGGCCGGTGAGGCCCTTGCCGACCAGTTCTTCCTTGAGCCAGGTGAAGGTGGTGACGTTCTGCGGCGAGTCGATGGAGTAGGTGCCGACGTCGTCGGTGTAGCCGCCCCCGCCGCTGAGCAGCCACTGCACCGTCTCGGCCGGCGCCTCCTCGGGGCCCAGCGGCAGGGCGTACGGGAACTTCACGCCCTCCTTCTTGAGCTCCTCGGCCGCTTTCGCGAGGTCGTCCCAGGACTTGGGCGGGGTGACGCCGGCCTTGTCGAAGAGGGTCTTGTTGTAGAAGAGCACGCGGGTGGAGGCCGCGAAGGGCAGGCCGTACTGCACCCCGTTGACCTGGCCGGCGCCGGCGAGCTGCGAGACGTAGTTGGCCTGGACCGGGATGGAGAGCAGGTCGTCGGCCCGGTAGAGCAGGTCCTTGTCCGCGTAGTCGGAGTAGGCGCCGATCTGCGCCATGTCGGGGGCCTTGCCGGCCTCGACCATCTCGCGGACCTCGCGGTCCACGTCGTTCCAGGAGTACACGGTGACGTCCACGTGCACGTCGGGGTGCTTGGCCTCGTAGGCCTTGGCCAGCTCGTCCCAGTAGTTCTGCGAGCTGTTGGCCTTGCTGTCCCCGTAGTCGGCGGCCACCAGCTTCAGCGTCACCTCGCCGGAGTCTCCGGTGAGCCCGCAGCCGCCGAGGACCGCTGCCATGCCCAGTGCGGACACCACCGCGATCGTTCCTGTCCTACGCCGCTGCACCCTGATTCCCCAACCCTGCCGACGACTTGTGTCGTTCGCTGCTTTGCTTACGCGTTCGCTAGTTCGCTTGTTCGTTTAACGGATTAAGGTCTACACCACGGCAGTGGACTAGACCTCTCCCGGGTCAACGGGCCACACTGTCCCCCGTGAGACATGTCATCGCCCTCGACGTGGGCGGCACCGGGATGAAGGCCGCCCTGGCCGGGCCGGGGGGCGAGCTGCTGCACCAGGCACGCCGGGCCACCGGCCGCGACCGCGGGCCCGACGCGGTCGTCGCGGGCATCCTGGACTTCGCCGCCGAACTGCGCGCCTACGGCGCCGACCGGTTCGGCGAGCCCGCCCGCGCCGCCGGCGTGGCCGTCCCCGGCATCATCGACGAGGCCAACGGCACCGCCGTGTACGCGGCCAACCTCGGCTGGCGCGACGTCCCCCTGCGGGCACTGCTCGGCGACCGGCTCGGCTCCGTCCCGGTCGCCCTCGGCCACGACGTGCGCACCGGCGGGCTCGCCGAAGGGCGGGTCGGGGCCGGGCGGGGGGCCGACCGGTTCCTGTTCGTGCCGCTGGGTACCGGCATCGCGGGCGCCATCGGCATCGACGGCCGGGTGGAGTCGGGCGCCCACGGCTTCGCGGGCGAGATCGGCCACATCGTCGTACGGCCCGGCGGGACGCCGTGCCCGTGCGGGCAGCGCGGCTGCCTGGAGCGGTTCGCGTCCGCGTCGGCGGTCGGCCAGGCGTGGGCCGAGGCCTGCGGCGACCCGGACGCGGACGCCGCCGGCTGCGCCCGGGCCGTGGCGTCGGGGGACGCCCGGGCCGCCGCCGTGTGGCAGGACGCGGTGGACGCGCTCGCCGACGGACTGGTCACCGCGCTCACTCTGCTGGACCCGCGCGTCCTGATCATCGGTGGCGGCCTCGCCGAGGCGGGGGAAACCTTGTTCACACCGCTGCGGGACGCCGTCCGGCGGCGGGTCACCTTCCAGAAGCTTCCGGAGATCGTCCCCGCGGCGCTGGGGGACACCGCCGGCTGCCTGGGTGCCGGGCTCATGGCCTGGGACCTGCTCGACGCCGGCCGCACCGGCACCGGCCCAACCGGCACCGGCCCGATCGGCACCGGCACCGGCACCGGCACCGATCGGAGCACCGATGGGACCGGCACCGAACCGCTCGGCACGGAACCGCTCAGCACCACTTCTTCCGCTTCCACGACCGTGACTCCCCCGGAGGTAACCACCTGATGGCCCCAAGCAAGGTTCTCGCCGGTGCCCGGGTGGTACTGCCCACCGGGACCGTGGACGACGGCCGCGTGATCGTCGACGGCACGCGGATCGCGGACACGGCGCCCCCTCAGGCCGAGGTCCTCGACCTGTCGGGCCACTGGGTGGTCCCCGGCTTCGTCGACATCCACAACCACGGGGGCGGCGGCGCCTCCTTCACCGGCGGCACCGCCGAGGACGTCCTCAAGGGCGTCGAGACCCACCGCCTGCACGGCACCACCACGGTGGTCGCCTCCGCCGTCACCGGCGACCTGGACTTCCTGGCCCGGCAGGCCGGGCTGCTCGCCGAGCTGGCCCAGCAGGGCGACGTCGCCGGCATCCACTTCGAGGGGCCGTTCATCTCCCCGTGCCGCAAGGGCGCGCACGACGAGCAGTTGCTGCGCGACCCCGATCCGGCCGAGGTCCGCAAGCTCGTCGACGCCGCGCACGGCCACGCGAAGATGCTGACGCTCGCCACCGAGCTGCCGGGCGGCCTGGACTCCGTACGGCTGCTCGCGGAGCACGGTGTGATCGCTGCCATCGGGCACACGGACGCGACGTACGAGCAGACGCTCCAGGCCATCGACGCGGGCGCGACGGTCGCCACGCATCTCTTCAACGCGATGCCGCCGCTCGGCCACCGCGCCCCCGGCCCGATCACGGCACTGCTGGAGGACGAGCGGGTCACCGTCGAGCTGATCAACGACGGCACCCATCTGCACCCGGCCGCGCTCCAGCTCGCGTTCCACCACGCGGGCGCCGCCCGGGTCGCCTTCATCACCGACGCGATGGACGCGGCCGGCTTCGGCGACGGCCGCTACCTGCTCGGTCCGATGGAGGTCGAGGTCGCGGACGGCGTGGCCCGGCTGGTGGAGGGCGGCTCGATCGCGGGCTCGACGCTCACCCTGGACCGCGCCTTCAAGCGGGCGGTGACGGTGGACGGGCTGGCCGTGGAGGACGTCGTCGCGGCGATCTCCGCCAACCCGGCGCGGCTGCTGGGCCTGGACGACCGGATCGGCTCCCTGGAGCCCGGCAAGGACGCCGACCTGGTGGTCCTGGACGCCGCGTTCGACCTGGTGGGCGTCATGCGCCGGGGCGAATGGGTGGTCGATCCCCAACTGGGCTGATCCGTCCCCGGGTCCGCTCCCGGGCCGGCCGCGGTGGCCGGGCCGAGGGTGGGCCGGGGGGTGGGCCGGGGGGTGGGCCGGGGGTGGGCCGGGGGGTGGGCCGACCGCCGCCCTTTTGGCATGATCGTGTCCACGGAAGGCCGCCCCTGCGCGGGCGGCTGCCAGGCGATCGGGGGAGGTCGGCACAGGTGACGCAGGCGACACGGGCGACACGGGCGACACAGGTGATCCTCACCGTCACGCTGAACACCGCTCTCGACATCACCTACCGTGTCCCGCGCCTCAGGCCCCACGCCTCCCACCGGGTCACCGAGGTGACGGAGCGGCCCGGCGGCAAGGGGCTGAACGTGGCCCGGGTGCTGGCGGCCCTCGGGCACGAGGTGACGGTCACCGGCTTCGCGGGCGGCGTCACCGGTGACACCGTGCGCGAGGGGCTCACCGGCGTGCCCGGGGTGACCGACGCGCTCGTGCCGGTCGCGGGGGCGACCCGGCGCACCGTCGCCGTCGTGGACGAGCGCACCGGCGACACCACCCAGCTCAACGAGCCCGGACCGGCCGTCGCACCCGCCGAGTGGAACGCCTTCCAGGACGTCTACGAGGACCTGCTCGCCGGTGCCTGCGCGGTGGCCCTGTGCGGGAGCCTGCCGCCGGGCGTTCCGGTGGGCGCCTACGCCGGGCTGGTGCGCACGGCGCGCGCCGCGGGCGTGCCGGTGCTGCTGGACACCGGCGGGGAGCCGCTGCGCCGGGGGCTCGCCGCCCGCCCGGACCTGATCAAACCGAACGCCGAGGAGCTGGCCGAGCTGACCGGCTCGCACGAACCGCTGCGGGCCACGCAGGACGCCCGGCGCCGCGGTGCCCGCTCGGTGGTCGCCTCGCTGGGCGCCGATGGGCTGCTCGCGGTGACCCCGGAGGGCCGCTGGCGCGCCGCCCCGCCCGCCCACGTGCACGGCAATCCGACGGGAGCGGGCGACTCGGCGGTGGCGGGACTGCTCTCCGGCCTGGTCGAGAACCTGCCCTGGCCGGACCGCCTGGCCCGCGCGGTCGCCCTGTCCACGGCGACGGTGCTGGCACCGGTGGCGGGCGAGTTCGACCGGGCGGCGTACGAGGACCTGCTCGGACGCGGGGTCGCGGTGACGGCGGAGGCCGACGCGGCGTGACGCCCCGGCCCGCGGCGCCCTACCCCTACTCCTTGACCTGGCCCTTCTTCAGGGAGAACTGGTCCAGCAGCACGTTGCACTTGTCGCCGTCGGCGCAGGAGAGCGAGATGGTGTTGGTGCCCTTGTTCAGGGTGGGCCAGGCGTAGGTGGTGGTCCAGCCCTTGGCGAAGTCGCCGTCCTTGGCGCCGGTGAAGTTGCCCATGTTCAGCTTGCTGCCGAACTCCTTGCCGTTGACCGTCAAGGTCATCGACTGGTCCTCGCCGGCCGCGCTGTACCCGGTGAACAGGGTGTAGAGGCCGTCCTCGGGGATGCCGTCCACGGTCCAGGTGACCGAGGCACCGGGCTGGTTGAGGTTGGCCACATAGACGCCGCCGTCCGACCGGGCGCCCTCGATCTCCGCGGCGGTGGCCACGCCGGGCGACAGCCGCAGCGCCTTCGCGTCGACCGCCGGGAGCTCCGCCTCCTCCTCGGCACCCTCGCTGGCCGACGGGCTCGGGTCGGTGGTCTGGGACTGGGTCGGGGTGGGGTCGCCCGCGGCCTCGTTGCCGCCCTTCTCGTCGTCCGAGCCGCTGCTGGCCATGGCCACGGCGATACCGACGACCACCGCGGCGACCACCGCGACCGCGCCGATCAGCAGGCCCTTGGTGTTGGGGCCGCGCCGTCCGCCGCCCCCGCCGTGCCCGGAGTGCTGCGGGGCGTTGGGAGCACCGCCGCCGGGGAAGGTCTCCGGCGCGGCGTAGTGCGCGTTCGGCCTGCCGTGGCCCTGCGGCTGGCCGTAGGCGCCCTGCTGCTGCGGGGCGGCCTGGCCGTAGGCGCCGGCCGGCCCGGCCTGGCCCTGCGGTGCCCCGTACTGCCGTGTGCCGACGGGACGCACCCGGTTGACGGAGTTCGGGTAGCCGTAGCCACCGGACGGCGGCTGGGCTCC
This sequence comes from Streptomyces sp. NPDC037271, assembly GCF_055603605.1. NCBI lineage: Bacteria > Bacillati > Actinomycetota > Actinomycetes > Kitasatosporales > Streptomycetaceae > Streptomyces > Streptomyces sp. NPDC037271. Next base: position 154,626 of record NZ_JBVJVN010000012.1, read on the forward strand.
GTTGGCCTGCCCGTCGGCGTAGAGGTAGCCGAAGGGGTCGTCGTCCTCGGGCGTGCTCGCGCCGTTGTTGCCGGGCGTCATCCCTAGGTCTCCTAACCAGATGCGGTGCGTGTGCGGTACGGGTGTGAGACAGCGAGCCTACCCGCTCCCACTGACCCGAACGGGTGACTCATACCGCATCAACGCGCTGACCTGGTGATCATCCGGCTCGGCGGTGCTGTTTGGGACGAGATCGTTTCTCGACGTACATCCGTTCGTCGGCGGACTTCAGCACTTCGTCCGCCGTCATGCCGCAGTGGGCCCACCCGATGCCGAAGCTGGCGCCCACGCGGACGGCCCGTCCCTCGGCCCGGATCGGCTGGATGATCTCGTTGCGCAGGCGTACGGCGAGGTCCTGGGCGTCGGCCTGGCCGAGCCCGTTGGCGAGGATCACGAACTCGTCACCGCCGAGCCGGGCCACCGTGTCGCCGTCGCGCACGCCGTCGCTGAGCCGGCGGGCGACCTCGATGAGCACGGCGTCGCCGGCGTTGTGCCCGAACCGGTCGTTGATCGACTTGAAGCCGTCCAGGTCGCAGAAGAGGACCGCGAGGCCCTTGGTGCCGTCGTCCCGGCCGTCCTCGGGGGCGACGGCGTGCACGTGGTGGTCGTAGGCGCCGTACGGCTCGGCGGCCGCCCCGAAGTCGAAGGTGTGGCCGCCGGAGTCGAACACGGCGGAGTCCCCGTAGGCGGCGTCCATGGCGTCCACGACGCCCGCGTGGGACGACTGCGGGCGCCGGCACAGCCGGGCGGCGAGACGGGAGCGCAGCTCGGCGGAGTTCGGCAGGCCGGTGAGGGAGTCGTGGGAGGCGCGGTGGGCGAGCTGGAGCTCGCGGCGCTTGCGCTCCTCTATGTCCTCGACGTGGCTGAGCAGGAAACGCGGCCCGTCGGCGGCGTCGGCGACGACGCTGTTGCGCAGGGAGACCCACACGTAGGTGCCGTCGCGGCGGCCCAGGCGCAGCTCGGCGCGGCCGCCCTCGGCGGAGGTGCGCAGCAGGGTGCCGATGTCCTCGGGGTGGACGAGGTCGGAGAAGGCGTAGCGGCGCATCGCGGAGGCGGGGCGGCCGAGCAGGCGGCACAGGGCGTCGTTGGTGCGCAGGATGCGGCCGTGCTGGTCGCCGCCCATCTCGGCGATGGCCATGCCGGAGGGGGCGTACTCGAAGGCCTGGCGGAAGCTTTCCTCACTGGCCCTGAGCGCCTGCTGGTCGCGTTCCAGGCGGACCAGGGCGCGCTGCATGTTGGAGCGGAGCCGGGCGTTGCTGATCGCGATGGCGGCCTGGAACGCGTACATCTGCAGGGCCTCGCGGCCCCAGGCGCCGGGGCGGCGGCCGTTGCGCGGCCGGTCCACGGACAGGACGCCGACCAGCTCGCCGCTGTTGCCGCCGCCCTGCGGGCCGGGCGCGTACATCGGGGCGAAGAGCCGGTCCGAGGGGTGCCACTCGTCCTCGAAGCGGGGCGCGGGCCCGTCGGTGTACCACTGGGGGACGTCGTCGTCGTCGAGGATCCAGCCCTCGGTGTGGGGTATGAAGATCAGGTCGCCCCACTGCTCGCCCATGGCCAGGCGGCGGTCCCAGGAGTCGCGCGAGCCGACCCGGCCGGTGATCAGTGCCTCGGCGGCCTGGTTCCCCGCGAAGGCCGCCACGACGAGGTCGCCGTCGGGGCGGACCAGGTTGACGCACGCCAGTTCGTACCCGAGGGCGTGGACGACGCCGTCGGCGACGGTCTGCAGGGTGTCGGCCAGACTGCGGGCCGTGTTCATGTCGGCCATGGCCTGGTGCAGCTGACGCAGGGACGCAAGACGGACGTAGGGCTCCGACTCGGTCTCCATGCTCGCCCTCCCCCCGAGACCTCGCAGTGCATCAAGGGTTCTCTTCGGCGCCTTTACTGATGGTGCCCTTGCAGGTTCCCCGCCACTGAATCACAGCGCGCTGCCCACTCGGTACACAGGGTCAACAATTACCGCTTCTTGTGACTCAAGTCACAGCGAAAGATGAACAATTGAGTGGTGTTTCTGCGGTTTCCCGGTGCGTTTACCGAACGCAAAGTTTGTAGGTATGCGCACAGCTCGTTCTGTGGTCCTAGGTCCCGGTTCGGGCCCCGGTTCGGCCCAGGGGCCGATGCGGGGCCGGCGGCCCGGCGATTAGCGTGACGGCGTGCCGAACTCTCCATCCCTCACGCCCCCTGCGTCCCCCGCGTTCCCGTTGCCGTCGCCCGCCCCCGGGCATGCTGAGGGGGTGAGCAACGAGGAGTTCCGTGCCGCCATGTCCCGGCTGGCCTCGGGCGTGGTCCTGGTGACCGCGCAGGAGCCGCCGCTCGACCCCGACGACCCGCAGGCCCCGCGCGGCGAGGACGTCGGGATGACGGCCACGGCGTTCATGTCCGTGTCCCTGGACCCGCCGCTGGTCCTGGTCAGCCTGCGCGAGGGCTCCCGCATGGACGACCTGCTCGCCGAGCAGCCCCTGTGGGCGGTCTCCGTCCTGTCCGAGAGCCAGCGGCACGTCGCGGGCCGCTTCGCGATGAAGGGCCGCGTCAGCGACCGGCTCCTCTTCGCGGACCTCCCCTGCCTGCGGGGCGAGCAGTCCGGGGCCCTCCTGGTGGGCGGGGCGCTGGCGACCCTGGAGTGCCGCACCGAGCAGCGGGTGGCGGCCGGGGACCACACCCTGGTGATCGGCCGCGTGCTGACCGCCGGTCTGCCGAGCCCCGACGGAGGACCGCTGGCGTACTTCAAGGGGCGGTACCGGCAGCTGGGGTGAGCCGTAATCGGCTCGCCCGCCCTCACACCGCGTGCCTAGGGGGTGTCGTTCGGATCGGGTCGGCTCCAGGCAACGGTGCCTTGCGATCGACCCGAGCGGGGTCTGGTGCGTGCAGCTGCAAGGCGGAGGAGGGCGACAGGGCGGAGCCCTGGCAACCGACGACAACGCCGCAGATGTGCGTGCCGGACCCCGCGACCCCGGCAAGATCCAAACGACACCCCCTGGGGTGCGGGCATGAAGCCCAGCACCACGCTCCGCCTCGAAGAGATCACTCGCGCGAACTTCGAAGCCGCGGTCGGCATCCGGGTCCGCCCCGACCAGGAGGCCGCCGTCGAACCGGTGGTGACGTCCCTCGCCGAGGCCTACCTCCACCCCGGGGTGGCCTGGCCCCGCCTGATCGTCGACGGCGACCGCCCCGTCGGCTTCCTCATGGCCTTCTTCGACATCGACTGGTACGAGGACGGCAGCGTGCTGCGCTCCGGGCTGTGGCGGCTGAACATCGCTGCCGGCGAGCAGGGCCGGGGCTACGGCCGCTTCGCCGTGGAGTCGGTGGCGCGGGAGGTCCGCCGGCGCGGCGGCAAGGAGTGCTGGGTGACGTGGCATCCGGGCCCGGACGGCCCCGGGGGCTTCTACCTGGGCCTGGGCTTCCGTCCCGACGGGGAGACGAGCGAGGGCCAGACGGTGGGCGTGCTGGAGGTGGACTGACCGGTCCCGGCGCCTCGGGCCGGGCCTGGCTCTTCGGACTGGCCCCGGCTCTTCGGGCCGGTCGTGCTCTTCAGGCCGGTCGGGTCCCTTCGGGCCGGCACCGGCTCTTCGGTCCCGGCGCCTCGGGCCGGTCCGGGCTCTTCGAGCCGGCTCCCGGCCCTCCGGCTAGTCCCAGTTCTTCGGGGAGCGGCCCCGCTTGGTCTCCGAGCGCTGCTTCTTCTCCCGCAGCCGGCGTTCGTTGATGCCGCGCGGTATGCGGGTGGGCCTGCGAGGCCTGGGCGGGGGCGCGGTGGCCTCGGCGAGCAGCGCCGCGAGGCGTACGGCGGCGGTCTCGCGGTTGCGCCACTGCGAGCGGTGCTCGGAGGCGCGGACGGTGACGACCCCGTCGGCCAGGCGCCCGGCCAGCCGCTCCAGCGCCCGCCGCTTCCACACCTCGGGCAGGGACTCGGTCCTCGCCAGGTCGAAGCGGAGCTCCACCGCCGTGTCCGTGGTGTTGACGTGCTGCCCACCGGGCCCGGAGGAGCGCGAGAAACGCCAGACGAGCTCGGCCTCGGGCAGGGAGACGGAGCCGCGGATGACATGGGGACCGGACATGCCGTCCATGTTCCCGTCCCCGGGCGGCCCGCGTCACCCCAATATCCTCGGTCCCGGCCTCGGTAAAGAAAGTAAAGAGAGCAGGAACCTTGTGGACCCCTCTCGTCGTTCATGGGGATAGCTGTAGCTTTCTTGCCGTAAGTAAACGAAGGAAGGGACTCCCAACAATGGCTGTAAGCCTGTCCAAGGGTGGCAACGTCTCGCTCACCAAGGAGGCTCCGGGCCTGACCGAAGTCACCGTGGGCCTCGGCTGGGACGTCCGTACCACCACCGGCACCGACTTCGACCTCGACGCCTCCGCGATCGCGGTCAACACGCAGGGCAAGGTCTACTCCGACGCCCACTTCGTCTTCTTCAACAACAAGCAGACGCCGGACAACACGATCGTCCACACCGGTGACAACCGCACCGGCGAGGGCGCCGGCGACGACGAGGCGATCAACGTCAACCTGGCCGGCCTGCCGGCCGACATCGAGAAGATCGTCTTCCCGGTCTCGATCTACGACGCCGAGAACCGTTCGCAGAACTTCGGCCAGGTGCGCAACGCCTACATCCGCATCCTCAACCAGGCCGGCGGCGCCGAGATCGCCCGCTACGACCTGTCCGAGGACGCGGCCACCGAGACCGCGATGGTCTTCGGCGAGCTGTACCGCAACGGCGCCGAGTGGAAGTTCCGCGCCGTCGGCCAGGGCTACGCCTCCGGCCTGGTGGGCATCGCCCAGGACTTCGGCGTGAACGTCTGACGGTCGGTCCGCGACAGCGAACCGCCGACGTGAGGCCCCGGCACCGCCGGGGCCTCACGCATGTCTGCGGCCCCGACAGCCGGTCCCCACAGGCGGTCCCACCAAGCGTCCCCACAGGCGTCCCAAGGTGTTCCAACGGGGCATCCCACCGGGCGTTCCAACGGGGCATCCCAACGGGCGTTTCACGTGAAACGCCTCATAGGATCACGACGTGCGCACCCCCCGTCTGCTCGTTGCCACCGCCACCGTCACCCTCCTCGCGGCGTGCAGCGGCGGCGGAGTCGACGGCACTCCCGGCGGCTCGGGCGTGCGCGACCCGTACTTCCCGAAGGCGGGCAACGGCGGCTACGACGTCAGCCACTACGACCTGACCCTGGCCTACGACCCCGACGCCGAGCACCTGACCGGGACCACGACGGTCACCGCCCGCGCCACCCAGGAGCTGTCCGCCTTCAACCTCGACCTCAAGGGCCTGGACGTCGAGGAGGTCACCGTCGAGGGCCGGGAGGCGCGCTTCAACCGGGCCGGCCAGGAGCTGACCGTCCGCCCGGCGGACGAGCTGGACGACGGGGAGACGTTCCGTGTGACCGTCCGCTACTCCGGTGACCCGGTGACGGTGACCGACCCCGACGGCTCCGAGGAGGGCTGGTTGCCCACCGCCGACGGCGCGGTCGGGCTGGGCGAGCCGACGGGCTCGATGGCCTGGTTCCCCGGCAACCACCACCCCTCCGACAAGGCCACGTACGACCTCGCGGTGACCGTGCCGAAGGGGCTCGGGGCCGTTTCCAACGGCGAGTTGACGGGCGAGACCACCCGCGACGGCCGCACGACGTTCACCTGGCGCACCGCCGAGCCGATGTCGAGCCACGTCGTCACGGTCGCCGTCGGGGACTGGGAGACCGACCGGTCCACCACCGACGACGGTCTGGCGGTGTACACGGCCGTCGACCCGGAGCAGGCCGACGCGAGCCGGGCGGTCCTGGGGCGGATTCCCGAGGTCATGGCATGGGCCCAGGAGAACTTCGGCCCGTACCCCTTCTCCTCCACCGGCGCGATCGTCGACCGCGTCGAGGACGCCGGCTACGCCCTGGAGACCCAGAACCGGCCCTACTTCCCCGGCGCCCCCGACACCGTGCTGCTCGTCCACGAACTCGCCCACCAGTGGTACGGGAACTCGGTCAGCCCGAAGACCTGGCGCGACATGTGGCTCAACGAGGGCTTCGCCACCTACGCCGAGTGGCTGTGGGAGGAGGACGAGGGCGGGGACACCGCGCAGGAGACCTTCGACGCCCTCTACGACGGGACCTACTACCCCGACGAGGACGCGAACGACTCGATCTGGGCGTTCCCGCCCGGGGACCCGCCCGGCGCGGAGCACATCTCCGCGAGCCCCGTGTACCAGCGCGGCGCGATGGTCCTGCACAAGATCCGCCGGACGGTCGGCGACGACGCCTTCCTGGCCCTCCTGCGGGGCTGGGCCGCCACCCACCGCCACGGCAACGCGGACACCGGGGACTTCACGGCGTACGTGGAGAAGTCGGCGCCGGGCGAGGACTTCTCGGGGATCTGGGACGACTGGCTGTACGGAGACGGCAGGCCGGAGAGGCCGTGAGACCGTGTTCAGCCCTTCCGCGGTCGTCTCCCCAGGCTGCTCAGGTGGTCTGCGCGGCGCGGTTCCGCTGGAGGGACGTGAGCCGGGTGACCAGGGCCATCGCCAATACGGCGCTCACGACGCCGACACCGTTGGCGGACTGCGAGTTGAGGATGGACTCCCTGGCGCCCTCCACGAGGTCGTTCTCGTTCCAGGCCCTGAAGGAGTCGTTCGCGAACATCGTGAAGTGAGCGAGCCAGAACCACCACCAGGTGTGCAGCAGCCACCGCCCGGCGCCCTTCGGACGGCCGGTCGTCGCCGTCCAGATGTCGTTGGCGATCTGCTTGGGAAGGTAGAAGTTGACGACGGGGATGAACCAGCCGCCCGCCGCCAGACCGGGGCTGTAGCGGATGCGGCCCGGCGCGAGTGCGTCGGCGTTCAGCCACACGTGGCGGAACCAGCACACCCACACGCCCGCCACCCCCAGGATCGCCAGCGCGCTCAGGCTGTCGATCAGGTCGGTCGCGAGCGCCCAGTCGTCGAAGCCCTCGATGACGTGCGGGGACTCCTGGGCGTCGTGACGGCCGAGTTGGGTGAACACCCCCCCGAGGACGGCGCCGCGGGCCATCAGCAGCAGGGCGAACACGCCCAGGAAGGCGTTCAGGGCCACGGCCAGGCCCCGGAGCGGGCGCACGGGCCGCCGGGCGAACGGGGTGGGAGAGACCGAGGTGGGGGCGGAGGCCGGCACGGGGGCGGGAGTGGAGTACACCGGAGCCTGCTGGGGGCCCGGCCGGGCACCGAACGGCGTGGGGACCGGGCCCGGGGGCGTCGACAGGCCGTACGCGGTGGGCGGCGGGCCGAAGCCCGCGACCGGCGCCCCGACGGGCAGACGCTTCTCCGGGTCCTCGCTGTCCAGGAGTTGCACGGCGTGCCGGCCCAGCTCCGCCAGTACCTCGCCGGGCAGCCACGCACCGCCCGGCGCGGCGTCCGCGCCCTCCATGTCCTCGATCGACGTCAGCAGCTCGTCCGGCGTGGGGCGTTTGTCAGGGTCCTTCACCAGGCAGGCGGCGATCAGGCCGTGCCACGCCTCGGGCGTACCAGACAGGTCCGCCTCCTCGGTCGCGATGCGGAAGAGCAGCGAGTGCAGCCCGCCCTCGGCGGTGCCGAAGGGCATCCGGCCCATCGCGGCGTAGGCCAGCACCGCGCCGAGGCAGAAGATGTCGCTGGCGTACGACACCTTCTCCCCGCGCACCTGCTCGGGGGACATGAACCCCGGGGAGCCCACGACGGCCCCCGTCCGGGTGAACCCGTCCGCGGACTGCGTGGACACGTCCAGCGCGCGGGCGATGCCGAAGTCGATGACGCGGGGGCCGTCGATGGTCACCAGGATGTTGGAGGGTTTGAGGTCGCGGTGCACGAGACCGGCGCCGTGGATGGTCTGCAGCGCCCGCACCAGGCCCACCGCCAGCACCCGCAGGGAGGAAGGGGGCAGCGGCCCGTACTGCTGGTCCACGACCTCGGCGAGCGACGGGCCGGCGACGTAGCCGGTGGCGACCCAGGGGGTCGGCGCCTGGGTGTCGGCGTCCAGCACGGGCGCGGTCCACTCGCCGCCGACGCGCTGGGCCGCCCTCACCTCCTGCGCGAAGCGCCGCCGGAAGTCGGGCTGGCGGGCCAGTTCCTCGCGGACGGTCTTGACGGCCACCGTCCGGCCCCGGTCGGAACGCGCCAGGTACACCCGTCCCATGCCGCCCTCGCCGAGCCTGCCGAGCAGTCGGTACGTACCGACCCATTCGGGATCGCCCGGCTCCAACCCGTTCATTCGTGCTCCCTCGTTCCTGGCGACACCGTGCGCCTGAGGATAGAGACACGAGGTATGTGTGTGAAAACCCGGTGCTCCAGAGCCAGTTGCGCCGCCCATCCCCATGACTCACGAACGGCATGCCGCAGCCGGTTCCCCGGCCATGACACCATCACCTGCGTGCTCGACATCGGCTACGCCCTCTCCACCCGCTTCCCCGACCCCCCGCAGACGGACTACCGCCGTGCGGACGTCCACGCGCTGCGGCACGACCTGTTCTGCGGGGACGTGTATCTCGCCGACACCAAGGCGGACCGGGAGTTCTCCACAGCCTGGGGATGGGTGCCGGTGCTCGACTTCGCCTGGGCGCTGTGCGACATCGTGGAGCGCGTCGACCGGGACCCGGCGGGCTCCAGGGCCGCCCGGCCGCAGCGGGCGGAGCTGGACTTCACCGAGTCCACCGACCGCCTGCTCTTCGAGCGCCGCTTCGGCTGGGTCGACATCGAGGCGGAGTGGCTGCCGGCGACCGAGCCTCCGCTCTCCTTCTCCCACGCCGAACTGCGCCGGGAGGCCCGGGACTTCCTGCACGACCTGATCGCCGACCTCACCGACATGCACGACGACCTGGCGGACAACCCGGCGATCTGGACCCTCCAGGCCCGCTTCCCACGGGTCTCCTGACCGCCACGGCCCACGGGCCACAGGCCACGGGCCGCCGCCCACAGGCCACAGGCCACAGGCCCACGATCCACAGGCCCACGATCCACGGGCCCTCGGTCCACGGGCCCGCGGTCCACCGCCCCGACCCCGGCGCCAGTACCCCGCGGCCCCCGCTCCGCCGTCTGCCCGGGCGCCGGCACACGCACACCCAGCTCCGCCGCCAGCACCGGGCGCCGGCACCGCACCCCCGGCTCCCGCCGTCTACCCGGGCGCCAGCACCCGCAGCCCCAGCTCCGCCGCCAGCACCGGTGCCAGGTCCAGCAGCTGGGCCGGGCTGATCACCGCGCCCGACAGGCGGTCCACGCCCCGGGCCAGCTCCAGCGGTGCGGCGCCGCGCAGATCGACGTCCGTGAGGGCCGCCGCGCTGAAGTCCGCCCCCTTCAGGGCGCAGTCCACGAACTCGACCCGCTCCAGGCGGGCGCCCCCGAAGTCCGGCTCGACCAGGACGCAGCTCTCGAAGACGACGTCCTTGAGCCGGGCCCGGCGCAGATTCGGGTAGTCGATCTTGCCGCCGCGGACCAGCACCCGTTCCAGGACGGCACCGTGCAGCTGGGTGCCGCCCAGACGGGCGTCGACCAGCTCGACGTCGCGCAGGGTCGCCTCGGCGAGCTGCGTACCGACGCCACGGACGCCGGTGAGGACCGAGTCGAGCAGCCGGGCCCGGGTCAGCGTGGCCTCGTCCAGCGCGCACCCCGTCAACGCGCAGTCCATGAAGCGGGCGCCCGCGCCGTCCTGCCCGGCGAGGTTCGTCTCCCGGAACTCCAGCGCGTCGTAGTCCCCGTCCGGCTCCAGCTCGTCTCCGTCGTACGGCGCCAGCGGCGGCAGCCGCAGCTCCGGGCGCCGCGCCGCCCGCACCCTCGTCGCGCCCGTACCGCCGCCGCCACCCACCGCTCTCCTCACCATGCCCCCATGCTGCACCCCACCCCTGACAACCGGCGCTGACCTGCACGAACGCCGCGCCTCCCGCCGTCATGTCACATTCGGCGCCGCGCCGGGCGTCGTACTCGCAGACAGGCATCAGCCAGGCGACTGCGACCCGAGGGAGAACCCAGCCATGCAACGCATCACCGTCATCGGCGGCGGTTTCGCCGGACTCACCGCGGCCATCACCGCCGCCGAGTCGGGCGCCGAGGTCACGGTGCACGAGGCCCACCACACACTCGGCGGACGGGCCCGGACCACCGACGGGCCCTACCGGACCAACGACGGCCCGCACGCCCTCTACAACGGCGGCCCGCACTGGGCATGGCTGCGACAGCGCGACCTGATCGGTCCGCTCGCGCCGCTCCCGCCCCCGGAGGCGGCCCGGCTGCGGCTGCGCCACAAGGGCGTGCTGCGCCGCACCCCGCCTCTCGCCATGCTCAAGTTGCTGCGCCGGGGCGTCGGGCCGGCACCCGTCGACACCGACTTCCTGACCTGGGCGGCCGGCATCGCGGGCGAGGAGGGTGCCCGGGCCGCCGCCCACTACTGCGCCGTCGCCCTCTTCCACCACGACCCCGGCTCGCTGTCCGCCGCCTTCGTGCAGGAACGCCTGCGCCGGGCCGCCAAGCTGCCGCCCGAGGCGCACTACCCGCGCGGCGGCTGGTCCGAGGTCGTCGACCGGATGGCCGCCCTGGCCTGGAACCTCGGCGTCCGGGTGGAGACGCTCTCCCGCGTCGGCACCGTCCCGACCGACACGCCGGTCGTCGTCGCCACCTCCCTGGACGCCGCCCGCCGCCTGCTGGGCGACCCCGCGCTGACCTGGCCGAGCGGGCGCACCACCCTGGTCGACCTGGCCGTACGGACCCGGCGCGGTGACGCCTTCGCGGTCTCCGACCTGGACGCGCCGGGCTGGATCGAGCGGTTCACGGCGCAGGACCGCACCCTGGCACCGGCGGGCGAGCAGCTGATCCAGGGACAGATCCCCATCGCGCCCGACGAGTCGAAGGCCGACGGCACCGCCCGTGCCGAGCAGCTGCTCGACCTCGGTTTCCCCGGCTGGCGCGAGCGCCTCACCTGGCGGCGCGAGGCGGTCGCGAACGGCCGTACCGGAGCCGTGGACCGGCCCGGCACCACGTGGCGCGACCGGCCCGCCGTCGACCGCGGCGACGGCGTCTACCTCGCCGGTGACCAGGTCGCCGCGCCGGGCCTGCTGTCGGAGGTCTCCTTCAACAGCGCCCTGACGGCGGTGTCCCTGGCCCTCGGACGGCGGGAGCTCGACGTCGACGGCCCGGGGCTGAAAGCCAGGGGCTGAAGTTCACGGGACTGAACCACGGGGCTGAAGCCGCAGGGCTGAAGCCGCAGGGCTGAAGCCGCGGGGGTTCCTCGCGAGACGGAAACGCCCCCCCCCCGGCGGCCGGCCCGGATCCGTGCCCGTCCGGGCGGCGGCGTGACAGCAAGTGACGACAGCTCACGGAACGGGATGCGGTACGTCCCGATTCATGGTCTTCTGGCCAGATGAGTGGCACCTGGACAGGTGGGCCGGCCGCGCCCGCGGAGGCCGACCCCCGCCGTTGGTGGGCGCTGGTGGTGATCGCCCTGGCCCAGCTGATGGTCGTACTCGACGCGACCATCGTGAACCTCGCGCTGCCCTCCGCGCAGCGCGACCTGGGCATGTCCGACGCCAACCGCCAGTGGGTGATCACCGCCTACACCCTCGCGTTCGGCGGGCTGCTGCTGCTCGGCGGCCGGGTCGCGGACCTGGTCGGACGCAGACGCACCTTCGTCGTCGGGCTGGTCGGCTTCGCCGCCGTCTCCGCGATCGGCGGTGCCGCCACCACCCCGGCGATGCTCTTCGGCGCCCGCGCCCTCCAAGGCGTGTTCGCCGCCGTCCTCGCGCCGTCCGCGCTGTCCCTGCTGGCGACCGCCTTCACCGACCCGAAGGAACGCGGGAAGGCCTTCGGCATCTACGGCACGCTGGCCGGCAGCGGCGCCGCCGTCGGTTTCATCGTCGGCGGCGTGCTCACCGAGTACCTGAACTGGCGCTGGTGCCTGTACGTCAACACCCCCATCGCCGTCGTCGCCGTGATCGGCGCCCTGGTCCTGCTCCGCGACCGGCCCGGCCACACCGGCGCCCGCCTCGACGTCCCCGGCGCGGTCCTCGGCTGCGGCGGCCTGGGCGCCCTCGTGTACGGCTTCAGCGAGGCGCAGCCGCGCGGCTGGACCGACCCGCTGGTACCGGCGCTGCTCGCCGCGGGCGTCGTACTCCTCGCGGTCTTCGTATGGTGGCAGACCCGTGCCCCGAGCCCCCTGCTGCCGCTGCACGTCATCCGCGACCGCAACCGCGCCGGCTGCTTCCTGACGATGATGCTGGCCGTCATCGGCATGTTCGGGATGTTCCTGTTCATGACCTACTACCTCCAGACCGTCCTCGGTTACTCCCCCGTGCGGACCGGCCTGGCGTTCCTGCCGATGACCGCCACGATCGTCATCGGCTCCACCCAGGTCTCGGCCCGGCTGCTGCGCCGCGTGGGCCCGCGCATGCTGATGGTCCCCGGCATGCTCCTCGCCTCCGGCGGCATGGTGGTCCTCACCCGGATGACCGTGGACTCGGAGTACGTCTCCGACCTCCTGCCCGCGCTGATCCTGATGGGCCTCGGCATGGGCCTGACCTTCATGCCGGTCTTCTCCACCGCCACCGCCGGGGTCGCCCCGCGGGACTCCGGCGTGACCTCGGCGACGGTCAACACCGCGCAGCAGGTGGGCGGCTCGATCGGCACGGCGCTGCTCAACACCGTCGCCACCAGCGCCGGCGCGTCCTACGTCGCCTCCCACCTCACCGACCCGTCGCGGCGGGAGTCGGTCGTCCGGGAGGGCATCGTGCACGGTTACACGGTCGCCATCTGGCTGGCCGCCGGCGTCATGCTGCTGGCGAGCCTCGTCGCGGGCCTGATGGTGACGGCCAAGGCCCCGGAACACGACGCCCCCGCCGACGACCGGCCGGTGCCGGAGCCGGTGGCCTGAGGGGCCCGCACCTCGCGGGACCTGTGCGGGGCCCGCGCGGGAGGCCCACGCGGGAGTCGTGGGCACCGCCGAGGCCACCGGGCACGCCGTTACCGCCGAGGCCGCAAAGGCTCGATATCCGCGTGCCTTCTCCGCCGTGCTCCAGGTAGCGTCGGCCGGCATGATCGACGTTCCGGACGCGCTCGCCGCCTCGCAGGCGAAGTACAACGGAGAGGCGGGCCGCGCCTTCATCGACGCGCTGCCCGCGCTGGCGGCCGGCTTCCTGGACCGATGGGAGCTGCGTCTCGACGGTCCCGCCATGCACGGCTGGGCGGCCCTCGTACTGCCCGTCGTACGCCGCGACGGCACACCGGCCGTGCTGAAACTCCAGATCCTCGACGCCGAGACCGAGGGCGAGCCCGTCGCCCTGCGGCTGTGGGACGGCGACGGCGCGGTACGGCTGCTCGACCACGACGCGGCCACCGGCACCATGCTCCTGGAGCGCCTGGACGCGGCCCGCATGCTCAGTCACGTCGAGGACTCCCGCGAGGCCGTCCTCGTCATCGCCCGGCTGCTCGCCCACCTCACCCGGGTCCCCGCGCCGCCGGGCGTGCGCCGCCTCGGTGACATCGCGCGGGGCATGCTGGAGCGGACGCCGCGGGTCCTCGAGCGCATCGCGGACCCGCGGGACCGCCGCCTGGTCGCCGACTGCGCCGCCGCCGTGCGCGAGGTCGCCGACGAGCCCGGCGACCGGCTGCTGCACTGGGACCTGCACTACGACAACGTCCTCGCCGCGGACCGCGCCCCCTGGCTCGCCATCGACCCCAAGCCACTGGCCGGCGACCCCGGTTTCGACCTGCTGCCGGCTCTCGACAACCGCTACGACCCGGCAGAGACCCGGTGGCGTTTCGACGCCATGACCGGCGTCCTCGGCCTGGACCGCGAGCGGGCCCGCGCATGGTCGCTCGGCCGCGTCCTGCAGAACTGCCTGTGGAACGTCGAGGACGGCGACCCGCTGGAGCCCGAGCAGCTGGAGATCGGGCGGCTGCTGCGGACGGCGTGAGCTGTCGGTGACCGGGTTCGCCGCGGGCCCGCCGAACCGGCCCTGCCCGCACGCACCTCCTGACCCTGCGGATCCCCCGTGGTGGTCCGCGGGGCCGAGCCGGTCGTCAGTCCCGCACCGTGGGGTGCGCGTCCCGGAGCCGGCCCCGGCCCAGCGCGCCGGGCAGCTCGGTCCTGCGCCGTATCCGCAGCTTCCGGTAGGCGTTCGTCAGGTGGGTCTCCACGGTGCGGCGGGCCAGGTGCAGCAGCTCGGCGATCTCGGTGTTGGTGCGGCCGTCGGCCGCCAGTTCGGCGATACGGCGCTCGCTGCCGGTCAGTGCCCCGGAGCCGGCCCGGGCGGTCGCCGGGCCCCGGGCGCCGCTCTCCCGCAGGGCCTGCCCTGCCATGTCCAGCAGCCGCAGGGCGCCCTTGCGTTCGGCCCGCTCCGCCGCCTCGCGCAGGCAGTCGCGGGCGCGGCCGCGCTCCCCGGCGGCGGTGAGCTGACGGCCCTGGTCGAGCAGTGCCGGGATCAGCTCCATGTCGGTGTCGGCGGGCGCGTCCCGCAGGATGCGTACGGCCTCCTCGGCCAGTTCCAGGCCGCGCCGCCCGCCGGTCGCGGTGCCCAGCACGCGCAGGGCGCGGCCCACCGTGCGCGGGGTGTTCCACACCCGGGCCAGCCGCAGTTCCTCCGTCGCCAGCGCCAGTGCCTCGCGACCGCCGCCCAGCGCCAGCCGGCACTCCACGATCGCCGTCCGCCACGGGGTGACGACCGGGCTGACCACCTCGCGGGCGGTCTGCCGGCGTCCGCACTCCAGGAAGTCGTGGAGCGCGCCCGCCGGGTCGCCGGCGGCGGCCCGCTGTACGCCCCGCGCGTACAGGAAGCGGTTCAGTTCCCAGCCCTCCGGCGCCCGGCGCAGGTCGAAGGCGTTCGCGAGCCGCGCGGCCTCGTCGTCGCGGCCGGTGTGGACGAGGGCCATCAGGACGTGGGCGTCCCGGTTGGTGGGCCCGGTGCGGGACCGTGCCGGGCCCGCCGCGGCGGCGTCGGCGGCGAGCAGCCGGGCGTGGTCGCCGCGGGCCGCGGCGATGTCGGCACGGGTGTTGAGGAGCGCGTGCTGCATCGGGTGGAGCAGAGCGGGGTGCTGGCCGGCCAGGCCGCGCTCGACGAGCCGGTCCGCCTCGTCGAGTTCGTCGGCCCACTGGGCGACCGCGGCGGCCGTGCCCAGCAGGAAGGGTTCGGCGAGCGGGTCGGTGGGCTGCGCCAGCAGGGCCCGTACCCGGGTCATCGCCTCCTCGGCCGAGATCAGCGCGGCCGTCGCCGCGTACCGCACGAGCAGCGCCTGCCCGGCGGTGCCCAGCAGTTCCGGGGAGTGCTCACCGGTCTCGCACAGCCACCGGTACACCTCCTGCCGGGTCGCCAGGTCCACGTCGGACAGCAGCGCACCGGCGGCCTGCACGGTGCGGGCCAGACCGGGGTGGCCGGACAGCCGGTCCTCCGTGCGGCGCAGCACCTCCATGGCCGTACGGATCTCACCGCGCCCCGCCAGGGCGGTGCCGAGGGCGACGGCCGTACGCACCCGGTTGCGGGGATCGGCCGGCAGGTGCTGGGCCTCGGCGAGGCGCGCGATGGCCGCCGGGGCGTCGGCCGACGCGTACTCCAGGGAGCCCAGTTCGGTCAGCAGCCGCTGGCGCAGGCCGTCCGGCAGCGGCTCGTCCAGGGCCCGGCGCAGATAGCCGACGGCGTCGTCGGGCCGGGCGTCGTGCACGGCGACCGTGACCGCGTCGCGCAGGACGCGCAGCGCCCAGGGCAGGCCGACCGCCGGCGTCCGCAGCAGATGCCGGGCGACCGCCTCGACCCGGTCGCCCCGGCGCACCATGGCCTCCGCCGCCGCCCGGTGCGCCGCCTCCCGGCTGGGCCGGGGCCAGCCGGTGAGCACGGCGTCGCGCAGCAGCGGATGCGCGTAGCGGGGGCGGCCGGCGGCGTCGGGGCGCAGCAGGCCCAGCCGGGTCATGGCGGCGAGCCACCCGGCGACCCGCGCGGGGTCGGCGCCGGCCGCCTCGGCGAGCAGGTCGGTCGGGTCACCGGCCCCCGCCTCCGCCGCCGCACGGCCCCGGGCGGCGGGCCGCGCGTACGGGCCGCCCTCCGCATACAGGCCGTGCTCGGCACGCGGGGTGCCCTGGCCGTGCTGCCCCACGGACTCCGCCTCCGCATACAGGCCGTGCTCGGCACGCGGAGCGCCCTGATCGTGCTGCCCCACGGACTCCGCCTCCGCATACAGGCCGTGCTCGGCACGCGGAGCGCCCTGGCCGTGCTGCCCCACGGACTCCGCCTCCGCGTACAGGCCGTGCTCGGCCCACCCGTACTGGTCGCTCCCCGCGCCCCGCGCGTGCCGTGCGCCCGGGACGTACGGCGTACGCCGCGTGTCCTGGCCGTCCGGAGCAGGCAGCGCGTCCTGGGCATACGGCCCGGTCCACGCGTCCTGGGCATACGGCCCGGTCCACGCGTCCTGCCCGTACGACGCGGTCCGCGCGTCCTCGGGTGCCGCGGCAGCGCGGGGCGGCCGCGCGCCGGGCGATACGCGGGCATGCCAGAGCTCCCCGCGTCCGCCCGGCAGGTCCGCGGGGTCGTCGGCCGGGTCGCCGTCCTCGTCCTGCGGCCACGCCTGTTCCAGTGCCGCGAGGCACCGGGCCACGTCGGCCGTCGCGGGCCCGGCGCTGTTCAGCCACCAGGAGACGGCCGCCGGGTACGTCCCGGGGTACAGCGCGGCGCTGGTGGCGGGCAGGGGCGGAGCACCTCCGGGCACGTCGCCGTCCCCCCGCGGGATGCCGCGGAGGTCGTCGAGCAGGGCGTGCAGCAGCAGCGGACTGCCGGCGCCGGCCCGCACGCACTGAGCCGTCCAGCGCGGTCCGGCCGTGGGGAAGACGGCCCGGACCAGGCCGGCCGCCGCGGCGTCGCTGAGCGGGGCGAGGGTGTGGGTGCGCACGAGGGACGGGGAAAGAGCCTGGGTCAGTCCGGCGGGCCGCGGGGCGATGTCGTACTGGCTGCGCTCGGTGACCACCAGCAGTACCGGTAATCGGTCGACGCGCCGGGCCGCCTCGACCAGCCAGCGCCGTGAGGCGTCGTCGGCCAGGTGGACGTCGTCCACGGCCACCAGCAACGGGCCCTCGTCCGCGTACGAGCGCAGCAGCCGCCACAGCCGGGCCGCGCTGCCGCGGTCGTCGCCACCGGGTGCCAGGTCCGTGAACTCCGGTACCGGGCCGAGGAGCTGGAGGACCGTGGCGAAGGCGACCCCGGTGTCCTCGGGCGAGCAGCGTGCGCTCAGCACCCGCAGGCCGCGGTCCTCGGCGTGCCGGGTGGCGGCCTCCAGTACGGCGGTCCGGCCGGTGCCGGTGGCGCCGCGGACCAGGACGAGACCGCCGGTGCCGGTGCGTGCGCGCTCGGTCTCGGCCGCCAACAGCGTGTGGGCGGCGTCGCGTTCGCGGAGCGGTCCGGTCATCGGTGCCTCCTGTGGTGGATGGTGCTCCCCCGGTCTGTGAGACGTACGAATGCGCGCGCGAGTGGTGTGAAGTGGCCCACGCGTGGCAACGATGTCTCCGGGGCCGGGCTGTGACCGCGGCCGCGATCGTGGCCGACACCGTGGCTGTGGCGAGGCTCACGGTCGCCCCCGCCCGGCGCCACGGACCCGCGCGCCATTGCGCGAAACCCTCCTGACCTGCTGAAACGTCCGACCGCGAGCCCGTTCGCAACGGTCGGTGCGCTGGTCTCGTGGTGTGCCTCGTGGTGCTCCACGATTGCGCGGTCCCAGCAGTCACAGAAGTGTGGAACACGCTCATCCGCTACCGGCCCGCGCCGGACGGCGGGCTCGTGAACAGGGGGGAAACGGTTGCTCAACTCACCCCGGGCCACCACCACAACCACCATCGGCACCGGCACCGCCGTCGGCATCACCGACCGACGCGTCCCGGTGGCGGTGTCCGCTCCGGACCCGATCAGCCGCGAGGGCGCGATCAGCCAGTTGCGCCGGCACCCGGAGATCGACCTGCGCGAGGAGTCCGGCCCCGGCACCGTGGCCCTGCTCATCGAGGACGCCCTCGACGAGACGGCGCTCACCCGGCTGCGCCGGATCGTGCGCAGCGAGGGCGCGCGCGCCGTCCTCGTGGTCGGCGCGATCCGCGAGAGTGAACTCCTGGACGTCGTCGAGTGCGGTGTCGGCGCCATCGTCTGGCGCCACGAGGCCACCGCCCACCGGCTGGTGCAGGCGGTGCTCGCCGCGTCCCGCGGCGACGGCGACCTGCCCGCCGACCTGCTCGGCCGGCTCATCAGCCAGGTGGGCACGCTGCACCGGGGCTCGGCGGGACGGCCCGGCGCCCCCTCGCTGGGGCTCGCGCCCCGCGAGGTGGACGTCCTGCGCCTGGTCGCCGAGGGTCTCGACACCGGAGAGATCGCGGGCAAGCTGTCCTACTCCGAACGTACCGTCAAGAACGTCATGCACGGACTCACCACACGGCTCCACCTGCGCAACCGCGCACACGCCGTGGCCTATGCCCTGAGGGAAGGCTACATCTGACCGAAAGGGCATTCGAAGTCGGCCCCTTGGGGCCCTACGGGCAGGGCGGCCTGCCCGGCCGTCGTCCCCGGCGCGCCTGCGGGCGGGACGTCACCCGGGGCACGATCGGGACACGATAGGTGACAGGCGTCGGCCGAGGGCGGGCCGGCGGTACAGAGGTGCGGGCAGGGCGGGAGCACGAGCGTGATCCACGAGGTGGACGAGGTCCTCAAGAGCCTCCTGGGCGGCGGGGCGTTGACGGGCTCGGGCATCGACGTGGCCTTCGAGGCACCCACCCGCGACTGGGCGGCCCGGCGCAACGCGCCCGTGATCAACACCTACTTGTACGACATCCGTGAGGACGTCGGCCGGCGCCACCGCGGCCAGATGGCGGTGCGCGACGAGCGGGACATCGTGGTCCGGCGCCGTCAGCCGCCGCGCTGGTTCCGGCTGTCGTACCTGGTGACGGCCTGGACGAAGACCCCGCAGGACGAACACCGGCTGCTGTCGGCCGTGCTGGCGACCCTGCTGCCCCGCGAGATCCTGGCCCCCGGCGAACTCCCCGGCTCCCTGGGGGCGCTGGGCCTGTCGGTGCCGCTGACCGTGGCCGGCATCCAGACGGAGTCCCGCTCGCTCGCCGAGATCTGGTCCGCCCTGGGCGGCGAGCTGAAGCCGTCTCTGGACCTGGTGGTGACCGCGCCCTTCCCGGCCTTCCCGGAGTACGACGCCGGGCCCCCGGTCACCGAGGGCGCGACGGTCCGGCTGGGCGGTCTGGACGGCGACCCGCCGACGACGGAAGGGCGCTCCCACCGGCCCCACCAGGTGGCGGCGGCCCGGACCGCCCGCGAGGAAGCGGCGGACCGCCGTACGGACAAGCGGTGAACGCCCCCTCCGCGCAGACGCCGGCCGCCACCGGTGCCCCCGCGCCCGACCCGCACGGCGGCCCCGCACCCGACCCGCACGGCGACCCCGCCCACGTACTGCTCGCCCGCCTCGCCGCACTGCGGGAGCAGGTGGCCGCGCTGGTCGGGCACCGCTCCGCCGCCGACCCGACGGCCGACGACCCGCTGCGCGGCCTGTACCTGTCCGACGAGGCCGTACACCACCTGCTGCGCGCCTGGCCGTCCGGCGACGCCCCCGAGACCCCTGAGGCGCTCGGCCCCCTCGGCGTCGCCCCGGCGCACGGGCCGGCCGGCCCGGGTGACCGGCTGGCGTGGCTGGCCGGGCGGACGCGGCTGACCGAGCTGGACACCGCGCTCCTGCTCATCGCCCTCGCCCCCGACATCGACCGCACCTTCGAGCCGCTCTACGGCTACCTCAACGACGACGTGAGCCGCCGTCGCGCCACCGTGGGCCTCGCCCTCGACCTGTGCGGGGTGCCCCCGCACCTGGCGGCGGCCCGCGCCCGGTTCCACCCCTCGGCACCGCTGCGCGCCCTCGGGCTGCTGGACGTGGAGGAGCTCGACCGTCCCTTCCTCACCCGTTCGCTGCGGGTCCCGGACCGGCTGATCGGCCATCTGCTCGGCGACGACAGCCCCGACGCCGCCCTCCTCGACCTGCTGCGGCCGATGCCGGACCCGCTGCCCGCCCCCGGCGCCGACGACTTCGTACGCCGCCTCGCCGCCCGTCTGCACGACGGCCCGCTCACCGCCTACCTGCGCGAACCGCGCGAGGGCGACGGCCTGGCCGTCCTCGCCTCCGTCCTGGACGCCGCGGGCGTCGACGCCCTGCGCTGCTCCGGGCCCGGGGACCACGTCCCCGAGCTGCTGCGCGAGGCACGCCTCACCGGCCGGGCCGTCGTGGTGTCGGGGCTGCCCGAGAAGCCGGGCCCGCTGGTGCGGGCGCTGACCGCGGCGACGGACGTGACCGTCCTGCTCACCGACCCCCGCCCGTACGACCCGCACTGGTCCCCGACCGACCCGCTGGTCCTGGACGCGCCGGGCCGCCTGGCGGGCGGCGCGGCCGCCTGGCAGGCCGCGCTGGGACCGGACGCCGACGGCTTCGACCTGGCCGGCGCCGTCGCCCCGTACCGGCTCGGCGGTGACCGCATCCAACGGGCCGCGCACGCCGCCCGCACCCTCGCCGCCTTCGACGGCACCCCGGTCACCGCCGACCACATCCGGCTCGCGGCACGCCGGCAGTCGGCCTCCGGCCTGGAAAGCCATGCCCGGCGGATCCGTCCCGCCGTGGACTGGGGGGACCTGGTCCTGCCCGAGAAGCCCCTCGTCCAGCTGCACGAACTCGCCCTGCGCGCCCGCCACCGCGACCGCGTCCTCGGCGAGTGGCGGCTCAGCGCGGGCGGCGGCCGCGGCCGGGGCGTCCTCGGCCTGTTCGCCGGCGAGTCGGGCACCGGCAAGACCCTGTCGGCGGAGGTGGTCGCGGCCGACCTGGGCCTCGACCTCTACGTGGTCCAGCTGTCGTCGGTCGTGGACAAGTACGTCGGCGAGACCGAGAAGAACCTCGAACGGATCTTCACGGAGGCCGACCGCACCGACGCGGTGCTCCTCTTCGACGAGGCCGACGCCGTCTTCGGCAAGCGCTCCGAGGTCAAGGACGCGCACGACAAGTACGCCAACATGGAGAGCGCCTACCTGCTCCAGCGCCTGGAGTCCTTCGACGGCATCGCCCTGCTCACCACCAACCTGCGGGCCAACATCGACGAGGCGTTCACCCGGCGCCTGGACCTGGTGGTCGACTTCCCGTTCCCGGACGCCGGTCAGCGTCTGGCGCTGTGGCGGCACGGTCTGTCGCACGTGCCGTCCGCCGAGGGCATCGACCCGGCCCCGCTGGCCCAGGAGTTCGAGCTGGCCGGCGGTTCGATCCGCAGCGCGGTGGTCACCGCCGCCTACCTCGCCGCCGGACGCGGGGACCTGGTGACGGCGGAGGACCTCCTGGAGGGCGCCCGCCGCGAGTACCGCAAGGCCGGCCGGCTGGTGCCGGGCGAGGCGGTCTGGTAGCGGCCTCCGGGCCCTTCGACGGGATCGCCCTTCCGGCGCGGCACGCTCCCTGGAGGGGCCCGGGCGGGCGTCAGGCATGCGCCGGGCGGTCCTCGGGCGGCCTCGGGCTGCAGACGCCCCCGGTGTCCCTCCCGGCGATCGACGACGCCGTCATCTCCGTACGACGTACGACTTCGTACGGCAGGATCCGGCGTCCGCGGCGGCAGGAAGTCCACCAGATCACGCCACGGCGTGACCGACCGCCCGAAGCGCGCCGTCGCGGACTCCCCGGGGCGCGGCTCGTGACCGGACAGGTCGACAGAGCCGCCCCGCGACCGTCACCGGGAGGGAATACGCCGCCGCCCGGCCCTGCCCCGCGAGGGGGGGGGGGGGGGGGGGGGGGTGGGTGGTGTTTGGGGGGTGGCCCTCTTTTCAA
>NZ_JBVJVN010000012.1:176453-235301 GCF_055603605.1 Streptomyces sp. NPDC037271
AAAACCCCCCCCCACCCCCACTCGGCGGCGAGCACCCCCCCCCCCCCCCCCCCCCCCCGGGGGGGGGGGGCGGCCCCCCCCCCCGGCCGGTGATCGCGGGGCTCAGTCCTGCTTCGAAGGGATGATCTCCCACTCGGAGTCGTCGGAACCGGCGCAGTCGAAGATCACCAGCCTGGCGTCCATGACACCGACGCTCGAGCCGGCGACGTCCAGGCACGCGTTGTTGCTGGCGAAGTTGCGGATCCAGTAGTTCCCGCTCTCCTGCTTGTCGACCCACCAGAGCTGGTTGTCGCCGGTGGTGCCGTTGCAGGTGAACTCGGAGACCGGCGTCGTGAGGTCGTTCGCCCCGTAACCGGGAAGGTCCATGCAGAGCTGGTCCTTGACGTTCCGGATCTGGAAGAGCGCCGCCCCGCCGGGGCCACCGTTCGGGACCTTCACCTCCAGGTCCCAGAGCTGGTTGTCGGCGTCGGTCGGATCGCAGTGGGACTGCCAGACGGGACCGTCGATCTTCCCCATCTCGTGTCCCGGGAGTTCGGCACACATCGTGGTGACGACATTGCGCAGCAGGACCCTGCTGGCCGGCACCACGCCGGGCTCCTTGGCCGGCTCCTTGGCCGGCTCCTTCTCGCCGCCGCCACCGCCGCCACCGCCACCGTCATCGCCGCCACCGCCGTCGCCCTTCGGCTCCTCGGAGGAGGGCTGCTCCGGCGCGGGCTGCTGGAGGGGCGCCGACTCGCCCGCACTGGGCAGCGCCTGCGGGCCGGCACTGGCGTTGGGGCTGGGCGCGAGGGCGCTGCCCGCCTGCTCGAGCTGCTCGGTGGCGCTGGTGCGGACCTGGGGTTTGTACGCGATCCAGATCATCACGAAGGCGATGGTCAGCGCGAGGGCGATACCGAGGAAGGTCGCCAGCCAGCGAGGCAGGAAACCGCGCTGGACATACGTGCCCTCGACCTCCGTGGGGTCCACCCCGGACCGGCGCACCGCCAGGGTGTACGGCCGTTCCTCCTTGGACCCGAACCAGATGATCTGCCGCGGCTTCAGCGTCGTCTCCACGAACGCCGCACGGCCCGGCTCGATCTGCACGTTCCCCGGGCGGATCTCGTACGACAGGTGGTCCCCGTTGTCGCTGCCGGCGACCGACGCCGTCACCTTCGTGTTGCCGAGGTTGTCCACCGCCAGCCGCGGACGCCCCCGGAACCGCCCCTTCACGGTCGGCGGCACCAGCTCCGCGCGCACCTCGGTGAACGGCGTGACCGTCAGATTGCCCTCCGGAACGGTCACCGCGTCCGGATGCTCCGTCGGGGTGATCCGCACCGCATAAGGGTTCGGCCCGGCGACCGAGTCAGGGGTACGGGGCGGGGCGAACGTCAGCTCCACCGTCCCCGTCGTCCCGGGATACAACCGCAGCGTCTGCGGCTCCACCGTCGTCCAGGGCGCCACGTCCCCCACGGGCTCGAACCGGTACTCATCCACCACATCACCGGTGTTGCGGACCCGCAGGCGCACACGCGTGCTGCTGCCGGGGTCGACCGTGGCGGACGCGGGCTCCAGGGAAGTCCAAAGGCTCACACGAAGACGCTACGGGTTCACCGATGTTTCGTCAGGAGCCGTTGGGGCAGACTGATTTGCCCGAACGCACCGCCCCACCCGGCTGCCGGAGCACTACTCCGCGTCGTCGACGTGGTCAGTGGCCGCCCGCTGGGCGAGGACGGACGGGGCCGTCTGCACCCCCGCGGCGAAGGCGGCGCCGTCGGCAGCCGCGGTCCGCTCGGAATCCTGGCCCGGGTCGGTCACGGTGACTCCGGCGCCGTTGTTGTTGCCGGTTTCGCGGTTGCCTCTGAGGTTCTTGTCGACGTGGCCCAGCTCGTGGCCGATGAGGTCCTTCCGGCCGGCCGCCTGCGGCCCGAGGAAGACGTGGGTGCCGACCGTCATGGCCTGGGCGCCCAGCGCCACGGTCGCGCGCTGGGCCGTCGGGTTGTCGTGGATGCGGGCGGCCGAGAGGTCGTTCTGGTAGAACGACCCCGCCTCGGAGAGCAGCGACCCGGACAGCGGACGGCTCGGAGTGGCCAGGGCCGCGTCCAAGAGCTGGCGCTGGCCCGCCGGGCTGCTGTCCTCGACGCCGCCGTGCCCGCAGCCGGCACCGTGCACGTGCTGGTCCTCGTCGACGAGGCGCGAGACGACCCGGTTGCCGACGGAGCGCTGGAGCGCCAGGGCCGTCGCGGGGGTCATCGGCCCGCCTCGCGCGCCGATGGGCGCGGTCACCGCGCGGCGCGGGGCCGCACCGGTCCTGGCGGCCTTCTCGCCGGCGGCTTCCTCGTACGCGCGCACCATGCTCCCCTCCACACCTGACGGTTGGCCACCCACCCTTACCCGAGCACCCCGTTCCCCGGCAGGTCCGCGCGGGCAACCACGAGGGCAGCACCGCCGGACCGGGCCGCTGCCGGACCGGCGCGGACCGGCGTGCCCTCGGCGGGGCGTCGCCGGCCGGCCGCGGCGGTGCCGGTCAGGCGCGGACCGGCGTGCCCTCGGCGGGGCGTCGCCGGCCGGCCGCGGCGGTGCCGGTCAGGCGCGGACCGGCGTGTCCTCGGCGGGGTGTCGCCGGCCGGCCGCGGCGGTGCCGGTCAGGCGCGGACCGGCGTGCCCTCGACGGGGCGTCGCCAGCCGGCCGCGGCGGTGGCGGTGGCGGTGGCGGTCAGGCCGAGGAGAGCTGGTTGGTGATCTCCTTCTCCCAGGCGCTCTGCAGTTCGGGCTTGTTGAGCGACTCCTCCCACTCCTGCTGCGACAGCCTGTGCTGGACCGGGCCGGCCTTGAGGACCACGAGCAGCGCACGTGCCGGTGTACGGATCTCGGCGGGAACGCTCTTGCCCACGGGGACGTCCGGTCCGGCGGCGAGCGCGTAGAGCTGCTGCGCCATGAAGTGACGCTTGCCCTGCTTGACGGATTTCGTCACCTTGAAGAACTCCTTCAGCGCGTCGCCCCGTGGGGCGCCGTCGGCCGACGGGGCCTCGGGCATCCGCGTCTCGCCCTGGGCCAGGGTGGGCCGGGCCCACCGGTCGGGGTGGCGCGCCTCCTCGTACCGGTTGCTGCCCGCCCTGGATCCCTTGTAGACGGCGTTGCCGAGCAGGAACGCCGCTGCCACGCCGGCCACGGCGGGTGCGGCCGGACCGCTGACCGCCCCGGCTGCGGCCGCGATCGCCAGCCCGCCGCCGGCGGTACGCACCGAGTTGCCCCCCAGGTTGGCGATGCGCTTGCCCACCTTGGTGTGCTGCTTGTGCCGCGCGTACCGGCCCACTTCGGCGAGGTGGGCGTGGAGTTGGTTCGTGAAGCCGTTGACCTGCCGGGCGAACTTCGCCATGTCCTCCTCCCTCGCGGCGGCGAGATGGAGCAGCCGGCGGGGCGGCAGGGCCTTGACCCGGTCCAGTCCCTCCTGCGCCTGCCCCAGCCGGTCGAGCACCTCCTGGAGCCGCCCCGCGGCCTCCGGAGCCTCGCCGGGGGCTTCCTGGACCATTCCCTTGAGTGCGCGGTCCTTGTGGTAGGTCTTCCAGATGGCGGCGGCGTCACGGGTGGCGATCAGCACGGAGAAGACCACGGTGGCACCGCCGGTCATCTCCGCGAGGGCGGTCACCCCGCCCAGCTGGCCGGCGTTCCTCGCCGCGGCGTTGCCCACGCTCCCGACGTCTCCGACGACCATGGCGGTGTTCTGCGCCGCGCCGAGAGGCTTGCCGTTCACGTCCTTCCTGGGCTTGTGGGACTCCGGCCCCGTGGCGTTGCGGCCCTTGAACCCGGCCGCCAGGGCGCGCAGGTCGTTGAAGAGCCCCAGGGAGTCGGTCACGAGGTTGATCCCGGAGCCGACCTGTCCCTGGATCGCGGTGTCCTGCACCTGACCGGCGTTCGACGTGGCCAGCCCGTGCGACCGGACACCCCCCTCCGTCGGCCCGTTGATGCGGGTGGCCATCGTGTCGGGCACGTCGAGGACCTTCTTGGACTTGTCGGCTTTGGAGGTGCCGAGGATCTGCGTGAGCTTCCCGGTGGCCTCCTTGAGCTTGTCCCGGGCACCGAACAGGCTCCGTGCCCCGCTGCTCTGCCGGGCCTCCGCCGCAACCTCCGCGCCCGCCGCTTCCGGCTCCCGGCGCTTCTCCGCCGCCGCGGCCGCCAGCTCCGCCCGCCGGCGCCGCTCCGCCGCCGCGGCCCCCTCCTCCCGGGGTCCCGCCGCCGCAGCCTCCTCCGCCTGCGGCCGCTGCTGCGCCGCCGCGCCCGCCGCTCCCGGCTGCCGGCGCCGCTCCGCCGCCGCGGCCGCCAGCTCCGCCCGCCGGCGCCGCTCCGCCGCCGCGGCCTCCGCCTCCCGGGTGGGAGCACTCGACGCGCGCTGGATCGCTGCGGTGACGGCTCTGTTTCCCGCGCTGGCCTGCAAGGAGGCCAGCGCGGGCTGCGGCCGCTGAGGGCGGCGCCGAGCCGGATCGGCGGCGCGGCGTGTCTGCGTTTCGTGCGAGCGGTCCAACACGGGTGACTCCTCCTAAGGGACCGGCTGAAGGACCGGACCGGCCTGCGGCCTCTCACCAGGCGGCCGGCAGCCGTGGTCCCGGCAGGGCGCCGGATGGCCGGCACCCCGTTGCGGCACCGAGGACGCCGTGGAACCGGCGGCCACCCCGAGGGCTCCGTGCCCCGGCTGCCGCACGGCTGAGGCCGGCGGACGGCTCCGGCCGGCGCACGCCGCTCGCGCGGACCGCGGCGGCCGGCACCACGGGCCGTGACCCGCCGCGCCCGCGCCGGCCCCGGCCCGTCCCCCGATCCGTCCCCGGCCCGTCCCGTGTCGCGCGCCCGCATCCCTGAACGGCGACCACGACCGCGGCCGGTTCCGTCACCGTTCCCTCCCCCGCGGTGCCGCGCCCCGGCGCGGCTGGACGGCTCACCCGGTCCGGACATGGCCACGAGGTGTCATCCTGGCGAACTGATACCCAACACCCGCTGTTGAACCAGAAACGGCAGCCGTCCACCAGAGAAGGACGAGGAGTCTGCCCCAACGGGCACGACCAGGGGCAGCGGACATGCCCCCACTCCGGCACCCGAGGACGTTTCGCCGGCGCGGACGCGCGCGCGAGGCTGAGGGGCGTCCTGTCTCGTACCCCGAGGAGAGCAGAGCATGCCGTCCTACCTGTCGCCCGGCGTCTACGTCGAGGAGGTGGCCAGCGGCTCGCGCCCGATCGAGGGAGTGGGCACCTCGGTGGCGGCCTTCGTCGGGCTCGCGCCCACCGGCCCGCTGAACGAGCCCACGCTGGTGACCAACTGGACGCAGTACGTCGCGGCCTTCGGTGACTTCACCGGCGGGTACTACCTCGCGCACTCCGTCTACGGGTTCTTCAACAACGGGGGCTCCGCCGCCTACGTCGTCCGGGTCGGCGGCTCGCCCGAGGACGCCTCCGGCGACGCCGTGGACACGGGCTCCGCCCCCGCCGCGGTGACGGGTTCCGCCGCCCCGGCCGCCCTCCCCGCCGCCGAGCCCAGGCAGCTCGGCACCTTCGCCGTGACGGCCACCGGCGCCGGCCAGAACGGCCCGCTGACCGTCGAGGTCGCCGACCCCGAGGGCGAGGGCCCCGCCGAGCGCTTCAAGCTGATCGTCAAGGACGGCGACAAGCCGGTCGAGACGTTCGACGTGAGCGCCAAGAAGGGCAACCGCTCCTACGTCGTCACCCAGGTCAAGGAGCGCTCCAAGCTCATCACCGTGACGGAGGCCGCGCCGTCCGCGCAGCTGGCCCGCCCGGAGAACCAGACCCTGACGCTGCCCGCGCCGCCGGCCGCCGCCCCCGCCGTACCGGCCGGGCAGGACCGGAGCGCCGCGCACCCCGGGCCGGCCCAGTACCTCGGCGACTCCGCGGACCGCACCGGTTTCGGCGGCCTGGAGGCCATCGACGAGATCTCCATGGTCGCGGTGCCCGACCTGATGGCCGCCTACCAGCGCGGCGCGATCGACCTGGAGGCCGTCAAGGCCGTCCAGCTCGGTCTCATCGCCCACTGCGAGCTGATGGGCGACCGCGTCGCCATCATCGACCCGCCGCCGAACCAGAACGCCCGTCAGATCCGCGTCTGGCGCCAGGAGACGGCCGGTTACGACTCCAAGTACGCGGCCCTGTACTACCCCTGGGTCAAGTCCTTCGACCCGGCCAGCGGCCAGTCCCGCCTGGTCCCGCCGAGCGGCCACGTCGCCGGCATCTGGGCCCGCAACGACTCCGAGCGCGGCGTGCACAAGGCCCCCGCGAACGAGGTCGTCCGCGGCGCCGTCGACCTCGAACTCCAGATCACCCGCGGCGAGCAGGACCTGCTCAACCCGATCGGCGTGAACTGCATCCGCTCCTTCCCGGGCCGCGGCATCCGCGTCTGGGGCGCCCGCACCCTGTCCTCCGACCCGGCCTGGCGCTACCTGAACATCCGCCGGTACTTCAACTACCTGGAGGAGTCGATCCTGCTCGGCACCCAGTGGGTGGTGTTCGAGCCGAACGACCACAACCTCTGGGCCCGCATCCGGCGCAACGTCTCCGCGTTCCTCGTCAACGAGTGGCGCAGCGGTGCCCTGTTCGGCGCCCGCCCCGAGGAGGCGTACTACGTCAAGTGCGACGAGGAGACCAACCCGCCGGAGTCGGTCGACCTCGGCCGGGTGATCTGCGAGATCGGCATCGCCCCGGTCAAGCCCGCCGAGTTCGTGATCTTCCGGCTGGCCCAGTTCTCCAGCGGCAGCGGGGAGCTGGAGGAGTAGGCCCCGCGCCTGCGCCCGTAGCGCCCGCACGCCTCTTCGTAGGCAACCTCGTACGCAACCGCCAAAACGCCTCAGAAGGACAGAGAACACATGAGTCTCAGCCCCGGTGACTCCCTTACTTCACATAATTTCGGCCTCCAGATCGACGGCGTGATGGTCGAGTACCTCGCGGAGGTCAACGGCCTCAGCATCGAGCAGGACGTCATCAAGAGTTACCAGAACACCCAGGCGGGCAAGCCGGAGGTCAGCCTCCTGCCGGGTACGCAGAAGGACGGGCAGTGCACCGTCGTGCGCGGCATGACCCAGTCCCCGGCGTTCACGTCGTGGATCAACGACTCGATCGCCGGTCAGATGAGCACGGCCCGTAAGAACGCCTCCATCATCATGATGGATTACCAGAACAACCCGGTGAAGCGTTACAACATGCGCAACGCCTGGTGCAGCAAGATCGACGCCAGCGCGCTCAAGGCCGGCGAGGCCTCCCAGCTCTCCGAGACCGTGACCATCGTCTTCGAAGAGCTGGTCATCGAGTAATGCGGCGTTCGGCTGCCGGGGCGTCAGCCCCGGCCCCCCAGACCGCGGCGGCGGGAGCGGACTTCCCCCGTTCGGCTCCCGCCGCCGCTCCGGCGGAGACACCGGCCGGTCCTCCGGCCGGCCCGCCCGTCGACGTGGCACCGCGGCAGCGGTTGCAGACCGAGTTCGCCTTCGAGCTGCCGCGCGGGTACGTCGACGACTCGGGCACGGTCCACCGGGACGGTGTGATGCGCCTGTCGACGGCACGGGACGAGCTGATCCCGCTGCGCGACGTGCGGGTCCAGGAGAACCCGGCGTACCTGTCGGTGGTGCTGCTCGGCCGGGTCATCACCCGGCTGGGCACGCTGGCGATGGTGCACGACGGGATCGTGGAGAACATGTTCGCCTCCGACCTGGCGTTCCTGCAGGACTTCTACCGCCAGATCAACGCGGAGGGCCACACCCGCGCGGCCGTGCAGTGCCCGCACTGCACGGAGCCTTTCGAGGTGGAACTCGGCGGGAGCCGCCTGGGGGAATCGTGACGTACGCGACCGACCGGCTGCACGAGGAGATCGCGTACGTCGCCTACCACTTCCACTGGAGCCTGGAGGCGATCCTGGACCTGGAACACCAGGACCGCCGCCGGTACACGGACCAGATCGCGTCGCTCGTGACGCGTGGCACGGCGGAGGGCTGATCGGTGGGATTCCTGGACCGGCTGCGGGGACGCCATGACGGCACCGGCGGGGGGCGGCAGACGCCCCCGGCCGAGGCCCCGGGCCCGGCGGGGGGCGGGGGCGAAGGTGCGGCACGTACCACGCCCGACCCCGCGCCGCCCGTGGCCGTCGCCGCCTGGGCGGGCCTGCCGCCGATCCAGCGGGCGACGGGCACCTCACCCGCCGGTGTCGCGGACGCCGGGTTCGGAGGACGGCTGCCGACGTGGCAGAACCCGTCGTTCACGGGGACGCCGTCCCCCGCGGTACTGAACCCGGCATCGGGCGACAGCATGCTGTCCGGCGCGCTCGGCACGCCGGCCCGCCCGGCGGGTCCCGAACGTCCCGCGCAGGCGCTGCCGTCGGCGTCCCCGCCCGGCGCCCCCGCGGTACAGCGGATGCCGGTCGCACCACTGCGGGCGATATCCGGGCCGACCCCGTCGCCCACGACCATGCCCGCGCCCACGACCATGCCCGCGCCCGCGCCCACGGCTTCCGCGCCGGACACGCGGACGGGTCCGGCCGCCACGCCCGCACCGGCGTCCGCCCTCCCGGCGACGCCGGTGCAGCGGTCGTACTCCGCCGGGCCGGCGTCGTCCGCGGCTCCGGCGAGCACACCGGCGCCCCGCGCGTCCCGCGGCGTCCGCGTGACACCGGTGCCGCCCGCCCCGCCCCGCCCCCGGAACCCGCTGACCAAGGCCCCGTCCGGGCCGTCGGCCGTGCAGCGCCGGGCCCTGCCCGCGACCCGCCGGTCCTCGGACGCCGGGCCCGCCTCCTCGGGTACGGCGCCGTCGTCGTCGGGTACGGCGCCGTCGTCGTCGGACGGTGACCGCGGGGACCCCGGCTCGGCGCACCCCCGGGGCACCTCCCCGAGCCGCCCGTCCGGTGACGGAGCGGCCGCACCCGCGGCATCCGCCGACGCCCCGGTGCAACGGGCCGTACGCCCGCACCAGCACCGGCCGACGGCCACCGACGCCCCGGCAGGCCTCCCGGTGCAGCGAGCGGTGCCCGGCCCCGGTGCCGCGCCTGCCGCCGGTGCCCGGGGCGGCTCCCCCGCACCATCCGGCTCCGGCGACGGCGCGGCGACCGGTACGCCGGTCCAGCGCGCCGTGCCCCGGGCCGACGGCCGGACCTCACCCACGGTGAGCAGCGGTACGGCCTCCGGCACGCCGGCCCAGCGAGCGGTGCCGCAACCCGACACCCGGACGACGCCCGCGCCGGGCGACGCCCCGGCACCCAGCACACCCGTACAGCGCGCCGTACCGCGGACCGGCGGGCGGACGGCTCCCGCGGCGAACGCCGACGCGGCCCCCGCTGCTCCGGCACAACGCGCCGTACCGCAGTCGGGTCCGGCTCCGAGCACCCGCACCGGTCCCGCCCACGGGGCCGCTCCCACCGGCGGACGCCGGGCCACCCCGCCGCAGGCCACGACGCCCGGCGCCCCCGTGCAGCGGGCGGTGCCGCAGCACCCCGGCCCGGATTCCGCCACCCGCGCCGACCCCGGGCCCGCCACCTCCCGGCCCGGCAGCCGGACGGCGTCCGCACCCGGCAGCGACACGACGACCGGCACGCCAGTGCGAGGCGCCGTGCCGCAGCCCGGCCCCGCACCGGCCGGTGCGGCGGGCGACCCCCCGGTACAGCGGGCGGAGTCCCGGCCCTCCACCGGCTCCACCCCCGCCGCCGCCCCCGGCACCACCCCGGCCCCGGCACCCACCCCCACGCCCAAGGCCGGCCCCGCCACCGACCGGACGGCCGCCCCGGCCGCCCCGGCCGACAGCGGCACGACCGGCCTCCCGGTGCAGCGGGCGGCGTCCCGGCCCGCCGGCGGCACCCCGCGCACCGGCAGCACGGCGACACCCTCGGCGTCACCGTCGTCAAAGGCCGTACCGCCCGCCGGACAGCCGGCTCCCCCGGTCGGCGACAGCACGGCCGGCGCGCCCGTCCAACGGGCCGTGCCCCCGCGCGACCAGCCCGCCGTTCCCGCCGTGCGAGCGGCGTCCGCACCTGACGGCGGCGCGACGACCGGCGCCCCGGTGCAGCGGGCGACCGCCCGCACCGACCGCGCCGCAGCGGCCTCCGGCGCACGCGACGACAGCCGCGGCAGCGCCTCCGGAACCGGTGCGACACCCGGCACCCCGCCGGTACGACGCGCCGTGGCACGGACCAGCCCCGCGCAGGGATCCGGCAGCGGCAGCGGCGAAGGACGGCCCACCGCGTCCCGGCCGGCCGGCACCGACCTGCCGTCGGGCGGCCCCGCGGGGCAGGGGCGGCACGCGGGCGCCCGCGGAAACACTCCCTCCGGCGACGCCGGCGCGGCGACCGGCGTACAGAGGTCCGCGACACCTCCCCCGTCGGCGAACCGTTCCCCCGCGGCCACCGGCCGTCCCGTCGCCCCACGCGGCGCGCAGTCCCCTGCCCCGAGCGGCGCGCAGTCCCCTGCCCCGAGCGGTACGCAGCCCTCCGCCCACAGCGGTGCGCGGCCCCCCGTCCAGCGGCAGGCGGCAGCCCCCGTCCGACCGAAGGCACCGCAGCCCGCGCATCCCGCGCCGGTCCGCCGCGCCCCCGACGCCGCCGACCCGACGACGCCCGGCACGGCACCGCGCTCGCCTTCCAGTTCCGCCGGCCCCGTCGGCCCCGCCGCCGTCACCTCGCACACGACGCCGCCGCCGGTTCAGCGCGCCACGGACCGGTCCGCCGCTGCGCCGAACACACCCGCGGCCGGGCCGACGCCTGCCGCTCACCACGCCACCCGCGACACCCGCGACACCTACGTCGCCCCCGCCCCGTCCGACCCGCCCGTCACGTCCGCGCCGCCCCTCGTCCAACGGTCCCTCCCGGCGCCCGCCGAACCGGCGGGACCGGCCGGCCCGGCCGCCGTACCCCTCACCAAGAAGGCGGCCACCCCCGCCCCGGCACGTCCGGTGCAGCGCAGCGCCACGGCGCCCCGCGTCGGCCTCGGCGCCCCCGTCTCCAGGCCGGTCACCGCCGTACGCCCGAACACGGGCCCCGAGGCCACCCCGCAGGCATCCCCCGCCGCCGGCCCGGCACCGGCCACCCCGGCCCCTCGCCGTTCCCCGCTCGGCGCTCCCCTGGCCACTGCGCCGGCCGGCACCGCGCCGCTGACGGCCCGGACCCCGGCCCCCGACGCCCCCCGCACCGAGGGACGTACGCCCCCGCCGGTCCAACGGGCCACCGCCCAGGCCGCCGCCCCCTCGGCACCGCCCCTCGCCCCCACACCGCCCTCCCCCGCCGCGGCCTCGTCGCCCCCGGCGTTCCCCGGAGCGGCCGTTCTCGCGCCGTCCCTCGCGCAGGCCTCCCCCACCCTCGGCGGCCCCACCCCCGGCGGCCCCACTCCCGCGCCCCCTGCACTCCCCGCGCCCTCCGCGCCCCCCGTCCAGCGCGCCCACGCCACCCCGCCCGCGTCCACCAGGGCCGCCGTACCTCTGCGCCGGCCCGCGCCCCCCGGCGCCACCGCCACCCGGACCGCGCTCCCGGTGGCCCCCCTCACTCCGCCCCGGCCGGCGCCGCCCGCCCCGCTCCCGGCCGCCGGCGCACCGGCGGCGGCGCCCGCGCAGACGACGCCCGAGCTCCCCGTGCAGCGCGTGTTCGGCCGCGGCCGCACCACCGGTGCCCTCGCCGCGGCGGCGGCGTCCACGGTGGCTTCCAGCCTCAGCCGCTTCCGGCACTCGTCGTCCTCGCAGCACACCCCGCCGGCCGACCCGCCGTCCGGCCCCCCGGCCGACCCGCCGCCCGCGTACAGCGCGTCCCCGCCCGGCGGCCCGCCCCCGTACACGGCCGTGGCCGCCTCCTCGGGCGCGGCGCCTGCCGACCCGCCGCCCGCGTACACGGCGGTCCCGGACGGCGGGTTCGACCCGCGCGAACTGACCGACTTCCAGCTCGACGAGCTGGTGCACCGGATCATCGGCCGCGTCACCCGCCTCGTCCGCACCGACCTGCGGATGGATCGCGAACGGATCGGCAGACTCCGCGATCCCCGCTGACCGGTCCCCTCCCGGCCGGCCACACCCCGACCGGCCCACCGCCACCGCCGCCGACGCCGACGCAAGCCGAGCCGCCACGGCACACCCGACAGAAAGGCCCACCCCCGATGCCCCGCCAGGACCCGGGCTCCACGATCTGGTTCACCCTCACCATCGACGGCGAGAGCCTCGGCTACTGGAACGGGTGCGACGGCCTGTCGTCCCAGGTGGAGATCGAGCAGCGCCAGGAGGGCGGCAACAACGGGTTCGTGTGGCAGCTGCCCACCCGCGTCTCCTTCTCCAACATCCGGCTGACCCGCCCCCTCACCCCGGACACGGCGAAGGTCGCCAAGTGGATCTCCTCCATCCAGACCGGGATCAACCGGCCCACCGCGCAGATCTCGGCCCTGCGCGCGGACGGGTCGCTGGTCGCCCGCTGGGGACTGATCGACGTACTGCCCGTCAGCTGGCAAGGGCCCAGCCTCGACCCCAACAGCCCGGCCGTGGCCACGGAGGTCCTGGAGATCACCCACCACGGATTCACGGACTGACGGCGCCACAGAGCAGAGAGGAACACCCATGGCCAAAGGCAGCAAGGGCGCCGGCAAGAGCCTCGTACGCGCCAACCTCGCGATCCACGAGCCCCCCACCGGCACGACCACCACACCCGGTGCGCTACTGCGTACGTTCGACTTCGAGTTCAACCCGGCCCAGCTGTCCCTCACCCAGCGGACCCAGTGGAAGGCGACGCCGACGGCGGCCGTGCGCAAGGCCGCGAAGCCGCAGTTCATGGGCGCCGAGCCGCGGGAGATGACCCTGGAGATCTTCCTGGACTCCTCCATGAGGCCCACCGGCAACACGGTGATGAAGAAGGTCGAGTCCCTGCTCACCTGCTGCGAGGTGACCTCCAACAGCCTGTCCGCCAAGCAGCCGTCGCCGCCCTGGGTGGTCTTCGAGTGGGGGTCGTTCTCCACGGCCCGGTTCACCGCCTACGTGGCGTCCGTCGAGGCCTCGTACACGCTCTTCAGCACCACCGGCGTCCCCATCCGCGCCACCTGCCAGGTGCATCTGGTCGAGATCCCCGGCCCGACCCGCGGGCAGAACCCGACCTCCGGCGCGCTCACCGCGCGGCGCGTGCACCGGGTCGTCGCCGGCGACTCGCTCGAGTCGCTGGCCTGGCGCGAGTACGGCAGCGCCAACTCCTGGCGGGCGATCGCCGAGGCCAACGGCATCGACGACCCGTCCCGCCTGACGAACGGCACCGAACTCATCCTGCCGGCCGCCGAGGAGGTGCCTCACTGATGGTGCGCCCCGCGTTCTCCAGCATCGTCGAGGTGCGGATCGGCTCCGCGAAGCTGCCCGACGACATCGCACCGATGCTCGTCGAGGGCTGGGTCGACCAGGGCGTCGGCGTGCCCGCGGCCTTCCGGCTCACCTTCCGCGACCCCTACCACCTGGTCCTCGACAAGCTGGCCGTGAAGTTCGGCACCAGGGTGGTCATCACGCCGGTCGCCGACGGCCAGGGCGTCGGCAAACCGCTGCTGACCGGCGAGGTCACCGCCATGGAGGTCGACTACGACGGCACCGGCAGCTTCACCGTGATCCGCGGCTACGACTTCGGGCACCGCCTGATGCGCCAGCGCCGGGTGGCCGCGTACCGCAACCAGAAGGCCTCCGACATCGCCCGCAAACTCGCCGCGATGGACGGCCTGTCCATCGGCA
Source organism: Streptomyces sp. NPDC037271 (assembly GCF_055603605.1). Taxonomy (NCBI): domain Bacteria; kingdom Bacillati; phylum Actinomycetota; class Actinomycetes; order Kitasatosporales; family Streptomycetaceae; genus Streptomyces; species Streptomyces sp. NPDC037271. The sequence continues at coordinate 190,130 of NZ_JBVJVN010000012.1, forward strand.
GGATCCAGCCGACGAAGGGCATGTACGGGTTCATCAGCCAGTCCAACGTGACCGACTGGGACTTCCTCTCACGGCTCGCCGACGAGAACAACGTGGTGATGTACGTGGACGCCAAGGGGAAGTTCCGGTTCGTCACGGCGAACCCGTCCGCCGGCGCGCCCTCCCCGAAGACCAAGGGCGAGGAGAGCGCCTTCGTGCTCCAGGCCGGCCACGACATCCTGCGGCTGCGGGCCGCGGTGACCGCCGCCGACCAGGTCGGCAAGGTCGAGTCGCGCGGCTGGAACGTCACCACCAAGAAGAAGATCACCGAGATCGCGCCGGCCCAGACCGACCCGGGCATCACCATCGGCTCCACGCCCGGGGAGGCCGCCGGCAAGTTCAAGGCCGCCAAGCTCGTCGAGACCGCCAACCCCTACGACAAGCAGGACGAGGTCCAGCACGCCGCGAAGGCCCTCGCCGCCGACGTCACGTCCTCCTTCGCCGAACTGGAGGTCGCCGTCTACGGCAGCCCCGACCTGCGGCCCGGCGTGCCGGTCGCGCTCAGCGACGTCGGCAAGCCCTTCGAGGGCAAGTACACCGTCACCTCGGTACGCCACCACTTCGGCGACGGCAAGGCCTACGAGTCCTGGATCAACGTCAGCGGACGCCAGTGGCGTTCCCTGTACGGGCTGGCCTCGGGCGGCAGCGGCGGCACCGACCCGGCGAGCGCCGCCCGGCTGCCCAGCGTCGCCAACGCCATCGTCACCGACGTGCAGGACCCCCTCAAGCAGGGCAGGGTCAAGCTGCAGTTCCCGTGGCTGGACGACACCTACGTCAGCGACTGGGCGCGCAGCGTGCAGATGGGCGGCGTGGGCGGCGGCGGCGTCTTCCCCATGGACGTCGGCGACGAGGTGCTGGTCGCCTTCGACCGGGGCGCCCTCGACCACCCGTTCGTGATCGGCGGGCTCTACAACGGCCGGGACGTGCCGACCAAGGTGAACGACGTGCCCCTGCACGACGGCCTGAAGAAGCAGGCCACCCGGCACACCCTGTCCGACCGTCAGGGCAACCGCGTCGACCTGCTCAGCCAGCGGACCGGCGGGCGCAAGCAGGGCGTCCGGATCGCCAGCGGCAACGACAAGCTGACCATCAACCTCGACCGCACCAAGACCGAGATCACCGTCGACAGCAAGGGCACCGTCAGCATCACCGGCAGCCGTTCGGTGTCGATCGACGCGGGAACGGACCTCAGCCTCAGCGCCGGGCGCAGACTCAGCATCAAGAGCGGCGGGATGCTCGACATCCAGGGCCGCGGCATCGTCAACGTCAAGTCGCTGACCGGCGCCGTCACCGTCGACGCGATGGGCGCGCTCAACCTCAAGGCCCTGGGCGCCACCATGATCTCCTCCGGTGGCACCCTCCAGGTCAACTCCATCGCCAACGTCGGTATCCGCGCGGCGACCCTCATGCTCCAGGGCGTGGTCCTGGTCAACAACAAGCCGTACCCACTGCCATGACAGCGGCACCGAAGACTCTCCACACGACAAGGGCGGTTCTCTGATGGCCGAGCAGTTCGTCGGCTCCGGCTGGGCGTTCCCCATGCGCATCGGGCCCACCGGCGGGATCGCCCTCGTCAGCGGCGAGCAGGAGGTGGAGGAGGCCATGCGGCTCGTCCTCGCCACCGCTCCCGGCGAGCGGCCGATGCGGCCGGAGTTCGGCTGCGCCATCCACGACCTGGTCTTCGCCCCGGTCAACGAGCAGACCGCCGGCCGCATCCAGCACGAGGTGTACGTCAGCCTGGACCGCTGGGAGCCGCGCATCGAGGTCCACGACGTCGAGGTCTCCACCGGCGAAGGCCAGAACGTCCTGTACATCGACGTCCGCTACTCGATCCGCGGCACCAACAACCCGCGCAGCCTCGTCTTCCCGTTCTACGTCATCCCCTCCCACGACGAGCCGGACCTCCCCGACGGTCCCGCCGGCCTCCCGGGCTCTTCCGAAAGCGACCGCTGATGCCCCTGCCCTCCCCCAACCTCGACGACCGGCGCTTCCAGCAGTTCGTCGACGACGCCAAGCGTTACATCCAGCAGCGCGCCCCGGAGTGGACCGACCACAACGTCTCCGACCCCGGCATCACGCTCGTCGAGACGCTCGCCCACATGGCCGACCAGATCGTCTACCGCCTCAACCGGGTGCCGGAGAAGAACCACCTCGCCTTCCTCGACCTGGTCGGCATCACCCTCTTCCCGCCCTCCGCCGCCCGTACGGACGTCACCTTCTGGCTGTCCGCGCCGCAGGAGGACACGATCCTGGTCCCGGTCGGCACCGAGGTCGCCACCCTGCGCACCGAACGCGACGAGGCCGTCGTCTTCGCCACCGAGCGCGACCTGAACATCGTCCCGTGCTCGCTCGGCCACCTGGTCGTGCAGCACCGCGGCGAGCCCGTCACCGACCGCACCACGGACCTCGCCGAGAGCAAGGACGTGATGTGCTTCGCCGAGGCGCCCGGCCCCGGCGACTGCATGCTCATCGGCCTCACCGCCGCCACCCCGCACTGCGCGCTCGCCCTCGAACTCGACAGCCGCGTCGACGGCGTCGGCGTCGACCCCCGCCAGCCGCCGCTGGTCTGGGAGGCCTGGACCGAGGACGGCTGGCAGCCCTGCGAGATCGACCGCGACGGCACCGGTGGCCTCAACCGCCCCGGCGACATCGTGCTGCACGTCCCCGGCGGCCACGTCCTGTCCCGCAACGGCGGCCACGAGGCCGGCTGGATCCGCTGCCGCGTCACCGAACCGCTGCCCGGCCAGCCCTTCTACACCACCTCGCCGACCATCCGCTCCGCCGAGGCCTACACCATCGGCGGCACCACCGGCACCGTCCACGCCGAGACCGTGTACGACGAGGCCCTCGGCGAGTCCACCGGCCTGCCCGGCCAGCGGCTGACGCTCGAACACGCCCCCGTCGTCGCCGACGACCCGCCCGTCATCCTCCAGACCGCCGCCGGTGACGGCGGCTGGCAGGACTGGCAGGTCGTCCCGCACTTCGCGGGCTCCCGCCCCGACGACCACCACATCACCCTGGACGCCGCCACCGGCGAGATCGCCTTCGGCCCCGCCGTCCGCGAACCCGACGGCACCCTGCGCCAGTACGGCACCGTCGCCCCCAAGGGCGCCGTCATCCGCGCCCGCCGCTACCGCACCGGCGGGGGCAGGGCCGGCAACGTGGCCCGCGGCGCCGTACAGGTGCTGCGCACCTCCATCCCGTACGTCTCCGAGGTCGTCAACCGCGAGGCCGCCCGCGGCGGCGTGGACGGCGAGACCGTCGAGGAGGCGAAGCTCCGGGCGCCGATCACGCTGCGCGCCCAGGAACGCGCCGTCACCCTGCGCGACTACGAGGAACTCGCCCGCCACGCCGCCCCCGAGACCGCCCGCATCACCTGCCTGGAGGGCGAGGAGAACGAATACGGCGCCCACGCCGTCCGCGTCCTCGTCGTCCCCCAGGCCGTCCCCGACCCCGGCGGCCGGCTCCGCTTCGAACAGCTCGTCCCCGGCGACGCCCTCCTGAGCCGCATCACCCGCCACCTCGACGAACGCCGCCTCATCGGCACCCGCCTCGCCGTCGGCCCGCCCTACTACCAGGGCGTCACCGTCGTCGCCACCGTCCACGCCTTCCGCGGCGTCGACGCCGACCGCGTACGCCGCCAGACCCACGACGCCCTCTACCGCCACCTCGACCCGCTCACCGGCGGCGCCGACGGCAAGGGCTGGCCCTTCGGGCGCCCCGTGCAGACCGGTGAGGTCTTCGCCGTGCTCCAGCGCGTGCCCGGCGTCGAACTCGTCGACGAGGTCGTCCTGCACCCCGCCGACCCCCTCACCGGCAAGCGCGGCGACCCCACCGACCGCATCGACCTGCAACCGCCCGCGCTGGTCTTCTCCTTCGACCACCGCGTCCGAGTGATCGGGGACGGCGCGTGACGGCCACGACGTACCGGGGTTCCGTCGACGGACTCGGCTCCTCGCTGCCCATCAGCACCCTGCTCCCGGCCGTCTTCGCCGACGACGACCTGGCCCAGCGGTTCGTCGGCGGACTCGACGACGTCATCGCCCCCATCCTGAGCGTCCTGGACTGCCTGGACACCTACTTCGACCCCGCCCTCACCCCGGCCGACTTCGCCCAGTGGCTCGGCACCTGGGTCGGCGCCGAGACCGACGGCACGGAACCCGAGGACCGGCTGCGCGCCGCCGTGGCCGCCGCCGCCCGGCTGCACCGCGTACGCGGCACCCGGCAGGGCCTGTCCGAGGCCGTACTGCTCGCGTTCGGCGTCGAACCCGACATCACCGAGAGCGGCGGTGCCGAATGGAACGCCCGCCCCCTCGGCCCGTTCCCCGGCAGACCCCGCCCCCGTCTGCACGTCGCCCTCCGGCTGCCCGACCCGACCCCGGCCGACACCCATCGGCTGGCCGCCCTCGTCGCCGCCGCCCGCCCCGCTCACATGCCCTACACGGTCGAAGTGACCGCCTCCGAAAGGACCCCGGAGAGATGACCACGCAGAACTGCGCCGAGTGCGGAACCCGCGCGGAACCGGGCCAGTCCTTCTGCGACGCGTGCGGCGCCGTACTCCGCTGGGACCAGTCCGGCGCCCGCACCACGCAGCCCGCGGCCTCCTCGGCCGACCAGAACCCCGGCTGGGACGCCTTCGCCCGCCCCGGCCCCGGCGGCACGGGCGTGCCCCCCGCCCGGCACGACCGCCCGGCGCCCGCCGCCACCGGCGGATCGGACGACGACACCGCGGAGACCCCGTGGGTGCCCAACCCGCGCCACCCGGCGGACGCCTCCGGGCCCGGCGGGACGGCCGGGACGGCCGGGACCGACGCGGCACGTCGCGACACCGACGGTGCGTGGAGTGCCGGGGGCGCCGCCGTAGCCGGGGGTGCCGCGGGAGCCGCGGGAGCCGCGGGAGCCGCCGCGGCATCCGGAACACCCGGGTCTGCCGGGACCACCGGAGCGGGCGGCGCGGGCAGCGCACCCGCCGCTCCCGCCTCCGCCTCCACCCCTGGCCGCGCTCCGGGCGCCGACGAGACCGCCCCCACCACCCCCATGGCGTCCGCTCCGCCCCCGAACGCCCTCACCGACACGATGTCCGACCGGGCCCGCTCCCTCCTCGTCCCCGTCGCCGAACCGGAGGCCCAGGGCCCGACCCCGCCCCCCGCCGTCGCCCCCGTCCTGCCCGGCCGCCCCGACGCCGACCGGCCGCAGGTCCGCGCCCCCGCCCACCAGCCGGACATCGCCAACGGCCCGCCGTGCCCGTGGTGTTCCACGCCCAACCGTCCCGACCGCCACTACTGCGCGCGCTGCGCGATGCCCCTGGACCGCACCGACGAGCACACCACCGCACCCGCCCCCTGGTGGCGCCGCCTCTTCGGCGGCCGGCGCAGCGAGACCCCCTGGGCGGGCGACCGCCCCCGCCTGCGCCGCGTCTTCGACCGCATCGGCACCTGGATCACCGTCCTCGTCGTCATCACCCTGGTGGTCCTCGGCTTCGTCTACATCCCCGACGGCATCCAGGCCACCCGCGACCACTTCGCCAAGCGCGCCCCGGTCTCTCCCGACCGGATCACGGCCTCACGTTCCTTCACCGGACACAATCCCGAGCTCCTCATCGACAAGCGGAGCAACACCTGGTGGGGCCCGGGCGTCTCGGAGTCCGGCCAGGGCCAGTGGGTCGAGGTGCACTTCACCGAGCCGACCCGCCTCCTGGACCTGATCATCACTCCGGGCACCTCCACCAAGGCCGACAAGCTCACCGAATCGGCCCTGCCGCACCGGGTGAACGCGACGATCACCATGAAGGACGGCACGACCAAGACCCGCGACATCACCCTGGACCAGGGCGCGGGCGGACAGCGCCGCCCGTTCCGCGTCGGCGAGGTCACCAAGGTCCGCTTCACCATCGAGTCGGCCCACGCGGCCTCCGCCAACAAGCAGGTCGCCATCGCGGAGATCGAGTTCTTCGGCCGCTCCAGCGCCAACCGCACCTGATCCCAGCGGGAACGTCAACGGCCCCCTGGCTTTCGAAGGCCAGGGGGCCGTTTTCCTTGAGCCCCCTGTCGGATTCGAACCGACGACCTACGCATTACAAGTGCGTTGCTCTGGCCATCTGAGCTAAGGAGGCACTCGCGCGGCAGAGCGCGCGGAGGCTGCTCCACTGTACACAGAGCCGGTGAACGATGGGGTTCGAAAATTTCGGCGAAGTTCACAGCCTCACAGGTACTGACAGATCAGGTGAACGCCAGGTACCGTCCTGCCCAGCTTCACCTGTGTGGACTACACCACACCACCTTCCTACAACGGATCGTCCGGCACGTTCCTGCCGGTAGAAGGGGGCCCATTCACCATGGCCACAGTTACGTTCGACAAGGCGACCCGCGTCTACCCGGGTTCCACGAAGCCCGCCGTCGACGGTCTCGACATCGACATCGCGGACGGCGAGTTCCTCGTCCTGGTCGGCCCCTCCGGTTGTGGCAAGTCCACCTCGCTCCGCATGCTCGCGGGCCTCGAGGACGTCAACGGCGGCGCCATCCGCATCGGTGACCGCGACGTCACGCACCTGCCGCCGAAGGACCGGGACATCGCCATGGTGTTCCAGAACTACGCGCTCTACCCGCACATGACCGTCGCCGACAACATGGGCTTCGCGCTCAAGATCGCCGGCGTCAACAAGGCGGAGATCCGCAAGAAGGTCGAGGAGGCCGCGAAGATCCTCGACCTCAGCGAGTACCTGGACCGCAAGCCGAAGGCGCTCTCCGGTGGTCAGCGCCAGCGTGTGGCGATGGGCCGCGCGATCGTGCGTGAGCCCCAGGTGTTCCTCATGGACGAGCCGCTGTCCAACCTGGACGCCAAGCTCCGCGTCTCGACGCGTACGCAGATCGCCTCGCTCCAGCGCCGCCTCGGCATCACCACCGTCTACGTCACCCACGACCAGGTCGAGGCCATGACGATGGGCGACCGCGTGGCGGTCCTGAAGGACGGTCTGCTCCAGCAGGTCGACAGCCCGCGCAACATGTACGACAAGCCCGCCAACCTCTTCGTCGCCGGCTTCATCGGCTCCCCGGCCATGAACCTGGTCGAGGTCCCGATCACCGACGGCGGCGTGAAGTTCGGCAACAGCGTCGTGCCGATCAGCCGCGACGCCCTGAAGGCCGCCTCCGACAAGGGCGACCGCACGGTCACCGTCGGCGTCCGCCCCGAGCACTTCGACGTGGTGGAGCTGGGCGGCGGGGCCGCCAAGAGCCTGTCGAAGGACTCCGAGGACGCCCCGGCGGGCCTCGCGGTCTCGGTGAACGTCGTGGAGGAGACCGGCGCCGACGGCTACATCTACGGCAGCGTCGAGGTCGACGGCGGGACGAAGGACCTCGTGGTCCGCGTCAGCAGCCGTGCGGTGCCGGAGAAGGGCGCGACCGTGCACGTCGTGCCGCGGCCGGGCGAGAGCCACGTCTTCTCGTCCTCCACGGGCGAGCGCCTCACCGACTGAGGACCCGCCCGCCGAGGACCCGCACGCCGGGAGACCGCGCGCTGAGAAACCACGCGGCCGGGTGAAATCACCCGCGTTGACGGAAAGTGCCCCGCAGCCTGCTGCGGGGCACTTTCCGTTGTCGACAAATACCCCGCCACAACGGACGTTTCGAGCAGCGGACGTCAATGCCCTACCCATTTCCCACCCCCTCCCGTTCCCCTGAACGGGTGACTAAATGTCGCCAAATCATTACCAGGCGCTACCCTCACTCGCGTGAAGCACTCCGTGAAGCACTCCACCACCCGACAGACGCGACGCGGCCGGGGCCCCGCCCGCCGGATCGGCCGCTCTCTCGCCTTCGTCCTGCCCGTCGTCCTGGTGCTCTCCGGGACTCTCGCGGTCACCCGAGTCAACTGGTCGGGAGACCCCGCGGACTCGGTGCTCGCCGCGTCGCAGGCCTCGTCCTCGAAGACGTCCACCGGGACCGCCGCCCGTGCACCGCACGAGGTGCTGCGCGACCGGCTGCTGACCGAACTGCAGGAGGAGGACCCGGGCGTCGCCCTCACCCACCTCCAAGAAGCCGTGAACGAGCGTCCGTCGCTGGCCCGCCACTGCGCGTCGGTCGCCCGCTCCCTCGGCCGCGCGGCGGTCAAGGTGTACGGTCCGACGCGCGCCCAGTCGTACGCGCGCCCCGTCTGCGACACCGCCTTCGCCTCGGGCGTCCTGGCCGCCCACGGCTGAGCCGGCCGGGCCGGCCGAACAGAACACCCTTCGGAGGCCGGCGGGGCGCCGCGTACAGTGCGGGCATGACCGATCCGAACGCCGCGTCCCGCCGCCCCGTTCAAGCCGTCGTCCTGGCCGGCGGACAGGGTTCCCGGCTGCGTCCCTACACCGACGACCGGCCCAAGCCGATGGTCGAGATCCCCGGCACGGGGACTCCGATCATCGGCCACCAGCTCGCCTGGCTCGCCGAGGAGGGCGTGACGGACGTCGTGGTCTCCTGCGGCCATCTGGCCGAGGTGCTGCAGAAGTGGCTGGAGACCGCCGACCTGCCGCTCTCCGTCACCACCGTCGTCGAGACGGAACCCCTCGGCCGCGGCGGCGGCCTCAGGTACGCCGCCGCGCACCTGCCGCACCCGGACCGGCCCTGGTACGCCACGAACGGCGACATCTGGACCCGTTTCTCGCTGCGCGACATGGCCGACTTCCACGCCGAGCGGGACGCCGTCGCGACCCTCGCCCTGGCCCGCCCGCGCCTGCCGTGGGGCGCCGTGCAGACGGACGGCTTCGGCCACATCACCGACTTCATCGAGGCACCGCCGTCGACCTTCGAGATCAACGCCGGTGTCTACGTCTTCTCCCCCGCCTTCGCCACGATGCTCCCGGAGCGGGGCGACCACGAGCGGACGACGTTCCCGAGGCTGGCCCGTGAGCGCCGGCTGGCCGGCTTCCCGATCCCCCAGGGCTCCTACTGGCGCGCGATCGACACCGCGAAGGACCTGACGGAGGCGGCACGGGAACTGGCGGCCCTGGCCGGCCGCTGAGGGACCGCTCCCCCTCCGCGATGCGCTGTTCGTCGAGGGCAAGGAAGACACCCTGGCCGCGTAGCTCGGCGTCGGCCTGGAGTGGCGGTGAAGGGCGATCCGGGGCCCTACGGGACCGGCTTGCGCATGCGACAGGTGCTCGGGGTCGCCGTCCGGGCGGAGTGTCCGACCAGCTCGGCGGCCTTGTGTTCGACGGCGGTCAGGAAGACTGACGGGGCGGTCCGGGCACCTCGACAACCGCACGGACTCCAGGAACACCCGAGCATGCCCACCGGCCACCGCGACGCACCGGAAAACTCCAAGATCCCCGACAGGGCCGAGCTCAGCCCATGTTGGCGAATGTGAGCTCGGCCATGACCCAAAGGCCGAAGAGCTGGAGCCCCAGAGCGCCGACCGCCACTCCCGACGCGGCGCCGGTGGTCAGTCGGCGCCGCACAAACCTGTACACAGCAAGCGTGACGGCTGCGACAAAGAGGACCAGGATCACGGAAAGGGGCATATCTACCTCTATGGAAGGATTGCAGCTCGACGGTATGAGCGCACCCGGATAACAGCGTCGCCGGATCTCAACCGTCTAGACGAAGTCGGTCGCGCATTGGTTCACCGGGTTCTGAGCGCATCGGAACCTGCGGAAGACCCGCCAAGACTTCGGAAGGGCGGGCGCCGTCTTGTCCGACGGGGCGCGTCACACACATGCGCAGCCGGCAACCGCATGAACGCCCAGTACGCCACCACGCTGCTACGAACCCTGCTCGTTCTGGCGAACCCCCGTGTCCTGCTGCTTCTGCATCCGGACTTCACCGAGTTCGGGGCTTCTGGGCGCCGCCTCTTCGCTCCCGTCCGCCAGATCGGCGACCGCCGTACGCGGCTCGCAACGCCCCCGACGGAAGACTAAAGGGCGGGGCCGGGAAGATGTTGGCCACTCATCGTCTGTGAGTGGCCACAACTTCCCGGCCCCGGCACCGGCGTCAGCCCAGGAGGCCGCCCACGAGGCCCCTGCCCGGCTCTCCGGTGGAGGAGGAGCCGCCGCCGTCGCCGCCGCTTCCGGTGCCGGAGCCGCCGGTCGAGCCGCCGCTGCTGCCGCCGCCGGTCGTGGTGCCGCCGGAGGTGGGTCCCGCGGTGGTGCTCGGCGCCTGGCGGGCCGGGGAGGACTGCCGCGGCGGGGCCTCGCCCGTGGTGCCCTGGGTCTGGCTGGGGGTGCCGCCGCCGGTGGCGGTGCCGCTGTCGCGGGTCGCTCCGGGGGTGGTCGCGGCGCCCGTGGACGGCGTGGGCGCACCGCTGGTGGCGCCCTGGGTGGGTGATGCGGAGGCCTCCGGGGTCGTCGGCTTCCGCGTGCCGGGTTCCCGCGGGATCGGGGAGCCGGGCAGTTCGTTGCGCGGGGACTCGCCGGGCCCGGGGACGATCACGCGGTCGGCGTCCCGGACGGCACCGCCGAGCAGCGAGCCGACGAGGAGGGTGATGCCGGTGACGAGGAAGGTGACGAGGGCGCCGCGGCGCAGGACGTAGCGGCGCAGGTCCCAGATGTCGGCGCGGGGGCCGAGGCGGCGCCAGGCGCTGCCGGCGAGCCGGCCGTCCACCGAGTAGACCGGGGCACCGGCGATGATCAGCGGCGACCAGGCGGCGAGGTAGATGATGTCGGGCGCGTCGTAGACGGGGACGCTCTTCCAGCTGACGGTGACGAGGAGCGCCGCGGACAGGCCCGCGCCGATGACGGCGCCGACGCGCTGCCAGCAGCCCAGGACGGTCAGGACGCCCACGATCACCTGGAGGAAGGCGATGACGAGTCCGGAGCCGACGGGGTGGGCGAGGGCGAACTGGCGCAGCGGCTCGGCGATGTCCCAGGGGTGCAGGGTGTTGAGCCACTTGACCATGGAGCCGCGTTCGCCGCCGTCGAAGTAGACGGGGTCGCAGAGCTTGCCCATGCCGGCGTAGACGGAGATGAAGCCGAGGAAGACGCGCAGCGGCAGCAGCACGACGCCGAGGTTCATGCGGCGGCCGGGGAAGTAGGCGTGCCGTGCCGGGTCGTCGGCGTGGCGCCGGGCGCGCGGTCCGGCCGGTTCCGGGCCGTCGTCGTACTCGTCGTCGTAGTCGTCGTAGTCGTCGTGCCCGGGGGCCGGGTCGAAGTCCTCGCCGGTGTAGGCGGGTTCGTCGTAGGCGCTGCCGACGGTACGCATGGCGGGCAGCAGGCGGGTGCCGTCGGGGGCGGGGCCGCGCTGCGCGCCGACGAGGGGGGTCTCGATGGTCTGGGTGGCGGGGCCGTCGTCGTAGCCGTCGTAGCCCGGGGCGCCCTCGTCGAAGCCGTCCCGGTGGATGACCTGGGTGGCTCCGGCGTCGGCGCCCTGCTCGTCGGTGTGGTGACCGGCTCCGGCCCGCACCGCCTGGAGCAGCCGGTGGGCGCCGGTGTCGTCCGGGTCGGACCGCCCGCTCCAGACGACGGCGCGACGGCGGGCGGGGGCCGGGGCGGCGGGCCCCGCGGTGCCGGCGAGGGGCATGCGGGCGGTGTCCTGGGTGGCGCTCAAGTGCCGCGCGATCCGCGGGGACCGGGTCCGCCGCGCGGAGGCACCGAGCTGCACGCGGAAGCTCGCGTGATTGACGATGACCTGGGCCGGATCGCTCGGCACCTTCACCATGCTCAGCGCGGGAGCGTCGTCGATTCCCGACGAGCGGTCCCCCGTGGGTGTGCGGGGTGTTCTGGTGTCCACACTCATCTAACCGAGTGACGTGTCGTTAGGACACTGCCTTGACCGCCCAGATCTGTCCGGACCGCGTCAAGCTTGTCCGGAGAGCCGGGAACACCCCGTGTGGGCGACCGCGCCGAACACCCGTTCTCCGTTCGGCGCGCCGCCCCTCACTCGGCGACGCCGGCGCGGCGCCTCGTACGGCACGGTCCCCGCCGCGACACCGGCGGCCCCATCCTTCTGCCCCGCTCGCACGACCACGCGGCTTCGCACGACCACGCGGCTTCGCACGGCCGCGCCGGCCTCCGACCGGCGGTCACCGCACCCCGAGCCCGCGTCAGACCCGCCGGCGCGACGCCTCGTACAGCACGATCCCCGCCGCGACACCGGCGTTCAGCGACTCCGCACCGCCGGGCATCGGAATCCGCACCCGGACGTCGCACGTCTCACCGACCAGCCGCGACAGGCCCTTGCCCTCGCTGCCGACGACGATGACGACCGGACCCGACAGTGCCTCCAGGTCGCCGAGTTCGGCCTCGCCGTCGGCGGCGAGGCCGACGACCGTGATCCCGGCCTTCTGGTAGGTCTCCAGCGCCCGCGTGAGGTTGGTGGCGCGGGCCACCGGCGTGCGGGCGGCCGTGCCGGCGGACGTCTTCCAGGCGCCCGCCGTCATGCCGGCCGCGCGCCGCTCGGGCACGACGACGCCGTGGCCGCCGAAGGCGGAGACGGAGCGGACGACGGCACCGAGGTTGCGCGGGTCGGTGACACCGTCGAGGGCGACGATCAGCGGGTCCGCGCCCTCGTCGTGGGCGGCGGCGACCAGGTCCTCGGGGTGCGCGTACTCGTACGGCGGGACCTGGAGGACGAGCCCCTGGTGGTTGAGCCCGTTGGTCATCCGGTCGAGCTCGGGACGCGGCGCCTCCATGAGGTTGATGCCGCCGCGCTCGGCCGCGAGCTGGAGCGCCTCGCGCACCCGCTCGTCGTTGTCGATGAACTGCTGGACGTAGAGCGTCGAGGCGGGCACGCCTTCGCGCAGCGCCTCGTAGACGGGGTTGCGGCCGACGACGAGTTCGGACGTCGACCGGCCTCCCCCGCGTCGCTGCGGCGTACGTCCCGTGGCGCGGCGTGCCTTCGCGTTGGCGGCACGCTGCTTGGCGTGCCCCTTGCGCATCTCGGCGGGGGGCGTCGGCCCCTTGCCTTCCAGGCCCCGGCGTCGCTTGCCGCCGCTGCCGACCTGCGCGCCCTTCTTGCCGGACATGCGGCGGTTGTTCGCGGCCATGAGTTACCTGTCTCCGCTCTCTACGGGAGTGTGCGTCGTACGTGCGTTGTATGCAGTGTGCCGCCCGGGAGGCCGGGCGGCACAATCGATCTACGGGAACCCGCGGGGTCCACGGGCCCGGACTTCGGTGACCGGGCCCGGGGTCAGCGGGAGCCGAGGCTCCAGCGGGGCCCCTGCGGACCGTCCTCGATGACCAGGCCGGACTGTCCCAGCTGGTCGCGGATGGCGTCCGCGGTGGGCCAGTCCTTACGGGCCCGCGCGGCCTCGCGCTGGTCGAGGACGAGCCGTACGAGGCTGTCGACGACGTGCCTCAGGTCCTCGCCCTGCTCCTGCTCCCCGGCCCAGTGCGGGTCCAGCGGGTCGAGGCCGAGTACCCCGAGCATCGCACGGACCTCGGCGAGGCGGGCGACCGCGGCCTCCTTGTCGTCGGCTGCCAGCGCGCTGTTGCCCTGCCGGACGGTGGTGTGCACGACGGCGAGGGCGCCCGGGACGCCCAGGTCGTCGTCCATCGCCTCGGCGAAGGCGGGCGGCACGTCGGCGGCGGGCTCGCCGGCGTGGCCGGCGAGCTCGGTGACGCGCTGCACGAAGCCCTCGATCCGCGCGTACGCCGACTCGGCCTCGCGCAGGGACTCCTCGCTGTACTCGATGGTGGAGCGGTAGTGCGGGGTGCCCAGGTAGTACCGGAGCACGACCGGGCGCCACTGCTTGACCATCTCGCTCACGAGCACGCTGTTGCCGAGCGACTTGGACATCTTCTCGCCGCTCATGGTGACCCAGGCGTTGTGCACCCAGTACCGGGCGAAGGCGTCGCCGAAGCCGCGGGCCTGGGCGATCTCGTTCTCGTGGTGCGGGAAGATCAGGTCGATCCCGCCGCCGTGGATGTCGAACTCCTCGCCCAGGTACTTGTGCGCCATGGCGGAGCACTCCAGGTGCCACCCCGGGCGGCCCCGGCCCCACGGCGTCTCCCAGCTGGGCTCGCCGGGCTTGGCCGCCTTCCACATGGCGAAGTCCCGCGGGTCCCGCTTGCCGCTCTCGCCCTCCCCGGAGGGCTGGCGCAGCTCGTCGAGGTCCTGGTTGGACAGCGACAGGTACCCGGGCAGGGACCGTACGTCGAAGTAGACGTTGCCGTCGGCCTCGTAGGCGTGGCCGCGCTCGATGAGGCCGCGCATCATCTCGACCATCTCGGTGATGTGGCCGGTGGCGCGGGGCTCGTAGGTGGGCGGCAGGCAGCCGAGGGCGTCGTAGGCGTCGTTGAACGCCCGCTCGTTGTCGTACCCGATGGACCACCAGGGGCGGTTCTGGTCCGCCGCCTTCCTGATGATCTTGTCGTCGATGTCGGTGACGTTGCGGATGAACGTGACGTCGTAGCCGCGGTACGCGAACCAGCGGCGCATGATGTCGAAGTTCAGCCCCGACCGGATGTGCCCGATGTGCGGGGCGGCCTGCACGGTGGCACCGCACAGGTAGATCGAGACGCAGCCCGGCGTGAGGGGGGCGAAGTCACGGATCTGCCGGGCGCTGGTGTCGTACAGGCGAATAGTCACGGGTCCAGGGTAGTAGGCGCGGGGCAGTGCCAGGGGCGCACTTGCCCGCTTGTTGCCCGACCGAGTCGGTGAGACGGGGGGAGGGAAGGGGACGGGAGGGGACGGGAGGGGGAGTCTCTTGTCCGATGGCCGGCCGAGTCGGCTGGTCGGTGGGTGCGGGCCCGGGGGCCAGGTGACGGGGCGGAGCCCCTGCCGGGTGCGGGCCGAAGCCCCTGCGGGGTGCGGGGACGAAACCCGTACCGGAGCACGGGGCCGAGCCCCTGCCGGGTGCGGGGACGAAACCCGTACCGGAGCACGGGGCCGAGCCCCTGCCGGCTGCGGGGACGAAACCCGTACCGGAGCACGGGGCCGAGCCCCTGCCGGCTGCGGGGACGAAACCCGTACCGGAGCACGGGGCCGGAACCCGAGCCGGGGTACGGGGGCGGAACCCGCGCCGGAGCACGGGGACGAGCCCCGTACGGCACCACCCCCGCGGCACCGTCACAGGCGGCGCCCGCACCGCGCCCCCGCACTCACTCCACCCGCGCCACCAACGCCGTGGCCACCGCCATCAGCCCTTCCCCCCGTCCGGGGAACCCGAGCCCGTCCGTCGTCGCCCCCGACACGGACACCGGCGCCCCCACCGCCTCGGACAGCACCTTCTGCGCTTCCTCGCGGCGCTTGCCGACCTTCGGCCGGTCACCTACCACCTGCACCGCGACGTTCCCGATCCGGAACCCCGCCGCCCGTACGATCCGCGCGGCCTCCGTCAGGAGCGTCACCCCGGACGCCCCGGACCACTCGGGCCGCCCGGTGCCGAAGTGCTGGCCCAGGTCGCCGACCCCCGCGGCGGAGAACAGCGCGTTGCACGCCGCGTGGGCGACGACGTCCGCGTCGGAGTGGCCGGCCAGCCCGGCCCCTTCGCCCTCCCATTTGAGTCCGGCGCACCACAGTTCACGTCCGTCCTCGAACGCGTGGATGTCCGTACCGATCCCGACCTGCGGCAGCACGGGGAGTCCGTCCGTCTCAGAAGCCATCGTTCAGCCTCCTGCGCGCCAGTACGGCCTCCGCCAGTACCAGGTCGAGCGGCCGTGTCACCTTGAACGCCTCTTCGTGTCCCGGCACGACCATCACCGTCAGCCCGAGCTGTTCGACCATGCTCGCGTCGTCGGTGACGTTGTCGCTCACCGTCTCGTGGGCGCGCACCAGCGTCTCCCGGTCGAATCCCTGTGGTGTCTGCACCGCGCGCAGCCGCGCCCGTTCCGGCGTCGCCACCACCGGCTCCGGCTCGCCCGGGACGGCGGCGGGCTCGACCTGCTTGACCGTGTCGGCGAGCGGCAGCGCCGGCACCACGGCGGGCGCGCCCTCCCGTACTGCCTCGATCACGGCGTCCACCGTGTCGACCGGCACCAGCGGCCGGGCCGCGTCGTGCACGAGGACGGTGTCGTAGTCGGCCGGCAGCGCGTCCAGGCCGAGCCGTACGGACTCCTGCCGCGACTCGCCGCCCGGTACGACGAGGAAGTCCGTCCTCTCCGGCAGCGCGTGGGCGTCGAGCAGGCTCTTGACCTCGGTGGCTCCGTCGGGCGGGGCCACGACGACGACCAGGGAGACCGCACGGGAGGCGGCCATCGCCCGGACGGCGTGGATGAGCATGGGAGTACCGCCCAGCGCGCGCAGCGCTTTCGGGGCTCCCGGTCCAAGCCGTACGCCCCGGCCGGCGGCGGGAATCACGGCCGCGGTCCGGGTGTTCGCACGGGCGTCGGTGGGCATCTCGGCGGGCGAGGGACGCGATTCGTCAGACATCGGTTCCTGTCAGGTTTGTGTGCTCGACCAAGTTGGGTATGGCCTCACCGTGCCGGGCGCGACGCCTTGACCGGACCCTTCCGTGACCCTGGTCGAGCCAGCAGCCCGGGCCCGGCACGCCAGGACCGGGGGAATTCTCCCGGGACGGGCGTCCGAAGACGAATCAGAGGACGGACCCGGCTCCCGGGTGCGAACATGCCGCAGCGCCCGGCGACAGCAGAAATGTCATCGGGCACCGCGGCATTCAGTGCGCTGAACCGGGCGTGCAGCGGGCTGCGTCTCGCCTCAGGAGGCGAGCACCTCGTCGAGCAGGGCCTCCGCCTTGTCCTCGTTGGTGTTCTCCGCAAGCGCGAGCTCGCTCACCAGGATCTGGCGGGCCTTGGCGAGCATGCGCTTCTCACCGGCGGAGAGTCCGCGCTCGCGCTCGCGCCGCCACAGATCGCGTACGACTTCCGCGACCTTGATGACGTCGCCGGAGGCGAGCTTCTCCAGGTTTGCCTTGTAACGACGCGACCAGTTCGTGGGCTCCTCGGCATACGGCGCGCGCAGCACCTCGAAGACCCGGTCCAGTCCGTCCTGACCGACCACATCACGCACGCCGACGAACTCCGCATTGTCCGCTGGCACACGTACCGTCAGGTCACCCTGGGCGACCTTCAGCACCAAGTAGGTCTTGTCCACGCCTTTGATCTGGCGAGTTTCGATAGCCTCGATCAGCGCGGCCCCGTGATGGGGATAGACCACGGTGTCGCCAACCTTGAACGTCATGTGACAGGTACCCCTTCCGTGGCTATCCAGGGTAACACGGAAACGGCGTCTTCTGAATGGCGTTTTCGCAGGTCAGGGCATATCTCGGGGCTTGACAACAGCGACGGGAACGTGCTGCGCGGAGCGAGCGGAAGAAAGTATTCGCAGGTCGGAGCGGCTCTTCGGGCCGGGCGAAACGTGCACGTCACACACCCCCGGAGGCCCGTTCGCCCGTCCGAAGGTTCCCTTATGTCCGGTTCCAGGCGTGCGACTTCCGCTACTCCGTTCGGTGACCTGAGCGGGGTTCCGGACGAATCCGGAATTGATCACGAGGGTCCTCCGGCCGGCCCTCGGATGATCAATTTCCTGGCCGTCCGCGCATTCCTTCACGCAAAATTCGCGCACCGATCGGCGACTCGTATGGCGTGGGGCCTCTTATATGAATGAGGGACGCGCGCAAGCGGCAAAGCGACCGGGACGCGGCCCTGGAGGCACCGGGGAGGGGACCAGGGAGCACCGGGCGGAGGACCCGGGCGGAGGACCGGGCGGAAAACGGGTGGAGGCCGGCCGGGGAACCGCACGGAGACCGGCCGGGGGGCCAGGCGGAGACCGGGAAGAGCGCGGCGCGCCCTCCGCGCCTACCGCCTGCCGGGCGAAGCCCGCGGCTCGGGGGAGGGTCGGGTGCGGCGCCCGGGGAACGGCTCGGTAGCCTAAGCCCTGCTGACAGTCACTTAGGGCGGCTTTATCCGTTGCCGCCACCCCGCTCGAGTCCAAGGAGTTGCCGCCGCCGTGAGCAGCAGCCTTCGACGCGGTGCCCTCGCCGCCGCCGCCATCGCGTTCTCGATCGCCTCGCTCGCCGCGTGCGGTGCCGGTCACAACGCCCAGACGCTGGAGATCAAGCCGGACAACGCTGCGACGACCGTCGGTGACATCCAGATCCAGAACGCGATCGTCATCACGCAGCCCGACCCGGAGTCGACCGGCCCGGCCGCGGTCTCCGCCACCCTGTTCAACAACGGCCGCACGGACCAGACCCTCGAGTCCATCACCGTGGACGGCGCCGGCGAGCCCGTCGAGCTGAAGCCCGCCGAGGGCGAGGAGGGCGCCGGCGACGGTCTGACCGTCCCGGCCGGCGGTTCCCTGATCCTCGGCGGCGAGGGCAACGCCTCGGCCGTCCTGACCGGCGGCCGCGAGGCCGTCGAGGACGGCGACGCGCAGAAGGTCACCTTCGCCCTCAGCAAGACCGGCGACGTGAGCCTGGAGGCGTTCGTCGTCCCCGCCGACAGCTACTTCTCCGAGTGGGGCCCGAGCGACGTGCCGGCCGCGCCCGGCGCGTCGTCGCAGCCGTCGCAGGAGACCTCCGGGGAGCCGTCCGACGGCGAGTCCGCGGGCGGCCCGTCGGACGGCGAGACCTCCGGCGCCCCGTCCGACGGCGAGACCTCCGGGACCGAGGACGCCGCCGGAACCGGTGAGTCCGCGGGTACCGGCACCGAGACGGACGCCTCCTCGCAGGAGGAAACGGCCGGCCACTGAGCCCCGTACCACCGCTCGTACCGCGCGAAGGGCGGGACCTCTGCAGAGAGGTCCCGCCCTTCGCCGTACGGGGTTGTCCGTACGTCACGCACGGGCGCGGAGCCGGCGGTACCGACCGCACCGGCCGCGCAGGCCGCTCTACGGCTCGAACTTGTAACCGAGCCCCCGCACCGTCACCAGGTACCGCGGCGCGCCCGGGTCGGGCTCGATCTTGGCGCGCAGCCGCTTGACGTGGACGTCGAGGGTCTTGGTGTCACCGACGTAGTCGGCGCCCCAGACCCGGTCGATCAGCTGCATGCGGGTCAGCACGCGGCCGGCGTTGCGGAGGAGCATCTCCAGCAGGTCGAACTCCTTGAGCGGCAGGTCGACCTTGGTGCCGCCCACGGTCACGACGTGCCGGTCGACGTCCATGCGGACGGGGCCGGCCTCCAGTGCGGCGGGGGCGACCTCCTCCGGCTCGCCGCGGCGGCGCAGCACGGCACGGATGCGGGCGACCAGCTCGCGGGAGGAGAAGGGCTTGGTGACGTAGTCGTCGGCCCCTATCTCCAGGCCCACGACCTTGTCGATCTCGCTGTCCTTGGCGGTCACCATGATCACGGGGACGTTCGAGCGGCCGCGCAGCTGGCGGCACACCTCGGTGCCGGGCAGTCCGGGCAGCATCAGGTCGAGGAGGACGAGGTCGGCGCCGTTGCGCTCGAACTCGTCGAGTCCGTCGGGCCCGGTGGTCGCGACGGCGACCTCGAAGCCCTCCTTGCGGAGCATGTACGACAGGACGTCGGAGAAGGACTCCTCGTCCTCGACGACGAGCACACGGGTCACGGAAGGACCTCCGGGGCGGGAAGCGTTTCGTACGGGGAAGTGTGGGGGGATGAAGAAGCGGACCGCCCGTTCTCGGCGATTTCTCCGTGTTCCACGTGTCCCAGGTCCATCTGTTCGACCTGGTCCACGCGGTTCTCGTGGTCATCGCGGGCGGCCCGCCGCGGTGCGCGGTCACGGGCGGCGCTGCCCGACTCCGGCAGTCGCAGGGTGAAAGTGGAGCCCTGGCCTTCGGCGCTCCACACCGTGACCTCCCCGCCGTGCGAGGCGACCACGTGCTTGACGATCGCGAGACCCAGACCGGTGCCTCCGGTGGCCCGGGAGCGGGCCGGGTCGACGCGGTAGAAGCGCTCGAAGACGCGCTCCTTGTCCTTGTCGGAGATGCCGATGCCCTGGTCGGTCACGGCGATCTCGATCAGGTCGCCGCCGGGGGCGCCCACGCGGCGGGCTGCTATGCCGACGCGGGTGCGGGCGGGCGAGTAGTTGACGGCGTTCTCGACGAGGTTGCCGAGGGCGGCGGCGAGCTGGCCGCGGTTGCCGCGTACGTGCAGATCCGCCGTTCCTCCGGCGGCCATGGTGATCTGCTTGGTACCGGCTGCCTGCCGGCAGCGGTCGATGGCCTCGGCGACCAGCTCGTCCACCCGGACGGGCTCGGCGTCGTCGAGGGGGGCGTCGTTCTGGACGCGGGACAGGTCGATGAGCTCCTGCACGAGGTTGGTGAGCCGGGTCGCCTCGATCTGCATGCGCCCGGCGAACCGCTCCACCGCCTCCGGGTCGTCCGAGGCGTCCATGACGGCCTCGGAGAGCAGGGAGAGCGCCCCGACCGGCGTCTTCAGTTCGTGGCTCACGTTGGCGACGAAGTCGCGCCGTACGGCCTCGATCCGCCGGGCCTCGGTGAGGTCCTCGACGAGCAGCAGCACCAGCCGCGACCCGAGGGGCGCGACGCGCGCGGAGACGGCGAGCGCCTCCCCCCGCCCGTTCCCCCGTCTCGGCAGGTCCAGCTCGACCTGCCGTATCTCCCCGTCCCGCCGGGTGTCCCGGGCCATCTGCAGCATGGGCTCGACGGCGAGCTTGCCGCCCCGGACCAGGCCGAGGGCGTACGCCGCCGAGCTGGCCTTGACCACCGCGTCGGCCTCGTCGAGGACGACCGCGGAGGAACGGAGCACCGACAGGACGGTGTCCACGCCGGGCGGGAGCACCGGATCGGTGTGCAGGGAGGTGCGGGTGGGGCGGCGCTGGTCGCGCTCGCTCCAGCGGAACGCCAGCATGGCGATCACGCCGGTGAGCACTCCGGCGATCGCTGCCACTGCGGCGACCGCCGCGTTCACGTCCATGCGTCCAGGTTAGGCATGCCGAACGGCCCCGCCCCAGCCATCGGACTGCGACCTCGAACACTCGTCGCCCAGAGTTCACCTTGGAGCCAGGGATGGTTCATTTGTGGTGCCGGAAACGGACGCGTACGGGCCGGAACGTGTAAGCGTGGGGGCACGGTGAGGGGTTGCGAGCCGGTGCGAGCCAGTGCGAGCCCCCTAAATGGACGTACGAGAGGGAACCCTGATGCGGGACGCGTACCACGAGGAACTGGATTCGATCGGCGACAGTCTGGTGGAGATGGCCCGGCTGGTCGGATCGGCGATCGGACGCGCCACGACCGCCATCCTCGACTCCGACCTGAAGCTCGCCGAGAACGTGATCGAGGGCGACCAGAAGGTCGACGAGCTCCACCACGAACTGGAGGCCCGGGCGATAGCCCTGCTGGCCCGGCAGCAGCCGGTGGCGACGGACCTGCGCATCGTCGTCACCTCGCTGCGGATGTCGGCCGACCTGGAGCGCTCGGGCGACCTGGCCCAGCACGTGGCCAAGCTGGCCCGGCTGCGCTACCCGGAGCGTGCGGTGCCGCACGACCTGCACGCCACCATCCTGGAGATGGGCCAGCTCGCGCAGCGCCTGATGGCCAAGGCGGCCGAGGTGATCATCACCAAGGACGTCGACCTGGCCCTCCAGCTGGAGCAGGACGACGACGCGATGGACCTCCTCCACCGCACCCTCTTCCAGCACCTGATGGACGACCGCTGGAAGCACGGCATCGAGACGGCCGTGGACGTCACCCTCCTCGGCCGCTACTACGAGCGCTACGCCGACCACGCCGTCGCGGTCGCCAAGCGGGTGGTCTACCTGGTCACCGGCGAACACGCGGACGACTTCCAGCCGGACATCCAGCCGCCGACGCAGGCCGAAGGGGCCTGACGCAGGCCGGACGGAACCGGCCCGGCGGAACGGGTCCGGGGGGACGGGTCGAGGGGGACAGGTCGGCAGGACGGATCGGGCCGGTCGGCCCGGTCTGGCGGCCCGGGCGGGCCGGTTGGCCCGGTCGGGCGGGCAGGCCGGGGGCGCGCGCGTTCGCCCCAATGCGCCGTTGCTGCGACTGGCTCCCAGGGCGTGCAATGGGCCCAGGCACCAGCCTCCAGGAGGAACCATGGCCGATTCCCCCAGCACCAGCCCCGACCCCGCACAGGAACGCCCCACCGAACAGCCGCCCGAGATCCGCAGCCTGCCCCTGGTCGCCGCGTGCGGCTGCGGCTCGGGCTGCGGCTGCGGCTGCCAGTCGGGCAATCCCTGCCAGTGCGGCTGACGCGGTAAGCAGCGAAGAGCGGTACGGCGTGGTACGGCGTCCGGGTTCGCCCCGGACGCCGTACGGGCGCACCCTGAAGGAAAGACCCTGAAGGGGGTGCGAGGCCATGGCTCACTTCATGGACGTGCACCACGGAATGCACGGCATCACCGCGGACCAGCTCCACCAGGCCCACCAGGCGGACCTCGCCGTGGAGAAGGACGAGGACGTCCACTTCGAGCACGCGTGGGCGGACCCGGAATCCGGCACGGTCTACTGCCTCTCCGAGGCCCCGTCGGCCGACGCCGTCCAGCGCGTCCACGAGCGCGCGGGCCACAGGGCGGACGAGATCCACGAGGTCCCGCTGACGGTGTAGGCCTTCTCCCTGGCCCAGGTGCCGCGTCGTCGACCTGAGTACGGGTGCTCGGGCCCGTCGGCCCGTCCCCGTCCGACCCTGGAGGCAGGACGGGAACACGACGCACGGGGAGACCTGCATCCGATGAAGACCGGGAAGCCCACCGGGAAGACCAGCCCGATACGCACCTTCACCCGCCTGGCCTTCGCCAACCGCGCCTCGGCGGTCTACCTCGCCATAGTCGGCGGCGCGACGGCCGTCGCCGCGCTGGAACCCCTCTTCGCGAACAGCCCCGACGCGTCCCTCGTCTGGATCTGGCCGGCCCTGTCCACCTTCCCGGCCTTCGGCTTCGTCGCCTGGCTCGGCGAATCGGGCTGGGGCGGCGACGCGCCGACGTGGTTCTTCGTCGGTGGCATCGCGGTCTCGGCACTGGTCCAGTCACTGGCGGTGGGCGCGGCCTGGCAGGGCCTGCGGGGGCGGCGTCGCCGGCGCGGGCGGCTGACGACGGCCGTCTGAGGCGGCGGCGCGGCTGACGACGGCCGTCCGAGGCGGCGGGGACGGCTGACGACGGCCGTCCGAACCGGACGTCCGGCTCATCGATCGACCTTCCGACGCTGTACGGCGGCGCACGCGAAGCGCCGACCGGCACCCGTTCCCGGAACTCCGCGGCCGCCTGGAACACACCGTCGCGGCCGCACTGCGGCCCCCCGGTGCGGACGGAGGGCCCGGTGCGGCCGCCGGCGGCCGTGTCACGGGCGCCGAGGCGGTTACCAGGACAGGGCGTCCGCCGCGTTGTCCTGCCAGTAGGTGACGGTGGCGGCGCTGTTGAAGAACACACCGCCCTTCGGCAGCTTCAGGGTCTTCTCCTGGCCGGCCGTGCCGCCGTTCTTGTCGGCGAGGATCACACCCAGGGTCTTCTCGTTGCCGCCGCCCTCGCCGTCGGGGGAGTACGTCAGGATGCCCGCGTAGGCGGACTGACCGGGCTCGAGCGTCACCACGGCCTGCGGGGTGGTCTCCTGGGCCCACGCCAGCGGGGCCTGGGCGTCGGCGCCGGCCCTCAGGTAGGGGGCGCTGTAGGCGTAGCAGGGCTTGGTGCCGGTGTTGGTGGCCTTGAGCAGCAGGTGGTTGACCGGACGGGTCACCTCGGTGACGGTCAGCGCGGTGTTCGCCGCGGTGCAGGTGACGACCGACGGGGCCTGCTTCGGCGCGGCGACGGCGGTCGTCCCGGCGGCCTGGATACCGACGAGGGCGAGGGCGGCGGCGGCGACCACGGAGGAGGCGGCCGAGCGGGAGCGGAAGCGGTTGGCGATACGCATGACGGGTCTGCTTTCTCCGAGTACCAGGAAGACGTTCCTGTGGTGGCGGACGGTGCCGGTCGGTCACGTCCCCGCCGTACTGCCCGGGGCCCGAGTGGGCGCCGGAACGCGGGTCATGAGGACCGGGTTGAGCGCGGCGGACCACCGTGTCCGGCGAGGTGCCGTGCTGTTGATGACCCAAGCCTGTGCCACCCGGCGTCCCATCCGCCATTCCATCGGCAATTGCGGGACGCTGGAATGCGTAAACCACCTCTGACCTGGAAGAATGCCGCCTTCCTGGGACGCCGAATGGAATGGACGGCCGGCGCGGAACGCTGGGGCGCGTGCTGACGCGCGGTGTTGCCGCTGGAGTTGAGGCAGCGTCGTCCCGGGCCGAGTCGGCCCGAGCCCAGCAGTAAGCCCCCGCGCCGCGAAGCAACCGCAGGGCGAGGGCTCAGTGATGGTGCGGTCAGACGTCGGGGTCTCAGCCCTTCGGCTGGGTGAAGCGGATGCGGTTGCCGAAGGGGTCGCGCAGACCGCAGTCGATCCCGTACGGACGCTCGGTGGGTTCCTCGGTGAACTCCACCCCCTTGCCGAGCAGCGTCTCGTAGGTCTTGCGGCAGTCGTCCGTGGTGAGGATGAGCCAGCCGCCCATGGCTCCCTTGGTCACCAGTTCGCGCACCTGCTCCGCCGTCTCCTCCGACATCGCCGGCGCGCCCGGCTTCTCCAGAAGGATCTGCCGCTCGGGGTGGCCGGGAACGCTGACGGTCAGCCAGCGCATGAACCCCATGTCGACGTCTGCGGTGATCTCCAGGCCGAGCTTGCCGACGTAGAAGTCGAGGGCCTCGTCCTGGTCGAGGACGTATATCTGTGACTGCGTGATGGCGTTGAACATGACACTGACACTAGTGATCAGCCGGGGCGAGAACTTATCCAAAACTGCTCAGTCGGCAGGGCCTCTATCGGCCGGTCAGGCATACGGTCGGGCCCACGCCATCGTGAAGCAGGTCGGCACGCCCGCGGCGACCGCTTCCTTGCGGTACGTCCGCGGCGACCGGCCGACGATGTCGCGGAACGTACGGCTGAAGGTACCCGGGCTGGTGAAGCCGACCTCGAAGCTGATGTCTGTAACGCTGTGGTCGGTCTCCCGGAGCAGGAACATCGCCCGTTCCACGCGACGACGCTGCAGGTAGCGGTGTGGTGTCTCACCGAACGTGGCCCGGAAGGTACGCGTGAAATGCGCCTGCGACACATGCGCGATGCGGGCGAGGGCGGGGACGTCCAGCGGCTGCGCGTAGTCGCGGTCCATCACGTCACGCGCTCGGAGCATACGGCGATTGGTCTCTTCTGCGGCGCGGCTCACGACCCCATCTCATCACGGTCCACCGGGACAGCCCCTGCGCGGCGGATCGGCAAGTGGTTCGGCAGGATGCTCGGACGCGGATACTTCGGGGAGGAAACCCATGCACGCTGAGGATGGCGCTATCGATCTGATCCATCTGGCCGACAGACCCGGCACCAGTGGCCACAGTGTCTCCGTGCGCGTCCTGGGCCGTTGTCAACCCGGAGTTCTGACCGGTCACGACCTCCTCGAGTGCGAGATCGTCATCGTGGCAGAGGAGTCCCTCAACGCCTCCTTCGTGGTGACCCTCTTCCCCGAGGACCTGGAGGACTGGGAGGAGGTTCTGGGAAGGCTGGAGGCCGGACGGTTCGCCACGTGGCTCGTCTCCGGGCGGACTCCTTCCCTGAGGTTCAAGCCCCAGGAGAACGGCGGGCTCTTGGTGTCCGTGCACGACGGGCCGTCGACCGGAATCACAGTCACCCTCCCGTTGTCCGTGCTGCCGCCGACGTGGACCGCCGATCAGCGTGACCTCCTCACCCGGGCGCGTGGGGTCTATCCCCGTGAGGTGGTCGAGACGTCACCCGGTACGCACGCGTGGCGGCGTGATCGCCATGCCTGACGGCCCGGAGACGGCCCCAAGACAGCGACAAGCCCCCTGCCCGTGGGAGAAGCGCAGGCAGGGGGCTTGTTCGTGGGCGCTTACTTCTTCTTGCCCTGGTTCTTGACCGCCTCGATCGCGGCGGCGGCCGCGTCCGGGTCCAGGTAGGTGCCGCCCGGGTTCAGCGGCTTGAACTCGGCGTCCAGTTCGTAGGAGAGCGGGATGCCGGTCGGGATGTTCAGGCCCGCGATGTCGGCGTCGGAGACGCCGTCCAGGTGCTTCACCAGGGCGCGCAGGCTGTTGCCGTGGGCGGCGACGAGGACCGTGCGGCCGGTGAGGAGGTCGGGGACGATCGCGTCGAACCAGTACGGGAGCATGCGGACGACGACGTCCTTCAGGCACTCCGTCTGCGGGCGCAGCTCCGGCGGGAGCATCGCGTAGCGGGCGTCGGAGAACTGGGAGTACTCGGCGTCGCGGTCCAGCGGCGGCGGCGGGGTGTCGTAGGAGCGGCGCCACAGCATGAACTGCTCCTCGCCGAACTCGGCGAGGGTCTGGGCCTTGTCCTTGCCCTGGAGGGCGCCGTAGTGGCGCTCGTTCAGGCGCCAGTGGCGGTGGACGGGGATCCAGTGGCGGTCGGCGGCCTCCAGCGCGAGCTGGGCCGTGCGGATCGCGCGCTTCTGGACGGACGTGTGGACCACGTCGGGCAGGAGGCCGGCGTCCTTGAGCAGCTCGCCGCCGCGCGTCGCCTCCTTCTCGCCCTTCGGGGTGAGGTTGACGTCCACCCAGCCGGTGAACAGGTTCTTCTCGTTCCACTCGCTCTCGCCGTGGCGGAGGAGGATCAGCTTGTACGGTGCGTCGGCCATGGCTCCGAGCGTAATCGAACCGCCTGACCGCCCGCGCGCCGCGCCCGCAGGGCGGACGGTTGACGGGAATTGTTAATCGGGTGGCTCCCGAGGAGCGCCCGTTTGTAAGTTCTGCTTGCCGCACCAGGCACTTACATCTGTTCTGCCATCTGCTTACGGGGGTCCCATGTCAGTCGCCGGACTGAGACGTGCCGCGCGCGAGACCGTCTCCGGGCTCCCCCGCGAGTTCTGGTGGCTGTGGACCAGCACCCTGGTCAACCGGCTCGGTGCCTTCGTCGCCACCTTCATGGCGCTGTACCTGACCATCGACCGCGGCTACTCCGCCTCGTACGCCGGTCTGGTCGCCGCGCTGCACGGGCTCGGCGGGGTCCTGTCCTCGCTGGGCGCCGGGGTGATGACCGACCGGCTCGGGCGGCGGCCCACGCTGCTCGTCGCGCAGGCCTCCACCGCGGTGTCCGTCGCACTGCTCGGCTTCGTGCGGGACCCGGTCGCCATCGCGGCCGTCGCCTTCCTGGTCGGCATGGCGAGCAACGCCTCCCGGCCGGCCGTGCAGGCGATGATGGCGGACATCGTGCGGCCCGAGGACCGTATCCGGGCCTTCTCGCTCAACTACTGGGCCATCAACCTCGGCTTCGCGATCTCCTCCATGGCGGCCGGGTTCATCGCCGAGGTCAGCTACCTCGCCGGGTTCCTGGTCGAGGCGGGCATGACCATGGCCTGCGCCGTCCTCATCTTCGTGAAGCTGCCCGAGTCCCGGCCGAAGGAGGACGCCGGCGAGGCGTCCGGCGCGGGGGACGCGACGCCCGTCTCCCTCGGTACCGTGCTGCGCGACGGGCGGTACATGGGTGTGGTCGGGCTGTCCTTCCTCATCGCCCTGATCTTCCAGCAGGCGTACGTCGGGCTGCCGGTGGCCATGGGTGAGGCGGGGTTCACTCCGGCCGACTTCGGCATGGCCATCGCCGTCAACGGTGTGCTGATCGTCGTGCTCCAGATTCCCGTCACGCGGTTCATCGAGCACCGCGATCCCCGGCTGCTGCTCGTCGGCTCGGCGCTGCTGGCCGGGTACGGCTTCGGGCTCACCGCCTTCGCCGGGTCGGTCGGCGTCTTCGCCCTCACCGTGTGCGTGTGGACGCTGGCCGAGATCGTCAACGCGCCGACCCAGACCGGGCTCGTCGTCCGGCTGTCGCCCGTGCACGGACGCGGCCGGTACCAGGGGATGTACACGATGTCCTGGGCGGTCGCCTCCCTCGTGGCCCCGCTGATGTCCGGGTTCGTCATCGACCGCTGGGGCGCCGAGTGGCTGTGGGGCGTGTGCGCCGTCGTCGGGACGGTGGCGGCGGCCGGGTACTGGGCGCTCATGCGCCGGCTGCCGGAGGAGGACCCCACGGTCTCGAAGACGGTCCCCGAGGCGGCCCCCGAGGCGGTCTCCGAGGCGGGTTCGGATGCGGGTTCGGAGGCGGTCCCCGGGGCGGTCCCCGGCACGTCCGAGTCCGCGAAGGCCGAGGTCACCAACGCCTGACGGCCACCGTCGGGCGCCGGGCCCGCTCACGGGTGCATCCGCGCCCCCTTCAGCACCTTGTCCACCGCGTTCTTCGGGCCGTAGACCGCGAGGCCGACCAGGTCCAGCCCGGCCGTGGGCACGGCCCGTACCGCCGCACGGTTGTCGCGGTCGTTGCCCGTGGTGAAGAGGTCGGACGTGAACAGCGCGCGGGGCAGGGCGCGCGACAGCACGCGCGCGTGGGCGTTCACCAGCGTCTCCTTGGTGCCCTCGAAAACCAGCACCGGCTGTCGGAACATCGGCAGGTAGCCGACCGCGTCGGCGTCCTCGTAGGGCTCCCCGATCACCTCGGGGACCTGTGAGCCCAGGCCGCTGACCAGGAAGGCGGTGACGTTGAGGCGCTGCCAGGTCTCCAGGTCCTCGCGCAGCAGGACGGCGATCTTGGTGTCGAAGCGGATGGGGTCGTCTGCGTCGTGCGTGCTCATGGGGTGAGACTGCCGGTCGGCGTACGGCCCGGTCTTGTACGTTTTTTGCATGGCCGCCGACCGGGACACGCGGAACGTCGCCGCCTGGCGCCCACGAGTCCCGGGCGTCGTCGAGGTCTTCCACGCCCACTACACCGAGTACGCCTACCCGATGCACGTCCACGAGGCGTGGACGCTGCTCATCGTCGACGACGGGGCCGTGCGGTACGACCTGGACCGGCACGAGCACGGCACCCCGCACGACACGGTGTCGCTGCTGCCCCCGCACGTGCCGCACAACGGCTCCCCCGCCACCCCGGACGGCTTCCGCAAACGCGTCCTGTACCTGGACGCCTCACGGCTCGGCGACGACCTGATCGGCCCGGCCGTCGACGCCCCCGACCTGCGCGATCCGGTGCTGCGGCGGCGGGTCGGGCAGTTGCACGCGGCGCTCGCCCTGCCCGGTGACGAGCTGGAGGCGGAGAGCCGGCTGACGCTGATCGGCGAGCGGCTCCACGCCCATCTGCGGCCCCGGTGGGACGGGAGTCCGGCGCGCCGGGATCCCGTCCTCGCCCGCCGGCTGCGGGAACTGCTCGACGAGCGGGTCGTCGAGGGGATCGGCCTGGACGACGCGGCCGCGCTCGTGCACGCCCATCCGGCCCACCTGGTACGGGCGTTCAGCGGTGCCTACGGCATCGCGCCGCACCAGTACCTGATGTCCCGCCGTGTCGACCGGGCCCGGCGGCTACTGCTCGCGGGGCGCACCCCGGGCGACGTGGCCGCCGCGACCGGCTTCTGCGACCAGGCCCATCTGACCCGGCACTTCAAGAGGCTCGTGGGCGTCACGCCCGGCCGCTACCGCACCAGCGGCCGGCACTGAAGGGTCGTCAGGCACCTGAGGGGAACCGCCTGAGGGGAGCCGCCTGAGGGACGCCGGGCTTCCGACAGACGTCAGTCCCCCGCGCGCTCGATCAGGTGCTGGAACGCCTCCAGGTTCCGCGTCGACTCCCCGCGCGCGGTCCGCCACTCGTACTCCTTGCGGATGGCGGACGCGAAGCCCAGCTCCAGCAGGGTGTTGAAGGCGCCGTCGGCGGCCTCCAGCACCTGGCCGAGGAGGCGGTCGATCTCGTCGGCGGTGACGGCGGCGAGGGGCAGCTTCGCGGTGACGTAGACGTCGCCGAGGCGGTCCACGGCGTAACAGACGCCGTACAGCTTGAGGTTGCGCTCCAGCAGCCAGCGGTGGACGGCGGGTTCGTTCTCGTCGGGGTGGCGGATGACGAAGGCGTTGAGGGAGAGGGAGTGCCGGCCGAGGAGGAGGGAGACCGTGGTCGAGAGCTTGCGGGTGCCGGGGAGCTTGACGACGTAGTTGCCGGGCTCGGGGCTCTCCCACTCCAGCCCGGCGTCCTTGAGCGCCGCCTCGAGCACCTGTGCCGTCTTCTGTGCCGCCTCAGCCATGGTGGGAGCGTACGCGACGGCGGTGGGAGTGGATCGCGGCCGTGTAGGCGTCGGCCGTCGCGGCGGCGGCGCTGTCCCAGCCGAACGACTGGGCGTGCCGGGCTGCGGCGTCGCCCATCCGGGGTGTCAGCTCCGGGTTGTCGGCGAAATCGCGCAGCACGCGCGCGTACGCGGCGGGGTCGTGGCCCTCGACGAGGCGGCCGGTGTGCCCGTCGCGCACGGCGACCGGGAGGCCGCCGACCGCGGCGGCGAGGACCGGTGTACCGGCCGCCTGGGCCTCTATGGCGACCAGGCCGAAGGACTCGCTGTAGGACGGCATCACCAGCACGGAGGCGGCCCGGAACCAGTCGGCGAGCTGTTCCTGCCCGACGGGCGGGCGGAACCGTACGACGTCGGCGATGCCGAGCCGCGCGGCGAGTTTCTGCAGGCCCTCCGGCTTGGCGAGGCCGCTGCCGCTGGGGCCGCCCACGACGGGGACGACGATGCGGGAGCGCAGGTCGGGGCGTTCGTCGAGCAGGACGGCGACGGCGCGGAGGAGCACGTCGGGGGCTTTGAGTGGCTGGATGCGGCCGGCGAAGAGCGGGATCAGCGCGTCCTGCGGCAGGCCGAGGCGGGCGCGGGCGGCGGCGCGGGCGTTCGCGGTCTCCCCGGGGCCGGGTTCGGAGCCCTTGGGGAAGGGACGGAACCGTTCGAGGTTCACGCCGGGGTGGACGACGGCGACCTTGGCCGGGTCGGCGGCGTAGTGCCGGACGAGTTCGTCGGCCTCCTCCGCCGTGTTGGCGATCAGGCGGTCGGAGGCGGCGACGATCTGCGTCTCGCCGATGACGCGGGCGGCCGGCTCGGGAGTGTCGCCCTCCGCGAGGTTGGCGTTCTTGACCTTGGCCATGGTGTGCATGGCGTGCACCAGAGGGGCGCCCCAGCGCTGGGCGGCGAGCCAGCCGACGTGGCCGGAGAGCCAGTAGTGGGAGTGGACCAGGTCGTAGTAGCCGGGACGGTGCCCGGCCCAGGCCTGCATCACGCCGTGGGTGAAGGCGCACAGCTGGGCCGGCAGCTCCTCCTTGGCCAGGCCCTCGTACGGTCCGGCGTCGACGTGGCGCACGAGGACGCCGGGCGCCAGCTCGACGGTGGGCGGGAGCGTGGCGGTGGTCGCGCGCGTGAAGATCTCGACCTCGATGTTGATCGCGGCGAGGCGCTGCGCGAGTTCGACGATGTAGACGTTCATGCCGCCGGCGTCGCCGGTGCCCGGCTGGTGGAGCGGTGACGTGTGCACGGAGAGCATGGCGACGCGGCGGGGCCTGCGCAGCAGCCGGAGCCGCGGGGAAGCCGCCGGTGAGCGACGCCCGAGCCTGCTGACGTACTGGCTCACGAGCCGTTCCTCCTCGCTGCGGACATGCCGTGCGGAGGACACGCGCCGCCCTCCAAGGGGTGCGAACACCGGATGGCGGTGCTCCATTTCCGGTTTCCCGACCTTTGCCGAATCATTACCGCTGATCGCTCAACCGTTCGAAGCGAGATTGCGTCAAGACGGGGAGGAACCGGGAGACGCTCCGAAGGGAGCGGACCCGGCTCGGCCGCATACCCTCGTACGCATGCCCTCCCGCGCCACCGCCCTCCCCCACGCCCGGCTCCGCTCGCGCGGCGGGACCCCCATGAGCGGGGAGAGCCCCATGAGCGGTGGGACCCCCACGGGCGGGGAGACCCCCATGAGCGGGGGGCACTCGTCGTGAGCACGGTCACGCGCGTCGTGGGCACGGTCACGCGCGGGACGACGAATCCGAACCGGCTGCGCCGCATGGACCGCTGGATCGCGGCCACGCACGGTGCCGAGCTGCGCCGCGCCGCCGATCCCGTCGCCGTCGACCTCGGCTACGGCGCGGCCCCCTGGACCGCTGTCGAGCTGCTGCACCGCCTGCGCACGGTCGCGCCGCACGCGCGCGTGGTGGGCGTCGAGATCGACCCCGCGCGGGTGGCCGCGGCCGAGCCGTACGCGCGCGCGGGGCTCGTCTTCCGCCACGGCGGCTTCGAGGTCCCCCTCTCCCCCGGCTCCCGCCGGCCCGTCCTCATCCGGGCGGCGAACGTGCTGCGCCAGTACCACGAGGACGAGGTCGCCGCGGTCTGGCGGCGGCTGTGCGCGCGGCTCGCGCCCGCGTCGGAGCACTCCGGCGGCGGGCTCCTGGTCGAGGGGACCTGCGACGAGATCGGGCGCCGGCACGTATGGGTGGCGCTCGGACCCGAGGGGCCTCGCACGGTCACCTTCGCGACCCGGCTGGGCTCCCTGGACCGCCCCTCCGACCTGGCGGAACGGCTCCCGAAGGCGCTCATCCACCGCAACGTCCCCGGCGAGCCGGTGCACGCCTTCCTGCGCGACTTCGACCGCGCCTGGGCCGCCGCCGCGCCCTACGCCTCCTACGGCGCCCGCCAGCGCTGGATGCGTGCGGTGCGGGATCTGACCGCCGGCTGGCCGGTGACGGACGGGCCGGTGCGGTGGCGCCAGGGTGAAGTGACGGTGCGGTGGGAGGCGTTGGCGCCGCGCGCGTGAACCGGCGGCGGGACGGCAGGCGGAGGGCGGGAGGGCGAGAGGGCCGGAGCGCGCGAAGGCCGGGAACACGCGAAGGCCGGGAACGATCTCCGTGCGGCGTTCGTCACATAGCGGGGGGCGACGAGGGGCGGAGGAGGAATCGCCGTACGGCGACGAGACAGACGGGGCGAAAGGGGAGGGAAGCAGGAGACAGGCGCGGCCTCTGTCGCTTTCCGCGCCGGCATGGCACGATCCCCCCGGACGACCTATGTTACTGACGGTTAATCAGCTTGGGGGCGAGGTATGCGTACGGGGAAGCATGGCTTGATGACCGCTGCCGTGACCGTGGTCTGCGCGGTCACCGTGCTCGCGGCACCGGGCACGGCGTTCGCGGACCCCGGGCCCGCACCCTCCCCGCGCGCCCCCGGCGCCTCCCCCACCGCCTCCGCGCCGGCCGCCACTCCCGGCAAGGACCTCGAGGCCGTACGCAAGAAGCTCGACGAGCTCTACCGCACGGCGGCCTCCGCGACGGAGGAGTACAACGCCGCCGAGGAGAAGACGCAGAAGCAGTCGGCCGAGGTCGTCGAGCTGGCCAAGAAGATCGTCAAGGGCCAGGAGAAGCTCGACGGCCTGAAGGACCGCGCGGGTGCGGCCGCCCGCTCCCAGTACCGCACCGGTGGCCTGCCCGACGAGGCCAGGCTGGTGCTGAGCGACGACCCCGAGGACTTCCTCGACGGCACCGACCGGGTGATCCAGGGCCAGCGCGCGACCAAGGGCCTGCTCGGCGAGCTGACCCGCGCGCAGGAGGACCTGAAGGCCTACACGGCGGACGCCTCCGCCCAGTTCAAGGAGCTGGAGGCCAACCGCAAGGCCAAGGCCACCGCCCAGAAGAAGATCGAGAAGCAGATCGCGGCGGCCGAGAAGCTGGAGTCCGAGCTGGAGCAGGAGGAGAAGGAGCGGCTCGCCCGGCTGGAGCGGGAGGCCCAGGCCAGGGCACAGACCGCCTGGCTCGGTTCCGGCATCCTCGAGGATCTGGACACCGAGGCGACGGAGCGGGGCCGGAAGGCCGTCGCGTACGCCACCGCCCAGGTCGGAAAGCCGTACCAGTGGGGCGCCGAGGGCCCGAAGGCCTACGACTGCTCCGGTCTGACCTCGCAGGCCTGGGTGTCGGCCGGGCAGGCCATCCCGCGCACCTCGCAGGAGCAGTGGAAGCAGCTGAAGCGCGTCGACATCGAGGACATGCGGCCCGGCGACCTGATCATCTACTTCGACGACGCCAGTCACGTGGGCATGTACGTCGGCGACGGCTCCGTCGTGCACGCCCCGCGCCCGGGACGCTCGATCACGATCGCGGGAGCGGGCTCGATGCCGATCCTCGGGGTCGTGCGCCCGGACACGGGCACGGACACGGGCACGGACACGGGCACGGCGCCCTCGGAGTGACCCCGGGCGCGGGCGCACCCGCGGACCTCCGACGCCGGGCCCGGCCCACCGGGCGACACGGGCCACGCGCCCGGCGCGGGCACGTGAAGCGGGTGACGACAAACGGGTGACGGCAAAACGGCTGACGACGAACGGCTGACGTGAAGCAGGCCACGTGAAGTGGGCCACGTGACCCAGTCCACGCCCGGAGCCCCGCCCCGCGTGACGTTCGTCATCCCCGGGCCCCGGCCGACGTGTCCAACTGCGGTACGTAACGCGGCATATGACAGTGGCCGATGGCCGCCCGACGTGTTCTGGACCATTCCGCAGCGGTGCCGTCACCCGCTATGGTCCCCGTCGGTGGGTCGAGGTCCCTCGCCCCGCCATGCCCTCGGGGGGAGGGAAGGAAAACCAAGACGATGCCCGTACCCGTACCGCGGCAGAGGGCGATCCCGGCCGTGGAGTGTGGTCAGGCGCCCGCCGCGTCCCTGGACAGCGGCCCTTCCAAGGAACAGGCCCCGGCCAGGGCGACGAACCCGGCCGAGAACCCCACCACCCGGCGAGAGCACCCCACGGAGAAGCGCGAGAAGACCACGAACGAGACCACGAACCAGCTCGAGAGCACCGGCCCCGGCAATCTGACGCTGCTGCTGATCGAGGACGATCCCGGCGGCTCGCCGATCGTGCCCGACCTGCTCGACCAGACCGGCAAGCCGATCCGCGTCCGCACCGCCCGCAACCTCACCGAGGCCGAGCGGCTGCTGACCGACGACGTCCACTGCATCCTGCTGGACCTCGCCCTGCCGGCCCCCGCCCCGGCCCGCAACAGCGCCGAGGGCAACGGGAGCGGCAACGGAAACGGGGACGCACGCGGTGACGACGAGCTGACGGTGCTCAGGCACGTGCTGGAGCTCGCGCCCCGGCACGCCGTACTCGCGCTGACCTCCTCCAGCGACGCCGAGCGCGGCGCGGAGGCCGTGGCGGTCGGCGCCCAGGACTACCTGTTCCGCGACGAGCTCGACGGCCGGCTGCTGAGCCGGGCGATCCGCTACGCCGTCGAGCGCAAGCGCTCCGACTCGGCGGAGCGGCGCCTGGCCGAGGGCCGGCTGCGCGCCCAGGAGAACCGCCGCCTGGAGCGCGGCCTGCTGCCGACCCCGCTGCTGGCCGGCTCCCCGCTGCGCTTCGCCGCCCGCTACCGCCCCGGCCGCTCGCGCGCCCTGCTCGGTGGTGACTTCTACGACGTCGTCCGCACCCCGGACGGCACCGTGCACGCCATGATCGGCGACGTCTGCGGGCACGGCCCGGACGAGGCGGCCCTCGGTGTGGAGCTGCGGATCGCCTGGCGCGCGCTGACCCTGGCGGGGCTCTGCGGCGACGAGCTGCTGGGCACGCTCCAGCAGGTGCTGGAACACGAGCGCTCGGACGACGAGATCTTCGCGACCCTGTGCGCCGTGGACATAGCCCCCGACGGCCGCCGCGCCGGCCTGTGCCTGGCCGGGCATCCGGCACCCCTGGTCGCCGGCCCGGGCACGCCCGCCCGGCTGCTGCCCTACGACAACAACGGCCCGGCGCTCGGGCTGCTGCCGGGCGCGCGCTGGCCGCGCATGCAGGTGGAGCTGGGCGCCGAGTGGAGCCTGATGCTCTACACCGACGGCCTGATCGAGGGCCACGTCGGCGGGGGCCGGGAGCGGCTCGGCCAGGACGGCATGGTGGAGATGGTCCGCCGCCAGCTCTCCGAGGGGCTGCGGGGCGAGCAGTTGCTGCGGTCGACCGTCAACGAGGTCCGCGAGCTCAACGGCGGCGAGCTGACGGACGACGTGGCCGTGGTGTTGCTGGACCGGACGGGCTGAACGGGCCGAACGGGTCGAACGGGCCGAACGGGCCGAACTACTCGAGCCGAGCCGCACGATCCGGACGCCCCGCACGGCCGTGCACCATCCACATGGCCTGCGCGGCCGGCACGCTCCGCCCACCCCCGCACCGACGACCGCCGTGCGGATCACCGTCGTACTACGCCGGCCACGACCACGGGCCCGCTTCGGCGCGGGTCGTGCCCACGCGGCGGAGCCGCATGAGGTCAGCGCTCCCGGCCCCGAGGGGCGTGCCTCAGCGTCCGCCGTTGTACGGGCCGTAGGGGCCGTCGCTGCTGGAGCCGCGGCGGGTGCTGCGCCCGCCGCCCGACAGGCCGCGCAGCGCGGGCCGTACGTCGACCATGTACACGATCGTCGCGATGAGCCCGATGATCGGCAGGAACGACAGGATGTTGAAGATCAGGTTCACCACGAAGGCGAGCCCGAGAATGATCAGCCAGAACGGCTTGGTCTTCTTGTCGGCCGCGCGGTAGGCGTCCTCACGGCGCATGGCGGCGTCGATCAACGCGAAGCCGCTGAAAAGGATCAGGGCGATGCTCAGCAGCCACATGAAGCCTGCGAACCCCTGCATCAGCACAACGTCCACCACCAGACTCGGATCGTCTCTACGCCGTCACCGTACCCGGAGAACGGGCCGGACACCCCAAGGGTGCCCGGCCCGTGCCGTGCTCTCGGTATCCGTCGCCCCGGTTACTTGGCGGGCGGCGTCGTCTTCTTCGCGGTGGCGTTGGTGCTCTTCCTGGCCGGAGCCTTGCGCGGCGCGGGGGCCTTCTTCGCCGCGGCGGGCTTGTCCTCCGTGACCTCGACCGGCTCGGACTTGGCCGGCTTGGACGGCTCGACGGCCACGGCGAGCTCCTCCACCTCCTCGGCGAGGTCCTCGATGCCTTCGGCGGCCTCGCCGCGCCAGGTGCGCACCGCGTGCTCGCCGCGCTCGGCGACCTTCTCGTAGGTCTCCCGGGCCTTGATGGCGTACTCGGCGGCGACGCCGACCGAGCGCAGCGCGAGGTCCTGGGCGGTCTCGCCGAGCTTCCTGAAGTCGGCGTCGAGGGAGCCGAAGAGCTCGTTGGCCTTGGCCTGGAGGGTCCCCTGCGTCTCCTTGACGCGGGCCGTCGCCTTCTCCTGGACGGCCTTCGGGTCGGTGTTGCGCACGGCGTCGATACGGGAGGGCGCCTCGGCGCGCAGCTGCTCCACCAGCACCGGCACCTTCTTGGCCTGCTGGAAGGCCAGGTCGGCGGTGCCCGCGGCGAAGTAGAGCGGGGTGGGGTCGCTGAGGGTCTTGCGCAGGTCGTCGGTGATGGCCATGGTGATGGTCCTCCGGGAATACGTTCGGCTGAGGGTTTGTGGTGGTCCCGCGTCCCGGGCGGCCGGCCGCTCGCTCCGGCTCACCCGGCCGTCTGCTGCGGGCCGGCGTCACTGCCGCCGGTCGTACGGGGGCGGTGTACGGGTATGGAGGCACCGCCGTCGAGGGTGTCGTCCGCCGGTCCGTCCTGGGCCGCCGCCGCGGCACCGCCGGATCTGCCGGGTCTGCCCCGGGCCGCCGCCTCGTCGTCGTCCGTGTCGGCCACGAACCCGTTCTCCTTGCGGAAGGACTCGTAGATCTGGAGCAGCACCTGCTTCTGCCGCTCGGTCAGCGAGGGATCGGCGAGGACGACCGCACGCGTCTCCACCTCGTCCCGGTCCCGCTCGGCGTCGAGGATCCCGGCGCGCACGTACAGCGTCTCGGCGGAGATCCGCAGCGCCTTGGCGACCTGCTGGAGCACCTCCGCGCTCGGCTTGCGCAGCCCGCGCTCGATCTGGCTCAGGTACGGATTGGACACGCCCGCGGCATCGGCGAGCTGCCGCAGTGACAGCTGCGCGGTGCGCCGCTGTTCGCGCAGGTACTCACCGAGATTGCCGACGTTGAGCGATGCCATGCCTCCACGATGCCCCAAGCCGCTAACTGTTGCAAGCACGCGCTTGCAATAGTGCGCCTCCGCGCCACCCGCGCCTCCTGCGGCCGGGCCGGGTGCATGCCCAGACCGCCGCGCGTGCCGAGGGCATCGCCGAGCAGTTCCTTCGGCACCCGGTTGACATGACGGCTGTCCGACCGGTCCCAGCGCCCGCGCGAGCGCGTCGACGGTCACGCCGACGATCGCCCGGAGTTCCTCCGGGCTCGACCCGGCCCTACCCATCACCGCGAGAGACTGTTCACGGCCGCTACGTGTACGGCGAAGTCCTCGGCGTTCTCGTCGGACATTCCGCCGGCCTTCAGCGCGGTGCGCAGGCGCGGGCGCTGGAGGCCGAACAGCTCTTTGACGTGCTCCGCGACGCTCGGGCTCAGCGCCGGGCCCGGAAGCGATCCCCCTCGACCCGACTCTGGCGTTCAAGAGCTGGCACCTCGCGTTCCACGTGGTGCCCGGCCTTCCCGAGACGCTGATAGCCGGCCGCGAGCGGGAGTACATCAGCTGGTTCCTGACGACCAAGTCCCTCGCGCCCGACGCGTTCGAGGAAGCAGAGCTCGACCACTACGGCGCGGCCCTCGCCGTCGACGGCGGCCTGCGTGCCGGCCTCGCCTACTACCGTGACGCCGCCGAGTCCGCGCGCAAGAACCGCGCGGCACTCCAGCAACGGCGACTGACCGCGCCCGTCCTCGGAATCTCCAGCAGCCACGGCTCGATCCCGGACATGGCGGCCTCCAGCAGCACGTGGGCCGAGAACGTGACCGGCGTCATCGTGCCCGACGCCGGTCACTACATCCCCGAGGAGCAGCCCGAGGCCGTCGCCGCCGCCCTCACCGACTTCGTCAGCGGCCGTTGGCGCTCCAGCAGGAGGGCAGACAAACACCATGCTCAGTCTCACCTCCGCGGCGCTGAGGCGATCAGGGTCGCCGGCGGGATCCTCGGCAGCCTCGCCGCATACTGCCCGCGGCATCAGGAACCCACCGGTTCCTCCTCCTGTTCGAGCAGGCGGCGCTGGGCGACGAGGTAGCCGAGTTCGGCGCGGCTGCGGCTGCCCAAAACTTCGGCGACCTTCTTGATGTTCGCGGAGACCGTACGGGAGCTCACGCCCAGGCGGGCGGCGATCGTCTCGTCGGTGTGGCCGGTGACGACCATGCGGAGCATGGCGGCGCGGACCGAGTCGGTCAGCGGATTCGGGCGGTGCTGTTCGGCGACGAGGGAAACCGGCTGGGCACGTTCCCACGCGTGCTCGAAGACCTTGACGAGGAAGGCGACGGCGCCGGGGTGCCGGACGGCGAGCGCGGCGGTCTTGCGTTCCGGGATGCCGGGGATGAAGGCGACCGCACGGTCGCAGATGATGACGCGTTCGAATATCTCGTCCAGGGTGCGGACTTCGGCGCCTTCGGCCGTCACGCGCTCTATGTAGGCGAGGGTCGGCTGGTGTGAGCGGACGCTGTGCTGGTACAGCGTCCGCTGTCCGACGCCGCGCCGCACGAGTGCGAGGTCGCGGGGCAGGGCCTCGGCCAGGAGGGCCGGGGAGCGGCCGCCGCCCGGCTGTGCCGTGAGCAGTTCCTCCTCGCAGGCATCGACGGCCAGCCGCAGTGACTGGCTGATCACATCCGCGCCCCTCAGGGACTCGATGGGGACTCCGGCGTCGTGGTGCGCCCTGCGGTAGAGGCTTTCCGCGGCCACGAAGGAGGACCGCAGTGACGCCAGCGTGTTCTCGTGGTGTTCGATTTCCCGCACCACGGAGCGGCAGACTTCCGCCTCGGCGACGTTCGGGGGGATCGGGACGTAGAATCCGGCCACGCCCGGCAGGGGGCGCAGCAGCCCATAAGCGATGAGGCAATCGGGAACCACTCCCGATATCGTCCCGTCATTGAGGGCTTCACCGTAACGCTCCAGGCCCTGAGTGCAGAAATACACCTCTCGCGAAGATCCGTCAACGCCCCCTCGGTCGTTGCCTTTGTCCTCGATACCCTTTTCCTGACACATATACCCCCCTACATGTTGTCGCGTTGCGTAATCCCGACGTCTGCCGCCCTCGCGCTCCCATCCGCCCGCCTTCATGATTGACCAGGTTGGGGGGAGCGCGGTCGAGCACGTCCCCACCCAGGCCTTTCGACCTGATTCGGGGCCGCGACTGATCATTGCCGCCCGAACGGCGAGATATTGCTAAACGTGGAACTACTCACACCGGCGAGGTATCAACGATGTCCCAGACTGTCCGGTACGGCCACGCCTGCGCCGCACTTGCCGTGGCTATCGCGGATACGCGCGACGACTCGGCCTGGGGGCTGAATTCGGCCATTGGGAAGTAGTTTAGCCGTCAAGGAATTCCGTGTGACGCAAGAAGAACCCGGGGGTCTTTCCCGCAGTTCTTCCGGCATGTCTGGGTTCTTTCAGCGGATCTGGCGGTTTCCCCGGGATGGCATCGAAAGTTCACTTGCGCGCCGAAAAATTCACAGCACACCGACCTCTGGGGGAAATGCAGTATGTCCAGCGAGCGGTACGACGTCGTTGTCGCCGGTGGAGGCCCCGCCGGGCTGGTCACGGCGGCCCTCGTGGCCGGGCGGGGGCACCGGGTGCTGCTGCTGGAGCGGGACGCGTGTCCGGGGCTCGTCGACGGCGTCGAGGTACGTGAGCGGTGTGCCGCCGTCAACGTGGTCA
Organism: Streptomyces sp. NPDC037271; assembly: GCF_055603605.1. NCBI lineage: Bacteria > Bacillati > Actinomycetota > Actinomycetes > Kitasatosporales > Streptomycetaceae > Streptomyces > Streptomyces sp. NPDC037271. The sequence goes on from NZ_JBVJVN010000012.1 coordinate 230,444, forward strand.
CCGAGAACGAGCGGGTCACCGGGCTGCGTCACCGTCCGGAGGAGGGCCCGGCCCGTACGGTGCGGGCCCGCTATGTGGTGGACGCCTCGGGCGGCGACAGCCTGTTGCGCCGTCATGTCGCCGGTGGCCGCGGCTGGTCCGGACTGGCCGTGTACGCCTGCTTCGAGGCCGACTTCAGTCGGGTGAGAGGAGCACGGCGCTTCCCGTTCGGCGGCGGCTGGTTCTGGATCGCGCCGGCCGGCCGCGGGCTTGCCCGTGTCGGGGCGGTGGTGCGGCAGGATCTGGCGGACCGGGTGCACGAGGATCCCGAGGGGTCGCTGTACGGCTTCGCCGAGGAGTGTCCGCCGGTCAGGGACTTCCTGGCGGGGGCCGCACGGGTGCGCGGCGGCCGTCACGGGCGGATCCGGGTGTGCCCGCACCGGTCGTACGCCGCCGACCGGCTGTGGCGTCCCGGGATGGTGCTTGTCGGCGACGCCGCGTGCTCCTGGGCGTCGGATTCGCTCCCGCCGCATGGGATACGTCTGGCCTGCTGCGGCGCCGGGCTCGCGGCCCGCGCCCTCGACGGGTTTCTGCGCGGAACGGCGGACGAGGGGGCCGCCTTCGCGGAGTTCGAGAAGCGGTACAGGGAGGCGTACGGCGAAGTCCTCCACGGCGACGGTCCGTGTTCCCCGCTGCCGGGCCTCCCCACCGTGTCCGCCGGGGCGGGCGTCAGTCGGTGACGAGGTCCTCCGGCGCGGACCGGGCGAGTCCGGCGAGCGTGCCGAGTGCCTGGGAGAGGACGTCCGGCTGCGGTGAGGCGAGCCCCACCCGGATGGCGTTGGGGGCGTGGCCGCCGCCGATCGTGAACGCGGCCGCGGGCACCACCCCGATGCCGTGCCGCGCGGCGGCGGCGACGAACGTGTCCGCGCGCCACGGGCGGGGCAGCTGCCACCAGCAGTGGTAGGAGCGTGGATCGCTCTGCACGGCGAAACCGGCGAGGTGCCGGGCCGCGATCTCCTGCCGTACCGCCGCTTCCCGCTGCTTGGCGTCCACCAGCTTCTTCGCGGTGCCGTCCTGCTGCCAGCGGTGGGCGGCCTCCAGGGCGAAGCGCATGGGGGTCCAGCCGCCCGACCGGAGAGCGGCGGCGATCTCGCTCGCCAGGGCGGCGGGCGCCACCGCGAAGCCGAGGGTCAGGCCGGGGGCGATGCGCTTGGACAGGCTGTCGATCAGTACGGTCCGCTCGGGGGCGTACGCGGCGAGCGGTGCCAGTTCGTCGCGCAGGAACGCCCAGATGGCGTCCTCGACCGCGGGGACCCCGAGCCGCAGCAGTACGTCGGCCAGCCGCTCGACCCGCTGCGTGGGCATGGTGAGCGAGAGCGGGTTGTGCAGCCTCGGCTGCACGTAGACCGCGTGCAGCGGGGCGGCGGCGTGGGCCTCCTCGACGGCCTCCGGGACGAGTCCGTCACCGTCCATGGCGAGCGGGACGAGGGTGATGCCGAGCCGGGCGGCGACGGCCTTGACGAAGGGGTACGTCAGCTCCTCGACGCCGAGGCGCCCACCCCGTGGGACCAGGGCGGTGATGACGGCGGAGATGGCCTGCCGTCCGTTGCCCGCGAACAGGATGCCGGCCGGGTCGGGGCGCCAGCCGCCGCGGGCGAGGATGTCGGCGGCGGACTCCTGGGCAGCCGGGAGGCCGGTCGCGCCGACCGGCCGCAAGGCGTGTCCGAGGGCGTCGGGACGCAGCAGGCCGCTGAGCCCTTGGGCGAGGAGTGCGCTCTGTTCCGGTACGACCGGGTAGTTGAGCTCGAGGTCGATCCGGCTGCCGGCGGGTTCGGTGAGCGCGGGAGCGGAGGCACCTGACTTCGCGGACACGGCGCGGACGAAGGTGCCGCGTCCCACCTCGCCCACCGTCAGCCCGCGGTGGGCCAGTTCCTGGTACACGCGCGTGGCGGTGGAGTTGGCGATGCCGTGCTGCCGCGCGAACTCGCGCTGCGGGGGCAGCCGGTCGCCGGAGCGGAGGACGCCGGCTCTGATCTCCTCGGCCACCGCGTCGGCGACAGTCCGATAGTCCTTCACGGCGCGCGCTCCCCTCGTCCGTCCGGGTGGCCTCCATCCAACCACAACATTGCCCCGAGTGCAATACACAGGTTGCATCGAGCATTGCTCTGCTCTTAAGCTCCAGGCATTGCTCCGAGGTCAGGAAGGGGTGCTGGTTCGGTGGACATGACGGCACGATCCCGGTCACCGCTCGGTCACGCTCCTCCACCCCTGCCCGACTGCCGTCGCTGCGGCTTCACCTCCGGCCCCATCAGGCAGGACACGATCGCCGACGCGCTACGGAAGTGCGCGGCGGACTGGCAGCGGCTGCTGCGGGACCCGAGACTCAGCAGGCGGCGCGCGGGCACACCCGCCTGGTCACCTCTGGAGCGCGGCTGCCACGTCCGGGACATGTGCCTGCTGTTCCACCTACAGCTCGATGCAATCCTGGTGAAGCAATCGAGTCGATCACCTATTGCACCGAGATCATCGGCTGGTACGGAGGGCGGGCAGGGCGGGGTTTCCGAGGATTGCCCCGGATCCGTTCAACGCTACCAGGACGAGGAGCCGCGGCAGGTGGCGGAGGAGCTGGGGCGGGCCGCCGAGGCCCTGGCCCACCGCCTGGCCACGCTCACCGCCGACGACTGGGACCGCGACGATCCCCGCCTGGCCGACCCGCGGCTCACCGTCGATTTCTTCACCCGTCACCTCCTCCACGACATCGCGCACGACCTCGCCGAGGCCGTGCGCGACGGCAGCGCCGCCGAGGCGTGCGAGGGGAACGGCGGCGCAACGCAACAGCGAATGAGGGGTTTTCATGGTTGAACTGAGCGGGATCCTCGGCGTGATGGTGGTGGCCCTCGGCATGGTGCTCACCCCCGGCCCGAACATGATCTATCTCGTCTCCCGCAGCATCACCCAGGGCAGGCGCGCCGGGATGGTCTCCCTCGGCGGTGTGGCACTGGGCTTCATGGTGTATCTGATCGCCGCGAACCTGGGCCTGTCGGTCGTCTTCATCGCCGTACCCGAGCTGTACTTCGCGTTGAAGCTGGCCGGCGCCGCCTACCTCGCCTACCTCGCGTGGAACGCCCTGAAGCCGGGCGGCATCTCCGTCTTCTCCCCGCAGGACGTGCCGCACGACTCGCCCCGCAGGCTGTTCACCATGGGGCTGATGACGAACCTGCTCAACCCGAAGATCGCCATCATGTATGTCTCCCTCATCCCCCAGTTCATCAACCTGGACGAGGGCCACGTCCTCCTCCAGGGCCTCATCCTCGGGTCGATCCAGATCGTGGTGAGCGTCGCGGTCAACCTCGCCATCGTCCTGGCGGCCGGCGCGATCGCCGTCTTCCTCTCACGCCGCCCCTCCTGGCTCAAGGTGCAGCGCTACATGATGGGTACGGTGCTCGGCGCCCTCGCCGTCTCCCTGGCCATCGACACGTCGGGCCCGGCCAAGGCGAGCTGACGGAACGGCGGAACAGCCGCCGGGGCCGGTCGCGAGATCACGCGACCGGCCCCGGCGCCGCTCTCCGGCCTGCTTCGGCTCCTGGCCGCGGGCCGCGGTCAGGAACTCGGCGTGTTCCTGGAGGGAGCGCACTCCGACGTCGCCGTGGGTGAGGGCGTCGATGCCCTGGACCGCGGCGGCGAGTGCCTGGACGGTCGTCAGGCACGGCACGGAGCGGGCCACGGCGGCGGTGCGGATGTCGTAGCCGTCGAGGCGGCCGCCGGTGCCGTAGGGGGTGTTGACGATGAGGTCGACGCCGCCGTCGTGGATGAGCTGGACGATGGTCTTCTCACCGTTGGGGCCGGTGCCCTCGGACTGCTTGCGCACGACGGTGGCGTGGATGCCGTTGCGCTTGAGGACCTCTGCGGTCCCGGACGTGGCGAGCAGCTCGAAGCCGTGCGCGACCAGCTCACGCGCCGGGAAGATCATCGAGCGCTTGTCACGGTTGGCGACCGAGATGAACGCCCGGCCCTTGGTCGGCAGCGGCCCGTAGGCGCCGGCCTGCGACTTGGCGTAGGCCGTGCCGAAGACCGAGTCGATGCCCATGACCTCGCCGGTGGAACGCATCTCCGGGCCGAGGACGGTGTCGACACCGCGGCCGTGGATGTCCCGGAAACGCGACCACGGCATCACGGCCTCCTTGACGGAGATCGGCGCGTCCAGCGGCAGCTCGCCGCCGTCACCGTGCGCGGGGAGCAGGCCCTCGGCGCGCAGCTCGGTGATGGTCGCGCCGAGCGAGATGCGGGCGGCGGCCTTCGCGAGCGGTACCGCGGTCGCCTTCGAGGTGAAGGGGACGGTGCGCGAGGCGCGCGGGTTGGCCTCCAGGACGTAGAGGATGTCCCCGGCCAGCGCGAACTGGATGTTGATCAGGCCGCGCACGCCGACCCCCTTGGCGATGGCTTCGGTGGAGGCGCGCAGCCGTTTGATGTCGAAGCCGCCGAGTGTGATGGGGGGCAGGGCGCAGGCGGAGTCGCCGGAGTGGATGCCGGCTTCCTCGATGTGTTCCATGACGCCGCCCAGGTAGAGCTCCTGGCCGTCGTAGAGGGCGTCGACGTCGATCTCGATGGCGTCGTCGAGGAAGCGGTCGACCAGGACCGGGCGGGAGGGGCTGATCTCGGTCGACTCGGCGATGTAGGCCTCCAGGCGGGTCTCGTCGTAGACGATCTCCATGCCGCGTCCGCCCAGCACGTAGGAGGGGCGGACCAGGACCGGGTAGCCGATCTCGTCGGCGATGGCCTTGGCGCCGGCGAAGGTGGTGGCGGTGCCGTGCTTGGGGGCCGGCAGCCCGGCCTCCGTGAGGACCCGGCCGAAGGCGCCGCGGTCCTCGGCGGCGTGGAT
>NZ_JBVJVN010000013.1:0-65114 GCF_055603605.1 Streptomyces sp. NPDC037271
GAGGCAGGGGGCCACCCACCCCCCCCCCCCCCCCCCCACCCCCCCCCCCCCCCCCCCCCCCCCCCCCCCCCCCCCCCCCCCCCCCCCCCCGCGGGGATGCCCGAAGGCACTGGCTCAGGCGCAGGCACAGGCTCAGGTGTGCGGGACCGTGACCGCCGTGGCGACCAGGCCCTGCCGGGCGGTCCAACGGCCGTCGAAATGGGTCAGGCGCCGGCCGCCCACGGTCGGTCCCGGCACCAGGAGGGCGGCACGCAGGGAGCCGCGGCGCGGGTCGACGGGGTCCACGGAGATCTCGATGTCGGCCTCAGTGAAGTCCAGCCACTGCCCCGTGAGGGGGAACCACGCCTTGTAGACCGACTCCTTGGCGCTGAACAGCAGCCGGTCCCAGTGGATACCAGGACGCTCCTCGGCCAGCCGGCGCAGCCGCTCCACCTCGGCCGGCAGCGACACGCTGGGCAGGACCCCGTCCGGCAGCGGCCCGTCCGGTTCCGCGTCGATGCCGAGGGAGGCGAGGTCGGCGACACGGACCAGGGCGGCGGCGCAGTAGCCGTCGCAGTGGGTCATGCTGCCGGTCAGGCCGTGCGGCCAGCGCGGCGCCCCGCGTTCGCCGGTCAGCACGGGCTGCGGGGGCACGCCGAGTTTCTCCATGGCCCGGCGGGCGCAGGACCGGACGACGGTGAACTCCCGGCGGCGCTTGGCGACCGCCCGCGCCACGAGCGCCTCCTCCTCGGGGTAGAGCGGCAGGTGTCCGGTGTCGTCGTGGCCGTGGGCCTCCACGGTGACGACCGTGTCCGGCAGCAGTTCCTCGATCACCGGGCCACCTCCTCACGCGACGCCGACGGCAGGATGCGGCGCAGCCGTCCCGGTGGCCCCGTCCGCTTGCGCCATTCGCGGGGGTAGCCCACCGACACCTCCTCGAAGCGGACGCCCTCGTGCCAGGTGGTCCGCGGGATGTGCAGATGCCCGTAGACCATGGTGTCGACCCGGAACCTGCGGTGCCAGTCGGCGGTCAGGCGGGTGCCGCACCACATGGCGAACTCGGGGTGCCACAGGACGTCCGTGGGATGCCGGTCCAGCGGGTAGTGGTTGACGAGCACCGTCGGCAGTTCGGCGGGGATCTCGGCGAGCCTGCGCTCGGTCTCGGTGACCCGCGCCCTGCACCATGCCTCGCGGCTGGGGTGCGGGTCGGGGTGCAGCAGGAACTCGTCGCTGCACACGACGCCGGTGCCGTGGGCGTACTCCAGCCCCTCGGCCTTGGTCGCGCATCCGGCGGGCAGGAACGAGTAGTCGTAGAGCAGGAACAGCGGTGCGACGGCCACCGGGCCGCCGACTCCGTCCCACACGGGGTACGGGTCCTCGGGTGTCGTCACGCCCAGTTCGCGGCACATCTCGACGAGGTGCTCGTAGCGGGCGACCCCGCGGAGGGTGACGGAGTCGCTCGGGTGGGTCCACAGTTCGTGGTTGCCGGGGGCCCAGACGACCCGGCGGAAGCGACCGGCGAGGGTGCCGAGGGCCCAGCGGATGTCGGCGACCGTCTCCGCCACGTCTCCGGCCACCAGGAGCCAGTCGTCGTCGGAGCCGGGACGCATCTCCTCGACCAGAGCACGGTTCTCCGCGTAGCCGATGTGCAAGTCGCTGATGGCCCACAACTGGCCAGGGCCACCGACCGTAGACGTCATCCCCCACCCCTTCCAGACACGCGTTCGACGCCACGAGATCACATCCCGCCCTCCGGTCACAAGGGCGACTCGCCCCGCCGGACCGGACCACCCGACCGCCCTGCGGCGGCGCCGGCGCTGCCGTGCCGCTCAGGGCACGGCGCAGGCCCGGCGCAGGCCCGGCACAGGCTCGGCGCACGTCGCCGGGCGATGCCCGCGCGGGTTCCCGACGCGGCCCGTGCGGGGGCCGCCGTCCCCGACCGCGACCGGCCGCTCCCCGGCCGCACCCTTGCCGCCGGCCCTACCGCAGGTACCCCAGGCCGGCATGGACCGCCGTGTAGCCGTCGACCAGGCGGTGGGCGACGTTGACCGAGTCGACGAGGGGGTGCAGGGCGAAGGCGCGTACCGCCGCCGTACGGGAGCCGGAATCGGCCGCCGCCAGGACCTCGCGCTCGACCGCCTTGACCGCGCAGACCAGGCCGGTGGCGTGCCCCGGCAGCGGGTCCACGGCCACCGGACGGGCGCCGTTCGCGTCGACCAGGCACGGCACCTCGATCACGGCGTCGGGGTCGAGGACCGACAGCGTGCCGCGGTTGCGGACGTTGAGGATCAGGGTGGTGCGCTCGTCGCGGGCGACGGCCCGCATCAGCGCCAGGGCCACCTTCTCGTAGCCGCCGGACAGGTCGTCGGCCTCGCGCTCGCCCGCGCCCGCCGTCTCCCGGTTCTCGGCCATGTAGGTGGCCTCGCGTTCGGCGCGGGTGCGGTCCCAGGTGGCCAGCGCGGGGGCGGCGGGGCGGCGCATCTCGTCGTAGAAGCGGGCCTGCTGGTCGCGCAGGAAGGCGCCGCGGGTCCGGTCCGCCTCCTGGTAGGCGCGGACGGTCTCCCGGTTGAAGTAGTAGTAGTGCAGGTATTCGTTGGGGATCGCGCCCAGGGAGCGCAGCCATTCGGGGCCGAAGAGCCGGCCCTCCTCGAAGGAGCCGAGCAGCGCCGGGTCGCCGATCAGCCGCGGGAGTTCGTCGCGGCCGGCGACGCGCAGGCCGCGGACCCAGCCGAGGTGGTTGAGGCCGACGTAGTCGATGAAGGCCCGGGCCGGGTCGGCGCCCAGCACGCGGGCGATGCGGCGGCCGAGGCCGACCGGGGAGTCGCAGATGCCGATGACCCGGTCGCCGAGGTGCCGGGACATGGCCTCGGTGACCAGACCGGCGGGGTTGGTGAAGTTGATGACCCAGGCGTCCGGGGCCAGCCGGGCCACGCGCCGTGCGATGTCGACGGCGACCGGAACGGTCCGCAGTCCGTACGCGATGCCGCCCGCGCCGACCGTCTCCTGCCCGAGGACGCCCTCGGCGAGCGCCACCCGTTCGTCGTCGGCCCTGCCTTCCAGGCCGCCGACGCGGATCGCGGAGAACACGAAGTCGGTGCCGCGCAGCGCCTCGTCCAGGTCGGTGGTGGCGGTCACCTCGGGAGCGTCGGGCATCCCGGCGGCCTGCTCGGCCAGCACCCGGGTCACCGCCGACAGCCGGGCCGCGTCCAGGTCGTGCAGCACGACATGCGTCACGCGTCCCTCGGCACGGTCGCCGAGGAGCGCCCCGTACACGAGCGGCACCCGGAACCCGCCGCCGCCCAGAATCGTCAGCCTCACGCCCACGCCCTTCCGTTGCCCGGCCAGTCTTCCGTCCGCGCCGATCATGGCACGCCCGGCCCCGCCGACACCGGCCCCAGTCCGGCCCCGCGGCTGACGCAGACGCCGACGCCGGGCGAACGGGCGGCGCTTCCCGAACGCCTTCGCTTCGCGGTGGGCAGCACGGGCGGCCGGCAGTCGTGGCGCACCGTCCCGGCGGACATCGGCGCGGTGACGGGCACGCACGACGTGTACCTGACCTTCACCAGCGGCCGGCCCGCCGCCTTCCTGAACGTGAACCGGTTCGGCTTCGGCCGGCGCTGCACTGGTTCGGCTTCGGCCGCTGACCAGCCGGAGCTCACGCCCGGAAGCGCCGCAGCAAGCCGGTCCGGGGCCGCCTGTCGGTCCCGGACCGGCCCTCGTGGCGCACGACCACCCGATCGGCCGGGAACGACTCCAGACCGTGCACCTTGCCGGCGTCCACGAGGGTGATGTCGATCTTCGCCCTCGGCACGTCGCGCAGCGGGGACAGGTCGACGGGCGCCTGGTAGCTCTGACAGGTCAGTCGCAGGGTCAGGGAGGTCAGCGCGGGGTGCGCCGCCGCGAACTCCGGAACTCCGGCGTCCGTCAGGACCCCGTCCACGGTGAGGCTGGTGATCCGGGGCAGCGGCACCGTGGGGAGCGGTACGCCGTGCGGCGAGGACAGGGTGAGAGACCTCAGCTGTGCGGCTCCGGTCAGGAAGCCCAGGTCCGCTCCGGCCGGCAGCCGGTGCAGGGTGAGCTCCTCCGCCGGGCTCTCGGCCAGGACGGCCAGTTCCTCGATGACATCGCAGGACTCGACGACGAGCCGGCGCAGTCCGTCGAGCGGTGCCAGGGAGGGCACTGAGAACGACACGGCGCTGGACAGCGCGACCGACAGGGAGTGGACCCGCAGGGGGACCAGGGACTCGACGAGGCCGGCGGTCAGCAACTGGCCCCGCACGGACAGGTGGGGCACCCGGTCGAGCACGTCGAGGCAGGCGACCTGCTCCGGGGCGGACAGGTGCAGTGTCAGGTCGTCCATCGGCAGGCCGGCCAGTACGTCCTCGGCGAACGACCGAGCGTCGAAGTACGGCCAGGAGGCCGCCACCTCCTGGCGGACGATACGGTCGGGCACGCCCTGGAACCGGGCCATCTGGTCCAGCGCGGCCGCACCGCCGATCCGGGCGATGGTCATCACCGTGGCCCGCGCCTGCTCCGGTCCCAGACCCCCGGGACGCGGCAGCAGGTCGAGGACGATGTCACCGGCGGTGGCGAGCTGTTCGGCGTCCGCCGGAGAGGCGGGGGGAATCAGCTCACCGGCCCGCAGGAGCACCGCGGCGCGGACGGCCGGGTCGAGGGTGGTGGCGTGCTCGAGGCACGCGGCGGCGAGCAGGTGGTAGCGACGGCGCAGTTTCGGGTCGGCGCTCTGGTCGCCCAGCGCGACCAGCTTGCGCAGCAGGTAGGCGCGTTCACTGTCGCGGGCGTGGCCGACGGCGAGCCGGACGACGTCGTCCCACTGGTCGTCACGGCCGGACTCCGCGAGGAGGTCGAGGTCCTCGGCCTCGACGGCGGCCTTGGCCCCGAGGTAGTCCTGGAACGTGCGGTGGATGAAGTCCACCATGCCCGCCGAGGGTTCCCGCAGCAGCCCGCTGCGCAGCAGCAGGTAGCGGAAGACGTCCTGGGCCCGGTCGGGTGGCGCCAGGTGCGGCATGGCGGGGAGCTTCTCCCGGATGATGCGGACCGCGGTGCTCTGGGCCGCCTCGGAACGCCCGTTGCGGATCAGCCAGTACGCGACCCGCTGGAGGAGCTGGACCTGGGCCTCCTCCGTGGGTGCCAGGCCGGGGGGCGCGGGGATCTCGCGCTCCTTGTCGCGGCGCACCAGCAGCATGGTGAGCGCGGCGGCGTACAACTCCATGCGGCGTTCGGGGAGGTGGGTCAGCCGGTCGCGGTGCAGAGCGCAGATGAGCGCGCACATCAGCGGATTGGTGGCCAGCCGGTACAGGTCGTGCTTCTGCCGCAGGCTGGCGCGCAGGGCTTCGCGGCAGCGTTCGACCGCCTGTCGTTCCTCGGGTTCGCCGACCGTGGTGAGGACGGCGTCGTGCCAGCGGTGGACGAACCGGTCGACGTCCTGGCGGGTCATCGGCAGCAGGTTGAACTCGGCGAAGTCGACCTCTTCCAGCCAGTGGGTGTCCACGGCGGAGGGCCGGGTGGTGACGAGGAAGAAGTTCCTCGGGTAGAGCTCGATCAGGTCGAGCAACCACCGGCGCACGCCGGGGCGTTCGCTTTCGGAGATCTCGTCCACGCCGTCGATGAGCACCATGCCGCGGCCGCTGTGCAGGACCCGGTCGGCCCAGTGCTCGGGCTGGAGCCCGTGCAGCATGTTGCCCACGGCGTGGAGGAACCGCTCGGGGCCCGGCATCCCCGGAGTCTGGGCGAGCGCGCGCAGTGGCAGCACGAACGGCACCCGGCCGCGGAGCTCCGCCAGTTCGTCGGGGAAGGAGTTCTGCGCGGCCGAGACGGCCAGCCACTGCAGCAGCGTGGTCTTGCCCGATCCGGCCATGCCCCGCAGCATCGCCCGGTTGCATCCGGTGAACGCCTCTTCGACACGTCGGCGGTTGGCCGACGGCGAACCGCCGTCACGCTGCGATGCCAGTTCCAGGTTGAGGTAGGCGGTGTCCAGGGGCCAGTTGGCCTGTCCGGGATCGCTCAGGTCGAGGCCGAAGATGTTGAGTTTGCCGTACTTGCGTTCCAGGTGGGCGAGATAGCGTGTCTCGAACTCCTCGTCCGCGCTGCCGGGGCGGGGGATGCGGTCCACCAGCGCGTCCAGCAGGCGCAGTGTCTCGTCGAGCATGCGGGTCTGGGCCACCTGGGCACGGGCGACGAAGGTCGAGCGCTGGGTGAAGAAGTGCAGGATGTGCAGGCAGCTCAGGTCGAGGAGACTGTCGTACAGAGCGGTGGCGTCGGCGGAAAGGTCCCTTGTGGCGTCCCCACGGGCGGCCGTCAGGCGTCGCGCCAGCTCGACCCGGCCGAGCCGGACCGCCTGTACGTCGTCCATCTCCAGCTCGCCGAGGGCGCTGAGGGTCGCCGCGAGGGCGTCGGCGAGCGCTTCGCGTTCGTCGGACTTCACCGGGGGTTCGTGCGGGTTGGCGTCGATGGCCGCCTTCACCAGCTCCCGCGCGATCTTCCACATGTCCAGGTTGCTCAGTCCGCGCTTCTCCCCGCCCCACCCGATGAGCCGCGAGACGCGTACCGGCTTGTCCACGAGGCCCGCGCCCGGCCCCTCCTGGACGAAGAGTCTGGCGATGATCGGCCGCGCCACCGCCGAGGCGATGCGCGCGGTCGTACCGATGCTGGCCGGATCCATCAGACCCCCCGAACCGACGTACCAGTGACAAGCGCTCCTAGAGCATAGGGAGTCGGGAGGGGCGGGTGCAGGTGTCCGGTGATCTCAGCGCAGCTCCGCCCGGAACACCGCCGGCGTCTGGTCCGTGTGCTGCTGGAAGAACTTGGAGAAGTTCGCCGCGTCCGGGAAGCCGACCGCCGCACCGACCCGGCCGATCGGCATGTCGGTGTGGGCGAGGAGGCGCTTGGCCTCCAGGACGACGCGTTTGTCGATGAACCCCTTGGGTGTCTCGCCGGTGGCGGCGCGCACCGCGCGGACGAGGGTACGGCGGGAGTAGCCGAGCGCGTCGGCGTAGGCGCTGACGCTGTGGTTGGTGGCGAAGTCCCGTTCGACCGCGTCCCGGAAGAGGGTGAAGGTGGTGTCGCCCGGCGCGGCCGCCTGCCCCTGCCGTGCCGCCTCGGCGGAGCTGACGGCGAGATGCGCGAGACGCAGCAGGAACGCGGACAGCGTGTGGCGCAGTACGGCGGTGTGCAGGCTGAGGGGCAGGGTGGTGGCGTCCTCGTACTCGCGGCGGAGCTGGTCGAGCGCGGCCGTCAGCCCGGCGAGCCGCCCCTCGTCGGGGTGGAGCAGGGGCGGCAGGTCGTAGCGGTAGAGGCCGGTGGCCTCGACGGTGGCGCGGGGCAGGAAGCCGGGCTGCATGGTGAGCACCGTTCCGCGGTACTCGCTGCGCGGCGAGAAGCGGTGGACCTGTCCGGGCCGGATCCACAGCAGATCGCCGGCCGTCGCCTCGTACTCGGCGAAGTCGATCATGTGGCGGACCGGGCCGCCGGTGAAGAGCATGACGACGTGGAAGTCGATGCGGTGCACGCGGTGCAGCGGCGCCTGCGCGTGCCAGGTGCGGCCGGCGCCCATGGGGCCGACCTGCATGCCGACGCCGAGGAGGCTGAGATCGACCGGGAAGGGGAAGGTTCTGATCCCGTCGCCGTACCCGCTGCCGCCGTCACCGCCGCCGCTGCCGTCTTGATGGTTTTCGTCCGCCATGTCCTTCTCGTGCCGTCCCGCCCGCACGTCCCGCGCCGGGGCGTGTCCCAGTTTCACCACAGGCTGGCACATCGGGACCTTCACTCTCAAAAGTCAGACTTTTAAGTTTGAACACGTCAAGCCCGTTTCTCCGCTCCGATCGAGGACTTCTTGAAGATGAGCACGCACACAATGGACAGCGCGGACCGCTTCGAATGGACCGAACTCGACCGGCGTGCCGTCGACACCGCCCGAGTTCTCGCGGCCGATGCCGTGCAGAAGGCCGGCAACGGCCACCCCGGCACGGCGATGGCCCTCGCCCCGGCGGCGTACACGATCTTTCAGAAGGTGATGCGGCACGATCCCGCCGATCCGGAGTGGGCCGGCCGTGACCGCTTCGTCCTCTCCCCCGGTCACACCTCGCTGACGCTGTACACCCAGCTGTACCTCGCCGGGTACGAGCTGGAGCTGGACGACCTGAAGGCCTTCCGTACGCACGGCTCGAAGACGCCCGGCCACCCCGAGTACGGCCACACCGCCGGCGTGGAGACCACCACCGGCCCGCTCGGCCAGGGCGTCGCCAACGCGGTCGGCATGGCGATGGCGGCCCGCTACGAACGCGGCCTGTTCGACCCCGACGCTCGCGAGATCCCCGAGGCCGCTGAGGCCCCCGGGGCCGCTGAAGCCTCCCAGCGCCCCGGGGACGAGTCCCCCTTCGACCACACCGTCTGGGCGATCGTCTCCGACGGCGACCTCCAGGAGGGCGTCTCCGCCGAGGCCTCGTCGCTGGCCGGCCACCAGAAGCTCGGCAACCTCGTCTTCCTCTACGACGACAACCACATCTCCATCGAGGGCGACACCGCGACCGCGTTCTCCGAGGACGTGCTGAAGCGGTACGAGGCCTACGGCTGGCACGTGCAGCGCGTCGAGCCCGCCGAGAACGGCGACGTCGACGTGCACGCGCTGTACGCGGCGCTGACGGCGGCGAAGGCGGAGACCGGCCGCCCCTCCATCATCGCCATGCGCACGATCATCGCCTGGCCCGCCCCGCACGCGCAGAACACCGAGGCCTCCCACGGCTCCGCGCTCGGCGAGGACGAGGTCGCCGCCACCAAGCGCGTCCTCGGCTTCGACCCCGAGCGGTCCTTCGAGGTCGACGACGAGGTCCTCGCCCACACCCGCAAGGCCCTGGACCGGGGCGCCCGGGCGCACGCCGCCTGGGACAAGCGGATCGCCAAGTGGCGCGGCGACCGGCCGGAACGCGCCGGGCTGTTCGACCGCGTGGTCGCCGGCCGGCTGCCCGAGGGCTGGGAGGACACCCTGCCGGTGTTCGAGACCGGCAAGGCCGTCGCCACCCGCGCCGCCTCCGGCAAGGTCCTCCAGGCCCTCGGCCCGGTGCTGCCCGAGCTGTGGGGCGGCTCCGCCGACCTGGCCGGCTCGAACAACACGACCATCGACAAGACCAGCTCCTTCCTCCCCGAGGGCAACGCGCTGCCGGAGGCCGACCCGTACGGCCGCACCGTCCACTTCGGGATCCGTGAGTTCTCGATGGCCGCGGAGATGAACGGCATCGCCCTGCACGGCAACACCCGCGTCTACGGCGGCACGTTCCTCGTCTTCTCCGACTACATGCGCAACGCCGTGCGCATGTCGGCGCTGATGCAGCTGCCGGTGACGTACGTGTGGACCCACGACTCCATCGGCCTCGGTGAGGACGGACCGACCCACCAGCCCGTCGAGCACCTCGCCGCCCTGCGCGCGATCCCCGGCCTGAACGTCGTCCGCCCGGCCGACGCCAACGAGACCGCGACCGCCTGGGCCGAGATCCTCAGGCGCCACTCGACCGGCCCGGCCCCGCACGGACTCGTCCTCACCCGTCAGGGCGTACCGACGTACGAGCCGAACCCGGACGCGGCGCGCGGCGGCTACGTCCTCGCCGACGCCTCCACCGGCGCACCGGACGTGGTCCTGATCGCCACCGGCTCCGAGGTGCAGCTCGCCGTGGCCGCGCGGGAGGCGCTGGAGGCGGAGGGCACGCCCGCGCGCGTGGTGTCGATGCCGTCCGTGGAGTGGTTCGAGGAGCAGCCGCGCGAGTACCGCGAGAGCGTGCTGCCGCCGTCCGTCAGGGCCCGGGTGGCCGTGGAGGCCGGTATCGGCCTGACCTGGCACCGGTTCGTGGGGGACGCGGGCCGCATCGTCTCCCTGGAGCACTTCGGCGCCTCCGCCGACGCCAAGACCCTGTTCACCGAGTTCGGCTTCACCGCCGAGCACGTCGCCGCCGCCGCCCGGGAATCCCTGGCCGCCGCCCGCGGCTGAGCCGACCGGAACCACCGGTCCGACCGCAGAAAGAGAAGATGATCACTGTGACCGAAGCAACCGCGACCGCGGGAGCACTGCGACGCCTGTCCGACCAGGGCGTCTCCATCTGGCTGGACGACCTGTCGCGGCGGCGGATCGAGTCCGGCAACCTCGCCGAGCTGATCGGGACGAAGAACGTCGTCGGCGTCACCACCAACCCCTCGATCTTCCAGGCCGCCATCGGCTCCGGCGAGGGCTACGAGGAGCAGCTCGCCGACCTCGCGACCCGGGGCGTCACCGTCGACGAGGCGGTCCGCATGATGACCACCGCCGACGTCCGCGCCGCCGCCGACGTGCTGCGCGAGGTGTACGACGCCACCGGCGGCCGGGACGGCCGGGTCTCCATCGAGGTCGACCCGCGTCTCGCCCACGACACGCGGGCCACCATCGCCGAGGCGCGTCAGCTGGCCTGGCTGGTCGACCGCCCCAACGTGATGATCAAGATTCCGGCGACGAAGGCCGGTCTCCCGGCGATCACCGAGGTCGTCGGCGCCGGCATCAGCGTCAACGTCACGCTGATCTTCTCCCTGGAGCGCTACCGCGAGGTCATGGACGCCTACCTCGCCGGCCTGGAGAAGGCGCAGGCGGCCGGGCACGACCTGGCCGGCATCCACTCCGTGGCCTCCTTCTTCGTCTCCCGCGTCGACAGCGAGATCGACAAGCGCCTGACGCTGCTGGGCACGGACGAGGCCCTCGCCCTGAAGGGGAAGGCGGCGCTGGCCAACGCGCGACTGGCCTACGCGGCGTACGAAGAGGTGTTCGGCTCGGTCGGCGGTCCGACGCGGCCTGGTGACCGGTTCACCGCCCTGGCGGGCGCCCGCGCCAACGCCCAGCGCCCCCTGTGGGCGTCGACCGGGGTGAAGGACCCGGCATTCCGGGACACCCTGTATGTGGAGGAGCTGGTCGCTCCCGGCACCGTGAACACGATGCCGGAGGCAACCCTGGACGCCGCCGCCGATCACGGTGACGTACGGGGTGACACGGTCACCGGTGGTTACGCCCAGGCCCGGGCCGACCTCGCGGCCGTGGAGCGGCTCGGCATCTCGTACGACGAGGTGGTGCAGCAGCTGGAGCAGGAGGGCGTGGCCAAGTTCGAGGCGGCCTGGCAGGACCTGCTCGACGCCGTGACGAAGTCCCTCGACAGCAAGGGAGTTGACGGGGAATGAGCGAGGACCTTCCCGCTACGACGGTCCACGAGACCAAGGCGACGAAGGAGGCCAAGGAGGCGAGGACGGCCCGGGACGCCGCGGGGCCGCGGCTCGCCGAGGAGGCCGAGGAGTCCCGCGCCGCCGGGACGCCGAAGGCGTCCAAGGCGCCGCGGACGGCCGGGTCCGCCCGGACCGCCGAGAAGTCCCGGGCGGCCGAGGCCGCCGAGGGGGCGAAGGGGGCGGGCGCCGGCGAGCAGGCCGTCGCGCCCGTCGCACCCCTCGACTGGAGCAACCCCCTGCGCGATCCCCAGGACCGCCGCCTCCCCCGCATCGCGGGCCCGTCCGGACTGGTCATCTTCGGTGTCACCGGTGACCTGTCCCGCCGCAAGCTGATGCCGGCCGTCTACGACCTGGCCAACCGCGGCCTGCTGCCGCCGGGCTTCTCCCTGGTCGGCTTCGCCCGCCGGGACTGGGAGAACCAGGACTTCGCCGAGGTCGTGCACGACGCCGTCAAGGAGCACGCGCGCACACCGTTCCGCGAGGAGGTGTGGCAGCAGCTCGCCGAGGGCATGCGCTTCATCCCCGGCGACTTCGACGACGACGACGCGTTCGAGCAGCTGCGCAAGTCCGTCGAGGAGCTGGACGCCTCCCGCGGCACCAGCGGCAACTACGCCTTCTACCTGTCGGTGCCGCCGAAGTTCTTCCCGAAGGTCGTCCAGCAGCTCAAGAAGCACGGGCTGACCGACGCGCCGGACGGCTCCTGGCGCCGCGCGGTGATCGAGAAGCCGTTCGGGCACGACCTGGGCAGCGCCCGTGAGCTGAACGCGCTGGTGCACGAGGTCTTCGATCCGGAGCAGGTCTTCCGCATCGACCACTACCTGGGCAAGGAGACCGTCCAGAACATCCTGGCGCTGCGCTTCGCCAACCAGATGTACGAGCCGATCTGGAACCGGTCCTACGTGGACCACGTGCAGATCACCATGGCCGAGGACATCGGCATCGGCGGCCGGGCCGGCTACTACGACGGCATCGGCGCCGCCCGCGACGTCATCCAGAACCACCTGCTCCAGCTGCTTGCGCTGACCGCGATGGAGGAGCCCGCCTCCTTCGACGCCGCGTCGCTGCTCACCGAGAAGCTGAAGGTGCTGCGGGCGGTGCGGCTGCCGGACGAACTCGGCGAGCACACCGTACGCGGGCAGTACGCGGGCGGCTGGCAGGGCGGCGCGCAGGTCCCCGGCTACCTGGAGGAGGAGGGCATCGACCCGGCCTCCACGACCGACACCTACGCGGCGATCAAGCTGGGCATCGACAACCGCCGCTGGGCGGGCGTCCCCTTCTACCTGCGCACCGGCAAGCGGCTCGGCCGCCGGGTCACCGAGATCGCCGTCGTCTTCCAGCGCGCCCCGCACTCCCCCTTCGACTCCACCGCGACGGAGGAGCTCGGCGAGAACGCGATCGTCATCCGCGTCCAGCCCGACGAGGGCATGACGGTGCGGTTCGGCTCCAAGGTGCCGGGCACGTCGATGGAGATCCGGGACGTGTCCATGGACTTCGCGTACGGCGAGTCCTTCACGGAGTCCAGCCCGGAGGCGTACGAACGGCTGATCCTGGACGTCCTGCTGGGCGACGCCAACCTGTTCCCCCGTCACCAGGAAGTGGAGGAGTCCTGGCGGATCCTCGACCCGATCGAGGAGTACTGGGCCACGCACGAGCGGCCCGCGCAGTACGCCTCGGGCAGCTGGGGACCGCGGGAAGCCGACGAGATGCTCGCACGAGACGGACGGAGCTGGCGCAGGCCATGAGGATCGACCTGACCGACACCACGGCAAGCAAGGTCAACAAGGCGCTGGTGCAGGGCCGCCGCGCCATCGGCACCCCGGCCGTGGGCATGGTCCTGACGATGGTGATCGTCACGGACGAGGAGAACGCCTACGACGCGATCAAGGCGGCCGAGGAGGCCTCGCACGAGCACCCCTCGCGCACCCTGGTCGTCATCAAGCGGCACGCCCGCAACCTGCGCGACCGCACCCGCTCGCACCTCGACGCCGAGGTGCGGGTGGGCTCCGAGGCCGGCACCGGCGAGACCGTCGTGCTGCGCATGTACGGCGAGGTGTCCGAGCACGCCGACTCGGTCGTGCTGCCGCTGCTGCTGCCGGACGCCCCGGTCGTCGTGTGGTGGCCGGTGGAGGCGCCGGACAACCCCGCGCAGGACCCGCTGGGCGCGCTGGCGCAGCGCAGGATCACCGACCTGTACGCGGTCGAGCGGCCGATGGAGGTCCTGGAGCGCCGGGTCCGCTCCTACGCGCCCGGCGACACCGACCTCGCCTGGACCCGGCTGACGCTGTGGCGCTCCATGCTGGCCGCGGCACTCGACCAGGCCCGGGTGCCGGTGACCTCGGCGACCGTGGAGGCCGAGGCCGACAACCCGGCCGCCGAGCTGCTGGCCCGCTGGCTGGAGGCCCGGCTGCACGTCCGGGTCGACCGGGTGATCACCGACGGACCGGTCGTCACGGCCGTCCGCCTGGGCACCGCGAACGGCGAGATCGTCATCGACCGGCCGGAGGGACCGCTCGCCACGATGACCCTGCCCGGCCAGCCCCCGCGCTCCCTCGCACTGAAGGTGCGCCCCACCTCCGAACTCATCGCCGAGGAGCTCAGGCGCCTCGACGCGGACGAGATGTACGCCGTCGCCCTGCGCGGCGAGGCCGGCAAGGAGACCCCTGTCCATGTCTGACCCCATGTCCGACTCCCCGAAGCTCACCCGGCGCCCGGAGTGGACCGCGCTGGCGGACCACCGCGAGGACGCGCTGCGACGACCGGACCTGCGCGAGCTGTTCGCCGCCGACCCCGGGCGGGCGGAACGGTACGTCGTGCGCGTCGGCGACCTGCGCATCGACTACTCCAAGAACCTGATCACCGACGAGACCATGAACCTGCTGCGGGAACTGGCCGCGGCCACCGGCGTGTCCGGCCTGCGCGACGCCATGTTCCGCGGCGAGCGGATCAACATCACCGAGGACCGGGCGGTGCTGCACACCGCGCTGCGCGCCCCGCGGGACGCGGTGATCGAGGTCGACGGCGAGAACGTCGTGCCCAAGGTGCACGCCGTGCTCGACAGGATGACCGCCTTCGCGGACCGGGTCCGCTCCGGCGAGTGGACCGGGTACACCGGCAAGCGCATCCGCAACATCGTCAACATCGGCATCGGCGGCTCCGACCTCGGTCCGGCGATGGCGTACGACGCGCTGCGCGCCTTCACCGACCGCTCGCTCACGTTCCGGTTCGTGTCCAACGTGGACGGCGCCGACCTGCACGAGGCGGTCCGGGACCTGGACCCGGCCGAGACGCTGTTCATCGTGGCGTCCAAGACGTTCACCACGATCGAGACGATCACGAACGCGACGTCGGCGCGGTCCTGGCTGCTGGCCGGGCTGGACGATGGGGGCCCCACCCGCTCGAGCGAAGCCGAGAGCGGGGGAGAGAAGGCCGTCGCCCGGCACTTCGTCGCGCTGTCGACGAACGCCGAGAAGGTCGCCGGCTTCGGCATCGACACGGCCAACATGTTCGAGTTCTGGGACTGGGTCGGCGGCCGCTACTCCTACGACTCGGCGATCGGGCTCTCCCTGATGATCGCCATCGGCCCGGACCGCTTCCGGGAGATGCTCGACGGCTTCCGCATCGTCGACGAGCACTTCCGCAACGCCGAGGCCCCGGCCAACGCCCCGCTGATCCTGGGCCTGCTGGGCGTCTGGTACGGCAACTTCATGGGCGCCCAGTCGCACGCGGTGCTGCCGTACAGCCACTACCTGTCGAAGTTCACGGCCTACCTCCAGCAGCTCGACATGGAGTCCAACGGCAAGTCGGTGGACCGCGACGGGCGTCCGGTGGAGTGGGAGACCGGGCCGGTGGTCTGGGGCACGCCCGGCACCAACGGGCAGCACGCCTACTACCAGCTGATCCACCAGGGGACCAAGCTCATCCCGGCCGACCTGATCGGCTTCGCCCGGCCCGTCGCCGAGCTGAGCGACGAGCTGAAGGCGCAGCACGACCTGCTGATGGCCAACCTGTTCGCCCAGGGACAGGCACTGGCCTTCGGCAAGACCTCCGACGAGGTCCGCGCGGAGGGCGTGCCCGAGGAGCAGGTGCCGCACCGCACCTTCCAGGGCAACCACCCGACCACCACGATCCTGGCCGGTGAACTGACCCCCTCCGTCCTCGGCCAGCTGATCGCGCTGTACGAGCACAAGGTGTTCGTCCAGGGCGCGGTGTGGAACATCGACTCCTTCGACCAGTGGGGCGTCGAGCTCGGCAAGGTCCTCGCCAAGCGCGTCGAGCCCGCCCTGACCGAGGGCGCCGACGTGCCCGGCCTCGACCCGTCCACGGCCGCGCTGGTGGCCGCCTACCGTGAACTGAAGGAAGTGCACTGACATGCAGATCGGTCTTGTGGGTCTCGGCAAGATGGGCGGCAACATGCGCGAGCGTCTGCGCAACGCCGGCCACACCGTCGTCGGCTACGACACCAATCCCGAGCTGGCCGACGTCAACAGCCTCGTCGACCTCGTCGAGCAGCTGGAGCGGCCGCGCGCGGTCTGGGTGATGGTGCCGGCCGGCGCCGCCACGCAGGGCGTCATCGACCAGCTGGCGACCCTGCTCAGGCACGGTGACACCGTCATCGACGGCGGCAACTCCCGCTGGACGGACGACGAGAAGCACGCCGAGGAGCTGGCCCGGCACGGCATCAACTTCGTCGACGCCGGTGTCTCGGGCGGTGTGTGGGGCCTGAAGAACGGCTACGCGCTGATGGTCGGCGGCGAGAAGGAGGTCGTCGACGACCTCAAGCCGATCTTCGACGCGCTCAAGCCCGAGGGCCCCTACGGCTACGTCCACGCGGGCAAGGTCGGCGCCGGGCACTTCTCCAAGATGGTCCACAACGGCATCGAGTACGCCATGATGCAGGCCTACGCCGAGGGCTGGGAGCTGCTGGAGAAGGTCGACTCCGTGGACAACGTCCGCGAGGTCTTCCGCTCCTGGCAGGAGGGCACCGTCATCCGCTCCTGGCTCCTCGACCTGGCCGTCAACGCCCTCGACGAGGACCACCACCTGGACAACCTGCGCGGTTACGCCCAGGACTCCGGCGAGGGACGCTGGACCGTCGAGGCGGCCATCGACAACGCCGTGCCACTGCCCGCGATCACGGCCTCCCTGTTCGCGCGGTTCGCGTCCCGGCAGGACGACTCGCCGCAGATGAAGATGATCGCCGCACTGCGCAACCAGTTCGGTGGGCACGCGGTGGAGTCGGCCAAGAAGTAGCACGGCGTGGCAGTAACACGTTGACGCGACCGGCCGGTTCGGGTCAGAGTCCCCGCGATGGAGATCAACGACCTGACACCGGCCGAGGCGCGCGTCTGGCGGGCCTTCGCCACGGGAACCGCCGTGGACTTCCGCGCCGCGGACGACGAGGACCCGGCCGACGGCGGCGCCTGGGGCCCCGAACGGAGCGTACGAGGGAGCGTGTTGAGGGCGCTGCTCCTGGACGGTCCCCGGGAGGACGGCGAGGTGGCCGCGCTCAGTCTGGCGGGGGCGCGCGTCACCGGCCCGCTGGAGTTGCAGTACGCGACGGTGGACCACCCCGTGCGGCTGCGGCACTGCCACTTCGACGAGGCGCCGAGGCTGTACGCGGGACGGCTGCGCGAGGTGAACCTGAGCGAGTCCGTGCTGCCCGGGCTGATCGCGCACGCCGTCCGGGTCGAGGGGGTGCTGCGGCTGACCCGCGCGCGGTTCGGCGGGATGGTGCGGCTCGGCGGGGCGGAGGTCACCGGGAGCCTCTACCTGGTGAGCACGGAGATCCACGCGCCGGACGCCGAGGGGCCGGTGCTCCAGCTGAACCAGGCGATCCTCGGTGCCGACCTGTGGGCGCCGGGGCTGCGCGCCCGGGGCGAGGTGCGGCTCACCGGCGCACGGGTGGCCGGGGCGGTCAACCTCACCGACGCGGTCCTGGACCGTCCCGGCGGCACCGCCCTGCAGGCCGATACGCTCGCGGCCGAGGCCGACGTGGTGATGCGGCACGCCGAGGTGCGGGGCCGGCTGGAGCTGCGCGGCGCGCGCATATCCGGCCGTCTCGACCTCTCGCACGCGCGCCTGGCCAATCCCGGGGGGACCGCGCTGCGCGCGAGCAGTTCCGTGATCGGCGAACTGTGGCTGCGCCAGGGCCCGAGGCCGGAGGGCGCCCTGAACCTGCGCCGCGCCCAGGTGGACGTGCTGTTCGTCGAACCGGAGGCGGTACCGGGCTGGGTCCAGCTGAACGACCTCACCTACACGTCGCTCGTCCCGCACGAGCCCGCCGCAAGACGGTTGCCGATGCTGGAGAAGGGCGACAGCTACCTGCCCTTCACCTACGAGCAGTTGACCGCCGCCTACCGCCGGATCGGCGACGACGACGCGGCCCGGCTGGTCCAGCTCGCCAAGCAGCGGCGGCGCCGTCGCACTCTGCCCTGGTACGGCCGGCTGTGGGGGCACCTCCAGGACGTCACGGTCGGGTACGGCTTCCGTCCGCTGCGCGCGGGTGGCTGGCTGCTGTCGCTCCTCGCGGTCGGCTCCGTCGCGTACGGGCTGCGCCACCCGCCGCCCCTCAAGCCCGCGGAGTCCCCCGACTTCGATCCGGTGTTCTACACCCTGGACCTGCTGCTGCCGGTCATCTCCTTCGGCCAGGAGAACGCCTTCGCCCCGAAGGGCGGGTACCAGACGCTGTCCTACGTGCTGATCGTCACGGGCTGGATCCTGGCGACCACCGTGATCACCGGCCTGACCCGCACGGTCAGCCGCCAGTGAACCCCCGCACCGCGTGCTGCGCGGCCGGCCGGACCGGCGCGTTGGCCGCGCCTCCCCGCGCACGCCGCCCTCCCCGCGCAGGCGGCTCGTGCACGAGGCCCTGACGGACCGACCGGGGCGTGACCGGCGCGCGGCCCATGGGTGCGGTTCAGGACAGGTGCGCCACGGCGTCCAGGTGGGGCAGGTGGTGGTCCAGGCGCTCCCGCTTGGTCCGCAGGTAGGTGATGTTGCTCTCGCACGGCGGTATCAGCAGCGGCACCTGCTCGGCGACCTGGATGCCGTGCCGTACCAACGCCTCCCGTTTGCGGGGGTTGTTGGACATCAGCCGTACGGACCGCACCCCGAGGTCCTCCAGGACGCGGGCGGCGACGCCGTAGTCCCGGGCGTCGACCGGCAGGCCGAGGGCGAGGTTCGCCTCCACCGTGTCCAGGCCCTCCGCCTGCAGCGCCATCGCGCGCAGCTTGCCGAGCAGTCCGATGCCGCGCCCCTCGTGGCCGCGCAGGTACACGACGACGCCGCTGCCCGCGGCGGCCACCGCCCGCAGCGCGGAGGCGAGTTGGTCGCCGCACTCACAGTGCCGCGAGCCGAGGGCGTCGCCGGTCAGGCACTCCGAGTGCAGTCGGGTGAGCACGCCTTCGGCGCCCGGGTCGCCGTGGACGAGCGCCACCTGCTCCTCGCCACGCTCGTGGTCGAAATAGCCGAACGCCCGGAATTCCCCGTACATGGTGGGCAGGGGTGTGACCACGACGCGTTCCACGTCCGTGCGCCGTGACCGCTGCGACACTTTCTTGCCGATTACACCGATTTTTTCTGTCATGATTCTCGCGTTCCTCAACAGATTGCTCAACAGATTGCTCAACAGATCGCCCAGCAGACGGCTCAGCGGATTGCCGGGCGGAGACGAAAGGCCGTGCGGGAATGGACGTTTCACTGGTGCCGGCGGACACGAGCGCGGACGTGCGCGAACGGGGCTCCGGGGTGCCGCGGCAGGTCGCGGTGCTGCCGGTGGGGAGTTTCGAGCAGCACGGCCCGTATCTGCCGCTGGCGACCGACACGCTCGTCGCCTGCGCCGTCGCACGGGAGATCGCCGCCGCGTACCCGGTGCACCTGCTCCCGCCGGTGACCATCGGCTGCTCGCACGAACACGCGGACTGGCCGGGGACCGTCAGCATCTCCTCCGTGACCCTGCATGCGGTGATACGGGACATAGCCGACTCGCTGCGCCGCTCGGGCGTCGACGCCCTGGTGGTGGTCAACGGGCACGGCGGAAACTACGTACTGGGCAACGTCGTCCAGGAGTCCACCGCCCGCGGCGAGCGCATGGCGCTGTTCCCCGCCGCGGAGGACTGGGAAGCGGCGCGGGAACGTGCGGGGGTGACCACTTCGCTGCTCACCGACATGCACGCGGGGGAAATCGAGACCTCCATTCTTCTGCATACGCACCCCGAATACGTCAGGCCCGGTTACGAGGCCGCCGATTTCGTCGCGGACGACCGGCGTCATCTGCTCTCCCTCGGTATGTCCGGATATACCGAATCCGGTGTCATCGGGCGTCCCTCACTGGGATCGGCGGAAAAGGGGAAGGAACTGCTGGCCGGCCTCGCGGATTCCTTCGGGATGTGTTTCGCGCTGCTGACGGCGGTGGCGGGCACGGTGTCGGACGGTGAGCCCGGGTAGTGGCGTCGGGCGGAGCACCGGCCGGCCCCCGCGCGCGGCCGGGAGCCGACGGCCCGGAGCTGACGGCCCGCAGCCGCCGGCCCGCAGCCGCCGGCTCGCGGCCCCGCGTGCCGGCGGGCGACGAGCACGACGGCACCGGGCAGGCTCGCCGCGAAGCAGAGCACCCCGTAGACCACGGCCACGCCCAGCCCGGCGCCCGCCCCCAGCCCGGCCGCGCCGAACGCCCAGGCGGTGACGCCCTCCCGGGGCCCCCAGCCGCCGACGTTGAACGGCAGCGACATGGCGAGCAGGGCCAGGACGGCCAGCGGGGTCAGTACGGCGACGGAGGCACCGCTGCCGGCCACCCGGGCGGCGAGGACGAACATCGCGAGGTGCCCGGCCAGCACGACGACGGACGACACGAGGACCCCCGGCAGGCTGCGCCGGGACAGCAGCCCTTCGCGTGCCTCGGCGAGCGTCGTCCGCAGGGCCCCGGGTTTCCGCTGCGGTCCGGGGTCCGGACGCGCGGGCGCCCGGTTCACGCGCAGAGCGAGGACGACGGCGAGCGCGCCGAGTACGGCCATCCCCGCGAACGGTGCGATGCTCCGGGTCGCGGCCCGCACGGGGGACGGCACCGTGAGCAGCACCGCGACGCCGACGCCGACCAACACGAGTTGTCCGGCAGCGCGTTCGAGGACGACGGCCCGCACACCGCGCCCCAGGTCGCCGGCGCCGCGTCCGTGCCGTACCGCGCGGTGCACGTCGCCGAGGACGCCACCGGGGAGGGCGGCGTTGAGGAACAGGGCACGGTAGTAGTCGGCGACGGCCGGTCCGAGGGGCAGCCGGATGCGCAGCGCCCGGGCCACCAGGGCCCAACGCCAGGCGCTGGACACCGTGGTGACCAGCCCGATCCCGAGCGCCGCCAGCAACGCGGTCCCGTCGATCCGGCGCAGCCCGTCCAGGAGGACACCGGTCCCCGTCCGCCACAGGAGTACGGCGAGGACGGCGGTGCCGGCGAGGCTGCCCAGGTGGGCGCGGAAGGCGCGGCGGGCGCGGAGGGAGCGGAGGGAGCGGAGGGAGCGGAGGGAGCGGAGGGAGCGGAGGCGGGGAGGATGTCCGGGAAGGTCGCCGGCAGGGGGGCCGGCGGTTGCCGCGGTGTCCCGGCGTACGACCGCCGTCGGCAAGGCCCTCACCGGTACGGTCGGTGCGCTCACGAGGCCCTGCCCGCCGGCCGGCCCAACGCCAGCAGGTCGGTGTGGTGGACGACGACGCGCAACTCCCCCGCGGCGCGGGACGCGAGACGCTCGTCCAGGTAGCGGGTGGCCCGTTCACGCAGCTCCGGGCGCTGTTCGACGGCCGCGCCGACCCAGCCCCGCAGCCACTGGGCGGTGAGCGCGGCCTCGCCCGGGCCCAGCCGCCAGGGGCTGGGGTGCGTCCGTACGGTGGCGCCGTGCGCGGCGAAGGCCGCCGTCGCCGCGGTGACCGCGTCCGGGCCGAGCAGGCCGGTGCGCCGCTGGTGGTCGTTGAACGCCTCGGCGATCTCGGCGTCCAGGGGGTGGGCGGGGGTCAGGTCGACGCGCCCGGCGACGGAGAGGGTCAGCAGCGCCGCGCAGCCGGCCGAGGCGCAGACGGCGGCGAGCGTGCCGACCTCCTCGGTGGTGAGGACGTCGAGGAGCGCGGACGCCGTCACCAGCGCGGCGCCGGTCAGCGCGTCCGGGGTGAGACGGGCGAGGTCGCCGCGCCGGGTCTCGACCGTGACGCGACTGCCGTCGGCGGCCGAGCGCGGGGCGGCGACGGCGGCGAAGTGCAGGAGGTACGGGTCCCGGTCGTGCAGCACCCAGTGCTGGGCGCCGTCGAGCAGCGGCGCGAGCCAGCGTCCCATCGAGCCGGTGCCGCAGCCCACGTCGTGCACGACCAGTCCGTCCGCCCGCCCCGGCAGGTCGGCGAGGCGGATCCGCAGCGGGCCGAGCAGGCCGCGCGCCCGCGCGGCGGCGTCGGCGGGCTCGCGCAGTCGCAGCCACTCCGGCGCGTAGCGCGGGGGTCCGCCGGAATGCCCCGGGGCCTCGCGGGGGCGGAGGGCGAGGCGCTCCGCGGAGGGCGTCGGCCCGGGGCGGCCGATGAGCTGCCCGGGGGGCAGGTCAGCCGACCGCTCGGCGGACGGACCGTCCGGTCCCCCGGTCGGGAGGCCGTCCCACGGCTCGGCGGGCAACCCGTCCGGACCCCCGACGGGCAGACCACCCGACCGCTCAGCGGGCAAACCATCCGAACCCCCGACGGACAGACCACCCGACCGCTCAGCGGGCAAACCATCCGGACCCCCGACGGGCAGACCGGCCGGGCCGGCGCCCGGGGGCACGCCGATCACGGCCTCGGGGGTGTCCTGCGGGCCGGGCCGGGACGGGACGGCTCCCGCGGCCGGCGCCGTCGTCTCCCTCATGCCGTCCTCCGGGGTTCGCCGGGCAGCCGGTGCAGTACCGCGGCCAGGCTCCGTGCCGTGGTCGCCCAGCCGTTCAGGGCGGCGCGGCGACCGCGTGCCGCGGCCTTGAGCCGGCGTCGTACGTCCGCTTCGCCGAACCAGCCGCGCAGTTCGGCGGCGAGGGCGGCGGGGTCCTCCGGCGGCACGAGGATGCCGGGCACCCCGCCGTCGGGAGCGCGCCCGACCGCCTCCGGGACGCCGCCGACATCCGTGGCCAGCACGGGGATGCCGCGCGCGAGGGCCTCCGTCACCGCCATGCCGTACGTCTCGGCGTACGAGGTGAGGACCATCAGGTCGGCGGTGGAGTAGGCGGCGTCCAGCTCCGCGCCGGCCCGCGGGCCCGCGAGCACCAGCCGGTCCTCCAGACCGTGCCGCGCGATCAGTGCCCGCAGCCGGTCGACGTACTCCGGGTCGTGACCGAGCCCGCCCACGCACACGCAGCTCCACTGCGGGTCGGTGACGGTCGCCAGGGCCTCCACCAGCCGGTGCTGGCCCTTGCGGGGGGTGACGGCGGCGACGCACAGCAGCCGGGAGACGCCGTCGGTGCCGGGCGCGAGGGGCGCGATGTCGGCGCCGGGGACGGCGACGTGGACGCGGCCCGGGTCGAGTCCGTGGTGGGAGACGAGGCGGCGGACCGCCCAGTCGCTGGTGGCGACGACGGCCGGGACGGCGCGCAGTACCGCGCGTTCGCGGGCGTCCAGTCCGGCGGCCACGGCGCGGTCGAGGCCGGTCTCGTCGCCGAGCGGGAGGTGGACGAGGACGGCCATGCGCAGCCGCTCGGTCTCCGGTACGACGATCTCCGGGACGCCGCAGGCGACCAGCCCGTCGAGGAGGACGACGGCACCGTCCGGCAACCGGCGCAGTACGCGGGCGAGTTCCGCGCGGGCGCCGTCGTCCGGCCGGGGCCAGTCACCGGCCACCGGCAGCCCCCGCACCCGCCAGCCGAAGCCGGGCAGGTCGAGCCGCACACGCCGGTCGTAGGCATTGCCGCCGCTCGGCGCGGCCGGGTCGTCGACTCCGCCCGGCATGACGAAGTGCACCGAGCGCAGGGCCATGGGGATGATCCCCCCGCTCCTCGGGGACGAAGTCACCGCGGACATCTGCCCGGACGCCTGTGCGGACAAATGCCCGGACGTCGGCCCGGCTGCCTGAGCGGGCACCTGCCCGGACGTCGGCCCGGACGCCTGAGCGGTCACCTGCCCGGGCGTCGGCCCGGACGCCTGAGCGGACGTCCGTTCGGGGACGCAGGTGAGCCTGGGCCACCCGGCCGCCGTGCCGGTGGACGTGCCGGTGGACGTGCCGGTCACAGCGCACGCTCGTAACTCGCCCAGGCGACGTGCGACTCGTGCAGGGTGACGGTGAGACCGGCCAGCCCCCGGGCCCCTTCCCCGAGCGCGCCTTTGTGCACGCGCTCGGCGAGCCGGTCGGCGACGACCTTCGCCAGGAACTCGGTGGAGGTGTTGACGCCGGCGAAGTCGGGTTCATTGTCGAGGTTGCGGTAGTTCAACTCGCCGACGACGGCACCCAGTTCCCGGGTGGCCAGTCCGATGTCGACGACGATGTCGTCCTCGTCCAGCTGCTCGCGCCGGAAGGTGGCGTCCACGAGGAACGTCGCTCCGTGCAGGCGCTGCGCGGGCCCGAAGACGTCGCCGCGGAAGCTGTGGGCGATCATGATGTGATCGCGGACGGTGATGCTGAACAACGGACGACCCTCCAGGTGTGGCACGTCTGATCCCCCGCCGATCGCTGCGCGGGGGTGCCGTCTATTACGGCCCGGTGCCTTCCCTTGTTCAGCGGCCCGCACGTCTCTTCCCAAGGTCCGGCGCCGATGCCGTCCCGGAGGGGACGGCTGGTCAGCGGTCAGTCACCGCGGCCCTCGTCGGCGTACCGGATCCGGTGGCACAGGGCGGGGATCTCACCGGCGGCCAGCCTTCGCAGCACGTCCGGCAGTTCGGTGAACGCGGACTCGCCGGTGACGAGCGCGTCGAGCGCCGGGTCGGCGAGCAGGTCGAGGGCGAGGGCGAGCCGGTCGGCGTACGTGCGGGTGGCGCCGCGCGCCGGGGAGACGGTGCCGACCTGGCTGCTGCGCAGGGTCAGGCAGCGGGAGTGGAAGGCCTCGCCGAGGGGGAGGGCGACGCGCCGGTCGCCGTACCAGCTCAGTTCGAGGACGGTGCCCTCGGGCCGCAGGAGCTCCAGTGACCGGGCGAGGCCCGCCTCCGTCGCGCTGGCGTGGACGACGAGGTCGAGGTCACCGAGGGCGTCGGCGGGCGACGCGAAGCCGACGCCGAGCGCCTCGGCGACCCCGGCACGGGCCGGGTCGGTGTCGACCAGCTGGACGCGGACGCCGGGGAACCGGGCCAGCAGCGCGGCCACCGAGCAGCCGACCATGCCGCCGCCGACCACGGCGATCCGGTCGCCGACCAGGGGCGCCGCGTCCCACAGGGCGTTGACGGCGGTCTCGACGGTGCCGGCGAGCACGGCCCGCCCGGCGGGGACCTGTGGGGGCACCGGGGTGACGGCGGCGGCCGGGACGACGTACCGGGTCTGGTGCGGGTAGAGGCAGAAGACGGTACGGCCGACGAGGTTCCCCGGCCCCTCCTCCACCACTCCGACGTTGAGGTAGCCGTACTTCACCGGCCCCGGGAAGTCGCCCTCCTGGAACGGCGCGCGCATGGCCGCGTACTGGTTCTCGGGCACCCGGCCGCGGAGGACGAGCGTCTCCGTGCCCCGGCTGACCCCGCTGTAGAGCGTCCGCACGAGCACCTCGTCCGCCCCGGGCTCGGGCAGCCGTACCTCGCGGATCACGCCCCGGCCCGGCGCGTCGATCCAGAACGCGTGTGCGGTGCCTGTCATCGGATGTCCTCCTGAACGATCGGGAAGCCGCCCACGTACCGAGGGACGCACGAGCCGCGCACAAGGTAGCGGCGCTGATCGACTCTGTCACTCGGCCGGAGGGTGTTCGGTGGCCCTGAACAACACGTACGACGCGTACGACGCGAGGCCCGTTCAGCAGGAGACGGCGGTGGGGGCGGGCGCGCAGATCCTGCTCCTGTCGCTGCTCGGCACCGCGATCGGCATGGGCACGGCCGGCTGGCTGACCGGCCTCGCGTTCGCGTTCGCCACCTGGGCGGTGCTCTCCCGGGCCCTGCACCGCTCCCGGCTGCCGTCGTTCGGCCCCGCCAACCGGGTCACCCTCGGCCGGGCCGTCCTGGTCGGCGGGGTCACGGCGCTGGTCGCGGACTCCTTCCGCGGCGCACCGCCCGTCTCCCTCCTCGTCGGCCTGACGGCCGTGGCCCTGATCCTGGACGGCGTGGACGGCCGGGTCGCCCGCCGCACCGGCACGTCCTCGCCACTGGGCGCCCGGTTCGACATGGAGGTCGACGCGTTCCTGATCCTGGTGCTCAGCGTGTACGTCGCGTTGGACCTGGGCCCCTGGGTCCTGCTGATCGGCGGCATGCGCTACGTGTTCGTCGCCGCCGCCCGCCTGTGGCCGTGGCTGACCGCCCCGCTGCCGCCGAGCACCGCCCGCAAGACGGTGGCCGCGCTGCAGGGCGTGTTGCTGCTGCTGGCGAGCGCGTCCCTGCTGCCGCGGACGGCGAACACCGGGGTGGTGCTGGCGGCGCTGGGGCTGCTGGCCTGGTCCTTCGGGCGGGACGTGCGGTGGCTGTGGCGGCGGACGCCGCGGGAGAAGGACGCCCCGGACACGGTGGCGCCGGATCTCCTCGCTCAGAGGTGAGGCGGCCTTGCCGGCGGCGTGGACCGCCGGCGCGGGGGCGGGCGTGCAGGCCGCCACGCTCCGCGGCCGGGGACGGTCTCCGGAGACCGCTGGGCACTGGATCACGGGCGAGGGAGCGCCCGCGTACCGGCGTGCCGAAGGACTCAGCGCCGCCGGGGCAGCAACCCCACCGCCGCCAGTGGTACGGCGGCCAGGACGAGCCACGGCACGGCGGCCGGCAGCCCGCTGTCCAGCAGCAGGCCGGTCGCGGAGCTGCCGGCCAGCACGATGAGCCCGGAGACCGAGGACAGCGCCCCCGTGTACAGCCCGAGCCGCCCCTCCTCGGCGAGGTCCGGCACCCAGGCGCGGGCGACGGGCGCGACCAGCATCTGCCCGAGGGTGAGGAGGACGACGAACCCGGCGGCCGGCACCAGTCCGCCCGTCCCCGTCCACCCGGCGGGCCGCGCCAGCGCGACGACGGCGAAGCCGGCCGCGATCAGCGCCAGCCCCGCCACCATCGACCGGCGTGGCGCCAGCCGCGCCCCCGCCCACCGGGTCACCGGCAGCTGCGCGGTCACCACCAGCAGCGAGGACAGCGCGAACATCCAGGCCAGCGGCGCCTGTGAACCGGCGGCCCGCTCCACCTCGGCGGGCAGCGCCAGGTAGAGCTGGTTGTAGGCGAGCAGATAGGCGCCGTACGCGCAGCACAGCGCGAGGAAGCGCCGGTTGCGCAGCAGCAGCCGCGCCCCGCCCTTGACCCGGACCTGGGTCCGCCCGGGTATGCGCTGCGGCAGCAGCCACGCGTGCCCGGCGAGGACGAGCACGAAGACGCCGGCCCCGGCGAGGCACGCGGTACGGAAGTCGACGGCCAGCAGCAGGGCGCCCAGCAGCGGTCCGACGAAGGCCCCCGCCTGCCCGGCGACGGTGAACAGCGCGAGCACCCTGGTCCGGTCCCCGCCGCCCTCCTCCTCCCAGACGACGGCCTGCCGGGCGACCTCGGACTCGACGGCCGGCGAGAAGAGCGCGGCGGCGAACCCGATCAGCAGCACCGCCCCGACGACCGCCCAGGTCCGTTCGGCGAACCCGAGCCACGCGAACCCGGCGATCCGCAGCACGCATCCGGCGAGCACGACGGGCCGGATGCCGTACCGGTCGGCCAGCGCCCCGCCGACCACGAACAGCCCCTGCTGGCTGAAGGTGCGCAGCCCGAGCACGAACCCGACCAGCCACCCCGCCATGCCGATGGCCCCGCCGAGATGCTCGGAGAGGAAGGGCAGGACCGCGAAGAAGCCGATGTTGAAGGCGAGTTGGGTGAGGATGAGCAGCCGGAGCAGCGGGGAGAGCGGGGCGCCGCGGCCGGCCGCCCCCACGCGCCGGCCGGTGGAAGTGGAGATCATCGGAGTGCGGTCGGTTCCTTCTGGGCGGCGGGCCGCCGGCTGACGACGGATTCCGTACGACGAGCTCGCCACCGAGGGGGACGCAGGCCGCCCGCGGCGGTGACGGCCAGCGCGCCGAGCAGGGCGAGGACGGCGGCGGGGGCGAGGACGGCCCAGGGGGCGCGCTCGGCGTAGGGCTGGTTCTCGGCGAGGAGCAGGCCCCACTCGGGGGACGGCGGCTGGGCGCCCAGGCCGAGGAAGCCGAGCGAGGCGAGCGCGAGGGCGACACCGGGCAGCCGCAGCAGGGCGTGGCGCAGGACGGGCGGCAGGACGGCGGGCAGCAGTTCGCGCCGCAGCAGGTACCAGCGCCCGGCGCCCAGGCCACGGGTGGCCGTGATGTGCAGGGTGGCGCGTTCCTGGCGCAGCAGCGCCGAGGTGTGGGCGGCGAGCGGCGCCCAGGCCACGGCCCCCACGGCGAGCGCGGGCGTGGCCGCCCCGCTGCCCGCGACGGCGGTGACGAGGAGGGCGGCGAGTACGGGCGGTACGGCGTTGACGGTGTCGACGAGCGGCGCGGACACCCGGGGTACGAGCCCGAGGAGTACGCCCGCGAGTAGCGCGGCGGCGCTGATGGCGGAGGCGAGGAGCAGGGTGTCCAGGGCGCCGTGACCGACGCGGGCGAGCAGGTCGCGGCCGAGGGCGTCGGTGCCGAAGGGGTGTTCGAGGGAGGGTGCCCGCAGCCGCTCCCCCGTGGTGAGGGCGAGCGGATCACGGGTCAGGCCGAGCCCGATGACGGCGAGCAGGACGGCCCCGTAGAGGAGGGGCAGCAGCCCGCCGGCGGGTGGGGCGGGCCGGTGCAGGGAGGACAGGGCGCCGTCGCGCAGGGCGGGCCCGGTGAGCAGGTGGGCGGCGACGCGGGTGGCACCGGTGGCGAGCGCGGCGAGCAGGACGAGGGCGAGGGTGCCGGCCTGGAGGACGGGGAGGTCCTGGGCGAGGGCGGCCTGGAGGGTGGTGCGGCCCAGGCCGGGGATGTCGAAGACCTGCTCGACGGCGACGGCACCGCCGGTGAGGCCGACGACGAACAGCCCGAGGTTGGGCAGCAGCGCGGGCACGCACCGCCGCAGCGCCTGCCGTGCGATGCGCCGCCCGGTCAGTCCCCGGGCGGCGGCGGCCAGTGCCCACGGCTCACCGAACGCGCCGGGCAGCAGGTCGTCGAGCAGCCGCCCGAGCACGGCCCCGGCGGGCAGCCCGAGGGCGAGTGCGGGCAGGATCGTCCACTGGAGCCCGTACCACCCCAGCGCGGGCAGCCAGCCCAGCTGCACCCCGACGACGGTGGCGAGCACGGACGCGACGAGGAACTCGGGCAGGGAGGCGATCACGGCGGACGCGGTGCCGCCCCGCCGGCGCCCGCCGAGCCGCCGCCGGGCGCCCAGCCGCAGGGTGCGGGCGCAGATGAGTCCGGCGGTGACGGCGGCGACGAGGAGCGCGGCGGTCATGAGCAGCAGGGAGGCCCCGAGCGCCTGGAGCACGTCGGGCAGGACGTCGCCCCCGGAGATCCACGACTGCCCCGCGTCACCGCGCGGCAGCCCGCCGAGCCACCGCGTGAGCACGTGCAGCGGGCCCCCGTCGAGTCCGAGCTGCTCCCGGACGTCCGCGAGCACTTCGGGCGTCGGCTCACGCTCGGCCGAGCGTGCCTTGAGGACGGTGTACGCCGGATCGGTCCGCGTGAGCCACGGCAGCAGCCCGATCCCGCACACGAGGCCCGCCGCGAGGACGACCCGCCACACCGCGGTGGCCACCTGCTGCCGCACGGCTCAGCGCCGCGTGCCGGTGCCGACGAGGGTGCGCTCGTACGGGTCGAGGATCACGCCCTGTACGGAGTCGGCGACGCCGGTGATGATCCGCTGGTGCACGAGCGGCACGACGGCGTCGCTGCCGAGGATGCGGGCCTCGGCGGCCATGGCGGCGTCCTGCCGCTTCGCGGTGTCGGCGATCTTCTCCGCCTCGGCCACGGCCGCGTCGACGTCCTTGTCGCACAGCTGGGCGATGTTGAAGCCGCCGTCGCAGGTGTAGTCGCTGGCGAGGACGGCGACGGGGTCGCCGGTGTCGAGGAGGGTGTTCCGGGCCAGCACGAACGCGTCGAACTTCCCCTCCAGCGCGTCGCCCTCCAGCCGCGAGTACTCGCGGACGGTGAGCTTCACCTTGAAGCCGGCCTTCTCCAGCTGCTGCTTGACCACCTGGGCGACCTCGGGCAGCTCGGGCCGGTTGTCGTAGGTGGCGAGGTCGATGGTGTCGCCGCCGGGCTTCGCGGCGGCCGCGCGTCCGACGGGCGCGGTCCGCTTCCCCTCGGCCCAGGTCACGGCGGGCCCGTAGATGCCGGCACCGGGGTCGGCGTACCCCTCGTACACGTCCTTGGCGAACACCGGGGTGTCGACGGCTGCGCGGGCGGCGGCCCGCAGCCCGGCGTCCTCGAAGGGCCCGGACGAGGCGTTGAGGAGCAGGCTGGTCGTGCGGGTGGTGGCGGTGTCGCGCCGGGTGTCCTTGTCGAGGGTCGCCGCCTGGGAGACGGGGACGGCCTCGGCGATGTCGAGCTCGCCGGTCCGCAGCGCGTTGGCGCGGGCGGTGCCGTCGGCGATGAAGCGGGCGTCGATGCCGGAGGCCTGGGCGCGGCCGCCCCAGTACTCGTCGAACCGGTCGAGGGAGGCGGAGGTGGCGCCGTTGACCTTGGTCAGCTCGAAGGGGCCGGTGGCGGTGCCGACGGGGTCGACGCGGTTCTTGTCGGCGTAGGCCTTGGCGGACAGCACGGCGAGGCTGGGGCTGGAGAGCCGCAGCGGCAGTACGGGGTCGGGCGCGGAGGTCGTGATCCGCACCGTCCGTTCCCCTCCGGCCTCGGCGGTGAGGGTGACGCCGGCCAGGGCGGCGGGCGCGGGCTCGGCGTCGGTGGCGTGGGTGAGGGAGTCGGCGACGGCGGCCGGGGTGACGTCGGTGCCGTCCTGGAAGGTGGCGTCGCGGAGGGTGAACTCCCAGGTCTTCTCGCCGTCCCGCCGCCAGGACTCGGCGAGCGCGGGGGCGGCGGAGCCGTTGGCGTCGAGGGCGGTGAGGCCCTCGGTGACGGCGAGGCGGCTGAGGAGGGTGGCGTCGGCGCCGTAGGGGGAGAGGTTCTCGGCGGGCGGGAAGGCGAGGGCCACGCGGAGGCGGGAGCCGTCGGCGTCGTCGCCGGAGCCGGAGCCGGAGTCGTCGCCGCCCGAGGCAAAGCAACTGGATATCAGCGGTATGAGCAGGAGAGGGGCGAGCAGCCGGGAGCGGCGGTGGGAGCGCATGGTCCTCGGATCGATCGGGTGTGCGGGAGCGGGTCGGGCGAAGGCGGCGGCGAGCAGGAGCCTACATGGCAACCGTTTCCATTACCCTGCCGCCCCTGGTTCCGCCACCTCTGGTTCCACCAGCCCTCGCTCCGCCGGGCCTCGCTCCGCCGATCCTCGCTCCATCGGCACGTCGAAGTGCACGATCCCCTGCCCGCCGCCCGCGTCCTCACGCTCGTCGTGCACCACCTTGGCGAGCGACCGCCAGAACGGCTCGGCGCCGGTGACGGCCGGGTCGGTGTGCAGGTAGACGGCCCGGTACCCGCCGTCCGCGACGGCGAACGCGAGCAGTTCGTCGACGAGTCGCCGCGCCAGCCCGCGCCGACGGTGCTCGGGCCGGACGTACACGCGGCGCAGCTGCGCGGTCACGCCGGAGGGGTAGCGCTCGGCGACGTGGCGCGGGTTCGGCGGGTGTACGGGACCGCGGGAGTCGAGGGCGCCGGTGGCGACGACCTCGCCGGTCCCGTCGACCGCGACGAGGAGGGTGTGCCGCTCCGACGCGAGGTACGCGCCGGCCGGGTCGACGATGTCGCCGTGCCAGCGCGGGACGTAGCCCGTGCCGAAGTCGCGGTAGACGGTGTCGAGCATGACGGCTCGGGCACCGTCGAGGTCGGCGGGGGTGGCTGTCCTGAGGCTGTAGTCACTGCTGCGCACTTGCACATGGTACGCATTAACGGAATCCGCTGATCAACATGCCCCTCGGGTCGTCGCCCTCCCCCACCCCCGCCCTCCGACCGCTCCCTCAGCCACGCATCAACTCGCCCCTGCCCACCTGGGCCAGCAGCGGAGGCTCCGACTCCCCTTCGTATCCGAGGTGGAGCTCGCGCCGGGCCCTGGTCGCCAGGACGTAGTACGTCATGCGCAGGGCGGCCGCGGAGGGGTCGCCGGCCGCGTCCGTGTGGGTGTCGGGGATCACGACCGTGTCGAAACCGAGCCCCTTGGCGCTGGCCCGGTGGACGATGACGATGCCCGGGCGGCCGAGGTCGAGGTTGCGGTACTGGCCGCCCTTCGCCTCGGACGTGTACAGCTGGGGCTTCAGTCGTGGCGCTCGGCGGGTCAGGCTGCCGAGCAGCGAGAACTGGGTGTGCCTGGAACCCACGACGACGCCGATGGTGTCCTTCGGGTGCCGCTCCGCCAGCAGTGCCAGCAGGTCCGCGGCGCCGCGCTCGTGGAAGCGGTGCAGTCGCGGCGGCGGCCCCTGCCGGGCGGGCAGGGCCGGTGCGCCGGCGCCCGTGTGGAAGTGGGCGGCGAAGGACGCGATCTGCTCGGTGTTGCGGTGGTTGCCGTCGAGCTCGTGCCGGGCGCAGCGGCCGAGGTTCCGGGCGATCTCGGCGAGGGTGGAGTGGGTGTCGGTGAGGCGCTGGCACTCGTCCGCGTAGACCGTCGTACGGGCCCCGAGCATCCGGCAGAGCAGGTAGAACTCGGGCGGCAGGTCCTGGCCCTCGTCGACGACCAGGGTGAGGCCGGGGATCGGGCCGGTGTCGGCGGCCCGCTCGTACAGCGCGTGCCAGTCGTACCAGCCGTCGTCGCTGCGCGGGGCCTTGCCGCCGTGCCACTCGGCGAGCCAGGCGTGGGCGGTCGTGACGCGTACGCCGCGGTCGGCGGTGCCCAGGGCGTGGACCGTCGCGGCCAGCGACTGGCGCAGCAGGTTGGAACGGGTGAGCACGGCGACCGGGGTGCCGGTGAGGGCGAGCATGAGGGCCCGCTGTGCCGCCAGCAGGCTCTTGCCGCTGCCCGGCGGGCCGCTGATCAGATGGTTGCCGTCGAAGGGCAGGGCGTCGAGGCCGGCCCGTTGTTCGGGGGTGAGGTCGAGGTAGGTGAGGGTCACGTCTCCTCCAGTGCGTCGGCGGCGGCCGCGCGTGCGGCGGTGACGATGGGCTCCAGGTATCCGGGTACGTGCTCGCCGCCGACGACGAGGGCGCGGTCCAGGAGGGTGTTGCCGGTTTCGCAGCTGGTCTCGGGCAGCAGGGCGCAGGCGTGGCAGGCGGCGCGGTTGAGGTTGCCGAAGCCCTGGCCGGTGTGCTCGGCGCAGAGCGGGTCGGCCGAGCACCAGGCGGCGGCCTCCGTCATGCGCAGGAGTGTTTCCGCAAGTCGCGGAGGCTCGCCCTGGCGGACCAGCCCGCCGAGGGTGCCTTCGGCGTCGCCTGCCGCGGTGTAGACGAGGATGCCGTACTGGTCCTGCTCGGGGCGGGCGTACACGCGCTCCCGCAGGCTCGCGGTGGTGTATCCGGACTCGAAGGAGAGCTGGCGGATCAGCAGGTGCGCGAGCGTGTGGAGGAGGACGAAGCGGGGGGCGAGTTCCGGGCCGGTCAGGGCCTCCAGGCGGTCCCGTTGGAAGGAGCGGGCCAGGTCGGTCCGCATGCCGGCGACGCGCTTGCGTACGTCCGCGTCCGCCTCCCAGCTCGCGAGTCCGGCCCGGTCCAGGGTGAGGAAGAGGCCCTCGCCGAACACCTCCACGGCCGGCAGCCACTTGAGACGGCGGGCGGTGTCGGCCGGTACGGCGGTGGCGTCCGGGGAGACCCGGGTGAAACCGGACAGGGCGCGGACCTCGCGGAGCCGGTCGGCGAGGACGACCCTGCCGAAGCGGCGGCCGAGCGCGGCCCACGGGTCGGCGCTCTCCCCGGCCAGGCCGAGGGTGGTCTCCCGCAACGCGAAGTCCCGGGTCGCGGGCGGGACGGGCGCGGTGAAGGCGGCCCACTCCTCGCGGCTGAGGTCGGGGCGGGCGGGCGCGGCCTGCGCGTCGGACGCCGAGGTGCCCGCGGAGGCGCCTGGCGGGGGCACGGGCTGCCCCGTCTCCTCGGCGAGCAGCGCGTCCATGAGGGCGTCGTCGGCGCCGGTGTCCTCCTGGATCATCGTCCGGAACACCCCCGCGCGCGGCGTGGCGGCCACCCGGCACAGCGACACCCACAGATCGTGTTCCCGCACCTTGGCCGCCAGGCCCTCGTCGCCGTGGTCCGCCGGTACGTCGGACTCGGGGATGTCGAGTGCCGAGTGGACGATCGGGTAGTACAGGTTACCGGCCGTGCGCTGCACGATCTGTACGGGCCGGGGGCACTCCGTCCGCTCGTTCGCCCGCTGCCACGGGTTGCGGCCGGAGCAGCGCATGCCGTGCGTGCCGAGGATGTCGAGCAGGTCCCGGGACGCGCCGCAGCCCTTGGCGGTGCAGGTGACGGAGAGCGCTTCGAGGCCGGAGGCCCGCTCGGAGACGAGGAAGCGCAGTCTGTCGCGCTCCTCGCACCGTCGTCGTTCCCCGGCGTCGCGCCGCGAGTGGGCCCAGAACCACCAGTCGACGTCGCTGAGGTGCCCGGCCTGGCAGATCTGCACGAACCGCATGGGCGCCAGCGTCCGCGCCGGCGAGCAGGACGGGCAGCGCGGCGGCTGCCCGGGCTTCTCGTCGGCGATCCGCCAGCGTTTCATCCGGCGGCAGGAGCCGCAGAACAGCCAGGACGGGAAGCGGATGTACGGCGCTCCGGGCGCGTCGGGTACGTCGAAGCGGTCGTTCGCGGTCGCCGGTGCGGCGTAGAAACCGGTGACGCCCAGCCGGGAGGCGAGACGCGGGGACTCCAGCTTCTGCCTGCCCCTGGCCGGCCAGTCCCCGATGCCGGTGGCGACGAAGGACTCGCCCTGGATGTCGAAGACGGCTCCGACGCCGAACGGCACCACCGTCTGCGACTGGCGTACCCGCAGTGTGCGGCTCACAGGTCGGCTCCCTTCACCGTCACCTGGCATTCCCGGTCCACGTTGCGCATGGAGTTCGGTGTCTCCCACAGGCCGTAGTTCTGCTCGAAGCTCTTGATCAGGTTGGACTGGCCCTTGCCCTGGCTGCGGTAGTACAGCTCGCGGCCGTCCTTGCGGGCCTCGCGCGCCGCGTCCTCCCAGTCGGCGATCAGTCCCGCGATCTCCTTGCGGACGGCGTCACCGGCGGCCGGGTCGGCCGCCTCGGCCCGCGCGGCCAGCTCCTCGGCGAGGGCCTCCAGGTCGGGGAGGCGGTCCAGGACCTGCCCGGCCTGGTTCTCGGCGGCGAGCCCGAGCCGGTGGCGTACGAGGACGACCAGTGCGGCGTGCAGGGCGCGCCGCCGGGAGGGCACGGACCAGGGGGTGACGCTGGTCGGTTCGACGTGCCGGTACAGGGACCGGTGGTACACGTCGAAGGTCTCGTAGTGCGAACGGTCCCTGGGCCGGGTGGCGTTGAAGAAGGTCACGACGAGGCCGGGCACGGTGTGCCGGCCGACCCGGCTGGTGGCCTGGATGTACTCGGCGGTCGTCTTGGGCTGCCCCTGCATCAGCATCAGCGCGAGCCGCTTGACGTCGACCCCCACGGACAGCATGTTCGTGCAGGGCAGGAAGGACACCGACTGCGGGTCGTCCCAGTCCTTCTCCAGCCGGTCCAGCAGGACGGGCTGCTCGGCACGCGGAAGGTTGCTGGTCAGCTCCTGCACCTGGTTGTCCGCCAACGGCCGTACTCCGCTGCCCGTGTCGAGTCCGGCGAGCTGGGCGGGGATGTCGTCGGCGGCGGCCGTGACCGTGCGGCCGAGCTCGCGCAGGCTGTGGTGGTAGGCGACCAGGGTCCAGTAGGCGTCCCGGTGTTCCTCGGGCAGCTCCCACGCCCCTTGGAGCAGGGCGGCGGCGGTGGCGACGGCGGCGCGGCCCGCCGTATGGCCCTGGGCCATGACTCCGAGGTAGCGGCGGCCGGGCTTGGAGGTGTCGGGTTCCGCGAAGTAGGAGTGGCGGGCGTCGAGTCCGGCCGGCGGGAAGAGCTGGACGCCTCCGCCGTACAGGGCGCGGACCTGCTCCCCGGAGCGGCGGATGGTCGCCGTGGACGCCACCACCTTCGGTCCGGTGCCGTCGGGGCCGGCGCACAGGCCGAGGACGGCGGACTCGTACAGGCCGACGGTGGTGCCGAGCGGGCCGGTGAGCAGGTGCAGCTCGTCCTGGATGACGAGCGACGGCGGCAGGTTGCCGGCGCCGTCCGTCCTGCCCGCACTGTCCGCGCCGCCCTCACTCTTCGCGCCGCCCCCACTCCTCGCGCCGAACAGGCGGCCCGCGCGCGGTTCCCAGGCGAGCCGGGCGAACTTGTCCACGGTCCCGAGGACGAACGTCGGCGGCCGGTCGTAGAGGTGCTCGTCCACGACGGCGACGGGCAGTTCGTCGTGGAAGACGCACTCCTGGCGCGGGCAGAAGAAGGCGAAGGAGTCGGCCGTGGCGCGCACGCCGTAGTCGCCGATGTCGGGCGACTTGTGGGCGGGCAGGATGCGGGTGCCGCACCACGGGCAGCGGTCGAGGATGAAGACGTCGTCGGGCTGGGCGGCCTGGCGGATGTTCTCGAAGGTGGTGCGGGCCTTGTCGTACGTGTTCGGGGTGGTGGTCTCGCCCACCCACAGACCGATGGAGAACGGCTCCTCGCCGTACGCCGCCGGGTCCGCGCGGCGCAGCGTCTCCAGGGCGCAGACGGTGCCGGCGGCGCGCTGGAACTGCTGGGTGGTGAGGAGGCTGAGGGTGTAGCGGCTGAGCACGGCCGTGCCCCCGCCGTCCGGCCGTCCCCGGCGCAGCACCATCGTGAAGGCGGCCAGCAGCAGATACGCCTCGGTCTTGCCACCGCCGGTCGGGAACCAGATCAGGTCCGTCACGTCCCGGTCCGCGTGCCGGGGGTCGGCCGTGCCGTCCACGGCGAGCAGGAAGAACGCCAGCTGGAAGGGGCGCCAGGTGGCTCCCGGGTACGGCTCCGGATCGAGGGGTGCGGCTTCCCCGCGGGAGCGCCGGGTGCCGGCGAGGTCGGGTGCGGAGTGGCGCATCTGCAGAGCCATGGCACGGTTGGCGGCGCGGAAGGCGTGCAGCAGTTCGGGGCGGCGCGGGTCGCAGAGGGTGCGGACGCCCGACTCGATGCGGGTGACGGCGGTGCCGATGCGGTCGAGGACGCGGGTGGCGGCCTCGCGCCCCCACCCGGGCACGTCCGCGTTCAGCTGTCCGACGTACCACGCCCGGTAGTCGGCCGCGAACTCGGCCAGTTCCTCCCGGAGTTGCTCGACCGGTACGGCGGGATCGGCGAGGTGGCGGAGATCGAGCACCGGTGAGCCACTGAGCCCCGCGGCCCGTACGCCGGTGACCTCGGCCTCCGGCATGACGGCGGCGCTCAGCTCGGTCACCTGTTCGCCGGCGTCGTCGTACCGTTCCGCGACGGCGCATCCGTGGCCGACGGCGTGTGTGCGGACGTGCCGGTACTGGAGGCGGAGTTCCTGCTCCTCCGGGTCGCGGCTGGCCAGGCGGACGCTCGGGTACTGGAGCACCCTGCCGTCCACGGGCCGGGCGCGCAGCTCCACCTGGAACAGCATCCGGTCCCAGTGGGCGGCCTTGCCGAGGTCGGGTTCGTGCGCGGCGGCGTTGACCAGGGCGACCGTGACGAGTCGGCCGGTCCCGAAGACGCGTCGGCGGACGCGGAGTTCGGCGCGTCCGTCCAGAACCGTGACGTGATCCTGTCCCGGGGCGAGCCGGTGCGTCTCGGCGGGCAGCGGGACCCGCTGCCAGTTCCGGCCGCGCTCACCGGTGCGGGCGCGGGTCTCGTAGCGGGCGGCGGAGCATTCGATCTCCACGGTGTCCGCGTCGGTGTAGAAGCTGAACCCGAGGGAGGAGGGCAGCCAGGAGTTGGACTCGGGAACCGGGTCGGTGGCGGGCGCGGTGTCCTCGGCACGCCCCTCGGTCCCGGCGCCCTCCAGCTCCTCGGCGGCCACGTCCAGCTGGCGCTGGAGGTCGGCCTCCTGCGGGTACAGGGTGCCCATGAGGTACTGCCGGTCGGGCGGGGCGTCGAGCGTCTCGTGCTCGCCGGCGACCGGGCCGACGAGCTGCCGTCGGAGGTAGGCGACGAGTTCATGTCGGGGGTCCATGGTGTTCCTGGTGGTCGGGGCCGTGACGTACTCGGGCGGACTGGCGGGTGCGGCGGAGGCGTGACTCATGAGCGGCGCCAGCGGTCCCGGAGGGAGGTGCGGCTCTGTGCGGCCGCCGCTTCCTGCGCGGCGGCCAGTTCCGCCTGGACGGCGCTGAGCCGCGTCTGCAGATCGGTGATGCGGAGCCAGGCGTCGTGCTCACTCTGCGCGATGCGCTGTGCCGCCTGCTGCTCGGTCTCCTCGGCGCTTCGGCGGGCCGCCTCGACGAACAGGTCCCGCTGGGCGACGGCGGCCTCGGCCTCCCGCAGCCGTGCCTCCATCTCGGCGACCCGCACCCGCACATCCTGGCGGTGTTCCTCCCGGGCCGACGCCGCGGCCCGCTCCCGCTCGGCGGCGGCTTCCCCCGCCGTGCGCACCCTGGCCTCCAGCTCCGCGACGCGCTCATCGGCGGCACTTTCGCGGTCGGCGGCGGCCGCCTGAGCCGCCCTCAGCCGTGACTCCAGTTCTGCGATGCGGGCCTCGGAGCCCTCGCGGTACTCGTACAGCCTCTGCTCCAGCTCGTGCGCCCGCTCCTCGGCGGCGGTCGTCCGCAGGCCGGCCTCCTCGGCGCGTTCGGCCCTGCGCAGCAACGCCGCGTACGCCTCGCGGTGCTGTTCCTTGAGGTGCGCGAGGTACTCCTCGGCCCGGTGCCGGACATGCCTCTCGCGCCGGTCCAGGGCCCGGTCCGTACGGTGCAGCAGCTCCGCTTCGAGCGCGTCGAGCCGGCGTTCGGCCTCCGCCCGGACGGCCGCGACCCGCTCGTCGGCGGCGCCGCGCACCTCGCTCAGCCGGCGCTCGTGCTCCCGCGCCAGCAGGGCGAGTTCCGCCTGGTGCCGGGCCCGCGCCGCGGCGAGCAGCTCCTCGGCGTCGACGACCGGCGGCTGCTCGGCGGCGACGACCGGCGGCTGCTCGGCGGCGACGACCGGCGGCTCCTCGACCGGAGCGGCCTCCACGGAGACCGGTGTCAGCGGCTCACCCTCTGCGCCGGCCGTGCTGCCCTCAGACGTACTGACACCCTCGCCGCTGCTCGCCATCGCGGGCGCGGGCTCCTTCCGCACGGGGCGTGCCGCGACGAACTCCCGCAGGGCGTCACGGACGACGAGGCGCGAGGCGGCACGCACCAGGGGCTTCGTGGCAAGGTACGCCCGAGGTGTCGCCCCGGCCAGCGCGTCGGCGGGCCGCTCGAAGAAGTGCTCGGGCCTCAGTTCCCAGCGCTTGACGGTGTCGAAGACCTCCTTGAGCACTTCGAGGGCCTCGACCACGGGACGGTCGAGCATCCCGCGCTGCCGGGCGGCCCGCACCACGGAATCCGTGGCGGACGACCCGAGCAGCACCGACAGTTGCAGATGCCCCAGGGCCAGCAGCGCGTACTCGGCGAGCCAGGCCACTCCCCCGCCCATGGGCGGCTGCGTCAGTGTCCGGGCCTTGTCCCAGTCGGCGGTGGTCTGCGGCGTCGTCCCGGCCGGGCGTTCCGTCTCCTGCGGTTCCTCTTCCGGCTTCGGCTGCTCCTGCTCCTGCTCCTGCTCCTGCTCCTGCTCCTGCTCCTGCTCCTGCTCCTGCTCCTGCTCCTGCTCCAGTGTCCGGTCCTCGGCCAGACCCGCCGCCTTCTGCTCCGCCTCCCGGCCTTCCGTCGAGGCCTCCGGCTCCGCACCCGGAGTGGCGGCGGCGAGGAACTCCCGCAGGGCATCGCGCACGGCCAGTCGCGACTCGCCGTTCACCAGAGGGCTGTCCGCGAGGTACGCACGGGGTGTCGCCCCGCGCAGCGCCTCGGCCGGACGGTCCAGGAAGTCCTCCGGCCGCCGCTCGACGACCGCTACCGCGTCGAAGACGCGTCGCAGCACTTCCAGTGCCGTCAGCACCGGCCGCGGGAGCGGCGCGCCGTCCCGGACGTGCCGCGCCACCGCAGCGGTGGCCGGCCGCCCCGACAACACGGCAAGACCGGCGTCCCCGACCGCTGTCCGCGTGTATTCCACGAGCCACGAGATCTGGTCAACGGGTGCTCGCGCCAGCCGACGGGCGTGCTCCCAGTCGGCGGCGACCACGTTCGAAGCCCCGGTGTCAACGGCCTCGCCGACGTCCACGACCGCCTCGTCCACTGCGCTGTCCCCGGAGATGTCCGTCCCCGCGGGCTCCCGCTCCGCTACGGCGTCGGCGATCGGCGCGTCACCGTTTTCCTCCCGCTCCCCCGCCACCGCGGTCCGCACCGAAGCCGCAGCCACCTGCCCGTTCTCCTGCTCCTGCTGCTGCTCCTGCTCCCAGGCGGCCCGGGCGAGGCGCTCGG
The DNA here is from genome assembly GCF_055603605.1 of Streptomyces sp. NPDC037271. Classification (NCBI taxonomy): domain Bacteria; kingdom Bacillati; phylum Actinomycetota; class Actinomycetes; order Kitasatosporales; family Streptomycetaceae; genus Streptomyces; species Streptomyces sp. NPDC037271. The sequence goes on from NZ_JBVJVN010000013.1 coordinate 39,772, forward strand.
CCCTGGCCTTGCGGAGTGCGAGCCGGGCCCGGGCGGTCCGGGCCGCGTGGGTGGCGCGGGCGAACCGCTCCGCCCTCTTGGCCTCGGCCGCCTGCTCCGCCGCATGCTCGGCCTTCTCGCACACGGCGTCCAGGCCGACGAGGCCCGCCGTGCGCACGCGCTCCCGCAGCACGGGCCGCACCTTGGCCTCGATCTGCCGGATGCGTTCCCGTGTGACGCCGAACTCGCGTCCGAGATCGTCCAGCGTCGAGGGTTCGTCCCCGTCCAGCCCGAGCCGCCGCACGAGGATGCGCGCCTCCCGCTCGGTGAACGTGTCCACCACTGCCAGCAGCTCCGCGACGTGCAGGGCACCGATCACCTGCGTGTCGACCGACGGCAGGAGATGCGTCTCGGCCACGAAGTCCGCCAGGGTCGCGCCGTCGCCGATGACACGGTCGAGGGAGTCGGTACGGCGCGTGAGGCGACGGATCTCCTCCACCTTCTGCAGGGTCATGTCGCACGCCACCGCCACGTCGGCAGCGGTCGCCGGGCGGCCCTGACCCGCCAGGTTCCGTTCCGCCCGGGCCACCTTGCGCATCTGCTCGTGCATGTGGACCGGGATCCGGATCAGCGCGCCCTCGTCGGCGATGGCCCGGGTGATGGCCTGCCGGATCCACCAGGTGGCGTAGGTGGAGAACTTGAACCCCTTGGTGGGGTCGAACTTGCGGGCGGCCCTCAGCAGACCGAGAAAGCCGTGCTGGAGCAGGTCGTCGTAGTCGAGGCCCTGTTCCAGGTACGGCCGGACCAGGGAACGCACGAGCCGCTGATTGTGCACGACAAGGCAGTCACGGGCTCGGATCCTGAGGTCGTCGGGCGGCAACGCCTTCAGTTCTTCCTCGTCCGGTTCGCGCGCGATCTCCTCCGCCCCGCCCCGCACCATGACGGCCAGTCCCACCTCGGCCTGCGCACTCAGCAGCCGGCTGCCCGGTCGTCGCTCGCGCCGGTCGACTTCGAGTACGGCGTGGGCGGCGGCCAGCGCTGCGGCGAGGTCGGCAGGCGTCGCGTCCGCCGCGAGGCCGTCTCCCGCCTCCTGCGCCTCCTGCGCCTCCTGCGGGTCCGGATCGACGGAAGCGGCCGAGTCCGGCGACGTGCCGGACGGTATGGACTCTCCCTGCCCGTCCCCGCCGGACGGCACCTCGCCCGGCGCCCCCTCCGGGCCCCGCACCAGCGCCCCTTCGCGCAGCTGCGCCGCCTCGCGCGCGTCGAGCCCGGCAAGCCGGACCACACCGTCCAGGACACGGGAGGTGACATAGCCGTCGGCGTCCGCGTACCGGGCGAGCAGGTTCCGCACAGGGCGCAGCCGGGGCATCACGTTCTCTCCACGATTGTGTGCAACCTTTTCACGGTCTCGGCCGTCGCCTTCTGTGTGCACGTGCAAGTCCCGCACGGGCAGCCCCAGCCGGGCCAGCTCGTGACGCAACCGCTCCCGCTCGCCGTCCCCCAGCGCGAGCGTCCGTACGTTCTCGTCGAAGACGAGTTCCGGGACGACTCCGTCCACGGCCGCGTGCCGGAGCCGCACGAGCAGCTCCGCGACGGCCGCGCGCAGGCCGGACGACCCGTTCCCGGCGGCAACCGGCTGAGTCATTGCGTGCACCCCCCAACCTTTCACAGGGAACGCTAGACTCAATGCGTTGATGATGTCAACAGAGGAACTCCTGTCGCACGCGGGGCAGTTCGTGTACGGTGGGCGCTGGCGCACTCGGCTCTCTGCCACAGTGAACGGGGGCGTCGCCAGATCTTGGGGCGTTCCAGTGGATCCGCGCGATCATGCGGCGCGGGAACGCGGGCGAGGGGCGAAGGAGCGGCAGTGAGCCACGGGCTGGTCGACGGCAGATTCCGCGTCGGACGCGTCATCGGCAGGGGCAACATGGGGGAGGTCCACCAGGCGGAGGACCTGCACGCCCCGGAGGGGTCGTCGGAGCGCACCGTCGCCGTCAAGACGATCCTGCGCCGCCGCACCGGCACGCGGATCGACACCGGCGGGGACGCGAAGGCCGTGCAGCGGTTCAACCGCGAGGTGCGGATCATGCGCCGGCTGCTGCATCCCAACCTCACCCGGCTGGTGGCCGGCGGCATCGACGAGGACCCCGGCACCCCCGGGGGCCTGCCCTACCTGGCCATGGAGTTCCTGGACGGCGAGACCCTGCGCGACCTCGTCGAGGAGGAGGCGCAGTTGCCGGTCTCCTGGGCCGCGGCCATCGGCGCCCAGATCGCCGCCGGGCTCGCCACCGCGCACGCCGCGGGCATCGTGCACCGCGACCTGAAGCCCGCCAACGTGATGCTCACGCAGGGCGGCACGGTCAAGGTCCTGGACTTCGGCATGGGCAGCATCGTCGACGACCCGGACCAGACCCGGCTGACCAGCACCGGCGTCAGCGTGGGCACCGCCCGCTACATGGCGCCCGAGCAGTGCCTGGCCAAGCAGGTGACGCAGGCCGCCGACCTCTACGCCCTGGGCTGCGTGCTGTACGAGATGCTGGTCGGTGTTCCGCCGTTCGCCAGTGAGTCCGCGTACGAGCTGGCCGACCGGCACGTCAACCAGCAGCCCGCTCCCGTCCGGGTGATCCGCGCCGAGATCCCCGTGGAACTCGCCCGGCTCGTGGAGCGCCTGCTGGCCAAGGACCCCGCCGACCGCCCCGCCGACGCGGTGACCGTGCGGGACGCGCTGCTGCCGCTCGCCGTGTCCGAGGCCGAGGGCCTGCTGCCGCACTGGAGCGCGCTCGACCCTACGGCGCCCCTGCGCGAGGCCGCGCCGGCCCCGGCGTCCGCGGCCCCGGCCGACCAGGAGGAGGCCACCGCGCAGACGGCGTCCCCCGGCGCGGTCATGGACGTCTTCGGCGTCCACAAGGCACTCATCAAGGACTACCGCTCCTTCACCGAGGGCGGCACCGTCATCCGTGACGACCGCATCGCCGGCTTCGTGGAGAAGGACCTCGACGCCAAGTCGCAGTGGCCCGACCCCTGGCTGTCGCTCAACCCGTTCTTCCAGGGCGGCGGCACCGTGGTCGAACTCGCCCAGGAGAAGGTGCTGCACGCCGAGTGCGCCCGCATCTTCCAGGCGAAGAAGACCGAGGGAGGCACCGTCTGCGACGGACGCCCCCTCACCCTCCACCGCCACCAGCGCGACGCCATCGACGCGGCCGCCTCGGGAGCCTCGTACGTCCTGACGACCGGCACCGGCTCGGGCAAGTCGCTCTCCTACATCGTCCCGATCGTCGACAAGGTGCTGCGCGAGCGGGACGAGGAGGGCCCCGACGCCCCGGGGCGCGTGCGGGCGATCATCGTCTACCCGATGAACGCGCTCGCCAACAGCCAGCTGCGCGAGCTGGAGAAGTACCTGCGCGACGGGTACGGCGCCGGCAGGGAGCCGGTCACCTTCGCCCGCTACACGGGCCAGGAGGACGACGAGAAGCGCCGGGAGATCCGCGACAACCCGCCGGACATCCTGCTCACCAACTACGTGATGCTGGAGCTGATGCTCACCCGCCCCGCCGACCGGGCGAGCCTGATCCGGATGGCACGGGGCCTGGAGTACCTGGTCTTCGACGAGCTCCACACCTACCGCGGCCGTCAGGGCGCCGACGTGGCCCTGCTCATCCGCCGTGTCCGCGAGGCCTGCCAGGCGGCGGACCTGCAGTGCATCGGCACCTCGGCGACCATGTCGACCGAGGGGACCCTGGAGGACCAGCGCCAGGTGGTCGCCGAGGTGGCGAGCACCCTGTTCGGCACGCGGGTACGCCCCGAACACGTCATCGGCGAGACCCTGGTCCGCGCCACCGGGGACGTGCCGGAGACCGTGCCGGCCGAGCGCCTCACCTCCCCGGCCGCCCCGCGCGCGTACGACGACCTCGTCCGCGACCCGCTGGCCCGCTGGATCGAGGGCCGTTTCGGTCTGGTCGAGGACCAGGAGTCGGGCCGCCTGGTGCGGCAGCGGCCGGCCAAGATCGAGATCGCGGCGAAGGAGCTGAGCGAGCGGTCGGGCGTGCCCGAGAGCGACTGCGTCGCCGCCATCCGCGCCACGCTCGAGGCCGGTTCACAGGCCCTCCACCCGGTGACCGAACGCCCGCTGTTCGCGTTCCGGCTGCACCAGTTCCTCTCCAAGGGTGACACCGTGTACGTCACCCTGGAGGACAAGCACTCCCGCCACCTCACCCGCTCATACCAGCTCGAACAGCCCGGCAGTGACGGCAAGTTGCTGATGCCGCTGGCCTTCTGCCGGGAGTGCGGGCAGGAGTACCTGACGGTGTGGCGCACCGAGCAGGACGGCGCGGTCCGCTACGAGGCCCGCCGCGACACCTCGGCCACCGGCGGCCGGCAGGGCGACGGCTACCTCTACGTCGACCACGAGCGGGAGTGGCCGTCGAACGTGCAGTACGCCGTCGACGACCGCCGGCTGCCCGAGTCCTGGCTCGAGGTGGACGACCGAGGTCAGGAGGTCGTCAAGCGAACCTACCGCGACCGGGTACCGCGCGCGGTCACCGTGGACCCGTACGGCCGGGAGCTCCAGGCGGGTCAGAGCGGCCTCAAGGCCGCGTTCGTCCCGTCCCCCTTCCTCTTCTGCCTGCACTGCGGGGTGGCGTACGAGCAGACGCGCGGCAAGGACTTCGCCAAGCTCGCCACGCTGGACCAGGAGGGCCGGTCCTCGGCGACCTCCCTGGTCTCGGCCTCGATCGTGCGGTCGCTGAAGTCGGTGCCGGAGGAGGCCCTGGACAAGGAGGCACGCAAGCTCCTCACCTTCGTCGACAACCGGCAGGACGCCTCCCTCCAGGCCGGCCACTTCAACGACTTCGTGCAGATCACCCAGTTGCGCGGGGCGCTGTACCGGGCGGCACTGGACGCGGGCGAGGACGGCCTGCACCACGAGGAGCTCGCCTCCGCCGTCACGAACGCCCTCGCGCTCGCCCCCGCCGACTACACCGGCGACACGGAGCTCTCCCCCGGCCTGGCCCGCAACGCGGCCCGCACGCTGCGCGACGTGGTCGCCTTCCGGCTCTACCTGGACCTGGAGCGCGGCTGGCGCATCACCATGCCGAACCTGGAGCAGACGGGCCTGCTGGAGATCGACTACGAGGATCTGCACTGGGTGGCCGGCAAGCAGGACCGCTGGGAGGCCGGCCACCCGGCGCTGCGGGACGCCGACCCGGCGCTGCGCGCGGAGATCGTCAAGGCGTTGCTCAACGAGATGCGCCGCTCGCTGGCGATCGACGTGTCGTACTTCCGCGACGACACCTTCGAGTCGCTGCAACGGGCCACCGAGGAGCGCCTGGTGGACCCGTGGGTGCTGTCCTCCGGTGACAAGCCGCGGGTCGGCACGGCGTACCCGCACCCGTCCCGCCCGGGTGCCGACCGCTCCAGCCTCTTCCTGTCGGCGCGCGGCAAGTACGGCAAGTACCTGAGGCGTGCGGACGGCGCCTTCGCGGAGCTGGACCAGGACGACCTCCAGCTGATCATCGCGCAGCTGCTGACGGTCCTCACCAAGGCGGGCCTGGTGAAGGAGGTCGAGACCGCCCCGCAGCGCCCGGGCCGCTACCGGCGGGCTTCCGGCCCGGCGACGACCGGTTACCGGGTGGCGGCCCAGTCCCTCGTCTGGCGGGCCGGCAAGGGCGAGTCGGGCGCCCACGACCCGCTCACCCGCACCTACCAGAGCGGCGACGGCCCCCGCATCAACACCTTCTTCCTCAAGCTGTACCGGGAGACCGCCGACGCGCTGTCCGGCCTGTTCGCCCGCGAGCACACCGCGCAGGTCGCTCCGGAGGACCGGGAGAAGCGCGAGGAGGCCTTCCGCAAGGCCGAACTGAAGCTCCTGTACTGCTCCCCCACGATGGAGCTGGGCGTCGACATCTCCTCGCTGAACGCGGTGATGATGCGCAACGTGCCGCCGACGCCCGCCAACTACGCCCAGCGTTCCGGCCGCGCCGGCCGCAGCGGCCAGCCCGCGCTGGTCACGACGTACTGCGCGACGGGCAACAGCCACGACCAGTACTACTTCCGCCGCTCGCACCGCATGGTCGCGGGCGCGGTCGCCCCGCCCCGCCTGGACCTCGCCAACGAGGACCTGGTCCTCTCCCACCTCCAGGGCATCTGGATCGCCGAGGCGGGCCTGCGCCTGGGCCGCGCCATCCCCGAAGTGCTGGACGTCTCCCACCCGGACACCGGCGACCGCCCCGACCCGGCCCTGGAACTGCTCCCCGAGATCCAGGCCGCCTCGTACGACGACGGAGCCCAGCGCCGCACGGTCGACGCGGCCCTGCGCGTCCTCGGCCCGCTCCTCCCCGACTTCGTCGACACCACCTGGTGGCACGACGACTGGATCCAGGACAAGGTGCGCACGGTCCCCGAGCGCTTCGACCACGCCTTCGACCGCTGGCGCAGCCTGTTCCGCGCCGCGCTCGACGACCAGTACGTGCAGAACAAGCGCCGTCTGGACTACAGCCTCACGGAGGGCGACCGCAACCGCGCCAACTCGCGGCGCCGCGAGGCGGAGACACAGCTGAACCTGCTGATGAACGAGAGCGTCGACAGCAAGTCGGTCCTCTCGGACTTCAACCCGTACCGCTACCTGGCCTCCGAGGGCTTCCTGCCCGGCTACAGCTTCCCGCGCCTGCCGCTGGCCGCGTACATCCCGACGATCGGCCGCCGCCGCGGCGACGGCGACTACCTCCAGCGGCCCCGTTTCCTCGCCATCCGCGAGTTCGGCCCCGGCTCGCTCATCTACCACGAGGGCGCCCGCTACCAGGTCACCCGCATCCAGCTGCCGCCGGACTCCTCCGGCGAACTGACGACGGGCGAGGCCCGCCGCTGCGCCCACTGCGGCTACCACCACGATCCCAAGGAGCGCGAGGACCGCTGCGGCTTCTGCGACGAACCGCTGAGCTCGGCGACGTACGGCCTCCTCCACCTGCACACGGTGTACACCACCCGCCGCGAGCGGATCTCCTCGGACGAGGAGGAGCGGCGCCGCGCCGGCTTCAGGCTGGAGACGTCGTACCGCTTCCACGACCACGGCGCGCGCAAGGGCCGCCTCAACGCCACGGTCGCCGACGCGGCGGGCGGGCAGCTCGCCGAGATCGCCTACGGCGACTCCGCGACCGTCCGCATCACGAACACCGGCCGGGTGCGCGCCAAGAAGGACGAGCCGCAGGGCTACTGGCTCGACCTGGCCGACGGCCGCTGGATGAACGACAAGGACGCCTCGGAGGCCTCCGGTGACTCCAGCGAGCTGCCGGTCATCGACTCGGACGGCAACGAGCGGCGCCGCAAGAAGCGGGTCATCCCCTTCGTGGAGGACCGCCGCAACATCCTCGTCGTCACCCTCGACGAGGCGCTGCCCGAGCCGGTCGCGCTGACGCTGATGTACGCGCTGGAGCGGGGCATCGAGGCGGCGTTCGAGCTGGAGGACGCCGAGCTGACGGCCGAGCTGCTCCCGCCGGACGACGGTCCGCGCCGCCGCATGCTGTTCATGGAGGCCGCGGAGGGCGGCGCGGGCGTCCTGCGCCGCCTCCAGGCGGAGAACGACGCCGTGGCCAAGGCGGCCCGCCGCGCCCTGGAGATCTGCCACTTCGCCGCCGACGGCACGGACGAGGGCGACGAGGCCCACCGCGGCGACCGCGCCTGCGCCCTCGGCTGCTACGAGTGCCTGCTGACGTACGGCAACCAGCTCGACCACGCCCGCATCAACCGCCACACGGTGGCCGCGCTCCTGGTCCGCTTCGCGTCGGCGACGGCGACACGTGAGGCGCGTGGGGAGTCGCGGTCGGAGCAGTACCGCCGGCTGGTCGCCCGGACCACCGCGTCGCCGGCCGCGCCGACCGTGGTGGAGGCCTCGGCCGCGGCGGAGCTGGCGGAGCAGGGCGACTTCCTGGGCTGGGTGAAGGCGAAGGGCCTGAACCTGCCGACGGAGACGGGCACCTTCCTCACCGAGGCCAACGCCTCACCCGACTACGTCTACCGGCAACCGGGCCTGCGCCTGGCCGTCTTCGTCGACCTTCCCGACACGGAGCGGACCGCCCTGCGCGACGAGGACGCCGAGGAACGCCTTCTCGACGCCGGCTGGGAGTACGTCCGCTTCCACCCCGGCGGCGACTGGGACGCGCTCGCCGGGTCCTACGCCGACTGCTTCGGCTCGCCCACCGCCAACTGACCGCCGCTCCGCCACCTTCCGAGGATCTGACGACTGACATGGCACTCACGTACTCCGCAGGCTCCCTGGTCACCGCACGCGGCCGGGAATGGGTCGTGCTCCCGGAGAGCGAGCCCGACCTGCTGGTGCTGCGCCCGCTGGGCGGCTCGGACGACGACATCGCGGCGGTGTTCCCGGCCTTCGAGACGGTGAAGGGCGCCGAGTTCGCGCCGCCGGTCCCCGGCGACCTCGGCGACCAGCGGGCGGCCGGTCTGCTGCGCACCGCGCTGCGCGTCGGCTTCCGCTCGGGCGCGGGCCCGTTCCGCTCCCTGGCGGGGATCGCGGTGGAGCCGCGCGCGTACCAGCTCGTCCCGCTGCTGATGGCCCTGCGGCAGAAGACGGTCCGCATGCTGATCTCCGACGACGTCGGCATCGGCAAAACCGTCGAGGCGGGCCTGATCGCGAGCGAGCTGCTCGCCCAGGGCGAGGCGACCGGCCTGGCGGTCCTCTGCTCCCCCGCGCTGGCCGAGCAGTGGCAGCAGGAGCTGCGCACGAAGTTCGGCATCGACGCGGAGCTGGTCCTGTCGTCGACGGTCTCCCGCCTGGAGCGCGGCCTGGACCTGGGCCAGTCTCTGTTCGACAGGTACCCGCACGTGATCGTGTCGACGGACTTCATCAAGTCCACCCGCCACCGCGACGACTTCGTACGCCACTGCCCCGACCTGGTGATCGTCGACGAGGCGCACACGTGCGTGGCCGCCGACGACACGAAGGCGAGCACGCAGAACCAGCTGCGCTACGAGCTGCTGCGCCGCGTCGCCGAGGACACGGAGCGGCACCTGCTCCTGGTGACGGCGACCCCGCACAGCGGCAAGGAGTCGGCGTTCCGGAACCTGCTGGGCCTGGTCAGGCCGGACCTCGCCCACGTCGACCTGGACTCGCAGTCCGGCCGCAAGCTGCTCTCCCAGCACTTCGTGGCCCGCAAGCGGGCGGACGTACGCCAGTACCTCACCAAGGAGGACGGTCTGGCCGACGACTCGCTCGCCGAGCGCACGGCGTTCCCGTCCGACCGCTACTTCAAGGACGAGACGTACAAGCTCTCCCCCGAGTACCGGGCGCTGCTGGACGACGCGATCGCGTACGCGAGTGAGCGCGTGGAGGAGGCGGGCGGCCAGGGCCGGCGGGAGGCCCGTATCGCCTGGTGGTCGGCGATCGCGCTGCTCCGCTCGCTGGTGTCGTCGCCGAGGGCGGCGGCACAGACCCTGCGGACCCGTTCCGCCGCGGCCGTGGCCGCGTCGGCGGAGGAGGCGGACCGCCTGGGCGCCCCGCTGACCAGCGACTCGGCGGACAGTGACGCGCTGGAGGGCATGGACGTGGCCCCGGGAGCGGAGACGGAGGAGAACGCGGGCTCGCGCCTGGCCGAACTCGCCGCCCGCGCGGAGGCGCTGGAGGACCCGGCGCGGGACCTGAAACTGAAGGCGCTCATCAAGCACCTCAAGGCCCTCCTGGCGGACGGCCACAACCCCATCGTCTTCTGCCGCTACATCCCGACCGCCGAGTACCTGGCCGAGCAGCTCGCCAACGACCCGGAGACGAAGAAGCGCGGCCCGCTCGGCGCGAAGACGGTCGTCAAGGCGGTCACCGGCACCCTCTCCCCGCAGCAGCGCATCCAACGTATCGAGGAGTTGGCGGCGGAGGCCGGCGAGGACGCCGCCGCCCGCCGCGTCCTGATCGCCACCGACTGCCTGTCGGAGGGCGTGAACCTCCAGCACCACTTCGACGCCGTCCTCCACTACGACCTGGCCTGGAACCCGACCCGTCACGACCAGCGCGAGGGCCGCGTGGACCGCTACGGCCAGAAGCGCGACGAGGTCCGCGTCATCACGCTGTACGGCGAGGACAACGGCATCGACGGCAAGGTCCTGGAGGTGCTGATCAAGAAGCACCGCCAGATCAAGAAGGACCTCGGCATCTCGGTCTCCGTCCCCGACGAGATGTCGACCGGCGTGACGGACGCGATCGTGGAGTGGCTGCTGCTGCGCGGCCGGCAGGGCGAGCAGGAGGCACTCTTCGAGTCGGACTCCTTCCAGCAGAGCTTCGCGGACCTGGACAAGGACTGGAACTCGGCCGCCGACCGGGAGAAGGCGTCCCGGTCCCGGTTCGCGCAGCGCTCGATCCACCCGGAGGAGGTGGCCCGCGAGGTCGCCGCCGTCCGGGAGGCGCTGGGCGGCGCGGGCGAGATCGACACGTTCGTACGGGAGTCGCTGAACGCGCTGGGCGCGGTGCTGCGCGATTCCGGCGACTCCGCCGCGGACTTCACGGCCCAGGTCGGGGGCACGCCGGTGGGCCTGCGGGACGCACTGGCCCCGGTCGTGGGCGCGGAGACGGTGGAGGGAGACCGTCCCATCCCCTTCCGTACGACGCCGGCGGTGGCGCGGGGCGAGGCGGCGCTGGTCCGGACGGACCCGGTGGTGGGCGCGCTGGCCTCCCACGTACTGAACGCGGCCCTGGACACCCAGGCGGACGGCGCCCGCCCGGCCCGCCGCTGCGGCGTGGTGACGACGGACGCGGTGACGACCCGTACGACGCTGCTGCTGGTCCGCTACCGCTTCCACCTGACGCTGCCGTCGCGGAACGGCGAGAAGCAGGTGGTGGCCGAGGACGCCCGCCTGCTGGCCTTCGAGGGCGCGCCGAGGAACGCGGTGTGGCTGCCGCCGGAGCGGGCGGTGGACCTGCTGGACGCGCGGGCCGCGGAGAACACGGCGGCGGCGTCCGGGGAACGGACGATGAAGCGCATTCTCGGTGAGTTGGGGGAGGTGACGGCCCACTTGGAGTCGTACGGCGACGAACTGGCCGCCGAGCTGGACGCCTCCCACCGCCGGGTGCGGACCGCCTCCGGCGAGATCGTCCGGGGCCTGTCGGTCACGGCCCAGAAGCCCGCCGACATCCTCGGCACCTACGTCTACCTGCCCGCGACCGCCTCTGTCCCCGCTGGAGTGTCCGCCTGATGTCCGCCACCACTCGCAACCAGGTGTTCACCGCCGTCCACACCGTCGGCGGCCTGCTGCCGGCCGACATGCTGGTCCGCATCTCCGAGGGCAAGGACGTCCCCGGCTCCAAGCCCGCCGACTACGGCATGCCGTCGTCGCGTTCGGTCCGGGACGAGGCCGAGCGCAGCTGGGAGTACCTGAAGCCCCTCTGGCGCGACCTGCGCAAGCACCTGCCCGAGAACGCGGAGACGGGCGTCCCCGCCACCGACCCGACCGGCCGCGCCGACACCGACTGGCTCGCGCCGCTCTGGCGGGAGCTGGGCTTCGGCCGGCTGACGGCGGTCGGCCCGGCGGGCATCACGGCCGACTCGGACACCGAGAAGACGTTCCCGGTCTCCCACCGCTCGGGCCACGCCCTCATCCACCAGACGGCATGGAACGCCGAGCTGGACAAGCGCCCCGGCGGCGCGGGCACGGTCCCGCCCCAGTCGATGCTCCAGGAGTGCCTGAACCGGACGGAGGCCCACCTGTGGGGCGTCCTGACGAACGGCCGCCAGGTACGGCTGCTGCGCGACTCCAGCGCCCTGGCCACGGCGTCGTACGTCGAGTTCGATCTGGAGGCGATCTTCGACGGCGAGCTGTTCAGCGAGTTCGTGCTGCTGTACCGGCTGCTGCACGTGTCGCGGTTCGAGGTGGCGGAGGGGGCGGCGCCGTCTTCGTGCTGGCTGGAGAAGTGGCGCACGGAGCGATCGCAAGCGGTACGCGGGCGCTGGACCAGCTGCGAAAGGGCGTCCAGGAGGCGATCACGGCGCTGGGAACGGGCTTCCTGCGGCACCCGGAGAACGGCTCACTCCGCGAGGACGTCCGCCCGAAGCCCTTGCAGAAGGCGCTGCTGCGCCTGGTGTACCGACTCCTGTTCGTCTTCGTGGCGGAGGACCGCGACGCGCTGCTGTCGCCGGGCGCAGACGGGATCGCACGCGAGCGGTACGAGACGTACTTCTCGTCAGCCCGACTGCGGGCCCATGCCAGGAAGCGGCGGGGTACGGCGCACGGGGACCTGTACGAGGCCCTGCTCATCGTCCTGACGGCCCTCGGCGAGGAGAAGGGCCGCCCCGAACTGGGTCTCCCCGGCCTCGGCGGCCTGTTCAACGACACGGACACGGACGCCCCGCTGCATGGCTTGAAACTCTCCAACGAGGCGCTGCTGACGGCCGTACGCCACCTGTCTCAGGTACGGGACGGCAGCTCGGGCCGCTGGCGGGCGGTGGACTACCGGCACCTCGACGCCGAGGAGCTGGGGTCGGTGTACGAGTCCCTGCTGGAGCTGGAGCCGAAGTACAGCGCGGCCGAGCGGACGTTCACGCTGATCGAGGTGGCGGGCAACACCCGGAAAACAACGGGTAGTTACTACACTCCGTCATCGCTCATCGAGTGCTTGCTGAACTCCAGCTTGGACCCGGTGATAGAGGACGCCATGAAGCGCGGCGAGGAAGCAGCCGCGCAGTCGGGTGCGGCCGACCCGTCGGACGTGATCGTGAATGAGCTGCTGTCGTTGACGGTCTGCGACCCTGCGTGTGGTTCCGGACACTTCCTCGTGGCGGCGGCCCGCCGTATCGCCAAGCGGGTCGCGGCGGTACGGGAGCGCAACCCCGAGCCGACGTTGAACGCGGTCCGCCATGCACTGCACGAGGTCGTGGCCCACTGCATCTACGGCGTGGACCTCAACCCGATGGCTGTGGACCTGGCGAAGGTCTCGCTGTGGCTGGAGGCTCTGGAGCCCGGTAGGCCGCTGAGCTTCCTGGACGCCCACGTAAAGCAGGGCAACGGCTTGATCGGCGCTACGCCCAAGCTCCTCCAGGGCGGCATCCCCGACGAGGCGTTCATCGCTACAGAGGGTGACGATAAGAAACACGCGAAGGCCCTGGAGAAGATCAACCAGCAGGAACGGGTCGGCCAGGGCAGCCTGTTCGATCTGGGCGGGGAGATGGTCAAGGTCGCGAACACGGCTTTCGCAAGCAGTCTGCGATCCATCACGCTCATTCAGGCCGAGGAGTTGACTGACGTACGCCGTCAGGAGGACGCGTACGACAAGTGGACGACTTCCTCCGACTACCAGCGCGCCAAGCTCGTTGCCGACTCATGGTGCGCGGCGTTCGTGTGGCTGAAGACGCCAGAAGCGCCACGTCCAGTGACACACGCCGTGTTCAAGGCATTCGAGGATCCGAACGGTCAGGAAGTACCGACGGAGACTAAGGCCGAGATCAGGCAGCTACGGAAGCATTTCTCCTTCTTTCATTGGCACCTGGAGTTCCCCGAGGTGTTCTCGGTACCGGAGGACGGGCGAGGCGTTTCGTCGGCTACCGGGTGGGCCGGGGGCTTCGACTGCGTGGTGGGGAATCCACCGTGGGACAGTGTGGAACTCAAGGAACAAGAGTTTTTCGCCACGCGCATCCCGTCAGTCGCTGCCGCAGCAACCGCTGCCAATCGCCGCAAAATGATCACTGCACTCCGCGAAAACCCGGACACCCAGCATTTCCTTCAAGAATTCGAGGAGGCCAACCGGGCCAGTCACGCCACTAGCCACTTCCTCCGGCACTCCAACCGCTTTCCACTAACAGGCAAGGGCAACCTCAACACGTACGCCGTCTTCTCTGAGACTGACCGTATCCTGCTCGATGCAAAGGGGCGGGCAGGATTGATCGTCCCAACGGGAATTGCCACAGACGCACGGACTCAGCACTTCTCCGGAGATCTAGCACGGAGTGGAGCTATTGCGGCTCTGTACGACTTCGAGAACCGTGCCGGCCTCTTCCCCGCTGTAGACTCACGAATGAAGTTCAGCATTCTATCCCTGACAGGAAGCTCTCTGCGCGAACCGGCGGCTCAATTCGCGTTCTTCCTGCATGACCCGGCTGAACTCGACGACGCGAACAAAAGGTTCACTCTAACGCCAGAAGAGATCGCACTACTCAACCCAAATACAGGCACCTTCCCAATTTTCCGCTCACGACACGACGCAGAAATCACTCTCAAAATCTATGATCAACTCGACGTACTGTTCCGCGATGGAGGAGTTGATGGAAACCCCTGGAACATTACATCAGCTCAGGGACTCTTCAATATGTCGCATGACTCACACCATTTCAAATCCAAAGAAGAACTCGAGACCGACGGCTGGACCCTCCATGGAAACATTTACCAGCGAGGAGCGGAAAAACTGCTCCCACTATACGAGGCGAAGATGGTGGACTATTTTGACCATCGCGCTTCAGATGTAATAAAGAGTGACTCCGCCACCAAACGTCAGAATCAACCGCGATACCTTACCGCGAGCGAGCACGATAACCCCTCTCGCTTCGCACAGCCCATGAATTGGGTTACAGAGACTGAGGTACTCAGAAAGCTCGATGCAATGAACTGGCATCAAGGTTGGCTGGTAGGCTACTGCGATGTCACAAGCGCAACAAATGAGCGCACCGCGATCCCCTCTCTGATTCCTCGTGTTGCGGTAGCCCACACTCTTCCTCTCGCACTTCCATCACGTGACACCAACGAAGTAGCCGTCCTCTATGCCGCACAGGCATCATTTGTGTTCGACTTCACATGTCGACAGAAGTTGAACGGACTTCATCTCACACTTACCGTCCTCAAACAGCTTCCTGTCCCATCTCCAGAAACGGCGCAACGACACGCTTCGTTCGTCACTCCCCGCATACTCGAACTAATCTATACCGCAACAGATTTGACGCCGTTCGCCAAAAGTCTAGGTGAAATTGACCCGAGTCCCTTCCGTTGGGACGAGGCCCGCCGTCGTGCAATCCGCGCCGAACTCGATGCCTTCTTCTTTCACATCTATGGTGTATCTCGAGACAACGTCGAATACATCCTGGATACCTTCCCCATCGTCCGTCGGAAGGACGAGGCCAAGTACGGCACCTACCACACCAGGAACCTAATCCTCGCCGAGTACGACCGCATGGCTCGGGCCGGCCTCACCCTCGACGACCCCTTGGTGGACGGCGAGAACTACACCTCCACCCTCACCCCGCCCCCGGGACACG
Source organism: Streptomyces sp. NPDC037271 (assembly GCF_055603605.1). Taxonomy (NCBI): domain Bacteria; kingdom Bacillati; phylum Actinomycetota; class Actinomycetes; order Kitasatosporales; family Streptomycetaceae; genus Streptomyces; species Streptomyces sp. NPDC037271. The sequence goes on from NZ_JBVJVN010000013.1 coordinate 54,981, forward strand.
GCCCCCGCCACCCCGCCTGACCACACACCACCGGCGCACCACCATCGACGTCCCAGGGGGGACCATGAGCAACCCGCAGCAGCCCAGTCCGATGCCCTCGAAGTACGAACTCGAGGTATGGGACTCCATCCAGCGATTCAAGGGCCGCCCACTGTCACAGGCGATACAGAACGCCGGCGAGCACGTGGCCAACGGCGTCACGCAACTCGGCAAGCACGCGGCGAAGCAGTTGGAGAAGCACCCGCGCGCCGCGTCGGCCGTGTCACGGGGACAGGAGTTCGTCGCCAAGGGCGCGTCCAAGGCCGGCGCGAAGGCACGTAACGCCGCCGAGAACATGCCGGAGTGGGGCGGCACGGCCGTGCAGTCCGTTCGGAAGACAGTGGGGAAGCTCTCGCGAGCGGGACTCTCTCCGAAGCGAGTGGTGGCGCTCCACAACAAGCGCGGGCACGACATCACCTCGCTCTCCGACGTACGCCAACTCGACCTCGAACTGGTCGAGGAGGTGCGCGGTCGGGGAGCGAGCTGGTACTATCCCGCCGCGGCGGCGCTGTCGGGGGCAGGTGCGGGGCTTGCGATCACCGGAGGGCAGCTCACCATCACCGCCTCCGCCGGTGCCGCGGCGGCTCCTTCGCTCGGTGCGATCGCGGGCGCAGTGACTGCCGATGCGGCATTCGTACTCGGACTCTCGTCCCGGGCTGTCGGCCAGGTTTCCCTGTCCTACGGATACGACCCCGAGGAGCCGTCCGAGAAGCTCTTCGTCATGTCCGTCGTCAACTTGGGGACCGCGAGTTCGGCTGCTGCCAAGAACGCGGCGATGGCCGACATCTCGAGGCTCACCCAAGCACTCTTCCGGGGCAAGACGTGGGACGTCCTCAACAACTCCTTCGTCACCAAGGTCGCTGAGAAGTTCGCGAAGGCGTTCAGTGGCCGCCTCACCAAGAAGGGGCTCGGCAAGGCCGTACCCGCCTTCGGCATCGTCATCGGCTCCACCCTGAACTGGGCGACGCTGGAGGGGATCGTCGACGCGGCCGAGATGGCTTACCGACGCCGGTTCCTCCTGGAGAAGTACCCGTACCTCGCCGACGAGGAGGCATTCGTGACGTTCACCGACACGGACGTCTCGGACGACGCCGACGAGAAGATCAGCGTGCTCGACGAGATCGTTGAGGAGGGCGGCCCCGACCTACGTTGACGTGGCGCCCCGGCGGTGGGCGTCACCACGCGACCGCCGGGATGCCGGATCTCAGGACCCCGCCGCGAAGCCGACGAAGTGGACCCAACCCTCACGCCCCACAGCGAACGGCCGTCGTACCACGTCCTTGGAGTCTCGTACGTGGACCACCTGCTCCGTGACGGCGACCTCTACACAGTCGTCGCCCTGGGCACTGCTGTAGCTGGACTTGAACCAACCGAGCTCGGACGTGTTCATAGCGCTCCTCTGATCCGCATCAGCAGGCCCATGGAGTCCTTCGGGGAAAGGGCCTGCGAACGCAGTCTTGCATAGCGCATATGGATGCGGCTCACCTCTTTCGGTCCAACAATCAAACGGCCGTTCTCCTGGCCCTCGGAGTACGCCCGCCAGCGGCCGTCCGGCATCTCCAGCAGTCGTACAGGCCCCGAAAGGCATGCATGCTGCTCGCTGTCCGCAGGCATGACCTGAACGGTGACGTTGCGCAGAAGGCCGAGCTCAAGGATGAGATCGAGCTGCTCCGCCGTGACTTGCGTCCCTCCCAAGCGGCGCATGAGAACGGCCTCTTCGATGACGAAGTCGAACGTCGTGTTGGGACGTTCGCGGAGCAGTTGCTGACGCTCCATGCGCACCTGGACGGTGGTTTCCAGAGCATCATCCGACAAGGGTGGAATCTCGTTCTCGCAGAGAGTTCGTACGTACCCCTCCGACTGCAACAGCCCAGGGATCAGCCGACACTCATACGTGCACAGACTCACCGCCGTACGCTCCAACCTGGCCCACTGCCGAAACCAGACCGCCAGCCCCGCGTCTCCCCGAGTCAGAAACCGCGCCGAGTGCCGCAACGCCCCTGTGTTCCCCAGCGCCTCCTCCGCCCGCTCCACGAAGGACGCGTCCGGCATCCGCCGCCCCAACTCCACCGACTCCACCGTGTGCTTGGAGAACCGGACCAGCTCCCCGAACTGCACCCGGCTCAGCCCCGCGTGCTCCCGCAGCGCCTGGACCACCGCCCCGAACGTCCGCAGGCTGTCCGACGGGTCCGGTTCCCGCTCGCACTCCCCGCCCGGCACCGCCGGCTCCACATGGTCGGTCGTCATCCGAGGCCCACCTCCAGGTTCGCGCACACCGGGTTCCTCTGATGAAAAACGCCGGGAGCAGCCAAGAGGGCACTCGTACAACCCACCCGTCATCCCCGTACGGCGACGCACCGTACGGGCCGCTGGCTTGGATGATGCCCCAGTTACGTGAGCGTCGGTGGACGGTTGTGCCGACGTTCCCACCGGGGCCGAACCCCCTGCACGTGCCGGCGGCGCCGATAAGGTCAGCCTGTGACGTACATAGTGACCCTCACCTCGCTTCAAATGGCCGAGAACGAAGGCGACTGGCTCATCACGGAGCGCTTCACAAAAGGGCTGCCCACAGGGCTCGACACGTCCGACACAGGCACCCGGTTAGCCTTGCTGGTGTGCGACAACAGGACGCATACCTCCCACAACAGCCGTAGGGAGTTCTCCGAACACGGCCGCTTCATCACCTGGATCGGATCGGTACAGCGCTTCAACACCGTGGGGCCGGTCGACAGCAGCATCACCATCGAACCCATGCGCAGATGTCCGGAGCCGGTTGCTCTGGACGGCCCTGGCGGAATCCTCGCCTCCCTTTCCTCGACGCACCGAGCACACGTGGAGCAGGCCCTCACCGGAAGCGCGGGACACATCGGCGTAAGAACCTGGCAGGCGCTCCAAGAAGCGCTCCTTCGGAACCACCCCGAGTTGGCCCGGTACATCGAGTGGCTGCTCGCCAATCTGAACCCGGTCATCTTCGACGTAGACGACGCAGCGGACCGGGCATGGCAGGAGCAGCGGGACGCCGCCCAGTCCCTGACTCGGGTGACCGACTTCCCTCACTCCGCGCTGTCTGCCTGGAGACGCCCCGACTCACGGGATGCGCCGTACCTCGCGGGCCTTGTCCCGGACCCGGTGGAGAACAGCCTGATCGACCACGATGTGCGCGCCGGCCTGGGCAGCGGGGCCCCTCTTTTCTTCGATGACTGGCCAGGACTCGATGACGTGCGATGTGACATCCACGTGCTGGAGGACACCGCCGGACGCCGCCTCGAGGTCGTCAACGTCAATGCCACTCCGGTCGAGAGCCGACTGGGCACGGACATGATCTACTACCATCACCCCACCCACAGCTTCGTCCTCGTCCAGTACAAACGCCTGGGCTCCCGGGACAAGGAGTACCGGGTGAACAAGCAACTCCGGGACCAGATGGACCGTTTGGAAGGGGTTGCAGAACTCAGCTCGAAGCCTGTGCATCCCCACGAGTGGCGCCTCTCACAGGACGCGTGCTTCCTGAAGTTCGCACACTGGCGGGACGGAGCAGTCCCCACCTCCGAGTTGGCGCGCGGCATGTACATCCCCCTCTCCTACGCCCGCGTCCTTCTGGACGACGACTGCACGCTCGGGAGTAGGGGTGGGCGCCTCTTCAGCTACGAAAGGGTGGGCCGCTATCTCGTCGCCTCAGAGTTTGCAGAGTTGGTGAAGCTCGGCCTGGTCGGGACCGTGGGAACGAGCGTCGAACAGTTGCGGGACTTCAGTCTGGAGCGTGCCCGCGAGGGATACAGCGTCGTACTGGGGGTCGAGACGAGCGAGGAGACGCCTCGTGACCGGTCCGTACGCGTCCGTCAACGCACCGCGAAGAAAAGGCCGAAGGTGATCTCCTACTCCCCACAGACCCCACAGCAGCAGTCGCCCGATACTTCGGGCTTCTGATCTGCGGAGGGGTTGCAGCGTCCACCCGTGCCCCGCTCCCCCAGGCGCCCCTGACGGAGGGGGCATGGCTGATAACCACAGGTGTTCTTGAAACCACCCTTGCATCCGCAGATGATGCTCACGCTTCCTCGTGCACCAACCGATGTACGGGTAGGGCACCACCCCGGTGCACGAAGGAGCACTGACTGCTGAACGGAACGGGGGCGTGACAGTGCCGCGCAGGTATCGAGCCGGTCGGCAGGGGGCCGGTGTCGTATGAGGCAGCGCCTCCAAGTCGTGCTGCAGATCCTGCTGGCGCTGGTCGCCTGCCTGCTCGGCATCGTCACCAACTACGCCACCAGCAAGGACGACGCGCCCTGGGCGCTGGAGATGATCCAGCAATGGTCCGTTCCGGCCATCGGGCTGCTGGTCGTCGCGATGATGGTCGGGCAGGTCGTCGTGTACCGGCTGGAGAACCCGGCGCCCGCACCCTCGGAGTGGCCGCATGACCGGATCCCGTATCCGGGGCTGGACGCGTTCGGCGAGGACGAGGCGGCCGTCTACTTCGGCCGGGAGGCGCAGGCTGCCGAGCTGACGCGTCGGCTCCACGCCTCCGCGACCCGCCCCGCCGACCGGTTCCTGATGCTGACGGGGGCGTCCGGCAGCGGCAAGTCGTCGCTCGTCCGGGCAGGGGTCATGCCACGGTTGCGCCGGCGCCGGTGGACGATCGTGCCGACGTTCTCACCGGGGCCGAACCCCCTGCACGCGCTGGCCGCGTCCCTGGCCGCGGCCGGTGACGGCCGGGAGACACCCGACGCGGTGCTGCGGCGGCTGCGGCAGGGGCCGGAGAGCCTGGCGGCCGAGTTGTCGCGGCTGCGGGCCGGGCAGTTCCAGCGGGTGCTGCTCGTCATCGACCAGTTCGAGGAGCTGGTCACCCTCGCGGGTGAGCGGGAACAGGCCCAGTTCCTGGAAGCGCTGCACGCGTGTCTGCGGCAGGAACCCTCCGTCCGGGTCCTGGCCACGTGCCGGGTGGACCTACTGGGGCGGCTGCTCGGGACCGGTCACGCGCCGTACCTGCAACACCCCGTCGCCATCGGCACGTTGCACCGGGTGCAGCTCGCCCAGGTGGTGGAGCGACCGGGTGCGCTGGTGGGCATCTCGTTCGAGCCCGGTCTCGTCGAGACCATCGTGGACGACACCGGTACGGATGACGCGCTGCCCCTGCTCGCCTATCTCCTCCAGGAGCTGTACTTCGCCTGCGGTCCGGGCGGCACGATCACCGAGGAGACGTACCGGCAACTCGGAGGCGTGGCGGGGGCACTGGCCCGGCAGGCCGACAACACGGTCGCCGCCCTCGGCACTCCGGGCGGCATCGACTTCGCGCTGCGGGTGCTGCTGAAGTTCGTCACCGTCGAGGAACGGGACCTCGCCCGCCGTCCGGTGCGGCTGTCCGAGCTGACCGACCGCGAGCGGTACGTGGTGGACGCCTTCATCGAGGCACGCCTGATCCGGTCCTACGCCGCCGAGGGAACCGCGGGGAACGCGGACGACCACCGGGACGCGTGCGCGGAGGTGACGCACGAGGCGCTGTTCCGGCAGTGGGCACCCCTGCGCCAGGAGGCGGAAGCGCGGGCGGAGCGGCTCCGGGAGCGGGCTGAGTTGGAGCGGTGGGCCGCCGACTGGGAACGGTCCGGGCGCAGTGCGGACTACCTCCTCACCGGTGAGCGCCTCACCGTCGCCCAGCGGTGGCTGGCCGCATTGGAGGAGGCCGGGCAGGCGTCGGCTCCCGCCCGTGCGCTCGTCGACGCCTCACAGCGCCGGGACCTGGCCTTCCTCAACCGTGTCTCGGAGAGCATCGGCCGGCAGGTGCTCGCCAGTGCGGAGACCGAACCGGAGCGGGCGCTGCTGCTCTCCCTGGCCGCGCACGGCGAGTGCGCGCCGACCCCGGCCGCGCGGCGGGGACTGATGACGGCGCTGGCCGCGAGTCATCTGCGGACCCGGCTGGACGGTCACACGGACACGGTCCGGGACGTCGCCTGGTCCACCGACGGACGGCTGCTGGCGACCGCGTCCAGGGACGGGACGGCCCGCGTGTACGACGCGGAGTCGGGGCGTTCACTGCGGGTGCTGCCGTGTGACGGCGCCATGGTCGAGTCGGTGTCCTTCTCCCCCGACGCGACACGGCTGGCAACCGCCGGGCGCGACCAGGTCGTACGCGTCTGGGACGCCGTGTCCGGTGAACCGGTCCGGCAGCTCGCCGGCGCCGGGGACATCGGTCGGCGGGTGGCGTGGTCGCCGGACGGGACGCGGATCGCCGCCACGTTCAAGGACCAGGTGGCCCGGGTGTGGGAGGCCGACAGCGGCCGGCTCGTGCACGAACTGCGCGGCCACACGGGTGACGTCTGGGGCGTGGCCTGGGCGCCGGACGGCTCGCGTCTGGCCACCGCGTCGCACGACCGGACGGTGATCGTCTGGGACGCGGCGACGGGAGCGGCCGCGACGACCCTGACCGGGCACACCGAGTTCGTCGAGGGCGTCGCGTGGTCGCCGGACGGGGAGTCGCTGGCCACCGGAGCCGGCGATCACACCGCCCGGATCTGGGACGCCCGCACGGGCGCTTTGCGGCTGCTGCTGCGCGGCCACACGGACTACGTGTGGAACCCGGCCTTCTCACCGGACGGCCTGCTGCTCGCCTCCCCGTCGTCCGACCGGACGGTGCGCGTCGTCAGCACCGAGGACGCGAAGGAGGTCGCGGTGCTGCGCGGCCACACCGACACGGTATGGGCCGTCGCGTGGTCGCCGTCGGGCACACAGCTCGCCACCGCGTCGACGGACGGCAGCGGCCGGGTGTGGGACCTCCGGCCGCGGGGAGCCGAGTCCGTTCTGGTCCAGGAGCACGACGGGCCGGTGAACCAGGCGGTGTGGTCCGGCGACGGAACCCGCCTCGCCACCGCCTCGGACGACGGGACGGCACGGATCTGGAACGCGGACTCCGGCGCACCCGCCGGGCCGGTGACGGTGCCGGGCGAGCGGGTGTGGAGTGTGGCGTGGGCGCCGCACGGCGACCGTCTCGCCCTCAGCACCGCGGACGGACTGGTGCGTGTGGTGGACGGCTCCGGCGGCACGGTGTTCGACCTGCGCGGTGAACCCGTCGAGGGCTGCTCGTGGTCCCCCGACGCCCGGCGGATCGCGACCGGCGGCCACGACGGCACCGTGCGCCTCGTGTCCGCCGTCGACGGCACCGAGCTGCGGAAGCTGACCGGGCACCAGGACTGGGTGGGACGCGTGGCGTGGTCACCGAGCGGGCGGAGGCTGGCCAGTTGCTCCGACGACCGCACCTGCCGTCTGTGGGACACCGCCGACGGCACCCAGCTGACCGTGCTGCGCGGACACGGCAACTACGTGGAGGACGCGGCCTGGTCCCCGGACGAGGCGCGGGTGGCCACGGCCTCCGGTGACTGGACGGCCGCCGTGTGGGACGCGGTGACCGGTCGGCGCATCGACGTGCTGAAGGGACATGAGGGACGGGTCCGGGCCGTCGCCTGGTCACCAGACGGCCGCCGTGTCGCGACCGGTTCGGACGACCGGACGGTGCGGCTCTGGTCCGCCACCACGTTCGAGGAACTCGCCGTCGTCGGCGTCCACCGGGACAAGGTGATGTCGGTGGCGTGGTCCGGGGACGGTACGCGGCTGCTCACCGCGTCCGCCGACGGCACCACGCGGGTGTGGCCGGCGGACCCCGACTACGACCAGTTGGAGGCGCGGGCGCGCGGGCGGGTGTTCCGCACGCTGGACGCGGAGGAACGGCGGCAGCACCTGCTGCCGCCGGACCCCGCCTGAATCAGTAACGCTGCTCGACCGTGCGGTCGTCGGTGTGCAGGAGGTAGTCGTCCGGGGCGAGACCCATCGCCTCGCGCTCGGGCGACGCCCAGTACATCGCGTTGCGCTCCGCGAAGGTCTCCGGTCCCTCGTAGGAGATCAGCCAGACGAACTGGTTGCGTTCCCGGTCCGCCCAGGCCCCGCCGATCTCGAAGCCCAGCTTCAGCCGCAGCGGCACGATGTCGTTGCGCCACCGCTCCACCCACTCGTCGAGCAGCCCTTCACGAACGGTGTACGTACGCAGCTGCGTGGTCCTGGGCATATCAGTTGTCCCCGAGGAAAGCGACGAACTGCGACCAGCCGTTCCGGCTCACGGTGAATGGCTGACGCATCACATCCTTGGAGTCCCGTACGTGGACGGTCTGTTCAGTGACGGCAACCTCGACGCAGTTGTCACCAGCCGTGCCGCTGTAACTGGACTTGAACCAGGTCAGTTGCGTGCCGCTCATAGTTCTCCTCTGATCCGCTCCAGCAGGCCCACGGAGTCGTGAGGGGTGAGGGCCTGTGCGCGGAGTGTCGCATACCTCCGGTGGAGCACGGCAGCCTGCTTCGGATCAGCGATCAATCGGCCGCTCTCCTGCCCTTCGGAGTACGCCAAGGACCTCCCGTCCGGAGTCTCCAGCAATGCCAGGGGGCCGTCCAGACCCGCGTGAGACACAGTGCGGGTGGGCATGACCTGCACGGACACGTTGCGGAGCCTGGCGAGACCCAAGATGTGGTCCAACTGGCCGCGCAGCACGTGCTCACCTCCCAGAGGGCGCTGCACGATGCACTCCTCCATCACGAAGCTGAAGCTGGTGTTGGGCAGTTCCCGGATGAGGCCCTGCCGTTCCATCCGAGCTGCCACCTGCGCCTCCATCTGTTCGTCGGACAGGGGTGGAATGCGGGTTTCGAAGGCCGCCCGCGCATACCCCTCCGACTGCAACAGCCCCGGCACCAACCGGCACTCATAGGTACCGAGGCTCACCGCCACCCGCTCCAGCCTCGCCCACTGCCGGAACCAAGCCGCCAGCCCCGCCTCCCCCCGCGTAAGAAACCGCGCCGAGTGCCGCAACGCCCCCGTGTTCCCCAGCGCCTCCTCCGCCCGCTCCACGAAGGACGCGTCCGGCATCCGCCGCCCCAACTCCACCGACTCCACCGTGTGCTTGGAGAACCGGACCAGCTCCCCGAACTGCACCCGGCTCAGCCCCGCGTGCTCCCGCAGCGCCTGGACCACCGCCCCGAACGTCCGCAGGCTGTCCGACGGGTCCGGTTCCCGCTCGCACTCCCCGCCCGGCACCGCCGGCTCAACATGGTCGGTCGTCATCCGAGGCCCACCTCCAGGTCCGCGCACACCAGGTAGCTCTGATGGAGAACGTCCGGAGCAGCCAGAAGGACACTCGTACAACCCACCCGTCGTCCCCGTACGGGGACGCACCGTACGGGGACGCAGCCCGTCCAGGCCCTCACACCAGAGCTGCATCCCTGAGACCAGGAGGCACTTCGACGACACCAACGCGCAATGACACACCGCGTCCAGCCTCGGATCCGAGCCCAGCATCCAACCGCTGACCGTCGTCGTGATGCTGCCTCCGTCACGGAGTTGCCACAGGCACGAGGGCGGGATCGTACACACGGCGCATGTCGCGACCACCGCGTCGTCGTACGCACCGTCCTGGTGTCCGAGCAGGCCGTTCACCAGGAAGCCGGAGCCGGACGCCTACGACCGGCAGCTCCCGGCCACGATCTGGTGTGCGTACCGGTCCTCCGGGCCGATGTCCTGGACCACCTTCTGGGCCTCTCGCACCCGACCCGTCTCGCACATCAGTCGCACAAGGACGTACAGGGCACCACGGTCACCGTCTTCGGCGCGCTCACGCAGCGCCGACTCCCTACCCCGGTCTCGAAGCGACCTGTTCAGGGCCCGACGCGCGTGGAGATCCGTGAGAGCACGCTCCGTGAGTTCCGGAATCCGTTCCGCTCGGGCCAGCAGGTCCATGTGCCACAGATGGTTGCCGTGCATGTCTGAATCGTCGGAGAAGCACTCGGCGTGGGCGCTCACCAGCGTGATCGCCTCGTCCCAGTCCTGAAGCTGTTCCGCCGCCCGAGCTCGCTCCCACCAGTCCACAGGACGAGTATCACCTGGGTCTGTCGACCCACCGGACAACGCCCTTCGAAGTGATCGTTGATGAGCACCGTCAGGTGAAGTCACCGCCGGCCTCGTCCTTCCCGAGCCGGACTGGGGGGGGGGGGGGGGGGGGGGGGGGGGGGCGCGGCGGCGGCTGGGGAAGGGGAAAGGAGGCGGGAAGATACAGACGGAAGACCCCTCAG
>NZ_JBVJVN010000013.1:65124-222943 GCF_055603605.1 Streptomyces sp. NPDC037271
ACCGCCAAAACCTCTCTGGGAGAGGTGTTGGGGGAGACCCACGGCGGCAGACTCCCCCCCCTCCCTCTCCCCCCCACCCCCGGCCCAGGGCGCCGCCGGGGGGGGGCCCCCCGCCCCCCCCCCCAGTCCGGTCAGGAACAGGGCACTCAGGCCGGCAATCGCCAGCGAGGCCCTTCCGGGTCGCCCAGCCACACGACCTGCTCGCGCTCGGTGACCGTCATGCCGAACGCGGACAGGTCGGGCGCTCCCGCCCGCTGCCAGATGTCCAGCGCCTCCTCGACCCGGTCCCACAGGCGCAGCGGCCCGTCCTGGTGAACCTTCCAGCCGCCGGCGTCGTCCGGTTCGGTCCACGCCTGTGAGCCCGTCGCGGCGTCGATCAGGGCGGCCCCCTCCGCCAGACCCACCAACTCGGCCGACGGGGCGCCGAGCTGCGCGACGAAGACGCTCGTCGCGTCGTCCAGGAGGTTCGGGCTCACCCTCGCTGCTCGCGTGCTCCCCGGGTGGGCGTAGAACGTGGGGCGGGGCGGCCGTTCGTGCGGGCGGGCGAGCATGTAGGACACCGGGTCCGCGGCGAAGCGGCCGTGGGCGACGCCCTCTTCGTCGAGGACGAGCCGGATCAGGCCCGAGCCCAGCATCCAGCCGCTGACCGTCGTCGTGATGCTGCCTCCGTCGCGGAGTTGCCACAGCCACGAGGGCGGGATCGTACGCACGGCGCAGGTCGCGATCACCGCGTCGTAGTACGCACCGTCCTGGTGTCCGAGCAGGCCGTCACCGACAACGAGGCGCGGGGTGCAGCCGGCGTCCCGGAGATGTTGTGCGGCAGCGGCGGCGACCTTCTCGTCGTACTCGACGGAGTACACGTTCTCGCCGCCGAGCCGGTGGCAGAGCACGGCGGTGGAGTACCCCGTGCCCGTGCCGATCTCGAGGACCCTGTCCCCGTCCTGGACTTCGGCCAGTTCGGGCATCCGCGCCACGAGCGACGGCAGCGTGCTGGAGGAGGTCGGCCGCCCCGACACCGGGCCCGGTGCTTCCTCGGCGCCGGTGCCGTCGATCTGTGTCGCCCAGCTGGTGTCCGAGTAGACCGCCCGGAGCCATGCTTCGTCACCGAGTCGCTCACGGTGTACCGGCTCCCACCGGGTGCCGTCGGCACGGAACATGGCGTCCGGGAGGAACAGTTCGCGGGGTACCGCCTCGACGGCGGCGAGCCACGCCGGGTCGGTGACCAGGCCCTGTTCGGCGATTTCGCGGGCGAGTTCCCGGCGGAGGGTTGTGCTGCTGGTCATCGGCGGTCCCGTCGGTCGGGGTGCTGGAGCTGGTCGGCGAGGGCGTCGGTGATCCGGCCGGTGATGGATTCCGGGAACCAGGCGAACTGCCCGTTCGGATTGCACTCGTACCAGTGCCACCGCCCGGCGGCGTCGAGGCCGAAGTCGAAGGCACCGTAGGTCAGTCCGAACGTGTCGAGGTACTGGCGCACCCCGTCCGCCACGTCCGGCGGCGTGTCGATGAGGCTGTAGCGGAGGTCGTCGTAGTGCCGACGCCAGTCCAGGCCCGGGGAGCCGTCGATCCGTACGGCGAACAGCCGTCTCCCCACCACGGTGAGCCGCACGTCCGCGATCTTCTCCACCCGGCTCTGGAACAGGTGCATCGTACGGCCGACACCGGCGTCGAGGGCGGCCAGGTCGACTTCTTCGACCCACACCGTCAGACCCTGCCCGCCCCGGTCGGTGTAGTCGCTGTTGTACAGCGGTTTGTATACGGCTGGGCCGTGGTCGCGGATGAACTGCCTGGCACGTTCGGGGGCGTTGGTCAGAAGGGTCGGCGGCACGCACAGCCCGTGGCGCGCCGCTGCCGTGAGCTGGGCCGGCTTGTACTCGGCGGCCCGGTTGCGCCACGGGTGGTTGACGTAGTGCGCTCCCGGCAGAGACGTCAGGATTCCGCCGAGGCCGTGGCGTGCCTGCTGCACGCACCAGTCGGCGTCCTGCCCGTCCAGCCCCTCGGGGGCGGAGTAGGGGCGCGGGCGGCGCCAGTACACGGACCGGACCGCGCCCAGCGCCAGCTCCCGGGATTCCGTCCGCACCTCACCCGTGAGCCGTCGGCCGTCCACGCGCGCCGCCACGAGGACCTTCTCCGGGAAGTCGCCCGGGTCGAGCCGGACCACCGGGACCGAGCGCCGGCACAGTTCGTCGATGACGACGTCCGCCGTCGCGTCGTCCAGCCGCGTGACGACGAGCACCGGTGACGTCCCGCTCAATCCTCGTCTCCCTGCTGGTCGCTTCCCTCGTCCGGGACGCTGTCCAAGGAGGTCTTCGCCCTGGTCTCGTTGCAGGTCTGGCTGCGCTTGTGCCGGTCCAGGGCCGGGACGTCCAGGCCGTCGGGCCTGATCCACCGCCCCACCTGGCGGTCCGCGTCGAGCACGACCGTCGCCCCGGTCAGTACGGCCGTCGCGGGAAACGGCTTCATCCGGGACAGGCCCCACGGCCTCGGGGTCTGCGTCGGCGTCGGCGTCGTCATCGAGCACTTCCTTCTCGTCGTCGGTGAGACGACCGCCCGGACGCGGCTTCGCACGTGCGGGCCGTGTCCCTGTGGTCGTCGGCGCCCAGCGTGGACGGCGCGGATCCAGAATGTCCACCGAACGCACCCGTACGCTGACGCTGCGTACGCGACGCACTGCCCCCGTCTCCGACGGCCTCCGCGGAAGGCCGGTTCATGAGGTGTCCCCGAACACGACACGGCGGCCCCTGCTGACATCGGCGGTTCTTCCTCGACTCCTGGCTTACGAGCTACTGCACATCTGGCGGACGCCACTTGACGTCACCGGCCGCACGGAGCGGATCGTCGCGGACCTCGCCAGCAGCACCGCGCTGCACGGCCGTGTCCAGGGCCGCGACTTCCGGCTGGGCTCGCGGCGCGGCACTCCGGCAAACCGTTCCGGCTACAGCCCCGCGCAGGAACCCGGTGAGCCATCGACGAAGGGGTGACGGGCCCTCATCATGTGATCGTGACCATCGAAGAAGACGTCGCCAAGCTCGCGGCCCATGTGGAAGCCACCCTCGGGAACGGTCCCTTCCTGCCCGCCGGCGGTTGGCACCATATGGGTGCGGTGATCTGTGACGCGATCCTCCAGCAGGCCAGGCACTACGAACGATGGGTTCGGCCGCGCGTCGAAGAGCTACGGAAGAGCTGGCCCGACGCGGACACGGTGACCCGTTTCCGCGCGCGTGTGACCGAAGGTGAGCTCGGTGCAGTCCTTCGGACAACCCACCAGAGGAAGCTCGCCGCCATTGCCGCAATCGCTGATCTCCTCGCCGCGAGCGTGGTGGAGACGCGCGATGACCTGAGGTTCTGGCTGAAGGAGGATGCCCATCGCTCCCTGCTTCTCGCCATCCACGGCGTGGGGCCCAAGACGGTCGACTATCTGGGCGCCCTGGTTGGAGGATCTCATGTGGCGGTGGACGTGCATCTGCGCGCCTTCGCCCAGCAGGCCGGCGTGGGGACAACCACCTATCAAGGGCTTCGCCGGGTGTACGAGGAGACCGCCGACCGTCTGGGACACGATCGCGGAGGGTTGGAGCACGCGGTGTGGAAATACATGTCCAGTGGCCCGAAACCTTGAGTCCACGGGCACGGGGATCCGCGGGGAGGCATCGGCGCATCCCGGTTGCGGTCCAGTGAAGTGGTGTAGGGGCTCACCCTGGTCCGGGGGGTCCGCTCCGGCAGCAAGATGGTGCCCGCGCGGATGAACGGTTACCGGCTGATCTTCGGGATGCCCTCGGCGGCGGAGAGCACACCTGGGAAAGGGAGGGTGTCCACATGCGGGCCCGGCCCGACGAGTTCGTCCGGCACGCACGGAGTCCCGAATGCTCGACATATGGGAACACGTTGACAGGATTAACAGAGCGCGGTCATGCTTGAAGCGCCAACAATACGCAGCAGCTGCGTGGCCCCTTCCGTCGCACCCGGCAGAGGGAACGGACGGGTGGACCTGCGGGTTCGCGCAGGGGGCATGAGGCATCAAGGGGGGATCGTGCCAATCTTCATACCGGTCATACTCATCGGTGTCGGTGTGGCGACCGGCGGTAGCGGGGTCGCCCTCGGCGGCAAAGGTGTCCACGACCTCAAGCGTTCGAAGGTCCGGCTGGAAGAGGCGGGCCAGGGCTACGAGCGACGCCGGGCCCGAACCGAGGAGTCGCTGGCGGCGACGAACACCGCCCTCAAGGCACTGGGGGAACAGCAGAAGCAGGCCCTCCTCGATGTCGTCGCACGCATGGGCGACTTCCTGCGTCGCCACGAGCGACAGGTGCGCGAGAGCGAGCGGCTGCTGGTGGACGGCGTCGACGCCACCATGACCAAGATCCCTGGGCTGCGCGGCCTCGATGTCGACGCGGTGGCATGGATCGGCGGGGCCCTCGGATCCGCGGCGGCGGGCACGGGCGTGGGCGCTGGAATCGCGGCGGCGGCGAGCAGCTTCGGAGTAGCGAGCACAGGAGCGGCGATCTCCGGCCTGACAGGTGCCGCGGCCGAAAGCGCGGCCCTTGCCTTCCTGGGTGGTGGGGCGCTCGCGTCGGGCGGTGGCGGGATGGCCCTGGGAGCCACGGCGCTCAACTTCGTCACCATGGGTCCCGCGCTGCTCGTCGGTGGACTCGTCGTCAAGGGCCGAGGCCAGAAGGCGCTCACCCAGGCAAGGGAGTTCGAGGCGAAGGTCGCCGTGGCGATCGCCGAACTCGACGAGACGGACACCCGCCTGAAGGGCGTCGACGCCCGTGCTGAGGAGCTGCACGAGCTTCTCGCGGACCTCACCTACCGAGGGCTCGAGGCGCTGGACCTCCTGGAGTCCGAGCCGTTCGATCCGCTGAGTCACGCCGAACGCTTTCAGCGGGCCATGACACTGGTCATGGCGGTCCGTGACGTGGCGACGGCTCGGATCGTCGACGCCGAAGGCGAGTTGGACGAGCGCAGCTCCAACCTCACCATCAGGTACAGACCTTTGACAGAGGAGAATTGACGTGCCCGACCAGACCAAGGTGCATGTCGGCAAGGTCTTCAAGGCCGCCAAGGGCTCCGTCCAGGCGGTGGACGGCTTCGCCGCGCTGAACCAGATCGTCGAAGCCGCCCGTGAGTGCGTCCACATCCATGAGGTCGAGAGCACCAAGAGGGCCCGGCTGGAGGCCTACGAGGCCACGGAGGTGGCTCGGATCCGGGCCGCTGAAGCCGTCCTCAAGGACTACTTCACACAGGCGTTCGCGGAACGGCGCAACCTCTTCGAGGAGATGTTCGCCAGGCTGGACAGAGCGCTCGACGAGGGCAACGGCGAAGTGCTTCACAGCGTCGTCCGAGGCATCGTCGACATTGCCAAAAGCTCGCCCCTCGCGGACATCGGAGACCTTTCCCAGGTCCGGGCGGCACTGGACGACCCGGACCAAGTGTGGGAACTCTGACCGCAAGGCGTCAGGAGAAACGGGGCGGGGCCGGCTGCCGACTACCGTCTTTCAGCCCCGTTTCACCCTCCCCCCGGAAGCCTGGAAGAGGTTCCCGGCATACGCTTCCGCTCCGCGGCGTACGGAGACCGGCTCGACGGGTGATGTCGACGGCCCACCCTTGCGCGCCACGTCCCGTGGCCACGCACGCACACCCGACGTGACGTCCGACCCGCGTACGGTGCACGCGGAGCGCCCGTACCCTGACTCCTCGTACGGACCGATCCCCTGGAACGTGCCACCGCGCTCCCGTCACCCTGATCCCATGAGCACGACCACTCCCCAGCCTCCCGCCGCCGTGCGGACGTTCACACAGCAGCTCTCGTCCACGCGTCGCGGCGCCCGTCTTGCCCGGCTGCTCGCCCACGAGCAGCTGCGCACCTGGCAGGCCCCTTCCGACGTCACCGACCGCGCGGAGCAGATCGTGGCGGAGCTCGCGGCCAACGCGGCGCTGCACGGCCGGGTCCAGGGACGCGACTTCCGTCTCTCCCTCACCCACGACCCGGCCGCCGGCGTCCTCCGTATCGCCGTGACAGACGCCCGCGGTGATCGCCTCCCATCCCCTGTGCCGGACTTCGCGCCGCCGCTGCACGGCGAGTCGGGCCGCGGCCTGCTGATCGTCACCGCGCTCGCCGACCGCTGGGGCACTGAACCGTATCCGCCAGGCGGCAAGACCGTATGGGCCGAACTGTCACACCAGTCGGCGAACACCGTGCCGTCTGCCGTAACCGATCACGACGACTCGGCCATGAGGACGGCCGTCTCCTAGCCGGAGACCAGCCGTCCGCGTCGACCTTGAAGACCGTCAGGGCACTTCCAGGATTGCTCGAGCGCAGCGGGGTCGGGGGTGTTCAGCCACCACCTCGGGCGACGCCTCCAGCACATTCCGCAGCTCGCGACGGCACGCCGTGCGCTGTCGCGGTGCCGGCGCTACGTACTCACAGGCCCGCCCGTGCCAGCAGCAGGGGCAGCGCCTCCGGCTTCACCTTCTGCACCGATCTCACCTGACCCAGGTGCAGGTCCTCCCGCAGCACCGGATTGCCGAACAGCGCCTGCGTCGGCTTGGGCAGCAGGGTCACGTCGACGCGGTAGCCGTACTCCGGCCCTTCGGGATCGACGTAGGGGACGTCGTCAATACCGGCCACGGCGGCGACCGCCGACACGGGGTGAGTGAAGAAGAACCACAGGCGGTCGCCCTTGTTCATGCGGTTGCGCCGGCTCAGCCACAGGTCGAGTTCGGGTTCCTCCCGGGCGAGGCGGTGAATGGTCTCGCTGGTGGAAGGCTCCCCGTCCAGGGTGTCCTTGTGCGGGTTGAGGATATAGATCCAGTCCTCCACCGTTCCCCCTCCTCAGCCACGGCGCCCGACAGCCCGAGCACGCATACGGGGTGCCATCGTGCCAGTCGGGAGAGCCATGCGCACCAAGGTTCACGAGCCGGTACCGGGAAGCAGACACTCGAACTTCGTTCACGAATTCGAATAGTCGGACCTCGTGCAGCACGTTGACGTCGCTAACAGGTCTCAGGCATGCTCAGAGCGCCAACATGACATCTCCCTGTAGGTGCTGGCTGACGCAGCCATGCCCCAAGGAAGCAGCCCGCGGGACAGCTGAGCCCACGCACCGATGAGCCCCCACACCCGAACGGCCCCGGAACGGAGAATCCGCATTGGACAACCGCCGCTACCGCATGGTCGTCGCCAGCGGTCTGGACTACGTCAACACGGGCGCGAAGGTCGACGGCCAGCTGCGCCTGTGGCTCAAGGAGCCCCCGAAGACCTACGACGTCGCGGCCTTCGCCGAGGGGCGCAACGAGATAGCCCGCGGCGTCACCCTCGACCACGACTCCGCCACCGGCACCTCCGGCGCGTACGGGCGATGGCGACTGCGCGAGACGCTGCCCGGCGGAACCTGGCAGACCACTGTGCTCATCCGTCAGGAGGGCGGCGGTCCCACCCGGGTCCAGCTGGATGTCGAACACCTTCCGGACGATCCCGAGGTGGTGCCCGTACCGGCCAAGACTCCCCGGCTCGCACGCAGTCTTCTCGGGGTCATCCGTGCGCGCGACGGCATCGCCGACGTCACGGCCCAACCCCAGGTGGTCGAGGCGGAGGACGTGGACGCCGTCATCGATGAGCTGTGCGACGAGACCCGGCGGATGCCGATCGTCGTGGCGAGCACGCCGTACGGTGTCGACTTCGACACCTGGCTGGAGGACACGGTGGACCCCTTGGTCCGGCCCCTGGCCGGTCTCGCCATCCTCTACCTCCTGTCCCCGGAAGCGGAACTCCGTTTCAACCGCGCCCTGGAGTACCACCAGGTGTACGGCGGCGGAGTGCGCACCTACCTCCCCGGGGTCGATCCGGCCTGGCCCGCGGACGGGCAGCGGCACCGGGTGATGTCCCGCCGGCTGATCACCGAGCGGCCCTCCCAAGCCCGCAGGATCATCGCCCAACTGCCCCAGCGGCTGGCCGCCCGCGCGCCGCTGCCCGCCGAACTCGACTCGGTGCCGGTCATGCGGACCCGCACGCTGGGCGACTCCGCCGCACCCGAGCTGGAACGACTGCGGGTGGAGAACGAGGTCCTGCACGAGATCCTGGAGGAGGCGGGGCGGGAACAGCGCGTGCGGGCCGACGAGATCCGCGATCTCAAACACGAGCTGCGCAAGGCCGAGGACAACGAGACCCTGCTGATCGCCGAGTACGACGAGCAGTACCGGGAACTGCACACCGCCCGAGCGCGGTTGCAGGTTCTGCGGAAGCAGATGGTGGACCTGGGCGCCGGCGCCGCCGCCTACGCCCACTTCTCCGCGCCGGACGACGAACCGCAGTCCTTCGAGGAGCTCCTTGGCCGCATCGCCGACCTGCCCCGGCTGCATTTCACCGGCTCCCGCAAGGTGACCCTCGAACTCGACGCACAGGCGCACGGGTCGTCATGGGTGCGCATGACCTGGGACGCGCTGCTGGCCCTGCGGGACTTCGCCGAAGCGGCCGCCTCCGGTCGTGCCGGTCGCGACTTCAAGCAGTGGTGCGCCGACGCTCCCGGCGGTGCCCGCACGATCTCCCCGCGGAAGATAGTGCGTGACGAGTCCAAGTCCGTGAAGACCAACTCGAGCTGGCGTCGTCAGCGCACGTTCCCCGTGCCGGAACACATCCACTCCATACGGAAGGTGTTCATGGGCGCACACGTCCGCGTCGGCGGCGGCAACACGATCGCACCGCGACTGCACTACTTCGACGGGGCCTGCGTCGAACACGGCATTTACGTGGGATACATCGGGCCTCATCTGTCCAACACCCTGACATGACCGGACAGAGGCGGGCGGGACCCGCTGTCGGTGACTGCCAGTACGCTGCCAGAAGGATCAGACCAGCAGGTGGGGGGCCCATGGCCGACGAATACCCGGAGTTCCGGCTGCGGCTGCCGAACGGTGGACCGTACGCGCGCGGTCGGGTGCTGCCCTCGAAGGGGATGAACGGCAGCCCGCAGTTCCTGGTGCTGGCCGGTTCGCCGGTGCGGCGGGAGACCCTGCCGGGTGCGGGTCCGTACGCGGCGGCGCAGCGGGAGGCGTTGATCGAGGAGGGCGCCCTCCGGGAGTCCGAGCAGTGGCCCGGCTACTTGGAGGCAGCGCGGGACGTCGAGTGCAACTCGCCGTCGGCCGCCGCCTCGATCGTGGCCGGGCGCGGCTCGGACGCCCTGACCGAGTGGCGTACGGAGGAGGACTTCCCGCTCGTCGACTACCTCGGCCACTCCTGGCGCGCGCCCCGCAAGGCCTGGCTGGTCCGCGGGTCGAACGTGGCGGGGCGTGACCTGGTGAGGCGGCTGTGGCTGCCCGGCGGGCTGGTCACGCTCGCGGCGACGCACCTGCCGCCGCTCGGCGCGGACGACCCCACCAAGAGTGCCCTGCGCCGGTACGTCCAGGAGGGTTACGACGCCAGCGCCTCCTACAGCCAGAAGCAGGTGATGGTCGACGAACTGCACTACTTCCTCACGCAGATGCGCACCGGCGACACCGTCTGCACCATCTCGGGCGGACGCCTCCACGTCGGGCTCGTCGACAGCGCGGCCGAGCAGGTCGAGTCCGAGGACGGGCTCACCAACCTGCGCCGGAAGGTGACCTGGCAGCGGGACGTGCCCTACGACGAGTTGCCGGAGGCACTGCAGCAGAAGCTGTCCGTGCAGCACGACGTCGTGGATCTCACCTCCGTGCTCCCGCTCGTCGACGGGCTCGGGCGAAGCGACGAGGAACTGGCCGAGGAGGCCGAGGCCGAGGACCGGGACCCGACGACGGAGGTGCCGGCGATCGTCGCCCGCCGCGATCCCGAGCTGCCCGAGCCCACGGCCGAGCTGGCCGCCGAGCTGCTCGTGCACGACACGGCGTGGCTGCGCGAGGTGCGTGACCTGCTGGCCGACGAGCGGCAGCTGGTGTTCTACGGTCCTCCCGGCACCGGCAAGACCTTCCTCGCGCTGAAGCTCGCCGAGTTCCTGGGAGGCGGTCCCGAGCAGGTCAAGCTGGTGCAGTTCCATCCGTCGTACGCGTACGAGGACTTCTTCGAGGGGTTCCGGCCGCAGGAGGACCCGGAGACCCGGCAGGTGGCCTTCCGGCTCACCGCCGGCCCCCTGCGCGAGCTCGCCGACCTCGCCTCCCGTGAGGGCAACCGGCACGTCCCGCACTTCCTGATCATCGACGAGATCAACCGGGCGAACCTCGCCAAGGTCTTCGGCGAGCTGTACTTCCTGCTGGAGTACCGCAACAAGTCGGTGCGCCTGACGTACTCCGGCGACGACTTCGCGCTGCCGCCCAACCTGTTCGTCATCGGCACGATGAACACCGCCGACCGGTCGATCGCCCTCGTCGACGCGGCCATGCGGCGGCGGTTCGCGTTCGTGGAGCTGTCGCCGCGTACCGAGCCGACGAGCGGGCTGCTGCGCAGGTGGCTGGAACGGGAGGGCAGGGAGCGCGAGCCCGCCGACCTGCTCGACGCGCTCAACTCCCGTATCGACGACCCGGACTTCCGTATCGGGCCCTCGTATCTGATGAAGAAGGGCGTCTTCCGGGAGGGCGGCCTGGAGCGGACCTGGCGGACGAAGATCCTGCCGCTGCTGGAGGAGCACCACTACGGCGAGGGTGTGGACATCGAGGCGCGGTACGGGCTGGCCGCGCTGCGCGGGTCACTGGGATGACGTCCGCCGGAGACGGTGCCGTCCCGGGGCCCGCGGCAGCGGAGGTGGCGGCGGCGACGGTCCTGACCGGCATCGAACTGGCCGAGTACGCGGCCGCCACCGGCCTCGCCCTGCCCGACGGCGTGGGGCGTGCGCTGGCCGCCGGAGACGTCGTCGACGCGGCACCCGACCCGTACACGCCCGGCCGCTGGACGGTGCGGGCCGGCAGCAGGGTCGGGGCGGTGAGCGTCGCCGTACCGGGTGTGCGGGAACCGTTCACCGTACGGGTGAGCCCCAAGGTGCCCATCGCCCGGCTCTTCTTCCTGCTCGGCTACAGCATCGACCCCGAGGGCGGCTGGCGGGACGGGGAAGTGGACGTGGCCGGGCACCGGGACGTGGTCCCCGCCCTCGCCCATGCCGTGGAGCGGCAGATCGACCGCGCGCTGCGCCACGGGCTGCTGCAGGGCTACCGAGCGGCGGAGGAGAGCTCCCTGGTCGTCCGCGGCCGGATCAGGGAGGCCGAGCAGATCCGGCGGCGGTTCGGCGCGATGCTGCCGGTGGAGGTGGCGTACGACGAGTTCACCACCGACATCGCCGAGAACCGCGTCCTGCGCACGGCCGTCGAGCGCCTGCTGCGGCTGCCCGGCGTACCGCGCGACGTCCGGCGCGGGCTGCTGCACCAGCGTGCCCGGCTCGCCGACGTCACGCCCGTCGTACGGGGGCAGCCGGTGCCCGGCTGGCAGCCGACCCGCCTCAACGCCCGGTACCAGAACGCCCTGCGTCTCGCCGAGGTCCTCCTCGACGGTGCCTCGGTCGAGCACGCTCCCGGCGGGCTCCGCGTCGACGGGTTCCTGTTCGACATGAACCAGCTCTTCGAGGACTTCGTGACGGTCGCCCTGCGCGAGGCCCTGACGGGTTCGGGCCGGGCCGCCCGGCTCCAGGACAGTCATCACCTCGATGAGGCGTCGGCGATCCGCATGCGTCCGGACTTCGTGCTGTACGGGCAGGACGGCACCCCCTGCGCGGTGGCGGACGCCAAGTACAAGGCGGAGAAGCGGGGCGGCTATCCGGACGCCGACCTGTACCAGATGCTCGCGTACTGCACCGCCCTCGGCCTGCCAGAAGGGCACCTGGTCTACGCGAAGGGCAACGCCTCACACGCCGCCCACCGGGTCCGTCACGCCGGCATCCTGATCCACCAGCACGCGCTCGACCTGGACCAGGGGCCGGCGGGTCTGCTCGCCGACATCGCTCAGGTCGCGCGGCGGATGGGAGGCGGCTGACGCGACGGTGCCGGATCGGCGCCGGTACCGCGCCCGTATGATCGGCCGGGCCGTGTCAGTCAGGGGTGGGGAGTACGCGTCGTGCCGCAGCTTGCGTTTGCCAACAGCTTCTGGGAGAGCTACGACGCTCTCGAGAAGCCGGTCAGGAACGGCGTTCGCAAGGCGATGCAGAAGTTCCAGCAACTCACCGTGCCGGAGCTGCAGCAGGACAAGGGGCTGCATCTGGAATCGGTCGAGAAGGCCGCCGACCGCCGCATGCGGACCATCCGCATCAACGACTTCTGGCGGGGTGTCGTGCTCGCACCGGACGACGGCAGTGATGTGTTCCTGCTGGTCAACGTGGTGGCGCATGACGACGCCTACACCTGGGCCGCCAAGCGGCTGTACACCACGAACTCCGCGACGCGCGCCCTGGAGGTCCGCAACGTACGGGCGATCGAGCAGCTGACCCCGCAGCTGGAGAAGGCGGCCGCCGCGGCCGAATCGCTGCTGTTCGCCTCGTACTCGAACACCGTGCTGCGTGAGCTGGGCATCGACGACCAGGTACTGCGCGCGGTGCGGACGATCATCGACAAGGCTCAGCTCGAGGCCTTCGGGACGCTGTTGCCGGAGGACCAGTTCGAGGTGCTGCAGTACCTCGCCGAGGGGTTCCCGCCCGAGGAGGTGTACCGGGACGTGGTCGCCGTACGCCGTCCCGTCGACGCCGGGCCCGACCCGGACGAGACCCTCGCCGCCGCCATCGCCAACACCACCAGCCGGATCACGCTCGTCAGCGGGCCGGACGAACTCGCCGACATCCTGGAGAAGCCGTTCACGGCCTGGCGGGTCTTCCTGCACCCCTCGCAGCGCCGGGTCGCCTACCGGGTGTCGTACGGCGGTCCGGTGCAGGTCACCGGCGGCCCCGGGACCGGCAAGACGGTCGCCGCCCTGCACCGGGTCAAGCACCTGCTGACCCGGTCGCCCGAAGCGCGGGTCCTCCTCACCACGTACACCAACGCGCTGGCCGCCTCGCTGCGCGAGAACCTCGGCCTCCTCCTGGACGGTGACGCGGCGCTGCTCGACCGGGTCGAGGTGACCACCGTCAACGCGTACGCGCACGGTGTCGTGGCTCGTATCGACGGCAAGGTGCCCTCCCCCGTCGGCGACCGGGAGGAGCGGCAGGTGTGGCAGCGGGTCGTCAAGAAGCTCGGGCTGCCGTGGACGGAGCAGTTCCTGGCGCAGGAGTACCGGCATGTCGTCCTCGCCCAGGACCTGCGCACCCTGGACGCGTACCGTGCCGCGTCCCGGCGCGGGCGTGGCAGCGCGCTGTCACCGGCCCGGCGGGAGCTGCTGTGGCCCGCCGTCGAGCTGTTCGAGTCGATGCTGCGCGAGCAGCGGTCGACGACGCACCTGAAGGTGTGCGCCCGGGCCGCCGAACTCCTGGCCGTGTCGGCGCCGACGCACGACCACGTCGTGGTCGACGAGGCGCAGGACCTGCATCCCGCCCAGTGGCGGGTGCTGCGCGGCGCGGTGGCGCCCGGCAGTGACGACCTGTTCCTCACGGGGGACCCGCACCAGCGGATCTACGACTCGAAGGTCTCGCTCGGCTCCCTCGGCATCGCGGTGGCCGGACGCACCCACCGGCTGCGCATCAACTACCGCAGCACGGAGGAGATCCTCACCTGGTCGACGGGCATCCTCAGCCCGGTGTCCGTCGACGACCTGGGGGGCGAGGGCAGCGACACCCTCGCCGGGTACCGTTCGCTGCTGCACGGGCGCCGGCCGCAGGTGGAGGGGCACGGTTCGGAGCACGCGGAGGTCGCCGCGCTCGTCGAGCGGGTGCGGGGGTGGATCGCGCAGGGCATCAGCCCTTCCGAGATCGGCGTGTGCGCCCGGTTCAACGTGCTGCTGGACAAGGCGTACGACAGGCTGACCGGGGCCGGGGTGCCGGTGGTGCGGGTCAGGGACAACCCGGGGCCCGGTGCGGACGGTGTGCGGCTGGCCACGATGCACGCCATGAAGGGGCTGGAGTTCCGCTGCGTGGCCGTGCTCGGAGTGACGGCGGGGGCGGTGCCGTTCACCCGCGAGGTGACTCCGGCCGCCGTGGACGCGTTGCAGCACGACTCCGACCTGTTGCGGGAACGCTGCCTCCTGTTCGTCGCCTGCACCAGGGCGCGCGAGGCACTGGCCGTCTCGTGGAGCGGGGCGGGCAGTGAGTTCGTACCGGATGCCTCGTGACGTGGTGGCGTGGTGACGTGCCGACGTGCTGACGTCGTGTCATTTCCGCGGTCGTAGTGCCCCGTTGCCGATGCCGTCGCGGGCCAGCTCGGCCGCCTGCCTGGTCAGCTCGGCGATCCGCCGAGCCCGTTCCTCGAACTCCTGCAGCCTGCGGTAGGCGGTGCCGTAGCGGCGCTGCTCGGCGATGTCCATCTGCGGGATGCGGGCTCCCTTGCCGTCGAGCCGGAAGGTGCCGCTGGCGCTCGTGGAGCGCCGGGTGTTGGACGCGCTGCGCAGGAAGCCCTGCAGGAAGTCCGTGTCGAGCTGGTCGCTGGTCGAGACGGGTTCCGTGTCCCCGTACTCGACCAGCCCGGCGCGTGCGAGGTCGGCCACGCTCACCGACGAACCGTCCAGGGCGCCGGGTCCCTCGCCCGCGTCCAGTTCCGGCAGCAGCTCGGCCAGTTTGCCGACCTGTTCGGCCAGTTCCTCGCGCATGGCCCGGTACTCGGTCGCGTAGTCGCGGTGCGACTCCTCGACGTGGCGACCGGGCGTGAGGTCGACCGTGTCGTCGAGGAGGTCGATGAGGGGGACGTCCGCGATCTGCTGGGGTGCGGGCTCCAGGTCTCCGTCCGGGTCGTTCGCCGTCAGGTCGATCATGCGGACGCTCGTCGCGGCGTCGCCCGCGGAAGACGGGCGGCGCAGGTGCCAGAGATGCACGGGGAGGGCGTGCGAGGCGGCGCTGCCGGCCGGCAGGGCGGTGACCTGGGTGAGGATGCCGCGCCGTACCAGCTCGGCGCGGATGCGCCGGCCCGCCTTGCGGTAGGCGACCGAAGCCGCCATGACCATGATGACCCGGCCGCCGGGGACGGTGTGCGCGTAGGCGTGCTGGAGCCAGGCGAGCTCCCCTTCGGCGCGCGAGGGCGTGCCCAGTTCCCAGCGGGAGTCGAGGAGCAGCTCCTCCCGTCCCCAGTCCGGGTCTCCCACCGGGGGGTCGCAGACCACGAGGTCCGCCTTGAGGCTCGGCCACTTGTCCTCCCGCAGGGAGTCTCCGGCGACGACCTCCACCCCGGCGTGCCCCGTCAGGTCCGCGCGCAGCTGGGCGAGCCGGGCGCTGTGGGGGTCCGTCTCCTGACCGCACCGCCTCGGCCCGCGGTCCGGGCCGACGGCGAGCAGCAGGGTGCCGATGCCGCATGCCGGATCGAAGACCGTGGCTCCGGACGCCACCGGGTCCGCGAAGTACCGCAGGGCACGGACGATGCGCGGCGAGGTGACCTGGTCCGATCCGGCCCGGCGCACGGAATCCGTGAACCGCTCCGCGAGAGCCTCCACCACTTCCCCGGCCGGCCCGCTCTCGGCGAGGACACGCGTCAGGCGGACGATCTCTTCCGGCAACGCGTGATCGTCCGGCACGCCGTCGTCGGCGGCGAGGACCTGCGCGACCGCTGCGATCCCCCGGACCATGTCATCGCCGTACACGGCCCGCAGCGCCTGCCAGAGCTGCACCTCGTACGAGAGGTCCTGGCCCTTCCGCTGCTTGTTCAACCACGTCTGCACGTCGGACAGAGCGAAGAGGGGGCTGTTCACACTGCCACCGGCGGGCGCGGGGAAGTCGTCATACCGCCGTCTCCAGTTGGAGACGGCGGCACGTGTGACGCCCGCCAGCCGGGCGATCTCGGAGCCGGTGACCATGGGGCCGGCCGGGGTCGCGGGAGTGTCTGCCATAGTGCTCAACCGTACACAGCCCCTACCTGCGCTTCAATGACCACCTCGTTGACCGCGCTAACGACGACCAGGGCCGATGTACCGGTAAACCATGGCCGGCCCTGTGCTCGGCCCGAGCCGGCCACGGCTGTGTGCTCAGTCGAGACAGAACTCGTTGCCCTCGACGTCCTGCATCACGATGCACGAATCCTGGTCGTCAGCCAGTAGTCGCACGCGTACCGCGCCGAGCGGGACCAGTCGTGCGCATTCGGCCTCGAGCGCGGCCAGGCGCTCCTCACCCACGAGCCCGGTGCCCACCCGCACGTCGAGATGCACCCGGTTCTTGACGACCTTCCCTTCGGGAACGCGCTGAAAGAACAGCCGCGGGCCC
Organism: Streptomyces sp. NPDC037271; assembly: GCF_055603605.1. Lineage (NCBI taxonomy): Bacteria > Bacillati > Actinomycetota > Actinomycetes > Kitasatosporales > Streptomycetaceae > Streptomyces > Streptomyces sp. NPDC037271. Next base: position 81,330 of record NZ_JBVJVN010000013.1, read on the forward strand.
GCGCCTGACGGATCACTGCATGCGAACCATGAGCCCTGATCCTCAGGCGGCCTCGAACGGTCGAATTCGTCCCACGTGGCGAATCCCTTCGGCGGCGATACGACGTACCCCAGCACCTCGCACCAGAAGCGACCGACGCGCTCGGGTTCCGCGCAGTCGAAGGTGACTTGGAACTGCCTGATCGATGACATCGGCGCACCATAGCAGGGGCTCTGTTGCTCACCTCCCGGCAAGGACTCAGCGAGGAATGGGGGCAGGGGGCCTTGTCAGCGGACCACGTCGAAGATGTTCTTCTGCAGTCCGTTGGCGTAGGCCTCGTGCTCGACGAGCTTCAGCTTCTGCGTGTCCTTGTCCGTGGCACTGAAGAGACGCTTGCCCGCACCGAGCAGCAGCGGAAAGACGATCAGGTGGTAGCGGTCGATCAGACCGGCGTCCGAGAGTGCCTGGTTCAGGGAGGCGCTGCCGTGGACGATGATCGGGCCGCCCTCGGTCTCCTTCAGTGCGGCGACCTCGTCGAGTGAGCGCAGGATCGTCGTCTCGCCCCAGTTCGACACCAGGTCGTCCGCGGTGAGGGTGGTGGAGACGACGTACTTCGGCATCATCCTGTAGTCGGCGAAGTCCTCCATGTCGGGCCACACGGGGCTGAACGCCTCGTAGCTGGTCCGGCCCATGAGCATGGCGGTGGCGGTCTTCTGCTCCTCGCCCTTGATGCCGAACGCCTCCGGGAGGAACTCGACGTCCTTGAAGGTCCATCCCGAGTTCCGGTAACTGGGTTCTCCGCCCGGGGCCTCCACGACACCGTCGAGCGAGATGAAGGCCGTGCTGATCAGGGTACGCATGTGAGGTTCCTCGTTCTCTGGTGTCCGGTGTCCGGTTCTCAGCTGGTTCGGTCGGTGCACGCTACGTCCACCCGTGGCCGCGGCGCACCGACCATGACCTCTGACTGCGGATCACGGAGAGAGTCATCGGTCGTCGCCCGCCCTTTTTCCAGCGGCCTCGAACCCGGCGACGGCGTAGGGACGGTCCACGACGCCTTGGACCGTGCGGCACGGGTGGGTCCCCGGCCGGGAATTCCGGGCTGATGACGTACCAGACGTACCGATGCGGCCCCTTCCGAATCGCCGAACAGGAACCGCCGTGGCGCGCACATGCCTACTCTTGTCCGGCCCATAGCCGAATCGGCGAAGGGGGACACGGTGGATCCCATGGTGGTGGCGGCGGGTAGGCCCTGGTCGGCGCGATGGCCACGGACGCCTGGCAGCAAGCCCACGCGGGTCTGGTGAGACCGTGGCGGCGGGTGCGTCCGGCGGAAGCCGACGGGGTCGGGGAAGAACTCTCCGGCGTCCGCACCCGGGTCCCGTCCGCCCGGGACGCGGGAGACACCGCGTCCGAGCAGGAACTGGCGGAGAGCTGGCGACAGCGGCTCCACCAACTACTCGACGAGGAGCCGACGTTGGCGGGCGAGATGCGACGGCTGCTGGACGACACGTTGGCTCCCGCGGTGCGGGGGCATGCGCGGGCCGGCGAGGCCTCGCCCGTGGTCAACGCGAACTCCTACGACACGTCGCGGTTGTACCTCTCGCTGGGCGACCAGCACTTCCACCGATGAGTGGACAGCCCGCCCACCACGGCGGCCCCGTCTTTCCCGCCCCGCCCCCCGGTGGCGCATGTGCGACCGGCGTCGGTTCAGGCGGCGCCGTCGCCCTTCAGCGCCCCCAGCAGCATCGGCAGCGAAGCGTGCAGCTCCCGCTCCCAGTACGCCCAGCCATGGGTTCCCGGGCCGTAGAAGTGGGTGGTGAGGTGCCGCGCCCCCACTCGCTTCAGCTCCGCCGCGAGCGCGTGGTTCTGCCGGCAGAAGTCGGCCTCGAGCGCGCTCGTGCTGCCGGGTGGGTCCAGCGGCCCCGTGGTGCCGTCGCCGCAGGACAGGTAGACCGGGATCGGCCTGAGTCGCTTGGCGAGGTGGAAGGGGTCGTGGGCCCGCCAGATCCGGCGCTGGGCGACCGGGTCGCCCCAGACGCGGAGCGGGTCGTTGTTCTGGCCGGCGAAGAAGCCCATGATGCGGTTGACCGACTCGTCGTTCAGGAGGGGGTGCGCGGAGCCGGAGTAGGCCGCCGTCGCCTTGAACATGCCGGGGTGCCTGGCGGCGTACAGCAGGGCGCCCTGACCGCCCATGGACAGGCCCGCGACCACACGGTTGCGGCCGGCGCCCCAGTCGCGTTCCAGGAGGCGGCGCAGTTCCACCGTGTGGAAGGTCTCCCACGCCGGGTCGCCGCCCTTGCCGTGGTTCCACCAGTCGCTGTACCAGCCGTTCCAGCCGGCCTCGGGCATCACGACCAGGACGTCGCGCAGGCTGTCGGTCTCCGCGACGTCGGTCATCGCGGTCCACGAGGTGTAGTCGCCGCAGCAGCCGTGCAGCAGCCAGAGGGTGGGCCAGTGCTGCCGACGCCGGTCCTTCGGGTTCCAGCCGTCCGGGGTGAGGAGGCGGACCTTGACCGTCCGGCCGCCCAGGGCCGCCGAACGCACCGACAGGTCGACCTGCCGGTTCGCGACCTGGGTGACCTCCACGACCTCGGCGCGGGGCACCCCGGTTCCGGCTCCCGCGGCCAGCGCGGGTGTGGTGGGGGCGAGGGTGGCCAGCAGTACGGCCAGGACGAGCAGTACTCGGGCTCGAAGGGGTCGAGGTACTCGTAGGAGTCGAGTTGTTCGGAGTGCTCGAAGGGTGGTCGGGGCGGTGGGCACGTTCGCGGACACGGCGGCTCCCTGCGGTGGGTTGCGGTTCGTCGCTGCGGTGCGGGTCCAACTGCTCAGCGGGACTGCGGGACAGGTCAGTGTCCGTGCCTTCGCGGCAGGATCAACAGCGCGTCGCCGACGGGGCGTTCGCCTGCGGCGTCCGACGGGTCGTTGATCACGTCGCCGTTGGACACCATCGTCGTCGAGCCGCCGCCGTCGAGGTTGACCGCGTCGCGCAGGCCGAGTGACCTGGCCACCTCGGCGCTCTCCCCGATGCTGAGTCCGAGGGCGTCCGTGCCGCGTCCGTCGGCGGTGACGAGGACGGTGCGGCCGGCGGCGTCCACTCCGGCCAGGGTGCGCGGGTTGCGCTTGTGGACCCAGCCGTAGTACCAGCTCGGGTCGCCGGGGTGGACCATGCCGTCGGTGGCGGGCGTGACGTGGATCCGTCCGTCGCGGACGAGTTCGGGGCCGGCGTTCAGGATGTCGGTCCGGGGCGAGGGCGAGACCCGGTGGCCGCGTTCGTCGATCAGCGTCGTGCTGACGCGGAGGCGGTGGCCGACGTGCGCGAGGGTGGTCAGGTCGGCGACGCGTCGGCCGGTGGCCTGGATGGAGCTGCCACCCGGCGGAAGTGCTCCGCCTCGTGGTGAGCGCAGCTCTACGACCCGGTCGTGGGCGTCCAGTACGGCCTCCAGTCCCTCGCCCCGGGGCGTGTGCCGGCCGTAGTCCGGTGTGAAGGTGACCAGTTCGTCGGGGTTGGTGCACGTGACGTCGTGCAGGGGCCGTGAGGTGGGGGCGTCGCCCTCGGTACCGCCGCAGTTCCGGATCAGGCCCGGGACGCGGTTGACGCCGGTCAGGCGGAGAGTGGACTGGCGGCCTGCGACGTGGCCTCGCCAGGTGAGACGGGTGACCTCCGTGCGCCGGCCGTTGTCGTGGATCACCAGGCCCGGGCGGCCGGCCACCGGTTCGCTCAGCAGGCGTCCGTCGTACACGCCCACACCTGCCGGATCGCCAGGAGCGCCCGCCTCGGGGTCGAGGACGAAGAAGCCGGCGTTGACCGCGGCGGTCGCGTCGGCCGACGCCGACAGCTCACTGGTCGTCTCGCGGTTCTCCAGGTCCGGGCCGTACGACGCGTCGAGGCTGCCGCGGAACGTGCGCGGATCGATGGTGAGCACGTCGACGCGCCACGGGCCGCGGTCCGTCGCGTCGCCGTCCCAGCCGGTGTACACGGCCGATCCCGGGTAACCGGCCGCCCTCAGACGGGCGCGTTCGGACGTGGCGGCGGACTGTGAGCCGTACGTGCCGACGCGGACTCGCCAGCCGAGGGTGCCGCCCGCGTGGTCGGCCGTCTTCGGTGTCGTCACCTGCTCCACCCGGGCCTGGAAGCCGTCCCGCTTCAGCTCGGCGGTCAGTTCGTCGGCGCTCGCCCTGTCCTTCAGGGCGGTCGGCGGCGCGTCGGGGTCGGGCGAGGTGTCACCGCCGGGGATGGAGACCTCGACCGTCCAGTGCAGCGACGGGTCGGCAGCACCGCGCACGATGCGGGTAAGGGTGACGCCGGGCTGGAGGGACGTGGTGGTACGGGTCTCGGGCAGGTCCGAGGGACCCAGCGGCAGGGTGCGCGGCTTCGGCTGTGGCGCCGGCGACGACGCCTGGGCCGGCAGTGCGCCCACCGTGACCAGGACACCGAGGACGGCACCCGCACCGCACAGTCTCTTCTTCATCTGCACCGCCTGGATCGAAGACCGGGGACGAACACGCGCCATCCTCTCCGTTCACCGCTGACACAGACATGGACAGCCGCCCAACGTCCACTGCACAAGTAGCGACCGGTTCCGGCGCGACGTCAAGGTCCACATCACCCCCGCTTCCCGTACTGGGGAACGGGGATCACCTCGGCCACCGACTCGACGAGCTCGCCCACCCGCGGGACGGCACAGCTCACCGACCCCTCCTGCGCGATCAGCACGTCGGGCACATGGGACTCGTAGAAGCGGAGGTGTCCGATCGCGCCCCGGCTCGTCGTGCGCTCGCCGAGCCACCGCACCATCCTGCGGCGGTCGTCGAACTCGTCGGGATGCGCCTCCTCCGCACGGTCAGGGCCCACCCCCTGTCGTCCGAGCACAGCTCTCCGACCAGCACGCCCCCGATCCGCCGCGCCGGCCCACGGGCGTCCCAGAGGGGGTACTCGTACCCGTCGTTCCGCCGGCCGACTTCTTCCTGCCGGCCGTCTGCCTCCCCCAGGTGCCGGCGCAGAGGTCCACGTCGTGGGGCGGGAGGGGAGCGGGCAGGTCCAGAGTGAGTTGGAGTTCGTGGACGTCGGCCATGACCACCACGCTAGGAGACCGCTCTCCGGCCGTCCGCCTCACCGGGTCGACCACCTTCGACGCGCTCCGCTCCCTGCGGCCATACGACGTCCACCGGGACGGCCGCCGCCCGTGCCGCCAAGACCATGTCGGCCGTGCCGCCGCCCCGGCCGCCGGGTGGTTCGCCGTTCCATACGGCGACGAGCCGGTCGGCTCGGCGCAGGAGTTCGGCGTTGGCGGCCTCGTAGGCCTGCCGGTTCGCGGAGCCGTACGGGAGGACGACCACCTCCTCGGATGCCTCCAACAGATGGTCGAACAAGGCGGCGTCCCCGTCCGCGACGACTTGGTCCCGGTAGTCCTGTGAGGGGATGACGGCGATCACGCGTCCGCCAGCCCGCAGGACGGCCTGCGCGAACAGCGAATCCGCGCCCCTGGCCAGACACGACACGCCGACCAGGTCGGAACCCCGGTACGCGGCCAGGAAGGTGTCGAGGGAGGCACGGATGAGCGGCAGACTGCCGACGGTCAGATCCATGTGTCCGGTCACGGCCAAGGTCGTCACGGCGTCCGCCTTTCCGATCACCACCGGTGATTTTCACGTCATTTCCGGTCGAGAATGCGGAGATCCTAACCGGATTCTCCACACGGAGCCGAGGCGGGCATGCCGTCGCCCCGGACCGGGCAACATGAGACACCGATGTCACGACCCCAGCCGTCGGAGGCCACATGGACAGCGGACCACAGCCCGGGGCGGCCGAGAAGACGCCTGTCCCGGGTCAGAGTCGTGTCACGGGCACAGCTCTGACCGTGGTGGGCCGTACGCTGCGCCTCCTCGGCTTCGCCGTGGGCGTGGGTGGCAGCACCGGCCTCGCGAACGCCTTGCTCGCCGACCCCGGTCCGGATGCCGAACAAGTGCACTGGACGCTGCGGGTTCTGCTGGTGCTCGCTCTCTCGGCCGTCGGGTGGCTGATCTTCGACGCCAGTCGGGGCATGGTCGTGCGTGGCAAACAGCATCGCGCGGCCGTCATCCCGTCGTTCGAACAGCTGAGGGGCGAGCGCTACATCCTCTACCTGCGGCCCTTCGCCCTGGATACGTCGATGGCCGAGGCCCCCGCGGAAGGCCCGACCAACACGCTCTGGTCACGCTCGCCCTTCGAGATTCCTGGACTCACCACGGAGGAGTTCCTGGTCAGCCAGTACTCACGCCACGGCCGAGTGGTGGCGGTGGGCGAGCCCGGGGAGCCACTGCCGCTCCTCGGTGCCCAACGCGGGTACCTGCCTCTGCAGGACTGGCAGCGCACCGTGAGCGAGTTGATCCAGGGGGCCCACACGGTACTGCTGTCCGTCGCACCGGGACCGGGGACGGTGTGGGAGTTCACCGAGGTGCTGCGCACGATCCCGGCGGAGCGGCTCGTCCTCGTGATCGCGTGTGACTCCCGGGCTTACGAGGCGTTCCGCACCGCCGCGGAGTCCGCCTACGCGGCCAGGCGGACCACGGAGCCGGACGGGGCTTGGGCGCCGTTCCCCGCGTTGCCGGACTGGCCGGTGGGGCCACCGCCGACGAAGCAGGACTGGGCCATGCCGTTCAAGGCGTTCATCACCTTCGACCGCGGCTGGCTGCCAACCCTGCATCCGTTCGTCATCACCGTGCCCCGGTTGCGGCACGCCTGGACCGTCCGGCGGCTCGTCCGGCGCCGTCTGCAGCCGGTGCTGGGACCGCTGGCCGCTCTGCCGGACGTGCCGTCACCCGTGCGCCCGATCCCCTTGCAGGCGACCAATGACTCGGCAGCGCCGGACTCGGCAGCGCCGGCACCCGCGCCACCCGTCCCAGCCCCGACTCCGATGCCCCAGGAGCCCCTCCTGGGCAGTGTCCGTCCCGAACCGTTCAGAGCGCGAGGGCACAGAATCCGAGGACGTAAGCAATGGCGAACGTGATCGGTACCCACTGCTCGACATGCGTCAGCGGCAGGTAGCGACGCCAGTCGCGCCCCTCCCCCAGTGCCTCCCACTCCGCCTTGGAGTAAGCGTAGGCGGGCAACCGCTGCTCGAACGCGCCGATCACGGCGTACTTGGCCGTGTTGAGCTGCCGGTACGAGCGGACCATGACGTACCAGGCGGCGCACTGGGCGAGCAGAATCACCAGCCCGGCCGTCGCCGGCAGCACGGACCCGGCGAACGCCTCCCCGCGGACGGCAACGGCCACGACGGCCACCACCGCGCTGTTGAGCGACAGGAAGAAGGTGTTCGTCAGGCTCCGGCGCGCGCTGACCCGGTCGGCCATTTCCACGCAGAGCCGGTACTGCTCGAACACGACCTGGTTGTACCGCTCGTTGTCCTCGGAGAAGTGAGAGGGGTCAACTGCCGTGTTCCACAGGGATGTTGGAACGTCGACGGATTCCGGTTCAACCATGAGCTCATGCTGCCGGTCCACCACACGTGCGGCAAGCGGTTCCCGACCACCACACCCCAACGGGTCCCACCACCTGGTCGACGCCGAGGTTGCCCCGGCCTTCTGGGGTGTTGCATGGCCGCCATCCATCGGTCGGGGGTAAGTTCATCCCGGCCGGATCGGGCTCTCAGCCGTAGCAGGCCGGAAGGGGCTCAAGCCCCTCCGGCACCCCGTATTCAAAGACCGCCGTGTACGCCTCCGCGATGTCGCAGCCCCTGTCGAACCACGGGTAGGCGAACCCGCTCCAGACCAGAAGGACGACGATCAGCACATTGCGCATCCCTTTTGACATGTATGCGATTATTCCGCCGAGCTCGGCGGAATAAGCCGCACCGCCTCTTTCCGAACGTACCGCCCCGGCCGTCCTGTTGGCGTCTGGCGGCCCGGACCGCATGCGTCGCGCCCCGCCGAACGGGCAGGCGGAAGAGGGTTGCGAGCGTGTTGAGAGCCGTCCGCCCCGCGTCGACATCTCGACATCGACATCGAACCCCACCCCAAGCGACACCGTCGGTCTTCAAGAAACACGACTGGATCTTGAAGACCGACGTCACGCCGGAGCCCTGAATTCACCAACGGCTGCCCCCGCCCGGGCGGGGGCAGCCCGGCCCGCTACCGCACCGGTGTCGCCGTCGTGGCCGATGCCGGTGCCGGTGCGTAGCCGGTGGGCCGGGCGGTGAAGGTGCCGCGGCCCTGGGTGCGGCTGCGCAGCCGGGTCGCGTAGCCGAACAGCTCGGCCAGCGGCACGGTGGCCGTGACGACCGCCGCGCCGCCCTGCGTGCCGGAGCCGGTGACCCGGCCGCGGCGGGAGGCCAGGTCGCCGAGCACGCCGCCGACCGCGTCCTCGGGCACGGTGACCGTGACCTCGACGACCGGCTCCAGCAGGACCATCGCCGAGGCGCGCAGGGCGTCGCGGAGGCCGAGCCTGCCGGCGGTACGGAACGCCGTGTCCGAGGAGTCCTTCACATGGGTCTGGCCGTCGGTGAGCGTGACCCTCAGGCCGGTCACCGGGTGACCGCCGAGCGGGCCCTGCACCAAGGCGTCCCGGCAGCCTGCCTCGACGGCCCGGACCAACTCCTGCGGCACGCGCCCGCCGACGACGGCCGAGCGGAACACGAAACCGCCCTGGCCCGCGTTCCCCTCCTCCCACGGCTCCACGTCGAGAACGATGTGTGCGAACTGCCCGGCGCCCCCGTCCTGCTTGACGTGCCGGTAGACGAAACCGGACACGCCTTCACCGACCGTCTCCCGGTAGGCCACGCCCGGGCGGCCGACGGCGACCTCGAGGGTGTGCTCGCGCCGGACGCGTTCCACCGCGACCTCCAGGTGCAGTTCGCCCATGCCCGACAGCACGGTCTGCCCGGTCTCCGGGTCGGTCCGCACGGCCAGCGAGGGGTCCTCCTCGGTCAGGCGGGCCAGCGCCGAGGCCAGCCGGTCGGTGTCGGTCGAGCGACGGGCCTCCACCGCCACGTGCACGACCGGCTCGGCCACGCCCGGAGGCTCCAGGACGAGTGGTGCGCCCGGCGCGCACAAAGTCGAGCCGGCGCGGGCGGCCTTCAGACCGACCACGGCGACTATGTCCCCGGCGACCGCCCGCTCCAGCGGGTCGTGACGGTCGGCCCGTACCCGCAGGATGCGGCCGATCCGTTCGGTGCGGCGCGTGCCCGCGTCCCACACGGTGTCTCCCTTCTCGATCGTGCCCGAGTACACCCGCAGGTAGGTGAGCCGTCCCGTCGGGGTGGCGTTCACCTTGAAGGCGAGTGCCGCCATCGGTGCCGCCGGGTCGGCGGGCCGTTCCTGTTCCGCGCCGTCGTCGGTGCCTCGTACCGGGGGCACGTCCAGCGGCGACGGCAGGTAGGTGACGACGGCGTCCAGCAGCGGTTCGACACCGCGGTTGCGGTAGGCCGAGCCGCACAGCACCACCACGCCGTCGCCGCCTCGGGTCAGGTCGCGCAGCGCCGTGGCGAGAGTGGCGGCACTGAGTGTCTCCCGGTCGCAGAACTCCTCCAGCGCGGCCGGGTGGTGTTCCGCCACCGCCTCCTCCAGCAGCCGCCGTCTGCGTGCCGCCTCCTCGCGCAGGGCGTCGGGCACCGGTCCCTCCTCGGCCGTCTCCGCACCGTCGGCCCACACCAGGGCGCGCATGCGCAGCAGGTCGACGACGCCGGTGAAGCCGTCCTCCGTGCCGATGGGCAGCTGCACGACCAGGGGTACCGGGTGCAGCCGTTCGCGGATCGAGGCGACGGCCGTGTCGAGGTCGGCGCCCGCCCGGTCCATCTTGTTGACGAACGCGACCCTCGGCACGCCGTGCCGGTCGGCCTGCCGCCACACGGACTCGCTCTGCGGTTCCACGCCCGCGACCGCGTCGAAGACGGCGACCGCGCCGTCCAGCACGCGCAGGGAGCGCTCGACCTCGTCGGCGAAGTCGACGTGTCCCGGGGTGTCGATCAGGTTGATCCGGTGTCCGTCCCAGGAACAGCTGACCGCCGCGGCGAAGATGGTGATGCCGCGATCGCGCTCCTGCGGGTCGAAGTCGGTGACGGTGGTGCCGTCGTGGACCTCACCACGCTTGTACGTGGTGCCGGTGGTGTAGAGGATCCGCTCGGTGACGGTGGTCTTGCCGGCGTCGACGTGGGCGAGGATGCCCAGGTTGCGGACGGTGGTGAGGGGGTTGGTGTGGGTGCGCACGGCCCGTGGCCTTTCGCTCATGCGTGAACAGGGCGGCGCGATTCCCGGGACGAGGACGGAACGAGGAAGCGGCCCACCGTGAACAGCGGGCGTGACGGTGCGTCAGATGCTCGTCGCGGGCATCCGGTGCCGGCCGCGCAGCGGACACCGGACGGCGGAAGACACCAGGATCACCTCGTACCGGGACGGGGGAACGACGGCGGCGCTGCGGATACGCACGGCCCGGCTCCCCTCACTCGATCTCGGTGTCGTGGTGAGTGTAGGGAAGCCGTGAGGGACACCGCATCGGTTTTCCACGGCGCTCCCGGCGCCCGGACAACGCGAGCCGCCGGCCGGTAGCGCTCCCGACCGGCATGTCACCCTGTGTCTGATCTCGAGCCCGAGGAGGAATTCGGCCTCGCCGATACGCAGGTGGTCGGGGCGGGCAAGCCGTCGGGAGTTCGAAGCCTCCACGCCCATGATCGCGGTTGCGGGGGACGCGGGTATCCGGTATTGCGCCCGAGTGGTGATCACAACGCTTCGAGTGTTACATGAAAAGCAGAGAGAAAGACGTCGAAATGGGTACCGGCTGACAGCCCGCACCGCTCGTCTCTCCCTGTCTGAACATTCTCTTCAGGGATTTCCCATGACACGCGATCTCCATTCCCCAGTGTCCAACCAGCTCAGCGAAACGGCGGGTCCCCCCGGCGAGCAGGCTGCTTTCCAAGAACCCTCCGAAGGAGAACCGAGCGCTGGGAGCGCTCCGACCCCGGACGGTTTGGAGGATGTGGGCGGTTACGTCCGTGCCACTCCCGTGGCCGTGCAGGCGGACGAGGAGGTACCGCCGTCCACTTCCCTGCCGGACATCGGCGCGGCCTCCTTCGGTGCCGGTGACGTGACGGTCGAGACCGTCCACCTCCCCGACGACCGTGTACAGATCACGAACACGGCGGCCTACCCGTGGCGCGTCCACTGCTCCCTGCACGTCACGGCCGCCGACAACTCCGAGTGGATCGGCACCGGCTGGTTCATCGGGCCGCACACGCTGATCACCGCGGGACACGTGGTGTGCATCAAGCACAGTGGTGTCCCCGGACGCGACGGCTGGGTGAGGAGCATCCGGGTCATGCCCGGCCGCAACGGCGCGACCCTGCCGTACGGCTCCGTAACCAGCACGAACTTCTGGTCCGTCAAGGGCTGGTTCGAGTCCGGCGATCAGAACTACGACTACGGGGCGATCATCATTCCTACCGAACTGGGCTCGAACACCGGGTGGTTCGGCTTCGGTAACTGGTCGGATGCGGAGCTGCTGAGCACGGTGGGGAACATTTCCGGTTACCCCGGTGACAAACCGGCCGGCACCCAGTGGTACGCCGCGCGCGGAATCAGCTCGGTCAACGCGTTGAAGGTCCACTACGACATCGACACCGCCGGCGGACAGAGTGGCAGCGCCGTTTACCGCGTACTCAACGGGAATCGCTACGGCTTCGCCGTCCACGCGTACGGCGGCGCCACCACGAACTCCGGGACGCGCATCACCCGGCAGGTGTACGACAATTTCGTGGCCTGGAAGGCATGAGGGCGCGCAGGCGCCACGGGCCGTCATACGGACGGAGTGCGGGGGAACCGTGCGGCGGTGGGCGTTGCCTCATCACCGGCATCGTGCTCGACAGCGTCGGCACTCCTGTCGCGGGTGCCACCGTCCACCTCGCCGACGGGCCCGCCGCATTCCCGGATGTCGCAGCCCTGACCGGTCAGGACGGCCGCTTCTCCTTCGCGGTGCCGGTGGAGGGCGTCTACACCGTCGTGTGCCGTGCGCCCGACGACACGGTCCGGCAGGTCTCGGCACGTGCCGAGACCGCGGAACCGGCCCGGGTCGAATTCCACGTCGGCGACGTGTGAGCGGCGGGCCGCACGCTTTCGTTCCGCGTCCCGCCGGCGGGCCGAGAGAAGAGGATCCGCGTCCCGCCGGAGCAACAACAGAAGAAGAGGCGAACGACAAATGGCCAACGACCCCATGGACAGCAACCGCTTCGGCGAGCAACCCGGCGGACCCAACGGCACCGTCCTGGGCCATGACGCCGAGTACACCGGCCGGTACGTTGTCCTGTTCGATCCGAGCAGTCAGGAGAGCGGAATCAGCGCGCTGAGTTCTGCCGCCGGTATCGCGCCGCTCGAGCGCGTCGCGGGCACCGAGGAGACGGGGAACGTCGCCGAACTCCTGGAACGCCCCGACGTCTCGGTGCTCTTCGAGGACCTCAGCGCGGCGGTCGTCGAGGTCCGGCCCGAGCAGCGCCACACGCTGGTGCTCACCGCTGAGGCCGAGCCGTCGATCATCACGGCGGAACCGGAGCGGATGGTCTACGCGCTCCCCATCACCACGCCGCAACAGGCGCCGACCGAGTTCTTCCCGGCGTTCCGCAGCGACGAGGACGTGACCGCCCGCCACGCCAGGGCCGAGACAGCCGCGGTACAGGGCCCGTCCTGGATCGAGGACGGATACACCTGGGGTCTGCAGGCCGTCCGGGCCCAGCTGTCCCACCTGACCGGGGACGGTGTGAAGGTCGCCGTCCTCGACACCGGTGTGGACACCGACCACCCCGACCTCACCGGCCGGCTGGAGGCGACGGAATCCTTCGTGCCCGGCGAGGCCGTGGACGACGTCCACGGCCACGGCACCCACTGCGCCGGCACCGTCGCCGGCCCGGCCGACCCCCAGCAGGGCCCCCGCTACGGCGTGGCCCCCGAGGCCAGGCTCCTCGTGGCGAAGGTACTCAACAACAGGGGCAAGGGCCCCGACGGCCAGATCCTCGCGGGCATGGCCTGGGCCGTCTCCCACGGAGCCCGGGTGATCTCCATGTCGCTCGGCGCGCGGGTGCGGCCGGGCGAGCTCTTCCCCCAGACGTACGAGACGCTGGCCGTGCGCGCTCTCGCTCTCGGGACGCTGATCGTCGCCGCCGCGGGGAACGACAGCCGCAGGCCTGTCAGGACCGATCCCGTGAGCCGGCCTGCCAACTGCCCGTCCATCCTCTCGGTCGCCGCGCTCGACAGGGCACTTGCGCCCGCGCCCTTCTCCAACGGGGCTGTCAACGGCCAGGGCGGCGAGATCAACATCGCCGCGCCCGGCTCACAGGTGCACTCGGCCGCCCCCGGCGGCGGTTACCAGGCCATGAGCGGGACCAGCATGGCGACACCGCATGTGGCGGGCGTCGTCGCCCTGCTCGCCCAGGCGCACCCCGAGGCCTCCGCCGCCGATCTCTCGGCCGCTCTGGTCACTGGCGTGTTCCCGCTGGGGCAGCCCGCCGCCGACATCGGCGCGGGCCTGCTGCAGGCACCGTGAACGGGACGCCCGGGCCCACGCCGATCGGGGTCATCGTCGCGGTAGACCTCGACCGCTTCACGGAAGCGGTCGAGGGCCTGAGGCGGGCCGGGATGACCGTCACGAGCACGCAACCGGTCCTCGGCACACTCTCCGGCACCGTCCCGGAGGACCGGATCGGCGCCCTCGAGGCGGTCGGCGGCGTCAGTTCCGTCGACCGCGAGCGCACCGCGGGGGTCGCCCGCCCCGACTCACCGATCCAGTGACGCGTGCACGGCGCTGATCCGGCCGCCGCGGGCGTGCACGGCGCCGGGCCGCCGGGATCCGACCGCCCGCTACGACCCGGGTCCGCGTGTCCTCGTCGATCGCTCCGGAAGCGGCACCGTGGAACCAGGTGGCCTTCTCCGTACCCCGGCCGTGCTCGTCCGGACCGACGTCACCGATGGTTCGGAGGCACCGGTCAGCGTGGTGGGAGCGGGGCCGGTGCGTTTGCGGCGGTCCCCTCGCGGTGACAGGCTGGAAGGTGCGGCGGGCCGTGCCCGGAGGCCATCCCCCACCCCTCGCCGTACAGCGTGCTCATGGCGTACGACCGCCCCAGGGCGTGACGTACCACTCCTGTCTTGGTTCCCGGATGTCGGGAGGCGGCACGCCGCGTGTGTCCGCATGCCCGTGCTCGGGAGATGAACCCATCATGGCGACCACATTCTTCACCGAGGTCGTGGACCCCTCCAACACCGCTCATGGGCAGGTCTCCCTGGCTCTTGACCCGAGTGACAACCCCTTCCTCGCGTACACGACGCCGTCCGGCGACGTCATGCTGGCCAAGAGGGGCGATACGGAGTGGCAGTGCGAACGGCTGCCCTCGGAACCGGCGGCGCACGACGCCTACCGGATCGGTCTGGCCGTCGACAGCGGGCTCAACCAGCATGTCGCCTACCAGAGCAGAGCCACGGACCGCCTGATCTACGGGGTACGCAAGGCCCATGAAAGCCAGTGGAGTCTCGAGGAGGTCCCCACCTCGGCGGGGCTGTTCCCCGACCGCGTCCGTTTCCCCTCCATGAGGGTCAACGCGGGTGTCTTCAGCGAGGATCCGTTCAAGGACAGACCTCACTTCGCCTACCAGTCGCGCCTGCAACTGTGGCACGCGACCAAGGCTCCGCCGAAGACCGACCCTGGGCAGCCCGCCACCTGGAGGAAGAACGTCAACGTCGTCGACCCGGGGGGCACGGCGGAGGCAGGGTGGTTCCCGGCACTGACCTTCGACCGCAGGAACGAGACGTTGCGGATCGCCTACGTCGACGATCTCTCACACACTGGGTCGCCGGTCAGGCGGCTGCACGTCGCGACCATGACTCCTGGCACCGATTTCGTGGGGCAGGAGGACAGTTGGCACATCCAGGTGCTGCACGGGGGCCAGGTCTCCGGGGAACTCCCGGCGATGGAGCACTCCATCACCGGCGAGAGCGTCGTCTCCTACTACGAGGCCCAAGGGAGGACGCTCAACGTCTGCATCTTCGGCAACTTCCCCGAGTCGCCGGCGATCGAGGTGGTGGCCGATGCGGTGGACAACGTCGGCGTCCGCCACTCGGCGTGCGGCATCGCCTTCCCGGCGAACATCTGCGTCGTCTACGGCTCCGGGGGCCAACTGAAGTTCGCCAGGCGTACCGGCATCGGAGCCTTCGACATCCAGGACGTGGAGGCCGGCGGCGCGTGGAGCGACCTCAAGGTCGACGGTGTGGGGAGCCTCCACGTGGCACACATCGCCGGGGGAACGCTGCGGTACGGCCTTGCGCCGGCGTAGCCGACGGACTACTGCCGGGACCGACGTGGCCCGGACGGTCACGCGCGCGGGCCCGGCGCCGAAGCCGGTGCCGGACGGTGACATCGAAGCAGGTGAGGACCAGTGGAACCGCAGAGTTTCCTGATCGTGCGAGCCGACGACCTGGTGGTCCTCACCGTACGGTTGTCGGGGTTCGAGACCGGTGACCAGGGCCCGTCCGGCCGGCCCGTCCTGGCGGCGACGGGCCCCGCGGCGACCGTGACCGTGGGGCTTCCGCCCCAGGCGATCCTGGAGCAGCCGACCGCCCCCGGTTTCCGGGCGACCGGTATCGTGCACACCGACTCGCGCCTGTCCGGCCCCGGCGAGCTCGTGTTCAGCGTGCCCGCGGGGACCATGATCGAGCTGAGCGCGGCCGGGATCCTCGGGGCGCTGGCCGACGGCCGCGCCCAAGTCGCCCAAGTCGCCCCGGTCTCGGCGGTCGAGGTCCCGTGGGGACTGAAAGTGGCGCCGCTGGCCCGGACCCAGGGCGCCGAGGTGGTGGCCGGGCACGCGGCCCGCCCCGTGGTCACGCCCGGGTCGGGCACGGTGGTCCTGTGGTCCATGCCGCTGCGGGCGAGCGACGCGACACCGGGTGACGCGGGGCTGACGATACTGCCCTCGTTCGTCGCGGACAGCGGCATCGTCGCCGAGAGCCCCTTCCAGAGCCCCTCCCTGGACGGGTGGCGGGGCGACATCGTGTCGTCCAGCCACACCGTCTCGCGGCCCCTGGCGACCCGCCTCGAGCTGACCGCGCTGGGCGGCTCGCTCTCGGCCGCCGGGACGTGGCCCTCCCTCTCGTGGACCCACGAGACGGTCCTCGGACGCGATCAGAAAGTGGATGTCACCGCGCAGGGACGACTGTGGCCGTTCGGCTTCCGAGCGATCTACCAAGAGGTCACCACGCGGGAGTTCATGCCTGTGCACGACCCGCAGGCCCTCGGCTGTGTCGCGGGACTCGTCAAGAGACGGACGCTGGTGATCATCCGACCGCTCCTCGACGGGACTCGCACACCGACCTTCCCGTTCGACGAGGTGGAGATCCTGGGGCGGGAATTCCCCCTCAGCGGCACGGTGGAACCGCAGGACCGTCAGTTGTTCCTCCCCGGGGGTGCCTCCGACCCCGTGTTCTTCCCGGTCCGCTGCCGCTCCGGAAATACGGACATCGAGTTCTCCCTCCCGCTGGTCTTCGTCGGCGACACACGTCCCGGCCCCTCCTCTGCCGTACTGGAAGAGTGGCGGCCCCACTCCTCGGCCCGCATCGCGGGCACCCACCTCGACATGGTCGGCGCGGGCAACAGGCCTGGAGACGTCCTGGAAGTACACGCGCTCACGTTCTCCGGCGATGACGGCGGCACAGGAAACCGTCCGGACGTCGTGAGGTTCGACGCCGTGCTGCCCGCCCTGCGCTCCCTGCTCGCCGGTGCCCACGACCAGGCACGGACACTGCGGTACGCGCCGCAGCTGCGCTCCCCGTCGGATCCGTCGACGGACGTCGAGGCGACCGCCGCCGTCCCGGAGGTTCCGTTCCTCTTCGACGCGCCGGCCGGTGTCCCGGTCGACTTCACCCGCAACGCCGACCGCTCGGGAGGCCTGGTCGCCCCCCGGTTCAGCGCGGACGGGATCTCCCGGGAACTGGGGCCCGTGCCGACCGGTGTGCTGACGGGCGCCCCGAACCTGGAAGCCGCGCTGGACTCCGCGTTCGGCGGGGCCACCCTGTTCGGCTTCCCGCTCGCCTCCCTCATCGACGCCGCGCTCGCTCCCAAGCCGCCCGCCATCGTCCAGCGGCGGGCGCACGACTCGCTGTTCACCGAGATGCGGTGGGAAGGGCTCAGGCTGAAGGCGCACGGCGCCTTCCGGGCGAGGGCCACGGGTCCACCGCCCGCACTCGACCTGTTCGCCGGATGCGCGCCGGCCGCCGGCTCACCCGGCGCGCTGGAACCCGTGACGACCTGCTCCCTGAAGAACTTCACCCTCGTCCTGCCGCCGCCACCGATGGCCCCGTTGGTGAAGCTGTCGTTCGACTCGGTGACGTTCCGGCGGACCGCGGGCCACGCACCGGCCGTCACCGTCGAAAGCCCGAAGATCGAATTCGCCGGCCCGCTGAAACTCCTGCAGGAACTCCAGACGCAGTTGGAGAAGCTCATCGCGGGGCACGGGCCGACCAGCGGCGTGTCGCCCACGGGCGTCACCGTGGGCTACGAGGTCGGCATCCCGAAGGCGGCGGCCGGCCTGTTCGTGCTGCAGAACGTGACCGGTCGGATGCGGGTGGTGGTCCCCTTCGTGGAGCAGCCGGTGACCGTGTCGCTCGGTTTCGCCAGCCGGGAGCAACCGTTCGCTCTCACGGTCTCCGCGTTCGGCGGCGGCGGGTACGCCGACATCGAGATCGCCGGCGACAACGAACCACGGGTGGAGATCTCCCTGGAGTTCGGCGCGATGCTGGCCGTCGACTTCGTGGTGGCCAAGGCCGAGGTGCACGCTCTGGGAGGGGTGCGCTTCCAGCGCCATCCGGACGGTCATGTGGAGCTGGAGGCCTTCATCAGGATCGGCGGCAGTGTGGAGCTGCTCGGCCTGGTCACCGTCTCCCTCGAACTGCGGGTGTCGCTCACCTACCTCGACGGCCCCCCGAGGCTCTTCGGCCGCGCGACCGTCGTGATCGAACTGGACCTGACGCTGTACTCGGAGACGGTGACGGTCGACAGCGGCACGTTCGAACTGATCGGCGGCAGTGCCCCCGAAGCGCGCATGGACGGCCTGTCGGTCGCCGAACGGGACGCGTCGGGCTTCGATGCGTGGCGACGCTACCGGAAGGCGTTCGCGTCATGAGTGACATGCTGTGGATCCCGGTGCCGGACGGTTTCGACGGCGACGGCCCTCTCCTGCGCGTGCTCGTCGTGCCGAGGCTGGCCGGCGGCACCCCGGCCGGGCACGGGATGGCCCAGTGGCCCCCCGCCGCCCTGACCGGTGGCACCGTGCGGGTCGAGACGTTCGCCCCGGGCGGAGCCCCACCGGCTGCTCCCGACAGGCAGTTCGACCTGGTGCCCCGCCTGCACGACCAACCGGGCGTCTGGCAACGGCTCGTGGCGGGGCTGCCCGTGGAAAGCGCCGAAGCCCGGCCGGCCGGGCCGGCCGACGCCCCGCTCACCGTGTACGCAACGTCCGAGGACCTGGACGAGGTGACACACACCTTCCACGCGGCGTCCAGGGCCGAGGTCACCACCCAGCTCGGCGCCGAGTCGCCGGACTACACCGGCAAAGTGCGTGACGCGCTGCTGAGTGACCACTGGCTCGGCCCGGAAGCGCCGCGCACCGCCGCCCCTCTGGCCGGTCCGCCGGCCGACCGGCCGGGATTCAACCGGACGTTGTCGCTGCTGCGTGAACATCCCGCAGTGCTGCGGGCACTGGGCCTGGTCTTCGAGCTCCGGCTCGGTCCCGGCGGGATCGACGACCCTGCCGCCGGGACGGTGCGGGTGGTGTGGCCGGGCCGTCCCGCCGGGCTGCCCGAGATCGTGTCTCCTCGCACGGCGTTCGGCGACGGCTTCCGGCCGACCGCCACGGGCCGGGTGGAGGGAGGCATGGTCACCCTCGACCAGCGGGACGGGAGCGGGGCCCCGCGCTGGCAGGTCGCCACCGTGGACGTGGACGTGGCCGCCCAGCGGATGCGGGAAGCCGCCCGCGCGCTGGCCACGCATCCGGGCGAGCAGCCCGCCCTGCCCGCCCTTCGCTCCGACGGGCTCCAACTGGTACTGCGCGGGCGGGGCGAGGACATGGAGAAACGACGCGCCACGGGAGCTCGTACGCTCGGCTCGGAACCGGACGTCCTCACCGCCGACGACCTGGTCCTCGGTTACCGCGTCGACGTTCTTCCCGGACTCGGCGGGGACGACTGGTTCTCGCTGCACCGGCGCAGGGCCACCTACCGCGTCCACGAACGGCGGCCCGACGGGGGCCTGTCCGACGACTTCACCACCCTCGGCGCGGGTGGCGAAGGGACCGGGGATCTGCCCGAGGAGGGGCACCTCAAGGCGAACTCCGCGGTCCAGGACGGCAACGGCCTGCACGCCGACGAGATCGTGGCCGGCTTCCGAGGGTGGAGCCTCGCCGTTCCCCGCCCGGCGTTCGACGGCACGCCCCGGCCGACACCACCGCCGGCACCGGGCACGAATATCAGCATGGCCTTCGAGGCGGAGGAGGGCACGCTGCCCCGGTTGCGCTTCGGACGTCACTACACCCTGCGGGCACGGGTGGCGGACGTCGCGGGAGGCGGGCTCGCGCCCGACGACCCGGCCGCCGGCCGGCACACGACGGCACCCGAGTTCTACGGACGCCACGAGCCGATCTCCGCCCCGGAGGTCTCGTTCCCGGAGCGGACCGACGCGGCCCGTCTCGGCCCGGGGGAATCGGTCGAGCACGTGGTCGTGCGCAGCGACCCCCTGAGGGGACTCGACGTCGGACGGTACGCCGAACTGACGGATCACTCCTTGAACGACGAGCGGGTGCTGGGTCCGCCCCGCTCCAGCCTGGCCGTCGCCGAACAGCACGGGATGCTCGACCTGGGGGAGGGCGCCGAGGCGGACCACCTGACCTGGGAGTGGGTCGGCCGCGCACTCGCCGCAGCGGCCCCGGAGGCGACGTCCGAACGTACCCGGCCTCTGCCCGACCCGGCCGCCGGCGGGATCGTGGCGGCCCGCAAGGAGCCGAACGCCCCCATGCCCACGAGGGCCTGGGAGGAGCCCTGGCCCGACCTCGCGCCCAAGACGCTGCGGCTGACCACCCCGTCCGCCGGACGACCCGTGGTCGGCTGGGAGGACGAGCAGCTCACGGTCCGCCTCGCACCCGCCGAACAAGTCACGCTCGACCTGTCGACGTTCCCCCAGGAGGACATCGTCGACCACTTCGCCCTGCTCACGGCCGCCGACCCGCCGCCCCCGCAGGTCTCGGTGAACGCCCTCCGGCAGGGCCGCCACCCGATGGTCACACCTGCCCGCACCCTCGCCCTCGTGCACGCCGTCCAGCACCCGCTCAGGCCGCCGGAGACCATGCTGACCGTCGACCGTGCTCCGGACTCGACGTTCGCGGTCCTCGCCCCCCAGTCCGACGTGTTCGACCCCAGGAGCACGGCCCAGCTGGCGATCACCGCGAGCTGGCGGGACGAGGTCGACGAGGTGTCCCACGAGGTGGCCGATGTGCCGGTCGACACTCTCACCGTCGCGGCGGACGGACCGGCACGTCCGCCGACGCTGTTCCGGCAGGAGTTCGGCGACACCCGCCACCGCACGGTCACCTACACCCTCCGGGCCGTCAGCCGCTTCCGTGACTACTTCCGTGACTCCGGAAACCCCGACGACTTCACCGTGACGAGACAGCTGGCTCCCGTGGTCGTGCGCAGTACCGCCCGGCCCGCCCCCTTGGCGGTCGCCTCCACCCGCCCGGCGTTCCTGTGGAAACGGACCGGGGACCTCGAGGCGGTCGGCCACGCGCTCGTCCACGAGCGTCTGGGCAACCGCGTGCAGATCGCCCTCGACCGGCCGTGGCACACGACGGGCGCCGGCGAACTCCTGGCCGTGGTCGTGCGTCCCGGGGAAGAGGCGACCACAGAGGCACTGAAGCCCTTCGTCACCCAGGCGGGTCTCGACCCTCTCTATCCGACCAGGGGTATACCCATGGGCACGCCGTTCGCCCGCCACCTCACCGGTGCCGCCGGACCGGAAAGGCGGCTGCGGCTCGACGAGGCCGGCGCGGACGTGGTCGTCGTGCCGTACCAGCCGGAGTTCCACGCGGAGCTGCAGCGCTGGCTCGCAGACGTGGTCTTCACGGGAGCGGACCGCACGTCGTTCAACCTGGCCCTCGTGCAACTCGCCCTCGCCCGGTACCAGCCGAACAGCCTCGACGGCCTCTCGCTGTCCCCCGTGGTGCGTACGGACCTGGTACCTCTCCTCCCCGACCGGTCGTTGCAGGTGACACGCCTCGCCGACCGGTACGAGGTCAAGGTGACGGGAGCCGTCTCACCCGCGCCCGCCGTCAACAGGGTGGACGTGATCCTGGAGCGCTGCGCCCTGCCGGGCGGTCTCACGGCCGACCAGGTCGACCTCGTCGGATTCGGCCCCGGGGCCGACGTGCCCGCGTGGCAGAGCACCGAGCTGCGCCGGCCGGAGCCCAAGCGGGTGGGTCTCTCCCCGGCGCTCAAGGAGTGGAAGTCGGAGTTCTTCGGGCGGAGCGGCCCCGGCCCGTACCGGGTGCGGGTCCGCGAAGTGGAGCTCCTCCCGAACAAGGAGCCCCGGCCCGGCACGTTCCTGCACTCCGGCACACCGGAGGAGGTCACCGAACGGACGGTATTCACCGAGACGGTGCTGCTGCCGGATGCCTTCCACTCCCTGTGAGGTCGCAGGGGCGCCTTCGCCACCCGCCGGGTCGACGCCGGGAGCGGGCCACCGTGCGGGAGGGGCTGAACCCCGCACGCTGGTGCCGGAGGTCCGCGAGGACGCGGCCGGTGACGCGGCCGGTCCGCCGCTGCTCCAGCGGAACCGGGTGAGCCCGCGAACGGGTCCCGCCCCTGGGACGTCCGCACGACCCCGGCGGCACCCCGGGCGTGGCCAGGAGGAGGTCCTCCGCCAGGGCGGGATCATCACTCCGCGCCTGGCAGTACACCCGGCGCGTGCACGGGCCGGGTCCTCGGCCTCGGCCTCGGCCTCGAGGCATCACGCTTCACCCGTCCGCGAAAGGCCCGCAGATGCGGCGAAAGGCCGGAGATGCGGGGGCCTTCCGGGCGCCGTACGGTGCAGTCACCAAGGTGCACTGCCATCAGGGAGATTTCCATGCACATACCTAGTGACCGCGTCGGTCTCTATCCCGTCCACGTGGAAATCGAGAGCGACGCCAATCATCGAGTGAGATTTCGATTCGACGAGTTCGTCGAGATCCCCAGTGGAGGCTCCACCTTCGCGGGGTCGTACCACTTCTTGAGTGCGGACGTCGCCGGCTTCTCCACCTCGAATCCGGTGCAGAGGCTCAAGGCCGACCTCATCGACCCTTCCGACTTTCCGCTGCCGGCCAGCGAGCCGGACGCCGTACTGAGGACGGTCTCCGACGCCCCGCCGACCTCGGCTCTGCAGGTTCACCACGTGAGGCTCTTCCTCGGAGGCTTCAGGGCTCGCGACTGGGCGGTGCGGTTCGAGACACCCGTGCACGCCTTCAATCTCGACGGGAGATGGCTGAAGGTGTGAAAGCGCTTCCCCTCCGGCGGCCCACGGCTCGTGAGGCCGACGAGTCCTGAGGCCGACGAGCGAGCCGGGCCGGGCCGCACCCCGCTCCCCGATCCTCGACGCGTCCTCGGTGAACGTCACGTCCCGCACGTCGTGCACGGCCTCGATTCGCCATTCCGGGCACGCGAGTTGCCCGATGCGCTGCTGCGATGCGTCACACGCCGTCATGTTGGTGATGGCGTGGATGGTCTGGCGCGAGACTTTGCCCGTCTTGATGTCGCGGCGCCATCGGTGGGTCCGCGCCGCCTGCACCAGGTACGGAAACCACAGACCCAGGTCGGTGACGGTCAGCGCGTGCGCAGGGAGCGGGTCACTTGCCCCAGGCCCGACAGGTGGCCGATGCATGGCATCTGATGCACAACCTGGTCAATGGTGCGGGACCGCCTCAACGGATGACCGAGGGCAGGGGCGGCGCGGTCCGGCACGCCCTTGCCCTCGGTGAGTGTCGCTAGGCGTTCATGCGAGTCATCCATCCATGCAGGTCTTCGAGGTGCCAGCTCCGCCTGATGCGACCGTTGTCGATCTCGTGGAACTCGTGAATGGCGATCTCGTCGTACTTGCCGTTCGGGGGGACGCCGAGGAACTCGCTACGGAGGGTACCGGCAAGGGCACCGCGCACGGCGACAAGTCCCGAGGAGGCGACGATGTCATGGACGATTACGTGTGCGTCGGCGAAGGCCTCGTGGAACGCCACGATGTGCGGCTTCATGCCCGCGGGGCCCGGCGGCTGGTCGGGGATGCTGGGAATGTCCTCCCAGTCGGGCGACAGCACGTCGTCGAGGAGGTCGGGCTCGCCGCCGATCGCCCGGTAGAGGGTTTCGACGAGCTGTCGTTCCTGGTCGGTGGTTCCAAGGACCCGGGGAGAGCTGTATGTACTGGTCATGGCGTTCCTTACGCTGAGAGGAGCTTGGCGAGGTCTTCCGTGGGTGCGGGGCGGCCGGGTGCGGCGAACATGCCAGCCGGGTCGAGATAGGCGTGCTGGGCTGGCGTGCCCGGCGCGAACCGGCGGCTCTCGGCGAGAGGGCCCACGTCGTACGCGTCGTAGCCGAGCGAATCGATCAAGGTGGCGACAGCTTCCTTGGCGGTGGCTTCGTCGCCGGCGATGGGCAGCGCGCTGCGGTCGGAGGCGCCGGTCGGGCGCCCCAGAGTGGCCAAGTGTTTGAAAAAGATGTTGCTGAACGCCTTGACAACGCGTGAGCCGGTCAGGTGCGTCTGAAGCAGGAGGTGGGCCGGGGTGTCGGCGGCGTCTATCTCGGGGACGCGGCCCTGGCGGGCGGGGTCGTAGTTGAGGGTGTCGATGACCACCTTGCCCTGGAGGGGTTCGGTGGGGACCTGCCGGTAGGCAGCGCGGCCGGGGTGTCACCGTGGCGGGAGCCACGGGCACTCTTGCCGTCCACCGCCAGGGTGTCGGCGCCGGAGGGGCCGCATCCCAGCAGGTCGGCGAGGCCACCTGGGCAGACTCGGTTGATGATCCGGCGGATCGTCGCCGTGCTCGGCGCGACGCAGACCGCGAAGGCGGACACAGTCCGGGCGCCGAGCCGGGCCAGGGTGTCCTGCGGGGCATTTCGCGCCCACTGTCCGATCGCAGTGAAGGACCGGCCCCGCACATGACCGCGGAGCAGGCCGTCAGGAGCACGCTCACGAACGGGTGACGCCTTCCGCGCCGGTCACGTGGATCGGGCAAGGTCGCCAGCCGGGACGGCAGGTCGCCGATGACGCGGTGCTGACGCGAGGGCGACTTGACCAGATACACGGTGGCAGACTGACGGCACGTCGAAGCTCCGGGAGATACAGGCGACTTGGCAGGTCACCGGCATCAACCGGAGCTTCGTTGCATGCGTGGCGGCTCGCCACCCATCGTCATGATGCCGTGACCAGAACGGATCCTTGATCGACAAGACTTTGAAACGCCCTGACCGCGGCGGGGATGCCGGGGCAGGGCCACTCCAATGTCCCGCCCCAGTCCGCCCCGGCGGGCGCTGCCGAGCGTCACAGCGCTGGATACGCCCTAGTTCTGTCCGGCCGATCTTGGGCTGTGGGAGGATGCCGTCCATGACTTGCATCCGAAGGGGCCGTGCCTCGTAGAACACCAGCTTTGATTCGGCCGCGGGAACGCGGCTGGGGTGGACCGTGGGTGCGGTATCGCGATGTCCCAGGTCTGTCGGGGGCGGCTAATGCCGCTGTCCGTGTGCTCGAACGGGAGCGATTGTCTCCGGGCATCGTGGCGGTGGCGCTGAGCGTGTGGTCCGTGCGTGTCCACGGCACGAGGCGCCGGTGGAGGCAATGGGAGGCGGAGTTCACCTGCCCCTGCTGCGGCGAGGGTTGGGCCCGGGACAAGCTGCAAGACGCTCTGTTCATGCTTCCGCCAAGGGCCGCCGGCGAACTCCGGGTGCTGGTCGATCGTCTGGACGCGGTGCTGCTCGGGCGAACGCATCACGAGCCGATGGGAGACCCGGAGTTGGCGTGGTGGCATCGCAGGTGCTGACCGTACCCATGTCACCCACTGGTTCGTTGACTCTTGGGTGACGGGTCGGGGGGATCTGACAGAGGCGGAGTGGTGACGTCTGGAACCGCTGCTTCCCACGGGCAGTAACCGCTGCGGGCGGTGGCGCGATCACCGTCAGGTGATCAACGGCATCCTGCACCGGGTGCGGACCGGGGTGCAGTCCGCGTGATCTGCCTGAACGCTACGGGCCGTGGAAGACCGTCTACGAGCGCCACCGGCGCTGGTCGGCCGACGGAACCTGGGAACGGCCGCTTCAGCAGGTGCAGGCCCAGGTCGATGCCGCCGGTGGGATCGACTGGGATGTCTCGGTTGATTCCACCTCGATCCGTGCCCACCAGCATGCGGCCGGCGCGCGGAAAGCTCCGCCGCCCGCCGCGTCAAAGGGGGCGGCCGCGATGGCACACCAGAGCGGAAGACCGTGGCCGAGACTGTGCGCCCGCCTGGCGGAGGTGGTGCAGGAGGTGAGGCGCTCGGTCGCTCCCGAGGAGGCTTCACCACCAAGATCCACCTGAGTGCCGACGGGCGTTGCCGCGTGCTCTCACTGTTGCTGACGGCAGGCCAGCGGGCGGACTGCACACAGTTCAGGCCAGTCATGGAACGCAATCGAGTGCCTCGACTCGGGCCAGGCCGCCCGCGCACCACACCAGACAGCGTGAGCGCCGATAAGGCATACAGCAATCGCCGGACCCGCCGCTCCCTGCGGCGACGCGGCATCCGCCACGTCATCCCCGAGAAGAGCGACCAGGCCGTGAACCGCGTACGCCGGGGCCGGGCAGGGGGTCGCCCACCCGGCTTCGACAAGGAGCCGTACAAGAAGCGCAACACCGTGGAACGGGCGATCACCAAGCTCAAGAACTACCGAGCTGTGACCACGAGGTACGTCAAGCGCGCAAACGTCTACCTGGGCACCATAGCCGTCGCAGCAACCATCATCTGGCTCCGGACATGACCGGCGGGACAGAACCTAGCCCGACACGGGTGTCAGCTGCTCATCCGCCCACTCGGCGAAGGTGGTGACCGGGACGCCCAACTCCCGGGCGAACTCGGGCCGGGCGGGCTGGAGGACCGCGTTGTTCCACTCGTGTCCGGCTCCCCACGTCGGCATGCCCGCGTCGAGGGCCTCTTCCAGGCTCATGGAGGGCGCGGTCACGGGCACGCCCCAGGCGGCGGACAAGGTCTGCGCGACCTGCTCCATCGTGCGCAGGTCACCGGCCAGTTCCAGTTCCACCTGGTGGAACCGGTCAGGGTCTCGAAGGGCGTGCGCCGCAGCCGTGCCGATGTCCCGCACGGCCACCAGGGCCAGTTCGGTCTCCGGCTTCAGCACCGTCAGCAGTCCGCCGCGCGGCCCCTTGGGTGCCAGCAGGGGCAGGTTCTCCATGAAGAAAGCGGGCTTGATCACCGTCCAGCGGGCAAAGCCCGCACCCCGCACCGCCTCCATGATCGCCTGCTTGGTGTGGAAGTAGTCCGCCATCGCCGCCCAGCGGCCCTCGGCCCAGCCGGTGACCCGGGTGTGCTCACCGACTCCACTGGTCGAGGACTGCACGAACTGCCGTACTCCCTCAGCCTTCGCCGCGTCCACCAGGTTGGTGGCCTGGACGAGCTCGCCCGCGAAGTCCACGCTGGTCTCGGTCATGGGCGGCGCCTGCACCGAGAACACCGCGCGGACTCCCTCGACCGCTGGGCCGAGGGAGTCCCGGTCGGAGAGATCCGCCCGCACCAGCTCGGCGCCCAGCGCCTCGATCGCTTGGGCGGACTTCGACCGCGGATCGCGTACGAGTGCACGTACGGGCACCTCGGCGGCCAGGAGTGCGCGGGCCGTGGCCCCGCCTTGCCGGCCGGTGGCTCCGATGACCAGGACGGCATCGCTGTTGATGGGCATGGTTGCTGCTCCTCACGGAACGGAGAACAAAAACGGCGGGGCCCGCCGTTTCACCTGCCGCTAAGATATGGCGGGGCCCGCCGTTTAGCAATGGGGAGATCATGACCGGTCAGCGCTCGGACGCCCGACGCAACTACCAGCGCATCCTCGACGTCGCCGAAGCCGAGGTCGCCGCGCACGGCGCCGAGGCATCCCTGGAGCAGATCGCCCGCACAGCAGGCGTCGGTTCAGCGACCGTGCGCCGTCACTTCCCCACCCGCCGCGCCCTGCTCGAAGCCGTCTTCCAGGAGCGCATCGAGGGCCTGTGCGAGCGCGCCCACCGGCTAAGTGAGAACGAGGACGGCCGCACTGCCCTCCTGGAGTGGCTCCACGCCCTCGTCCTCTACGCCGTCTCAGCCCGCGGATTCGCCAACACCCTCAGCTACGAGCCCCCCGCCGAGGAACCCTCCCCGCACTCCTGTGGCAACAGAATCGCAGCGGCCGGAACTCCCCTGCTCCAGCGGGCCATTCGCGACAAGGCGGTCGCACCGCACGTCACTTTTCACGACCTGCTGACCCTCGCCGTCGGCATCGCCCTGGCCACCGAGCACCACAAGGACCCAGAGACCCAGGCCGACCGCCTCTTCCGCCTCGCCGTGGAAGGACTCAGCCCTGAGCACGGCATCGCTGAGGTATCCGAGAACTCAGGATCTTCGGTACTGGTGACAGAAAGTCTGCCGAACGGGCGGTTGTGACACATGGGATGCCTGATCGGTGACAACCAACGTGCCTCGACCGGTCCTCTCCGCCTAGGACAGCGTCGGGTGGCCGGCGTGCTGCCGTCCGAAGAACTCCTCGGCCGGCACTTCCTGCCACACCTGGTAAGAATGATCCACTCTGTCCCCAGAAGAGAGGTTCCGATGCCCTGTTCGTGAAATTCCCCGGCATGGAACGGTCTTCCGCGTCACCCTGACCCGTCACCGAGAACGGGCCGCTACCGAACGCCCCCTCGGGCGCGGTCCTCTACGGCCACTGCCCGGCGCAAACCGACGGCGCACAACTCACAGAGACGTACCACCCATCCCCCACCGTTTCCCCAGGCATCCCTTGCGGCAATCGCACGACCACCCGAAAGGCATGACCAGAGCTTCACCAAGGTTGACGCGCCCGCGGCAATCACGATCCCCCACCGCGATGTTCTGGGGCGCATCGATGAATGCAACCTACAGCCGATGATTATCCGTGCCGGCGATATGAACGGGACCGGGGGCCGCCCAGTGGACTGCCGTTCGGGTGGCACTCTCCATATACACGCGCCACGCCGCTGCGACAGGTGTCGTCCGCACCCCGTCGACGCTCGCCCCGGCGTGCACCCTCCCACCCGTCCGATCCGCTCGGGCACGTCGCACCACGGAGACGGGCCATGAGGGACGTCACTCACCTTCGCCCAAGGACGGGAAGACCGTTTCTCGCGGTGCGGGGCCGTCCGCGGGCGGCGGGAGATCAGGCGGCGGCCGTGAGGGGGCCGGCCCCGGGGCCGAGCGAGCGCAGGATCCGCGCCTCCTCCTTCCGGGCGGCGGAAGGAAGGATCCGGCCGGTGGCGCGGCGGAGGGCGAGGCGGGCGAAGGCGTCGGCGGTCTCGTTGAGGTCGTGTCCGACGTGGCCCTTCAGCCAGCGAACCTGGACGCGGTGGCGGTGGCGGTGGCGCACCAGGCGGGCCATCAGTTGCCGGCTCTCCGGGAAGAGGAGGGCGCGGTGGGCGGCCGCCGGGTCGGCGGAGTGCAGGGCCGTGTCGACCACTTCGACCGCCTCGGTGCTGTCGCACAGCAGGACCACGGGTGCGTCCTCGTGGTCTTCGAGGAGGCTGAGGGCGGCGGCGCAGATGCCGATGACTTCGGCCTCACCGCTGCTCGAGGCCAGGGAGTCGCCGTGTCCGGTGGTCCCGTCCTCGGCGGCCCAGCCGTAGCCGCACCGTGCGGACTCGTCACCGACGGCGGCGTCGGCGACGGCCACGACGGCGGTGTCGGGGAGGTCGGCGAGCAGGGCGTAGCGGTCCACGTCGGTCGGGAGCGTCGCCGCCGGGTGTCCACCGTCACCGTCCTCGTCCGCGTCGACGGGAGGGGCGTCGGTGAGAACGGCGGCGAGAGCGCGGTGACAGTGCGGGCAGCCCCCGGCCCGTTCGGGGCAGTGCGCCCGGTGACTCGCGGTCAGTTCGCGCACGCTGCGCCACCCCTCGGGCTCGGCGTCGGCGAAGCGCGCCAGGGCCGCGGCGCGGCACTGCGCGACGAGCTCCGCGAAGGGCCCCGTGGTGACGCAGTCCCGCATCCGGTCGTGGAGGTCCGTGGCCCGGAGCAGCGCTTCGCGGGAGCGGGCGGCGAGCACCGCGGTGTCCTGGTAGGCGTCGTCCAGGGCGTCGAGTCGGGTGCGCCGCGCGGAGAGCGGGCAGGCGAGTGCGTCCCGTTCGGCCCGGCCGATCGCGTAACGGCCCCAGGCCAGCGCGGCGCGGGCGTGACGGCTCCACCGTTCGGCCACCGCGTCGTGCGGGAGGTACGGGTTCTCCTCCTCCCGGGCGTCGCGCAGGAGGGCCTGCACGAAGGCGTCGTCGTCGCAGTCCCGCAGTTCACGTACCGGTGCCGGCGGTTCGCCGCCTGCCGCATTCCGGTCCCAGGCCCACTGGGCGAGGTCGCTCTCCGGTGCCTGCGGTGTGCCGTCCGGCAGTCCCCTGTCGCGGAGTTCCTGCCGCAGGGTCTCGCCGAAGGCCGCCGCGAACGCCGTGCGCGCCACCCTCAGCTCCAGTGTGTCCACCGGTCGGGAGCGACCGGCGGGGCGGCGGGCACGCTGCTCCTTGTACCGGGCCTCCGCCTGCGACCGGGCCCGTCGCACCCTGCGCGCGTGTGCGCGCAGCCGTCGCAGCCGCTCGGGGAGCTGAGCCGAGAGTTCCGCGCGCCGGACGGCGCCGCGGGCGAGGACGTCGGCGTGGGCGAGGACGACGGTGACGGGACCGGCGAGCGAGGCGTGTTCCAGGGCCGCGGCGGTCTCCGGGGCGCAGATCCCGTTCATGCGGGCGAGGACGGCCTCCTGCAGGGCGGTGAAGTCGTCGGCGAGGCGACGGATCAGCTCGGTGTGCTCGGTGGGCGTCACGGTGGCCTTCCAGATCGCGGGTGGTGGTGAGCGGGGCCGCAGGGCCGCACGGAACGGGCGGTCGGGGCGCGGGGGCGGGAGCCATCGCATCGAGGAGCGCCGCTCACCTATGGAAGCAATCACATGTAAGCACGACCGTGAAAGCATTGTCCAACGCGATCCGGTGATTGACGCATGCTGTAGGGTGTGACCACGTCGACCATCGGAGCCAGGACTCATCCATGCCGCAGCCGCCCCAGCCCTCCGCCCAGGTGACAGCCGCCGAGATCTCCCGCATCGCGGGCGTCACGCGCGCCACCGTCAGCAACTGGCGACGCCGGCACGACGACTTCCCCGCGCCCTCGGGCGGCACGGACAGCAGCCCGCTGTACGACCTGGAGGAGGTCCGCGCCTGGCTCGCCTCGCGCGGACAGCACACGGCGGCCACGCCCAGCGGGGAGCTGCGCACCACCCTGCGCCTGCGCGAGCGGGCCGGCGCCGGCGCGTCCGACCTGCTCCTGCTGGTCCTGGCGGCGGCCCGCCGCCCCGCCGCCGGCCTCACCGGTCTGCTCGCGCTGCCTGACGCCGACCTGGTGAGGCAGGCGAGCGACGCGGCGGCCGGGGCCTCGGACGTGGTGCCGGACACGGAACCCGTCCGGTTCACCGACGCCGACACCACGGTCCTGCGCGCCCTGCTGCTCTGCGTCCGCGACGAGGGGGCGCAGACGGCGCTGGGCGTCCTGGCGGAGCGGGAGCTGGAGGACAGCGCCGCCGGCGGCACCTACCGCACCCCGGCACCGCTCGCCGACCTGCTGGCCCGCCTGCTCCCGGACTCCCCGGCCCGCGTCCTCGACCCCGCCTGCGGCAGCGGCACCTTGCTGACGGCAGCGGCAGCGCGCGGCGCGCGCGAGCTGTACGGGCAGGACAGCCTCCCCGTCCAGGCACGGCGCACCGCGGTCGCCCTGACCCTGACGGCCGGGGAGGGCGCGGACGTCACCGTGCGCACGGGTGACAGCCTGCGCGCCGACGCCTTCCCCGACCTCACCGTCGACGCCGTGCTGTGCAATCCGCCCTACGGTGACCGGGACTGGGGCCACGACGAGCTGGCCTACGACTCGCGCTGGGCGTACGGTTTCCCGTCCCGCGCCGAGTCCGAACTGGCCTGGGTCCAGCACGCGTTGTCCCACCTCGAACCGGGCGGCCACGCCGTGCTGCTCCTCCCGCCGGCCACGGCGTCCCGCTCCTCCGGCCGCCGCGTCCGCGCCGAGCTGATCCGCAGCGGCGCGCTGCGGGTGGTGGCGGCCCTGCCGCCGGGGGCGGCGATCCCGCTCCACATCGGCCTGCAGGTGTGGGTGCTGCAACGCCCGGAGCCGACCCGGCCCGCGTACCAGACGGTGCTCTTCGTCGACACGGTGGGCGAGCCGTCGGCGCCGGGGCGCGGCGCTACCCGTTCGGGTTCGGTGGACTGGGTACGGGTGACGGAGCAGATCGTCTCCGCGTGGACGGCGTACGCCGAGGACCCGGACGGGTTCGAGGCGCGGGCCGGTGTGGCGCGGGCGGTGAGCGTGGTCGACCTGCTCGACGAGGTGGTCGACGTGACCCCGGCCCGGCAGGTGCGTGCCTCGCAGGCGGACGTCGACCCGCGGGAACTGGCCCGCGAGGCCGCGGCGGCCCGCGAGGGGCTGGCGGCGGCGGCGCGGACGGTGGCCGAACTGGCCGGCACCGCGTCGTGGGACGCGGCGGGGGCCTCGGCCCGCGAGTGGCGCACGGCCACGGTGGCGGACCTGGCCCGGGGCGGGGCGCTGAAGGTGCTGCGCGCGGTTCCGGTCTCGCCGCGGGCGGCGGCCGCCGGGGCGGAGGACACGGAGGCGGGCGCCGACGGCGGGGAACGCCTGCCTGTTCTGACGGGCGGCGACATCGCCGGCGGGACCGGGCCGACGGGGCAGGTCCTGGACGTGCGGGCCGAGCAGATGCCGGAGATCACCGAGGGCGACGTCCTGGTCCGCAACCTGGTCGGCGGCACCGGCCCCGTGGCCCGGGTCGCGGGCGAGGCGGAGGCCGGCGCCCTGCTGGGGGCGGGCGTCCACCTGTTCCGGCCGGACCCGGCGCGGCTGGACCCCTGGTTCCTCTTCGGCTTCCTCGGCGCCGAGGCCAACCTGGCCGGTGCCTCGACCGGCAGCTCGGCGCTCCACCTCAGTCCGGGGCGGCTGCGCGTACCGCTGCTGCCGCTGGAGGAGCAGCGGCGTTACGGGGAGGCGTTCCGGCACGTGCACGCGCTCCGGGCGGAGGCGCGGCGGGCGGCCCTGCTGGCGGAGGAGACGGCGCGGCTGCTGGCGGGCGGGCTCACGGGCGGCCAGTTGCTGCCGCGCGGGACGTGACGTCACGCGCACCGCGCACGCCCTCCCCCGTTCTTCGCCCATAGGGGCCGGTATCTCCGTTCCGTA
The DNA here is from genome assembly GCF_055603605.1 of Streptomyces sp. NPDC037271. NCBI lineage: Bacteria > Bacillati > Actinomycetota > Actinomycetes > Kitasatosporales > Streptomycetaceae > Streptomyces > Streptomyces sp. NPDC037271. The sequence goes on from NZ_JBVJVN010000013.1 coordinate 113,795, forward strand.
ACCCTCGTCCCCGAACCCGACCTCATCCACTACCGTGTCTCCTGGCGCGCATCGCGGCTGATCGGACGCCCGCCAGGACCGAATGCCGAGGACACACGTGCAGATCACGCCCCTGAACCCCGAGGACCCGCCCTCGATGGGTGACTTCGAGCTCCTCGGCCGGATCGGCCAGGGCGGCATGGGCCAGGTCTTCCTGGGCGAGTCCCTGGGCGGTGAGCCCGCCGCGGTGAAGGTGATCAAACCGTCGGTCGTGGACTCCGAGTCCCGGCAGCGGTTCGCGCAGGAGATCGAGGTGCTCAAGACCATCTGGGGCCCGCGCATCGCGGCGTTCCTGGGAGCCGACGCGGAGGCGGAGCAGCCGTGGCTGGCCACCGAGTACGTGGACGGCCCGGACCTCGCGCGGCACGTCAAGACGCACGGACCGCTGCCGTCCGTCCTCACCGCGGCCCTCGGCGCGGTCCTCGCGGAGGCGCTGTCGGCCGTGCACGCCCAGGGCCTGCTGCACCGCGACCTCAAGCCGGCCAACGTCCTGATGGGACCGAACGGCCCGAAGATCATCGACTTCGGCCTGGCCGCGTTCACCGAGTCGTCCGTCTCCCTCACCGCCCCCCATCAGGTCGTCGGCACCCCGATCTGCATGGCCCCGGAGCAGGCCGCGGGCGTGAAGCCGCTGACGGCGGCGGTGGACGTGTACGCGCTGGGGGCCCTGCTGCTCTTCGCCGTGACGGGGCACTATCCGCATGAGGCGGCCACCCCGTACATGGTGTTCCACCTGGTCACGGACCCCGGTACGGCACCGGACCTGTCCGGCGTGCCGGACGAGCTGGAGCCGCTGCTGACCGGCATGCTCGCCCACGGCGCCGCCGACCGGCCGTCGCTGACCGAGGTGGTGCAGCGGTGCCGCTCGGTGATCGAGGCCCAGGGCATGAAGATCGCCCAGGCACGTCGCAGGCTCACCGCGCACACGGCGGGGCAGCGGCACAAGGAGTCACCCTCCGACGGCATCCCCACCGTCGCCTGGCCCGCCCCCGCGAACGACACCCCGGCCACGGAGATCCGTCCGGCCGAGCCGGAGACACCGGCCCCGGCCGATGCCCCGCCGGTCTCCCCCGCCACCTTGGTCGAGACCGGCCCCGGTGGCCCCGCCGTCCCTCCGGCCCACGCCGACTCCCCCGGCCCCGCCGGCCCTCGGGTCCCCGGCTCCCCCGGCGTCGTACCCGCCGGGCCGCGGGACCGTCCCGACGGGTCCCGGCGCGAACGACCGGCGCCGGACCGCCGCCCGCCCGCGGATCCCCAGCATCCGAAGGCGGCGACGCACTCGCTGCGCCACTCCGTACAGGCCCGCAGGACGGCGGAGCGGCTGCGTACCGCGTACGCGGCGAAGGCCCCGTTCTGACACCGGCGGCCGGTCGGCCGGGACGGGCCCCATGCCCGCTCCCCCGGCCCCGCGTCCCGCCGCTCCGGCCGTGCCCCACCACCGGCCGTCCGCCCCACCCCACGTCCACCCCATCGACACGATCGCCCAGGAGGCCCCGCGTGACCGCCGACTTGAGCACCGCTCCCGCGACGAGCGGTGAGGACGCCCAGTACCCGCCGGGCGCCCAGATCCTCGTACGGGACGAGGTGTGGCTGGTGCGCAACGCCACGCGGACCGAGCACGACGGGGCCAGGATCGAGGCGGTGGGCGCGTCGGACTTCGTGCGCGACCAGGAGGCGGTGTTCTTCGACAAGCTCGACCGGATCGAGCTGCTCGACCCGAGGCGGACCCGCCTGGTGCGGGACGACTCGCCGAACTTCCGCCGCTCGCGCCTGTTCCTGGAGGCGGTGCTGCGCAAGACGCCGCTGCCGCAGGCCGAGCGCGGGCTGGCGCTCGCGGACTCCTTCCTCCTGGACGCCCTCCCCTACCAGCAGCGCCCCGCGCAGCTCGCCCTGTCGGGCCGCAACCTGCGCCCGCGCCTGCTCATCGCGGACGTGGTCGGCCTCGGCAAGACCCTGGAGATCGGCCTCACCCTCGCCGAGCTGATCCGCCGCGGCCGGGGCGAGCGCATCCTCGTCGTCACCCCGCAGCACGTCCTGGAGCAGTTCCAGCACGAGCTGTGGACGCGGTTCGCGATCCCGCTGGTGCGGTTGGACTCGGTGGGCATCGAGCGGATCCAGCGGGAGATCCCGGCGGGCCGCAACCCGTTCACGTACTTCAAGCGGGTCATCGTCTCCATCGACACGCTGAAGAACACCGACCAGTACAAGCATCACCTGGAGCGCATCAACTGGGACGCGGTCGTCATCGACGAGTCGCACAACCTCATCAACAAGGGCTCCCTGCGCAACCAGCTCGCCCGCACCCTCGCCCCGCACACGGACGCCCTGCTGCTGGCCTCGGCGACCCCGCACAACGGCGACGCCCGCTCCTTCGCCGAGCTGATCTCGCTGCTCGACCCGGCCGCGATCCGCGACCCGGAGCACTACCGCGCCGACGACATCAAGCACCTGTTCATCCGGCGTACGAAGGTCAGCCCCGAGGTGCGGGAGCAGATGAAGGGCCAGTGGGCGGACCGGGGCCCGTCGCGTTCGGTCCGGGTGACGGCGACTCCGGCCGAGGAGAAGGTCTTCGAGGAGCTGGCGGCGGTGTGGCTGCCGTCCGACGGGTCGAAGTCGGTCAGCGACGTGCCGCTGTTCCCGTACACGCTGCTGAAGTCCTTCCTCTCCTCGCATACGGCGCTGAAGGCCACGGTCAGCACGCGCATCAAGACGCTGGAGAAGAAGGACGACCCGGAGGCGACGGCCGCCGAGCGCGCGGCGCTGCACCGGCTCCTTGAGCTGGCGTCGGGCATGGCGGAGGCGGACTCGGGCAAGTTCGGCGCGCTGGTGGAGCAGTTGCGGGAGATCGGGGTCGGGCCGAAGTCGGACACCCGGGTCGTGGTGTTCTCCGAGCGGGTGCAGACGCTGGAGTGGCTGGCGCGGACCGTGCCGGCGGCCCTCGGCTTCAAGGGGAAGGCCGCCGAGCAGGCGGCCCGGGTCATGCACGGCGGCCTGTCCGACGAGCAGCAGATGCAGTGCGTGGAGGACTTCGGCCTCGCGGACACGCCCGTACGCATCCTGTTCACGGGCGACGTCGCCTCCGAGGGCGTCAACCTGCACCGCCAGTGCCACCAGCTCGTCCACTACGACGTGCCCTGGTCGCTGATCCGCATCGAGCAGCGCAACGGCCGCATCGACCGCTACGGGCAGCCGCACCAGCCGCAGTTCCGGGCGCTGGTCCTCACCAGCTCGGTGGACGGCGCCAAGGACGACACGCTCGTCTCCGAGCGCCTGCTGGAGCGGGAGGCCGAGGCGCACCGGTCGCTGGGCACGGCGGAGGCGGTGTCCGGCCTGTACCGGGCGGAGGCCGAGGAGAAGTCCCTCATCCAGGATCTGCTGCGGGGCCGGGGCGTGGACGAGTCCCTGGACGCCGACCGGAGTTCCGGCGACGGTGGTGACGAGGACGGCATGGACGACTTCCTCGCCGACTTCTTCGGCGCGGTGGGCGACGAGCCGGAGGACGACGCCGCCGGCACGGGTGACGGCGACGGCGACGGGGCGGTGCCCCGGGCGGACGTGCCCCGGCTGTTCGGCTCCGCCCGTGAGTTCCTCGACGAGGCGCTGCGCGAGGTCTACCCGGACGCCCACGACCGCCTCGACCTGTCCGCCGACCCCGAGACCGGCCTGCTCTCCTTCGTCCCGCCCTCCGACCTGGTCCACCGCCTCAAGGCGCTGCCCCCGGAGTACGTCCGTGAGCAGGGCCTGCGCGACCGGCTGAAGGTCACCTTCAACCGGCGGCTCGCCGACAGCAGCCTCGTGCGCGCCCGCGCCTCGGCGACGTCCAGCTGGCCCGACATCTCCCTGCTGACCGACCTGCACCCGGTCATGGAGTGGCTCACGGACAAGGTCCTGGTCCGCCTGGACCGCCAGGAGGCGCCGGTGCTGACCGCCGACGTGCCCCGGCCCACGTATCTCGTGCAGGGCATCTACTCGAACGCCCTCGGCCGCCCGACCGTCGTGAAGTGGATGGCGGTCACCGCGGACGGCGAGGTCGACGACGACATGGTGGCGGTGCTGCGCCGCGCCCAGGTCGGTCCGACGATGGCGAACCCGGACCTCGCCCACGACACGGCCGGTCTCGCCGAGGCGATCCCCAGCGTCCTGGACACGGCGGAGGCGTTTCTGGAGCAGCACCGTGAGGCGTGGGACGAGCCGCTGCGGGCGCCCATCGAGGAGTACAAGTCCCGGTTGGGCGCGTGGGAGCAGCCGACGCTGACGGCGGGCGGCGGTTCCGCGCCCACCGCCACGCGCGACCGGCTCGCCTCGCTCGCGGACTCCCTCCTCACCACCGGCCGCCCGATGCTCCGCGTCCTCGCCGTCCTCGCCCCGGCCCACGCCGCCGCCTGACCGACCCACCCAGAGGTATCTCACGATGACGTTCGACTCCCTGGTCAACCGCGGCGACTACTTCTCCGCGCACTACCTCGCCGAGGTCCTGCCCAAGGACCTGAAGTCCGGTCTGCTCGCCGAGTGGAAGCAGCGCGAGGAGGACGCCGCCGGCGCCGAGCGGCCCGAGGGTGCGCTTCCGGTCACCCCGCGCGCGGGCCTGCGGGCGCTGCGGCGCACGTACTTCGCAGCTCGGTCCTACTTCACGATGGACGAGGAGCAGGCGGCGACCGGTGACGACGCCGTGACGTACGACGCCCCCGAGTGGCGCGATCGCGTGCGTGTGCTGAACGCGGAGGTGCTGCGCGCTCTCGGCTTCGACGCCAAGCCGGGCACGCTCACCGTCGTGCGCGCGGACCAGTCGTACGAGGTGACGGTCGCGCACGCGGAGAAGGATCTCGTCGCGCTGGACTGCGGCTGGTCGGCGGAGCCCGATGACGCGCTGGACCCGGACGGGGCGGGGCGGCTGTTGAGTGAGCTGCGCCTGGACGGTCAGCACACGGTCGTCACGGGTTCCAAGCTTGCGTCGTTCCTGTTCGCGTGTGAGGACGCGCCGCGTTATGTGCTGCTGCTGGTCGGCGGTGTGGTGGTGCTCGCGGACCGGGCGGCGTGGGGTGAGGGCCGGTACCTCGCGGTGTCGCTGGATGCGTCCCTGGAGCGCAACGACACCAAGGCGGGCGGCGAACTCGACACGGTGGCCGCGCTGTTCGGCGCGGACTCGCTGCGCACGCCGGAGGAGGGCGGGGAGAACCCGCTCGCCACACTGGTGGACAAGTCGACGAAGCACGCGGTGGGCGTCAGCAGTGAACTGCGGGACGGGCTGCGGCTGAGCGTCGAGCTGATCGCGAACGAGGTCCTCGACCGGCTGCGGGAGGGCGGTGTCCGTCCGGAGGAGGTCAAGGAACTCCCGGAGCTGGGGCGGCAGTTGACGCGTGAGTCGCTGCGGTACCTGTACCGGATCCTGTTCCTGCTGTACGCGGAGGCCCGGCCTGAGCTGGGCATCCTGCCGTCGGACTACCCCGAGTACCAGATGGGGTACGGGCTCGGCCGACTGGGCGAGTTGATCGCCGAGCGGGATCTCGTCGACGAGAAGTCCCGCAAGGGGTTCTACCTGTACGAGTCGCTGGACCTGCTGTTCGGCAAGGTGCAGGAGGGCTACCGGCCGCGCCGTACGCACGGGGTGGTCGACGCGAAGGCGTCCGAGGACGTGGGGCTGCGGTTCGAGCCGCTGCACTCCAAGCTGTTCGAGCCGGAGGCGATCCGGCTGATCGGCGCGCGTGCGGTTCCCGACCCGCGTGTCGAGGGTGAGGCCGAGGGCGAGGGCGGGGAGCGGTTCATCGACACCCGGCTGCGCAACGAGACGCTGTACCGGGTGCTGCGGTTGCTGATGCTCACGCGCGGCAAGAAGCGGGAGCGTGGTGGCTTCATCTCGTATGCCCAGCTCGGCATCAACCAGCTCGGGGCCGTGTACGAGGGGCTGATGTCGTACTCGGGCTTCGTCGCGGGCGAGGAGCTGTACGAGGTCGCCAAGAACGGTGATCCGAAGGACGGTTCGTGGCTGGTTCCGGCGACGAAGGCCGACGAGTACCCCGACGAGGTGTTCGTCCGGCAGAAGGACGAGGACACGGGCGAGGAGCGGCGGGTCCGGTATGCGCCGGGGGCGTTCGTGTACCGGCTGTCGGGGCGGGACCGGCAGACGTCGGCTTCCTACTACACGCCGGAGTCGCTGACTCGGGTGACGGTCCAGCTTGCTTTGCAGCACCGGTTGGACCAGGACGACACGGTGACCGAGGCGCGCGAGCTGCTGGAGTGGAAGATCTGCGAGCCGGCGCTCGGCTCGGGTGCGTTCCTCAATGAGGCGATCAATCAGGTCGCGGCGGAGTATCTGCGTCGGCGGCAGGACGAGTTGGGCGTCGCGATCGACACGGAGAAGTACGCGGTCGAGCTGCAGAAGGCCAAGGCGTACATCGCGCTGCACAACTCCTACGGCGTCGACCTCAACAACACGGCGGTGGAGCTGGCGGAGGTGTCGCTGTGGCTCAACACGATGCATCCGGGGATGGAGGCGCCGTGGTTCGGGCTGCACCTGCGGCGCGGCAACTCGCTGATCGGCGGGCGTCGGGAGATCTACTCCGCTGAGCGTCTGAAAAAGGGCGGCTGGCTGGGGACGACGCCGGAACGCTTCCCGCTGTCGGAGGCGCTGGCGGGGGCCCCGCTGCCTGAAGGGGCTGTGCATCACTTCCTGCTTCCGGCGAAGGAGTGGGGCGCGGTCGCGGCCGAGAAGGAGGCGAAGACGCTGGCGCCGGCCGAGGCGAAGGCGCTGGGTGCCTGGCGGAAGGCGATCACCAAGTCGCCCAATGCCACGCAGACGAAGCGGCTTCAGGGGTTGGCGCGGCGCGCAGAGTACCTGTGGGGGCTGGTCGTGCGCCGACTGGAGATCTCCGAGCGGGAGATCTCGCGGCGGGTGGACGTGTGGGGCGCGGAGGACGGCTGGCTGCGGTCGCCCGAGGTCGCGGTGCCAAGGGAGAAGGTCAAGGCGGACCTGGAGGCGGTGGATACGCCGTACTGGCGGCTGAAGACGCTGATGGACGCGTGGTGTGCGCTGTGGTTCTGGCCTGTGCAGCAAGCTGCGCTGCTCGATGGGTCGCATGAGGCGTACGTGCGGGGGGCGGAGGTTGCTTCGCAGTCGGCGGGGTGGACCGTGTCGGCGGCCCCGGTCCCGGCCCAGTCGGGTGCGCCCGCGCGGGAGACGTACGAGTCGGAGGACCTGTTCGGTGACGTTCAGGTCGTCGAGGTCAAGTCGAAGACCGCGCGGGGTGGTAGTCGCAAGGAGCAGATTCGCGGTGAGCGGCGGGCTGTGATTCCGCTGGCCTCGCTGGATGACTGGCTGGACTTCGCCGAGTCGTTGTTGGGGACGCAGGATGTGGCTGCGGATTCGTTGGTGGCTCAGTTCGAGACGTTGGATGAACTGGAGCGGTACGAGGACGAGTTGCCCGAGTGGATGGGCATGGAGCGGTTCTTCGCGCTGGAGTCGCGGTATCCGTGGGCGGGGGTTGCTCGGGATGTGGCTGATCGGCAGGGGTTCTTTCACTGGGAGTTGGAGTACGCAGCTGTTTTCGCGGAGCAAGGGGGGTTTGATCTGCAGGTGGGAAATCCGCCGTGGGTGCGCCCGAACTGGAACGAGGCTGCCGTTTTGGCCGAACTGGAACCGTGGTTCCAACTCTCCGAGAAGCCGAGCGCTGCGGAATGGGTTGCGCGTAAGACTGAACTCCTTGACTCCCAGAAAAACACCGCCTTCATTCTTGATGACTTGGCCGCTATCTCCGCCACAGCAACACTGCTCACCGCTCCACCGATGTACGCACTGCTGAACAGAACCCGTCCAGACCTTTATCGCGCATTCATGATTCAGGCCTGGCGTCACACAAGCCCCGCCGGAATGGCCGGACTAATCCATCCAGACACACACTTCAGCGGCGTAAAGGAAGGACAACTACGCGCTGCAGCGTACAGACACCTCCGAATCCATGCCCATTTCATCAACTCCATCAGAATCTTCAAGGAAATTAAGGACAGTCGACAATTTAGCATCAATATTTACGGTCCGGCGAGATCGGTATCCTTCACCCATTTGAGTTGGCTTTTCTCGCCCGACACCCTAGTATCCTCACTTGGCCACGGCGGCCGTGGCCCACTGCCTGGGATTAAGCACAATGGCAAATGGGATCTTCGCCCCCACCGCTCCCGCTTGGTCGAAGTTGACGCAGCCCGCCTCGCCGAGTGGAACCGGCTCTCCGGCGACGGCAAGATCCCGAGCAGCCAAGCCCCACTGCTATATCCGGTCACGACTGACGAACAGGATGCAATCTCCACACTCTCCGACGTCATCGACCGTATCGTCGAGCAGAACCCTCGCATCTCTGTTGGAATGTTCGAAAATCTCGCAACAAAAAAACTCGGTCTATACCGCTGGTCCACCACTGAACCGACCAAACCGACAGAGCTAATCCTCCAGGGCGGCCACATCGGAATCGCCAACCCGTTCTTCAAGGACCCTGACGGAATCAATCGGCAAAGCCAGAACTGGCCCGCGTTCAACCCGGAAGAGATGCCAGCATCTCTTATTCCTCACACCAACTACGTACGCGCCTGTTCCGAAGAACAATACCGCGATGCGCAAGACCTATGGGACCCAGTAGCGGACCGCCGCTACACGGACTACTTCCGTCTGGCATGGCGAAGCATGATCCCGGCCGATACCGAACGGAGCCTGTTTGCCGCACTAATTCCGCCGGGTCCAGCACATGTCGACACCGTCCGGTCCATGGCGTTGACGAACAATCGCCTCACCGCTCTCAACGCGGGCTTCTGGGCGGCGCTGCCGTTGGACTACTTGCTTCGAATCACAGGGCGTTCACACCTCGTGGTTACCGAGGCGCACAAAATGCCAGCCGCCGTACAAAACCACCCCCTCGCTCCAGCACTTCTCCTCCGCACTCTCCGCCTAAATGCCCTCACAATCCACTACTCGCCTATCTGGGAAGAACTCTTCGACCTCTGTTGGGCTGGCTATGAGGACTGGGCTAATCCCGCTTGGCCAAACCTAAAACCGCTCGCCGCCGAGCTCACCGCCACCTGGCAATATGACACACCGCTCCGTTCCGAGTATGAGCGCCGTGCCGCACTCGTAGAACTAGACGCGCTCGTCTCCGTCTGGCTCGGCATAACCGCCGACCAGCTTGTCGCGATCTACACGTCGCGTTACCCGATTATGTCCGACTATGAGTCCGATACCTATTTCGATGCCAACGGCCGCAAAATTGCGGGCAACCACAATACTTACGGTTTCGGCCAGACCAAGCAGGACTACATCGACCTCTTGGCCCACCTGGAGAACCCGGGCACCACCCCGCCCCCGGCCGGCTACACCGCCCCCTTCTACAAGGCGGACCGCGAGGCCGAGATGCGTGCCGCCCACGCGCACTTCCAGGCTCGCCTCGACAAGGAGATCGCCGCCGGTCGCTGGACTCCGCCGGCGAACCGTGAGGCCTAAGTACCGTTCCTCATGACGACGGCCGGTGCTTCCCCTCGGGGGAGCACCGGCCGTCGTAGCAGCCGTACAAGCTCACATCGTTTCAAGCAACGCCGACCACGCCGCCGGGCCGATCTTCAGCACAGGCCCGCACTCCAGCACCTGCTTCGAGTCACGTACATGGACGGCGATGCCGTCGATGGCAACCTCGACGCACTCCCCGCCTTCCTCACTGCTGTAGCTGCTCTTAAACCAGCGCAGGCGGATATCCGCTCCCGGCGCTTCCTTGTAGATGCTCACAGTTCTCCCAACAACTTCTCGACGTACGCCAGCGATTCGCGCGGCGTCAGGGCCTGGGCACGCAGGGTTCCGTACTTGGCTTCCAGCGCCCGTACCGACTCCCGATCACTGTGCACCCGGCTGACGCTCTGCACCTCCACGTACGCGATCCTGCGCTCTCCCTTCGTCTCGATCAAGGTGAACGGACCTGCCATCCCTGCGTTCTCGTCACGGTTCAGCGGCATGACCTGCACCTCGACGTGCCGCATGTGGCTCACGAGCAACATCTGCTCCAACTGCCCCCGCAGCACGTCACGTCCGCCGATGGGACGGCGCAGCACGGACTCATCGATGACGAAGCTCATCAGTGGATGTGGCGTGCGGTGGAAGATCTCCTGGCGTGCCAGCCTCGCGGCGACCCTCTCGTTGACGATCCCCTCATCCAGCGGGGGTCGCAGTACCCTGAACACGGCCCGTGCGTATTCCTCCGTCTGCAACAAGCCCGGAACGGCCTGGTTGGCATACACGTGCAGCTCAACCGCCTCCGCCTCCAACTTCGCCGCATCCCGGAAGAACGCGGGATACCGCGCCCGAGCCACCTCCTCCTTCATCACCGCCAACAGCCCGCCGGCCTCCAGCACCGCGTCCGCCCGCTCGATGAACTCCGGCTTCGGAATCCGCCGCCCCAACTCCACCGACGTGACCATGTCCTCGCCGTAGCTGAGCTTGGCACCCAGCTCCGCCCTCGTCAGCCCCCTGCTCGTCCTCAGCAACCTCAGCATCTGCCCAAAGCACCGCAGGATGCCCGTCTCGCTCTCACCGTGAGTCGTAGTCACCGGCGACCTCACCTCACCCACCCGCACAGTGGCGCCGCCCGCCGCAGGCACCACACCCGTCCGTCACTCACAGTTCACAGTAGAGATACGCACCGCATCTTTCGCGCCACTTGGCCCCGCTTCCCCCATACCGGGTACGCACGCCCACCCTCGTCCCGTACAGAACGTGCCTGTACAACGGCGATGGCTTCAGAGCGGTCCGTACCCCCAACCTCTCCCCAGCCCACCCACTGCCCCGGCTCCCGTCGGAGATCAGGCCCGCGACCCCGAACCGCAGCATCCACGACCGGCGCGGGCAGGACCACCCCGACCCGTCGGCCCACGTGAAGAGCCCACGCGGCCGCAACTCCCGCCCCCATACAGCGGATTGCTACCCTCCGCGTCGGGGACGTCGTTTACCCGCAGACGGGGGCGGGGAGGAGCCGGATGCCGTTCATGCTCAGGGGGAAAGGGTGCGGGGATGCTGACCGAGTCGCTCATAGCGCTGGCCGCTGCCGGAGGGACCGCCGTCGTACAGGCCGCCGGGACGGAGGCGTGGGAGGGCGTCCGGGGCGGCGTGGTCCGGTTGTTCCGGGGCCGTCCTGACGGTGAGGTCGAGGTGGAGCCCGACCTGGAGCGGACGGCGCTGCTCCGCGCGTCGGACGACGCGGAGGAAAGCAGCCGTCAGGCGAGTCTGTGGGAAGCGCGTTTCACCTCCCTGCTCGACGACGCGGACCAGCAGGTACGGCAGCGGGCGGAGGCGGAGCTGAGGCGGCTGGTCTCCTTGGTTCCGGGAGTGGCGGATCGGTATCCGGCGCTGCACGTCCACGGCAACACGTATGACAAGTCCCCCCAGCAGTACGGCAACCACAACCACATGCAGATCCACTACGGCTCCGACACGTGAAGCGTGACGCCGCGCGCCCGGCAGGGAACACGTACCGCAACAGCCCCCAGCAGATCGGGGACCGGAACATTCAGGTCAACACCTGGCACCTGCCCCGTGAGGGCGGCATCCAGGTGGTGGGACGGATGCCCGACGTCGGCCGGTGGGTCGACCGGGAGGACGAGGTCCGGCAGGTACTGGCCCGGCTGAACCCGCGCCGCGGCACCCCGGGCCCGGTGGTCGTCCACGGCCCGGCGGGTGTGGGCAAGACCCTCCTGGCCCGGGCGGTGGCGCAGGAGGCGAGACGTGCCGGGCGGCGCTGGTTCAGCGGCGAGCTGTTCGTCGACGTGGACAACCGGCCCGGCGACCCGGGGACGGCCGGCGACGCGATGGGCCGGGCGCTGCGCATGCTGGCCGTGGCGCTGGACATGCCCCTGACTCTGCCCCGGCCGGGGACGCCCGACGAGCAGCGGGAGCTGTTCGGCCGGTACCTGCTCGCCCATGCCGAGGCGCACGGCAAGCCGATACTGATCGTCGTGGACGGCGCGACCGCGGCCGAACAGGTCACCCCGTTCGTGCCGCCCGCCGGGACCGGCCGGCTCCTGGTCACCAGCCGCCGGCAGTTGGCGTCGCTGCTGGACGAGCACGCGGCGTTCCACGCGCTGGACCGGCTCGCGCCCTCCGACGCCGTGGCCCTCCTGGACGCCGTCGTCGGGCACGCACTCCGCAGGGACCGGCGGGTCGCCGAGGACCCCGACAGCGCGCGGGCGGTGGCCGAGCTCTGCGACGGCCTGCCGTTCGCCCTCATGCGGGCGGCCCACCAGCTCGTCACCTGGCCGGGCATGTCCGTCGGCAAGCTCCGCGACAGACTCACCGACTCCGCGAGGAGACTCGCCGAACTGGACACCGGGGACCGGAGCGTACGCTCCACGCTCGACGTGTCGTACCAGATGCTCTCGTCCCACGCCCGGGGACTGCTGCCGCTTCTGGCCCTCCACCCCGGGCCCGACATCGGCGTCCACGCCGCCGCCGCCCTCGCGGGGGTCTCACCGCTCGTGGCCGCCAGGCGGCTGAGGGAACTGTACGAGCTGCGCTTCGTCGAACGGAACGCCGGCTACGACGGGTACCGCTTCGAGTCCCTGGTGCTGCTGTACGCCCGGGAGCGCTGTCAGGAGGTCGCCGGCGAGGAGCGGGAGGCCGCGTTCGTCCGGCTCATGGACCATTACGTGGTGACGGCCGGACATGCCACCGGGTGGCTGCCCGGTGCCGCCCACCGCCTCCGGACCCCGGCCCACGGGAATCCGTGGGAGGAACGGGCGCCGCACTCCGCGGCCCGCGCCCTGGCGGGCATGCGCGGCACCGGGTCCGCGCTCGCCTGGCTGGACGCGGAGCGGCCTAACCTGGTGGCCGCGGTGGTCCGCGCCCAGGAGCACCGGCACACTCGGGCACACGCCGTGTCCCTGACCCTCAGCCTGACGCCCTTCTTCGACCTGCGCAAACACTGGGACGACTGGGTGCTCACCCATGAAGCGGCGGCCCGCTCGGCGCGACACCTCGACCTCCGGGAAGAACAGAGCCACCTGCTGCTGGAGACCGGCCGGGCGTACCACCAGCAGGGGCTGCTGCACGATGCGTTGGCCCGCTACCGGGCATCGATGGACGTCGGAACCTTCTCCAACGGCCACCCGGACGCGGCGCTCCCCCTCATGTACCGGGCGCTGAGTGAGCTCGACGATCCCTCGCCGCCCGGGGACGAGGTCGTCGCCGCCCTGGAGAGCGTGCTCGGGGCGTGCGGGCGGCGCCCCGTCCTGGCCGCCCTGGAGTCCGCGGGCGGGATCGCCGCGGTCCTCAACCACCTCGGCGTCATCGAGGCCCGTCGCGGAGACGACCGTCGGGCCCTCGCCCATCACGAGCAGGCCGTCGACCGCAGCAGAGGGAGCGGGGACGGACGCGACGAGGGCCGGTCGCTCCTGCACCTGGGCAACGTCCAACTGCGGACCGGCGATCAGCCGTCCGCCCGGAACTCCTACCAGCGGGCGTTCCACGCCTTTCCGGAGGAGGACCGGTTCGGCCGGGGGCAGGCCGCGTACAACCTGGGGCTCGCCTGGGCGGCGTCGGGTGACGTCCGCGAGACGCGTGACTGGCTGGAGACCGCGATCCGGCACTTCTCCGAGGTCTCCCCGGCTGCGACACGGCACGAGGCGCGGACACTGGAGCAGCAGGCACGCGAGGCCCACCGGGGCATCCGGCGTCTCTTCTTCCGTCGCGCCTCCCTGCGGCGCATCCCGGTGAAGCCGCTCAGCCCGCTCGCCGTCCTGCCACCGGTGGGCGCACTCCTTCTGCCCGATATGTCCCCGGACGCCCCCGACGGTTCCGACCCGGCGGCCTTCGCGGACCGGTTCCCGGACGCCTACGCGGCCTCACACGGCCTGCGTGAACCGTCCCTCCCGGACGACACCGAGCTCACGGCCCTCCCTCCGGGCACCGCGACGGACGCGGCAGAGCCCCCCGCCTCTCCCCTCCCCCTCGACGGGGCAGAGGAGCGCCCCTCCCCGAATGCCCCACATGGCTATGTCATCGGCGGATCACGCGACCACCACACGGGCCCCGGCGGCCACGGCTCGTCCAGCACCGCCCATGAGGACAGCTCCTCCTCAAGCGGGTCCAGCGGCTACGACTCCTCGTACGCGTCGTCGTATGCATCCTCGTCCGGCGGGGGTCACAGTTCCTCGGACGGCGCCGGCTCGGCTTCCGGCAGCGGAGGGAGCGGCGAGTCCGACTACGGTGACGACGACCTCGACGAGGACCTGTGACTCCGAATCCCGGCCCGCGCCGGCATGGCCCTCGCCCTCGCCCACCCGACAGCGGCGCGACAGGAACTCGAACGCCTCAAGGCACTCGCGCGACGCTGTGGCGCGGAGAGCCCTGAGAAGCGAGCGGCGACGGCCGTGCGCTTCCCCGGGCGCCGCGCGGGGTAGCGGGCGAGGAGACTGACTGCTTCGGCAGCCCCTGCTTCCTGGTGGGCCGGCCGCCCACCGTGCCCGTCCTCAATCGGCCTCCCGCACTTTCGCGGCGGTCCGCTCGGCGAGCTCGCGGACGCCCTTGGCGGCGTTGCCCGAGAGTTCGCCGAGTACGGCGTCGGCGGCGGTGAGGAGGGCACGGGCCTCCTCGGGGCGGCCCGCGTCGGCCAGGGCGAGGGTGAGCCGGTAGTGCTCCTCGGCGATGTAGCGGCCGAGGTTGACCCGCTGCCAGTGGCGCAGTGAGTCGTCGCCCGGGGTGGCCAGGGCGTCGCGCACGGCGGCCAGGCTGTCAGCCGCCTGCGGCAGCCGGCCCGCCTCCCGCTCCAGACGGGCGAGGGTGTGCCGGGCCGAGGCCCGGTCCCACGCCGTCTCCTGAAGAGCGGCGTACAGGCGTTGGGCGCGCAGCGCCTGGGGAAGGTCGCCGAGTTCCTCGAAGTCCCGGGCGAGCCCGCTCAGCGGAGCCGTGGCCAGGGCGCGGGGCGCCTCGGGGCGGCTGAGTCTGCTCTGGTCCATGAAGATGCTGTCGAGTTCGCGGATCAGCGCCACCCGCGCGAGGTCCGTCATCCCCTGGTCCCGCGCCAGGTCGGTCCAGGTGGAGACCGGCTCGTCCGACGGGTCGGTTCCGAACATCGACTCGTCGAGCTCCCGCGCCCACTGTCGCAACTCGTCCGCGCTCGCACCCGGTTCCGGCATGCCGCCCAGGCCGCACGCCGTGTCGAAGTCCGTCTCCCGTACGTCGAGCAGCAGCGGCAGATCCCCGGTGTCTCCGTGGAGCCCGACCAGCACGGCCGCGAGCCGCAGTTCGTCCGTCATCGAGGACCGTGTCTCGTGCCGCAGCAGGTGCCGCAGCAGCTCCAGATCGCCCTGGGCGCGGTCGAACTGCGCGGCCCGCAGGGTGATCCGGCGCCGGACCGGGTCCTCGGCGACCTCACGCCATGCCGTGGGGTCCCCCTCCCGCAGGCGGGCGAGATCGGCGCGGCCCGCCGCGAGCACTGTCTCCCACAGCGGGGGACCGTCCGGGCCCAACCGGTCGTAGGCGCACCCCTCATCCGCGTTGAGCAGGACGAAGTCGGGCTCGGTGCGCAGCAGGGCGGCACGCAGTCTGCCCACCAGTTCGACCGGGGAGCGTTCGGGGAAGCCCAGTGCCGCACGGAGTTCGGACCGCTCCTCGTCGATTCCGTAGTACTCACGGATCTCGTCCTCGGTCTCCGCGACGCACGCCAGGATCTTCTCCTCGCCGTCGTCCGGTGACAGACGCGTGTAGCCGCGCCAGCCGGGCAGGCCGATCACGAGCTCCAGGGCCTCGTCGACACTGGAGCCGATGATCCCCGCGGCGCCCTCCGAGTCGGCG
Source organism: Streptomyces sp. NPDC037271 (assembly GCF_055603605.1). Taxonomy (NCBI): domain Bacteria; kingdom Bacillati; phylum Actinomycetota; class Actinomycetes; order Kitasatosporales; family Streptomycetaceae; genus Streptomyces; species Streptomyces sp. NPDC037271. The sequence continues at coordinate 129,642 of NZ_JBVJVN010000013.1, forward strand.
TAGAGCACCGAGCCGTCCGCGCACGCGAAGTACGTGCCGCCGGTGTCGTCCCCGGCCACCGTCTCCAGCGGTCCGCCCGAGGCGAGGCGGACCTCCTCGACGTGGCCGTGGGCGGCGCGGTCGAGGTCGAAGTCGAAGGGGAAGGCGGCCAGTTCGGCCAGGCGGCGCTCCTGCCGCAGCAGCCATAGCGCGTGATCGGTCATGTCACGGAAAGTAACACCTTCCACTGACCGCAGCCTCTGGAGGAGGCCACGGGGTCACCGTCCTGTCCCCGGCGGCACCGACCGTCCTCCACCGAACCGGCGCGTGGGGCGGGTTGCGGAAGTGCCGGCCGCCGCCGCACAACGATGTCCGATTGCCGCCAGCACGATCCTGTCGCGGTGCGCAGGCTGGTGCTATGACGATGCCATCCACCACGGAGTCAGCGACGGTTCTCACCGGCATGTACGCGGCTGAGGCGGAGTACCTGGCGGCGGGAGGCCCCGGCGAGGCCTCGTTCGATCTGCTCGCGCCCTTCTTCGCGCAGGACGTCGAACTGCACCAGGCAGATGCCTTGCCCTACGGAGGCACGTGGCGCGGGCACGACGGCTTGGCGCGGTTCTTCCTCAGGATGGGAGAGGTGTGGGAGTCGTTCGACATGGTGGAGCAGGAGTTCCTGGCCACCGGTGAGACCGCGGTCGTGCTCACCCAGGTCCGTGCCCGCGCTCGCGCGACCGGCCGTGAACTCGGCTTCCCCATCCTGCAGACGATCACGGTCAAGGACGGGCGGATCACCGAGGTCCGTCCGTTCTACTGGGACACACGGGCCATTGCCGACGCCTGCGCCCCGCCGACGTGACCACGTCCTCGCCGTGGAGAGGACCGCGACGCGTTACGCGGACTCAGCACAAGCTCCGCTGGAACACGCCGCTGAACAACGTCTTCGTCGAAACCGATCGACCGGGACGCACCGTGGAGGGAATCATGAGCGAGTGACGACGCCCGGAGCGGCAGCCGGCAGACATCAGGAGGCGCCATGACCACCAGGAAGCAGACGGGCACATGCCGAGGCTGTCACCAGGAGCGCGTACTCACGGAAGACGGCACGGTCGTGCACCACGAGCTCGCCCCCCTCGGAGCCTGCGACGGCTCCGATCACCACCCTCTCGGTCCCGACCCCCTCGGCTGCGCCTGGGCCGCGAAGTACCGCGTGGATGGACGTGACCACTCACGCATCCCCTACTACGCAGATGAGGGCACCTACGCCCTACGCGGAACCCTCTCCGAGGCACACGCCGAGGCCGAGCCCCACATCCGCGCTCGCCTCGCCGAGTTGAACAACACCACACCCGACAGGATTCACAGCCTGCGCTTCAGCATCCGTCCAGTCGCCCGCCAAGAGGGGCTGGAAGACCCCTACGGCGTGTACACCAAGGCGGTTCCCGAGTACACGATCCGCAAGGGTTCCCGCGGCGACCACGGCATTGCGGCCCACTACTTCTGAACCGCGCTGGACCGTCGCGGCTCACGTCTACGGCACGGGTCCGGGCTGCCCGTGCTCACGCCGTGAAGGGCTACGTCGAACGGGCGATGAGTTTCTGGGACAGTCCGGCGGCGTCCTCGGCGAGGCACCGGAGGGTCACGCGGGCGACCGCCCGGATGCCTCTGAAACCGTGACTCGGCCGAGGTTGCCGCCGAAGCCCTCCGCCTCGCGGCCCGGCCGTCTCCTCGGCTGTGATCACTTCCGGAATCCGTTGAGGACGAGGACGGCACCGCGATAGCCACCGATCGACCGCGCGCCCGGCGGTGTTGCGTTTCCCGTACCTGTCTTCGTCGATCACCGCCGCTGATCCCGCCACAGGCCACGACGCCCGCTGCCGGCCGACCGGGGACGGCCGCAGCGGTTCCCGCCCGGCATCCGCCGGGTCACCCCGCCGCCCCACCCGTGGCGAACCGGCGCGCTTCCGGGTTCTCGACGTCCACAGCACCCTCGTCGCAGCCGACCGTACCGGCGGCCAGGGCGGCCGTCTCCGCGCGGCCGAGGACCGGGGCCGACGCGGCCTCGGGATCCGTCCGTCCGGGGATCCCGGAACGCCGGTGGGCGGGCGGCGTCGCGGGGGAGGATGGCGGGCATGACGGTTGAAGGCTCCTCCATCGACTCCACCAGGCCCAGCATCGCCCGCGTCTACGACTACCTGCTCGGCGGCAAGGACAACTACGCCGTGGACCGGGAGGTCGGCGACGTGTTCTTCCGGGACCTCCCCGGTTCGGTGGCCATCGCCTTCGCCAACCGCGCGGCCCTGACGCGGGCGATCGCGCAGATCGTGACGACCACCGGCATACGGCAGTTCATCGACCTGGGCAGTGGTCTGCCGACCGCCGACAACGTCCACCAGGTCGCGCAGCGGCACGCCCCGGAGTCCCGGATCGTGTACGTCGACAACGACCCCCAGGTGCTGGTCCACGGCTGTGCGCTGCTGGAGCAGAACGACCGGACCCGGGTCGTCCGGGCCGACGTACGCGACCCCGAAGGCGTCCGCACCCACCCGGACACCCTGGATCTGATCGACTTCGACCGCCCCGTCGCCGTCGTCCTCAGCGCCATCCTCCACCACGTCAACGACGAGGAGGACCCGGCCGGGATCGTCCGCCACTGGCGCGACCACGTGCGCTCCGGGAGTCACTTCTTCGTCAGCCACTTCCGTTCCGGCGACAACCCGGAGACCGCGGAGGCCGAGCGGGTCCTCCAGCAGACCTTCGGCCGCGGCCGGTGGCGCACCGACGAGGAGATCGCCTCCCTGCTGGACGGCCTGGAGACCCTCGACCCCGGGATCGTCCCCGCGCCCCTGTGGCGTCCCGACACGGCCCCCAACCCGTGGAACGCCGGCGGCACGGAACGGGAACTCAGCGTCTGGGAACGCCTCATCGTCGCCGGGCTGGCCCGGAAGGCGTAGTGCCCCGGCAGGCGACGAGGGCCCGGTGAACACCTCCCCGCGCCTTCAGTCCTTGCGGATCGCCGCCTCGATGTGGTCGAGCTGGGCGGCGAGGATCTCCTCGAACGCGGCACGGCGATCCGCCCCGAGGGGACGGACGTCGCGGGCGAAGTGGGCCAGGGCCGGGAAGCGTTCGGGGTCGGCGCCCAGAACCGCGACGCGGAACAGTTCCATGGCCTGTTCGTACTCTCCGGGCGCGACGGTGCTGACCCCGGCCTCGGAGGCGATCAGCGCGGCGATGAGGACCGCCAACCGGTGGTAGCGCACCGGGATCTCCTCGTCGGGCAGTCCCGACGCGCGCAGGGCCAGCAGGACCTCTTCCATGACCAGCCGGGAACCGGTGCCGGATGAGGCGTAGCGCCCCCAGACCGCGGCGAGCTGGGGCTGCCGGCCGAAGGCCTCTCTGAGGCGCAGGGCCAGGGCGGTGATGCGCTGCTTCCAGTCGCCCTCGGGGCGGTGGCCGTCCATCGCGGCCAGGAGGATCCGGTCGGCGACCGCGCGCAGCAGTTCGGTCTTGCTGCGGAAGTGCCGGTAGAGGCTGGAGGAATCCGTCCCGAGGGCCGCGGCCAGCTTGCGCACGCTGAACGAATCCGCGTCGCTCGTGCGCAGCAGCTCTGCCGCCGCTTCCAGGATCTCTTCGGTCGTCCAACGCCTTCGACCTGCCATCTCGCTCCTCTCACCGGATCTCAGCCTATCTGTGCACTTGGTGATGCACGCACCGCGTGCATAATGAGGACATGAGTATGCCGGGCGGGTCGGCATACCACTCGTGCCCGGTTGTCCGGGTCAGGCGACCGACGCGGAGCTCACCCCGGGCAACACGAAAGGACGCATGACGTGAAGAACCCACTGGATTCCGCGGCGCTGGACGCCGCCATCGAAAACGTCCACCGCGCCGGGATGCCGGGCCTGTTCGCCGAGGTGCGCGACGGCGACCGGGTCTGGCGCGGAGCCGCCGGGGTCGCCGATGTCGCCACCGGCCGCCCCGTCACCGCCGGCATGCGGCACCGCGTCGGCAGCATCACCAAGACCTTCACCGCCGCCGCGGTGCTGCAGCAGGTCGAGAGCGGTCGGATCGGGCTCGACACACCGATCGGCCGCTACCTTCCGACGCTGGTTCCCGGAGAACGCGGTGACGCGATCACGGTCCGGATGCTGATCAACCACACCAGCGGCCTCGCCGAGTACCTCCCGTACGCCTACCCCTCCCTCAAGGCGTACCCCGTCCTCGCGGACACCGGACCCCAGAGCCTGGACGACCACCGGTTCACGCGGTTCGACCCCACCGAACTGATCGAGATGGGGGTCACCGCACCCGCCGTCGGCGCCCCGGGCGGCACTCCGGGCGTGTACTCGAACACCAACTACCTGCTCCTGGTCCAACTCCTGGAACGGGGGACCGGCACCACCGCCGAGCACTGCATCACCCGGAACGTCATCGAGCGCGCCGGGCTCCAGGACACCGAGCTGCCCACCGGACCGTACGTCGACGGGCCGCACTCGCAGCTCTACGAGGCGTGGTTCGGCATGATCGACCCACCGCGCGACTACAGCGTCTACGACATGTCCTGGGTGGGGCCGTCGGCCTCGCTGATATCGACCGTCTCGGACCTCAACCGCTTCTTCGGCATGCTGCTGGCCGGGGAGATCGTCAGCCCGTCGTCGCTGGCGCAGATGCGGCGCACCGTCCCGGTCGTCTCCCAAGAGGGAAGGACGATCGACTACGGCCTCGGGCTGCACCCGATGGAGGGTCCCGGTCAGGGCACCTTCTGGGGCCACGGCGGCACGGTCTGGGGCGGTGGAGCGCTGGCCATGATCCGTGCCGACGGCAAGCGGCAGATGGCGGTCGCGGTGAACCTGCAGAGGTGGAACAGGCTCGACTCCTCCGGCAAGCCGCAGCCCCATCCCATCGACGACGCGCTCGCGGCTCTGTACCGCGTGGCGATGTACGGCTGACCGGGCCGCCCGCCGAACCCGCCGGCTGCTCCCCTTCCTCTTCCTCCTCGTCCTCGTCGAGACCGCCCGCATCCGGGTCGCGCAGGGGGCGCAGGCCGTCGCCGGCCGGAGTGGAGGCGCGGAAGCCGTAACGGCCGGGCACGGTGAGGTGCGCGTGCTCGAGCGAGGGAACGCCGGCGGCTGTCCGAGCGGCGGCGGGAAGGGACGGGCCGTGCTGGAGCGGGTCGCCGGCGGGCGCCACGCGGCCTCCGACGGCCCGGTCTCCTGCTCGGACGGCCCGGCCGCCCGCATCCGCACCGACCCCCGGCGCCGACGTCAGCCGTGTTGCAGACCTCTCTCGGACGCGCCCGTACAGAATCCGTCCGTACGGAACACGCCCCTCGCTTTCCGCCCGTCCGAAATGACACGTACCGTCTCCACCCCGACTCGGCACCTCTTCCCCCGCGCCCCGTACCGGCGCCCCACCGGCGTACAGCACCCCGTCGTACAAGCGTCGCCGCTGGTGGCGGGACCGGTGCAGCCACAACGCTGAGCCCATGCACAGCTTCCCTTCCCCGCTCCCTCCCGCCCGCCCCGCGGACACCGCCGAGTTCGCGATGGCCTTCACCTCCACCCCGAGAGGCGCTCGGCTGGCCCGGCTGTTCGTCTCGCACTGCCTGGACGCCTGGGGGCACCCGTACGACAGTCACGTCAACGAGACACTGAGCCTGATCACCGCCGAGCTGTGCGCCAACGCCGTCCGGCACGGACGCATCCCCGGCCGGGACTTCCACGTCCGGCTGGCCGCCGAGGCGGACGGCGGGCGGCTGCGCGTGGAGGTCTCCGACACCCGCGCGGAACGCCGGCCCGCCACCACGCCCGCGGACCCCGGCGCCGAGTCCGAGTCCGGCCGCGGCCTCCTCCTCGTCACCGCCTTCGCCGACGCCTGGGGCGTCACCGACCGCCGTGGCGGCCCCGGCAAGACCGTGTGGGCGGCGGTGGGCACCGCGCCGAAGAGCCGCTCCGGCGTCCTTCGGCAGGCACCGGCCGGAACGCCCCACCGACCTGCCACCGAACCCGCGACGACCAGCCGCGCGTCGACGGGAACAGCTCACCGGACCGGCGGTGGCGAACCGTGGACGCGTCGTCGGTGACCCGGCCTGATCCGCTCCCCGTGCCGGGCCGCCCCGCACCGGACCGCACGCTCACCGCCGCTCGGGCCGCTCACGGAGGGGACGGGGAGGCCCGGGCCGGATCAGACGCCGGACAGGGTTGTCGCCACCGACTGGAACCAGGCTCCGTAGGAAAACGGCTCCGGCGGTCCGACCTCCATGCCGAGTTCCGCGGCTGCCAAGGCGTAGTCCCCCTCGTCCAAGGGGAGGGCGAGCAGCTCGTGGAGTTCGCCCACGAGGCGTGCGACCAGGTGGGGGTCGGTGGTGGCGGCGTAGTCGGCGACGGCTGCTTCGTGGTCAGGGAACTCGTCGACGACGTCCTGCGAGAACCAGCCGCCCAGCAGTTGCGCCGTTTCCGGGAAGCGGGCGTGCCACTCCCAGTGCGTCTGCGGAATCAGAACGAGTCGAGGCTGCTGCGCGGGTGGGCGGGGGCGGTCGTCTCCGGGTTCGGTGTCGACAGCTTGTCGACCTCGCTGTGGATGTCCACCGGAATGCTCCGCAGCCGGGCCATCACGTCCAGTTCCCGCTCCGTGAATCCGTCCCGGCTCAGGCGTACGGCCTGCTCGAGGTGCCGGATCACCTCACGGATGCGCACGGCGTCCTCGGCCGCCGCCCGGTGGAACTCCCGGTACGCCGTCGCCGCCGGTCCCCGCCAGCCCGCCTCGATGCTGTCGACGATCGCGTCCATGCGCTTGCCTGCTTGTTCAGGTAGTCCTGCATGTCGTCGAGGTCATCGGCCAGTTTGGTGAGGTCCCGGCTCGACACCGCCAGGTCGACACCGTCCTCCCGGCCCGCGCCGTCCCCCTGCACGCCCATGCCCTGTACCTCCGCCCCCGTGACCTCAGCATGACAATGCCGCGTATATGCAGTGATCCTAACCACGCGCTTTGCCGGGGCCGGAGTCCGGGATCCGACCAGGTGGATATCGATGTCCGAGGTGGGCGGTATTTTTGACGCTGATCGTCACGGTGCCTTCGCCGGCTGTCACGGCGTCGCGTGCCCGGTGGTCGCGGTAACCGTCCTGCCCGGAAAGGTCCTCGTGAAGCCCACCCTGGCCGCCGCGCAGCTCCGCGGCAGTCTGACGCAGTACCTCACGACGACGTACGCGCTGGCCGACGAGGACACGCGGCGCGCGCTGGAGCGGTTCCTGGGGGATCCGGAGACGGGCATCTTCCGGGGGCCGTACCTGCGGATCAGGACGCCGTTCCACCCGGCCGGGGAGGGGTGGCAGGACGCGCTGGAGTGGCGGCCGTCGTTCACGCCGTGGCGGCACCAGGCGAAGGCCTGGGAGCGACTGAGCACGTACCGAAAGGCGGCCGAGCCGACGCTCGTGACGACCGGCACCGGGTCGGGCAAGACGGAGTCGTTCCTGATCCCCGTACTCGACCACTGCCGGCGGCAGAAGGCGCTGGGGCGGCGCGGGGTGAAGGCCGTGCTGCTGTATCCGATGAACGCGCTCGCCACCGACCAGGCCGGCCGTATCGGCGAGTACCTGGCGCAGCCGGAGCTGGCGCAGGTGACGGCCGGTCTCTACATCGGCGACAGACCGGACACGGACTTCCGGCGGGTGATGACGCGGCGCGAGGAGATGCGCCAGGCGCCGCCGGACGTGCTGATCACCAACTACAAGATGCTGGACCTGCTGCTGCAGCGGGCCGAGGACCGGCCGCTGTGGGAGGGCGCGGACCCGGCGTACGTCGTGCTGGACGAGTTCCACACCTACGACGGCGCGCAGGGCACGGACGTGGCGATGCTGCTGCGGCGGCTGGCGTCGGCCGTGGGCGTCTCGAAACCGGAGCGGCCGCTCGGGTCGGTCTGCCCGGTGGCGACCTCGGCGACCCTCGGCGAGGGCGGGGGCGACGGCAGTGGCATCCTCGCCGTCGCCGAGCAGGTGTTCGGTGTGCCGTTCGGTCCGGACGCCGTGATCGGCGAGGAGCGGCTGAGCGCCGACGACTTCACCGGCGACATCGACTACGAGCTGCCCGAACCTCCCGACCCCAAGGAGGTCATCGAGGTCTCCGGCGGGCCGGGCGTGCAGTCCGACCCGGACCGGCTCGACCTGGACGGGCTCGCCGAGCGGCTGCTGGGGCGGCGCGGCCTGGACGCGTTCCGGCTCGGGCGGCTGCTGAAGAAGCACGACTTCACCCACGGGGTGCTCGCGCTGCTGAACGGCGATCCGCTCGACGAGTGGGGGCTGCGGGACCGCATGGCCCGCTTCGGGTACGCGTGGGCGCGCACCGCGCGGGAGAACCCCCGCCTCGCGCTGGAGGCGCTGTCGCGGTTCGTGGCGCTGCTGTCGTCCGCGCGGGACCCGGAGTCCGACGAACGCCGGCCGCGTCCGCTGCTGCACATCGAGGCGCACCTGTGGGTGCGACCGGTGGGGCGGGTGCTGAGCGGGGTGGGTGCCCGGCCGGAGTTCCGCTGGTACGAGGACGAGCGGACGCTCGCACGGCGCTCCGCGCTGACCGCGGCGTCCGCGTCCGAGGAGTCGTCCGACGGCGACGAGTGGCCGTCGGCGGACTCGCGGCGGCCCGAGGCGCTGCCCGGTTCGGACACCGTGCAGCGGCCCGCCCAGGCCCACCTGCCCGCGGTCTACTGCCGCGTGTGCGGCCGTTCGGGGTGGGCGGCGCTGTCCCCGGAGGCCGATCCGCAGAAGCTGGAGAGCAGCCCGCCGAAGATCTGGCAGGCCGCCGTCGGGCGGGACAAGCGGCGGCTGCGGTACTTCGTCTCGGCGACGCCGGCCGAGGCGCGGGACGCCCTCGCGGCGCTCACCGGCAGCGCGCCGAAGGCGGCGGGCGACGTGGACCCGCAGTCGGTGGTGGTGCTGGACGGGGCGCAGGGCACCTACCGGATGCCCGTCGCCGAGGACGCGGAAGGGCTGCAGGACGCCTGGTTCGCGCGGGCCGTCCTGGACAAGAAGACCGCCGACCGGGCCGCCAAGGACGACACCTGCCCGGCGTGCAACACCGAGAACGGCATCCGGTTCCTCGGCACCGCGCTCGCCGCGCTGGCCTCCGCGACGGTCACCCAGCTGTTCACCGGCGGCCAGGAGATCGCGCTGGCGCCGGAGGAGCGCAAGACGCTGCTGTTCAACGACTCCACGCAGGACGCGGCGCACCGCGCCGGGTACGTCGCCAACGCCTCGTACAAGTTCTCGCTGCGCTCGCTGCTGGCGCACCGGCTGGACGACTCCGGTACGCCGCTGCCGCTGAACGACCTGATAGGCGACGTGCTGGACTCCGTGGACGACCCGCAGACGCTGGCCGCGGTCGTCCCGCCGGACCTGCACGACGAACCGGGCGTGGACCGGCTGCTGTCGGGACGCGGCACCGGGGACGCGCGGACCTGGAAGCTCATCGGGGAGCGGCTCGCGTTCGCGACCGTCATGGAGTTCGGGCTGCGCTCCCGCCTCGGACGCACCCTGGAACTGACCCGGACCACGGCCGCGGAAGTCGTGATCGCCGAGCCGGACCGTGTCGTCGCGCTCGCCCGCGACCTGCACCTCACCCTGCCGGGCCAACTGGGCCTGGACGGCGGCCTGCCCACACCCGACCGGTACCTGGCCTACGTGCGGGGGCTGCTGGAGCGGATGCGGCTGCGCGGCGGCGTCCGGCACCGGTGGCTGGACACCTGGATCAGGGAAGCCGGCGTCAACCAGTACCTGATCTCCGGGCAGCGACCGGAGGGGATGCCGGCCTTCCCCGAGGGGTACGTGGCACCGCCGAGGTTCCTGCTCGCCGGACCCAAGGAGAAGACGAAGTTCGACACGATCACCGGGCGGGGCAACTGGTACCAGGACTGGACGCGGCGCTGCCTCGGCCTGGACGCGGCGCAGGCGACCGAGTACCTGCGCCGGCTGCTGCCCGTCCTCGCGGACGAGGGCGTGCTGTCGGCGCGCACCGCCAAGGACCGCACCACCCGCGTGTACGGGCTCCAGCCGGGCCACATCCACGTGCGGCTGCTGGCGGACGACCTGGTCAACAAGGCGTTCGTGGCCTGTGAGGAGTGCGGCTGGCAGCAGGTGGTGCCGCCCGAGCGGCGCACCCGCTGGTACGGGCACCCCTGCCCGCGCTGGCGCTGCACCGGCGTCCTCACCCCTCCCCAGAACGGCATGTCGTCGACGGGGGCGGGCAGCGGCGGCTTCGGCGGGAAACTGGAGCGCGACTACCGGGAGGACTACTACCGGCGCCTGTACCTGACCGGCGGCACCTACCGGGTCGTCACGGCCGAGCACACCGGCATGCTGACCCGGCCCGAACGGGAGCGCGTGGAGCGGACGTTCCGGCAGGGCACCCACTACACCGACCCCAACGTGCTGTCCTGCACGCCCACCCTGGAACTGGGCATCGACATCGGCGACCTGTCGGCCGTGCTGCTCGGCTCGCTCCCGGGCGGCCCCGCCAACTACGTGCAGCGTGCCGGGCGCGCCGGGCGCCGGACCGGCAACGCCCTGGTGGTCGCCTTCGGCGGGCGGCGGGCCCGCGACCGGTACTACCTGGACGACCCGACCGAGATGATCGCCGGTGACATCGTGCCGCCGGGCTGCTACCTGTCGGCCGTGGAGATCCTGCGCCGCCAGTACACGGCGCACCTGCTGGACCGGGCGGCGCGCGGCGAACTCACCACGGCGGACGGCGAGCCGCTGATGCCGGTGCCGCGCCTGTCGTCGGCGCTGTTCGGCACGTCCGGCTGGTGCCAGGACCTGTCGGACGCGGCGCTCACCCACGGGGCACGGCTGGTGGAGGAGTTCCTGGCGCTGTTCCCGCAGGCGCCGGACGGTGGCCCGGACGACGACCGGGGGGTGTCCGCGCACGCCGCGGACGAGCTGCGCGCGTACGCCACCGGCGGCATCGCGCGCACGCTGGCCGAGGCCGAGGAGGAGTGGACGGCACGCCGCGAGGAACTGCGCCGCCGCATCGCCGCCATCGACACCGCGGTGGACGGGCTGCTCGCCGAGGACCGCGAACAGGGCGCCGAGCGGCGCGAGCTGCTCGCGGAACGGCGTGCCACCGGCGAACTGCTGCGCCAGCTGAGCCAGACCGGTGCCCACGGCTCCCTCGTCGAGCTCGGCCTGCTGCCCAACTACAGCCTCACCGACACCACGACGTCCCTGGAGGCCACGCTCTACTGGAAGGAGGCCGCGGGGAGCGACGAGGGCGCTCAGGCACCGGAGGGCGACGACGAGCGCCGGGAATGGGTGTACCGCAGCGAGACGCGCGACTACGAGCGGTCCCGCAAACTGGCCCTGACCGAACTCGCGCCCGGCAACAGCTTCTACGTCAACGGCTACCGGCACGTCGTGCGCGCCCTCGACATCGGCAGCCCGGAGCGGCGCGCCTGGGCGGTGTGGCGGCTGTGCCCGGCGTGCGGGTACGCGCGCACGCACGGCGACCCGAAGAACGACACCTCGCCGTGCCCGCGGTGCGGCTCCCGGGAGATCGCCGACGCGGGGTGCGTGCACCACGTGCTGGAGCCCCGGCGCGTGACGTCCCGGGACAAGCGGGACGACGCCCGGGTGCGGGACGACCGCGACGAGCGGGACCGCAGGCGGTACGCGGTGCTCACCACCGTCGACGTCGACCCGGCGCACCTGGCGGCCGGATCGTGGCGGCACGACAGCGCGGTCTTCGGCGCCGACTTCACCCGCAGGGCCGTCGTGCGCACCCTGAACCTGGGCATCGACCGGCAGGACGGCAGCAGCACGGTTCCGCTGGCCGGGGACGACGTACGCCTCAACCCGTTCTACGTGTGCACGAGTTGCGGCGGCGCCACGGCCGACGGGCGGCCGGTCGTCGACCAGTCCCAGCACGCGCTCACCGCCTCCCTCGCCCACTCCACCCGGGCCAGCGCCCACCACCAGCTGTGGTGCCCGCGCCGACGGGTGCGTGGCAGCGGGGAGGCGCAGGGCGCCGGAGAGGACGTACCGCTGCTGCTGGCGCACGAGCTGACCACGGAGGCCGTGCGCATCCTGCTGCCGGCGTCCGTGGCGCGGGCCAAGGAGCGGCTCGCCTCGTTCACCGCCGCGCTGTTCGCGGGCATAGCGGCCCGCTACGGCGGCGACCCCGACCACATCGACATCACCGCCGCGTCCATGCCGGACGGCGAGGACCGCGACTGGCCGCGCCGGTTCCTCGTGGTGTACGACCGGCTGCCCGGCGGCACCGGCTACCTGCACCGCCTGGCGACCTCCGACGGCTTCCGCGAGGTCCTGCTGAAGGCCCGCGAGGTGATCGAGAACTGCGGCTGCCTGGAGAAGGGCCTCGACGGCTGCCACCGCTGCCTGCTGCGCCGCGTCCCGCCCGCCGACTACGACAGGGTCAGCCGCAACGAGGTCCGGCAGATGCTGGACGAACTGCTCGGCGCGGACGGCGAGCGCTGGTCCACCTCCCCCGTCGCCACCACCCAGCACATCCCGATGCACCAGCAGGCCGAGAGCGACCTCGAGGTGCTGTTCATCGACACGCTGCGGGAGTGGGCCGCACTGCCCGAGAGCCGCGCCAGCGGCGACGCCTACATCACCCCGGCCGGCACCCACGCCCTGGACCTGCGGCTGACCGCCGCCGACGGCACCACGCTGAGCTGGCGGGTGTCGCAGCAGCGGGTCCTCGACGGCACCCGCCCCGACGTCCTCTTCGAACGGGTCGACGCGCCCGGCCCGCGCGTGGCGCTCTACCTGGACGGCTACGAGTTCCACGCCGGCCGGGAACACAACCGGGTGGGCGACGACGCCGACAAGCGCACCCGGCTGCGCGCGGAAGGCCTCAGGGTCTTCCAGCTCACCTACGGCGACGTGAGCGACTGGCGGCGCCGCGTCCGGGACACCGGCTCCTCGGGCGCGGGACCGGCCGACCCGGTGTGGGAGCCGTACGGCGACGCGGCCCGCGACAAGGCACGCGGCTACTACTCCACCGTGCGGGGCGGGCTGCCCGGGGAACTCGCGGAGACGGTGTGGGTCAACCCGGCCGTGCAGCTCGTCGAGTACCTGCGCAGGCCGGACGCGCAGCGCTGGCAGTGGCGGGCGGAGGCCGCCCTGGCGGGCTTCATGGGCACCCGGACCCGCCCGGTCGCCCTCACCCCCGAGGTGCTGGGCGGACAGCTCACGGCGGCGCTCCGCGGCGGGACACCGGCGGGCCCGCGTGGCCCGGTGCAGCTCTTCACGGTGACCGACCGCTCGGAGCTGCCACTGGTCTTCGCCGCCGACGGCCGGGCCAAGCCCCCCGCGTGGACAGGCATCATCCTCCTCGACGACGCGCCCGGCGTCCACGCCCGGGAGGAAGCGCACAAGCGGCGCTGGCGGGCCTGGCTGTACTGGTCCAACCTGCTGCAGTTCCTGGACACCGGGGGCGGCGACGCCGTCCAGCTGACGACCGGCCGTCTCGACGGGTTCCCGGTGGAGACGCTGGCGGTCACGGGCGGCAGCGGCGTCCTGGAGAGCGTCCGCCTCATGCTCGCGCCGGCCGAGACCACCCCGCAGGCTCCCCCGGCTGTGGCCGAGGTGTCCGTCCCTCCCGTCCGGGACACGGCCTGGGACAAGGTCATCGAATACCTCGACCCGGACGAGCCCGGCCTGCTCGCGCTCGCCGAGACCCTCGCCGCGCGGGGCGTTCCGGTGCCCCGGGACGGCTACGAACTCGACGCGCACACCGGCTGGCAGGCCGAACTGGCCTGGCCGGACGCACGCGTCGGAGTCGTCCGAGCCCCGAACCCACCGGAGGGCGAGGACTTCGACGCGGAGGCCGCCGACCGGGACCGCGACTTCGCCGCGGCCGGCTGGGAGGTACGGACCGCCGCCGACTGGACGGCCGACGCCCTCGCGGGCCGCCTCGGCCACCACCCGTCAGACGACACCACCACGGACAACGGGGGGAACGACAAGCCGTGACCGGCAAGAACGTCACACTGCGCCTGCTCGACAAGGCGGACCGGGAGATCCTCAAGCTCCCCCGCCCGGTCAAGGGCGCGATCTACGACTTCCAGCACAAGTTCAAGACCAACCCCGACTCCGCGGGCCTGCGTCTCAGGCAGTTGCAGGGGCACGACAAGCTGCACTCGGCGCGCGTCAACGACGAGTACCGCGCGCTGCTGCTGCGGCTGGCCGACGACGACTGGCTGATCGTCTCGGTCAAGCACCGCAAGGACGTGTACGCGCACCTGGACCGGCTCACCTACTCGGTCAACCGCGTCACCGGCGGCATCGAGTACGTGGACCTGCAGGTCGTGCAGGAGGAGGTGCTCAGCCCCGCGGCCCCCCAGGCCGCCCCGCCCGCCGAGCCCGCCGAGCCCGCCCGTCCCGCCGAACCGGCCGCTCCGGAGCCGCTGTTCACCAAGTGGTCGGAGCAGCAGCTCACCGACCTGGGCGTGGCCCCGTCCCTGGTGCCGGTCGCCGCCGCGCTGACCACCGAGGACCAGCTCCTCGGCCTCGTCGAGTACGCGCCGCAGCTCACCGGCGAGGTGCTGCTGGCGCTGTACGACGGCAAGGCGTACGACGACGTCCTGGAGCAGGTCACCGCGCCCGTCGCGGCGTCCGACCCCGTCGACCCCGAGGACTTCCGGGCCGCCGCCGAACGTCCCGCCACCATCGTCACGACGACCGACGACGCGCTGCGCGAGGCGCTGGAGGGCGAGGACTTCGGGCGCTGGAAGGTGTTCCTGCACCCCACCCAGGCCAAGCTGGTCACGCGGGACTACAGCGGTCCGGCGCGGGTGGGCGGCGGGCCCGGCACCGGCAAGACGATCGTGGCGCTGCACCGGGTCAAGCACCTGGTGGAGCGGCTCCCGGCCGGCCGGACCAAGCCCGTCCTGCTGACCACGTACAACAAGAACCTCGCGGCGGACCTGCGTTCGCGGCTGCTCGCCCTGGGCGGCGAGACGCTGCTGTCGCGCGTCGAGATCAGCCATGTCGACCAGCTGGCGCTGCGCACCGTCCGGGAGGCGGAGCCGGGCAACCGCAAGCGGATCGTCGACGAGGCGCAGGCGGTCCGCGAATGGCGCTCGCTCCTCGACGAACTCGGCGAGGACGGCTGGGACGCGGAGTTCCTGCACGACGAGTGGACCCAGGTGATCCTCGGCCAGGCGGTCACCTCCCGCACGGACTACTTCCGTGCCCGCCGCGCCGGACGCGGGCGCACGGTCAGCCGTGCCGAGCGCGCCGAGATCTGGCAGCTCGCCGAGCGGTTCGCCCAGCGCCTGGACCGGCTCGGAGTGCAGACGTGGGACCAGATCGCGGAGCGGGCGGCGCAGCTGGAGGCGGGACGCGCCCGGCGCATCCAGGACGTCGAACGCCGACGGGAGGAGGGGGGCGGCCTCGACAACGTCCACGTGGCCGACGGTTCGGGGGGCTGGCTGCGCTACCGGTACCGGCACATCGTGGTCGACGAGGCCCAGGACCTGCGGCCCGCGCACTGGAAGATGCTGCGCGCGATGACCGCCCCGGACCGCAACGACCTCTTCCTGGTCGGCGACACCCACCAGCGCATCTACAAGAACCAGGTGACCCTCGGCAGCCTCGGCGTCAACATCCGCGGCCGGTCGTCGAAGCTGTCGCTGAGCTACCGCACCACCCGGCAGATCCTGCGCTCGGCGCTGAACGTGCTCGGCGAGGAGAAGTACGACGACCTCGACGGCAGCGCCGAGACGCTGGCCGGGTACCGGTCCGTGCTCAGCGGCGCCGTCCCGGACCTGCACCGGCTGGCCGACTGGGCGGAGGAGCGTGAGGCGATCGCCGCGCTGATCGAGTCCTGGGGGGAGGTGCCGTACGAGCAGATCGGCATCGCCGTGCCGACCAACGACATGGCGCGCGAGGTCGCGTACACGCTGCGGGAGCACGGCGTCATGGCGCTGGAGATCGGTCCGGACGGGCCCCTCGGCGACAGCGGCGTCCACATCGGCACGATGTTCCGGTTCAAGGGGCTGGAGTACCAGCGCATGATCATCGCCGGGGTGACCGACGGGCTCGTGCCGCGCGCGGACGTCCAGCGGCGGCGCGCCACGGACCCGGCGCGCCACCGGACGGAGATGCTGCGGGCCCGGTCCCTGCTCTTCGTGGCGGCCACGCGCGCCCGGGACAGCCTGGACGTCTTCTGGCACGGGGAACCGAGCCCGTTCCTCCAGGAACTGATGGAGGTTCGGCCGCCGGTCGCGGCGTGACCCGCTCCGGGATCGTGCCGCGGTCGGCCTCGGCTAACGCGGCATGACGGGCGCTTGCGGCACGAGGAACGGCCGCCGGGGGTCCTCCGGCGGCATCCTGCGGGTCGCGAGCGCCGGTTCGGGAGGCGGCAGGTACGGGGCGAGGGCCGCGTACACGTCCGCCGCACCGCCGGGACGGTCCTCGGCACGCTTGGCGAGCAGGGCGTGCACCAGGTCCTGCAGGGCGGCCGGGGCGTCGACGCCGCCGTCGTCGAGGCGGGGCGGGGGCGCGGTGAGGTGCTGGGTCACCGTCTCGGCGGGGCCGCGGCCACGGAAGGGAGGGTGGCCGGTGAGCATGTGGTGCAGCAGGCACCCCACCGCGTACAGGTCGCTGCGACCGTCCAACGACCTCTCGCCGGCCAGCAGTTCGGGCGAGGCGTAGGCGACGTTGCCGAGCGTTTCGCCGGTCATGGTGAGCTGTGGGTCGGTGTCCGAGAGGACCTTCACGAGACCGAAGTCGAGGATCTTCACCAGGCCGCTGGTGCGGACCATGACGTTCTGGGGCTTGAGGTCGCGGTGGACGAGGCCGGCGGCGTGCGCGGCGGAGAGGCCCGAGCACAGTTGCGCGGCCACGGAGACCGCGGCGGGCACCGGCAGGCGCCCGTCGTCGGCGCCGTCGACGACGTTGTCGAGGGTCGTTCCGTCGACGAGCTGCATCACCAGGCAGCAGACGTCCTCGGTCACGGCCGCGTCGTACACGGTGGTGAGGTTGGCGTGGTCCAGACGGGCGGCGGTCTTGGCCTCCCTCTCGAAACGCGCCAGGGCGGTGCGGCGCCAGTCCGGCAGGGCGAGCAGATCCGCGGCGACGGTCTTGACCGCGACGGGACGCTCCAGATACACGTCCGTCCCTTGCCAGACGTGCCCCATCGCCCCTCTGCCCAGAATCCGGTCCAGCCGGTACCTGCCTCGCAGTACCTTGCCGGCAGCGAACTGCTCCACGTGCACTTCCCTCGTGAGTCCCCAGCGGTGTGTCGGCGCCTGGACCGCCCGGCCGAAGGCCCGGAGCCGTCGGCCCGCACGGAAGAAGTCAACCAGCCCCGTGCGCGGACCGGAAAACCCAGGAGCGACGGACCCCGTACGGGCCCCACGGACGTGACGCCATGCAGACATGAAGGACGACGCCATCGACGCGGTCGTCGCCCGCCTCACCAAGGCGTCCGTGGCTGCGGCCGGAGCCCAGGGGTTCGTCACCGGGCTTGGAGGCTGATCACCGCAGGCGTGACGATCCCCGCGAAGGTGGCCGCGTCCTTCACCGTCAACATGAGGAGGGCCGATGCCATCGCGCATCTCCGGGAATGGGACATCCGCGATCCGCCCGTGCGGACCGCCGTGCTGCTCGCGATCGGGATGAGCGCAGCACGCCCTGGCGACCTTCGCATTCTTCCTCTTCTCGACCTAAGGAACCCAGCGCGCTGCGATCACGCTCGCCAGGGGATTCCCGGTCTTGGGAGGCCTTGTCGGAGGGGCCGGGGACGCGGGAGCGACCGCTGCCATCGGGCGGGCCACGGACAAGGCCCTGCGCGGCGACACCCTGCAGGCCGAGGAGCCGGTGCAGGGGTGTGTACCGACCAGTCCGCTCGGAGGGGCTGTGCCCAGGAGCGAGTCACACCACTCGCTCGCCGGCCACACCCCCTCCCCGAGGCGTCACACATCACCAATCACCCTCGGTGACACGAAAAACGACCGATGGCCCCGACCGCTACGGTCGGGGCCATCGATTGAGCGATGCTCTTGTGTCCGAGGGGGGACTTGAACCCCCACGCCCGATAAAGGGCACTAGCACCTCAAGCTAGCGCGTCTGCCATTCCGCCACCCGGACTAGGTGTTTGCCGCCTGTGCGGGCTGTTCCCCGCGGCGACATGGACAACCATACCAAGCTTTCGCAGTGCCTTTCACCTGCGTTTCCTTCCCCCACCCCGACCCCGCCCCCTCGCTGGCCCTCCCTCTGGGCGGCGGTCGGGGACCGGCGGACCCGCCACCCCCAGGGCCGCACCGGGAGCAGCCGAACGGTCACCCACAGCCCGCCTGGGCGTCGGAGAACAAGAGCAGCACGCCCGGCCCCCCGCCTCTTGAGCGAGGGGCTGACCTGACGCGGCTTCCTCGCACGGACCGGGCGGCCCTTCCCTCAGCTCACGGGAGAAGCCGCCCGGTCCGTGTGCCGGGTCAGCGGCGACGCTTGCGCAGGGCCGCCAGGTTGTCGTAGCTGATCTTGGCCTCCCGCAGCGACTGCGCGGGGTCGGTGGCGCTCGGGGAGTTGTCGTCCTCGATCATCGGGTTGTGGTAGTTGCGCTGTCCGACCCGTGAGAAGAACGTCGTGTAGTCGATGACGCCGGTCCCGAAGGGCACCATGTCGTATCCCATGCCGTTGGTCGTGCTGACGACGCCGTCCTTGGCGTGGAACAGCGGGTAGCGCTTGTTGTTGCGGGCGACCAGGCCGGCCGGGTCGAAGACGTTCTTCCGGGTGGAGCCGTCGTGGGCGGTGTACGTGTGGAACTTGTACTGGGCGACGTGGGCCCAGAAGATGTCCATCTCCAGCCAGACGGCCTTCGGGTCGGTGACCTTCAGGAAGTACTCCAGCTTCCGGATGCCCGAGCTGCGGGTCGGCCGGCCCTGGTCGTCCAGCGGGCCGCCGTCGAGCAGGAAGCCGTAGGCGCTGTCGTGGTTGTGGGTGTAGAGCTTGACGCCCTCACGGCGGGCTATCGCACCGAGGGCGTTCCACTTGTCTGCGGCCACGTCCCAGTCGGCGCGGTACGAGCTGCCGGTGGGGTCACCACCGGTGCCCATGTGGTCCAGGCCCAGGATGTTGGCGATCTCCAGTTGCTTCTTGAAGGTGTCCTTGTCCGCCGTGGTCAGCGGCCAGGAGGACGGGATGAAGCCGTGGTTGCCCTGGGCGCGCAGACCGTATGCGTCGAGCCAGCGGCGCAGCAGCCTGGCACCCTCGATGGTGCCCAGGTCGGCGCCGCCGGGGGCGTTGGCGTGCTGGCGGTAGCCCGCGAACTCGACCTGGCGGTAGCCGTGACGGGCCAGCTGCTTGAACACCTCGCGGAAACCGGAGGGCAGGTCGGTGGTGAGGGGGTCGCGGCCGGTGGCGTCACGGACGGTGTAGAGGATGATGCCGCGCTTGTGCGCCGGGACGAGGACGTGCCGGCCGTGACCCCCGTGGTCGCGGTCGCGGTCGTGGTCTCTGCCCCGGTCGTGGGCGAGGGCGGGGGCGGCGCCGAAGACGGGGGCGGCGACGGCTCCGGCCGCCACGGCGGTGCACGTGCTGAGGAAGCGGCGCCGGTCCACGCCGAGGGTGCGGCGCAGGCCTTCGCCCGGGCCGCCGACAGCGGCCGGGTCCGTGGTGGCGTCGGTGCGGGAGGGGTCGGAGAACGGAGTCACGGTGCCTGCCTTCTGTGTCGTGGCCTGCCCTGATGCGGCTGGGACAGGCCGTTGTCAGTGCCGTGTGTTTCACTCTCAGTAGCTGGATCTCGGCAGGCTGTGCCTGGTGGTGCGTCAGCCGAGTCCGGCGAGCCGGAGCAGGAGTTGTTTCACATCGGTGGCCGCGACGCGGTCTCCGACAGCGCGGGGGGTGGAGCAGATGAGGAGCGGACCGTCGTCGTCGCTCGCGGGGAGGCGGCCGTGGCTGCCCCGAATAGGTGAGGGGTCCAGGGGCACGACCGCCATGCGGTAGCGCATGCCCAGCTTCTTGCGGGCCAGGGCGGTGGCCGCCTTGACCTTGACGTAGGGATCGAGGGGGTCCATGAACAGCTCGACCGGGTCGTAGCCGGGTTTGCGGTGGATCTCGACGAGCTGCGCGAAGTCGGGCGCGCGGTCGTCGTCGAGCCAGTAGTAGTACGTGAACCAGGCGTCGGGCTCCGCGACGGCGACGAGTTCGCCGGCGCGGGGATGGTCGAGGTGCTGGGCCTTCTTGCCCTCGTCGTCGAGGAGTCGCTCGATGCCGGGCAGTCCGTCGAGGGCGGCACGGGTGGCGTCGATGTCCTCGGGGCGGCGGACGTAGACATGGGCGATCTGATGGTCCGCGACCGCGAAGGCGCGGGAAGCCATCGGGTCGAGGTACTCCATGCCGTCCTGGGTGTGCACCTCCAGCAGTCCGGCGCGGCGCAGGGCGCGGTTGATGTCGACGGGCCGGTTCACGGGGGTGATGCCGTACTCGGACAGCGCGACGACGGTGCGGCCCTCTGCGCGGGCGTCGTCCAGGAGCGGAGCCAGCGCCGCGTCCAGGTCTGCGGCGGCCTTCAGGGAGCGGGGGTCGTCGGGGCCGAAGCGCTGCAGGTCGTAGTCGAGGTGAGGGAGGTAGCAGAGCGTCAGGTCCGGGTGGCGCGTGGCCATGATGTGCCGGGTGGCGTCGATGATCCACTGGCTGGAGACCAGGTCCGCTCCGGGTCCCCAGAAGTGGAAGAGCGGAAAGGTGCCGAGCTTGCCGGTGAGTTCGTCGTGCAGGGCCGGGGGCCTCGTGTAGCAGTCGGGTTCCTTGCGGCCGTCGGCGTAGTAGACGGGACGGGGGGTGACGGTGATGTCGGTGTCGGCGCCCATGGCGTACCACCAGCAGATGTTGGCCACGGTGTAGCCGGGGTGGGCGCGGCGGGCGGCGTCCCAGAGCTTGTCGCCGGCGACGAGTCCGTTGTGCTGGCGCCAGAGCAGGACGTCGCCGAGCTCGCGGAAGTACCAGCCGTTGCCGACGATGCCGTGCTCGGACGGGTGGGTGCCGGTGAGGAAGGTGGACTGCGCGGCGCAGGTGACGGCGGGCAGGACGGTGCCCAGAGGGGCGCGGGAGCCGGACTGGCCGAGCTTCTTGAGGTGGGGCATGTGATCGAGGAGACGGGGGGTGAGGCCTACGACGTCCAGGACGAGGAGGGGGGTCGGGCCGCCGGAGGGAGCCGGGGCGCCGGAGGGGACCGGCCCATCGGAGGGAGCCGGACCGCCGGAGGGAGCCGGACCGCCGGAGGGAGCCGGACCGCCGGAGGGGACCGGACCGCCGGAGGGGACCGGTGTGTCGGAGGGGATCGGTCGGGTCATGGCAGTTCCTTCAGTCCGAGGTCCGTCAACAGATCGCGGGCGAGGGTCAGCTCCGCGGCGATGCCGTCGGTGAGCTGGGCTCGGGCGCGGGGCCGCAACTCGGGCGGGAGGGCCTGCCACGTGTAGGTCTCGACCTCCAGATGGCGGGTGAGGGGGTGCGGACCGCCGACCAACCGGGTCAGCGCGGCCTTGAGCACGGGAAGCGTGGAGGTGAGGGGCGCGGCGGGGGCCGCGTGCAGCGGGACGTGGAAATGGGCGCGCCATGGCGCGGTGTCGGGCAGGGAACCGCCGTCCGCCAGGGCCTCGTCGAGGTCGTCGGTGCCGTGCAGGACGGCGGTGCGGGTGGTGTCGGCGGTTTCGGAGGCATCGGCGGTGCGGGAGGCGTCGGCGGTGCCGGAGGTCCGGGTCTGGTGCAGGAAGCGGGGTTCGGCGAAGGCGGCGAGGGCCTCGCGGACCTCGGGAAGGTGGGGCTGTTCGGCGTGCAGGGCGGCCGACAGCTGGGACTTGACGATGGGCACACCGGCCGCGGCGACGGCGTCCAGGGCGGTGTGCGGGTCTTCGAAGGAGGTGGCGAGGTGACAGGTGTCGACGCAGATGCCGATGCGGTCGTGGGCGATCGCGGTCAGCGGGGCGATGGCGTCGTGGGTGGTCTCCACGATGCAGCCGGGTTCCGGTTCCAGGCCGATGCGGATGGAGCGGCCGGTCAGGTCCTGAAGGGCGTCGAGGCGTTCACCGAGGGTGACCAGGGCGGTCCGGGCCTTGTCGGCGCGTGTCTCGTCGTAGGCGGTGCGCCAGGCGAGCGGCAGGGTGGAGATGGTGCCCTCGATGACGTCGTCGGGCAGGAGGCCGGCCAGGAGCCGGGCCAGGAAGGTGGTGTGGTCGAGGCGTTCGGGGTCGGCCCAGTCCGGCTTGTAGACGCGGTACTTGACCTCTTCGGCGCCGAATCCCTCGTACGGGAAGCCGTTGAGGGTGACGACCTCCAGGCCGCGCCGGTCGAGTTCGGTGCGCAGGCCGCGCAGCGCGGAGGGATCGGTGCCCAGGGCGTGGGCGGCGTCCCGGGCGAGCCACAGCCCGATGCCCAGGCGGTCGCGGCCGAGCCGGCGCCGGACCGGCTCGCAGTGGTCGCGGAGCTGGGCGAGGACGCCGTCGAGGGTCTCGGCGGGGTGGACGTTGGTGCAGTAGGCGAGGTGGACGGTGGAGCCGTCGGGGTGCCGGAAGCGCATGGCTCACTCCCCGCCGCGCAGGATGGAGTTGCCCTCGTGCGTGGCGTCGGCCGAGGTCACCTCGAGGCTCAGGCGTCCGCTGAGTCCGTAGAAGGCGACGGGGTTGCGCCACAGGACCAGGTCCACGTCGTCGTCGGTGAAGCCCTCGGCGAGCATCAGGTCGCCGACCTTGCGGGTCTTGAGCGGGTCGCTCTTGCCCCAGTCGGCGGCGGAGTTCACCAGGACCCGTTCCGGGCCGTACTCGCGCAGCAGGGCGACCATGCGTGCCTCGTCCATCTTGGTGTCCGGATAGACGGAGAAGCCGAGCCAGGCGCCGCTGTCCTTGGCCTCCTTGACGGTGGTCTCGTTGAGATGGTCGACCAGTACCCGCTCCGTGGGCAGCGCGGATTCGCGGACCACGTCCAGGGTGCGGCGCAGGCCGGCGAGCTTGTCCCGGTGCGGGGTGTGCACCATCGCCGGCAGACCGTGGTCGGCGGCGAGCTGGAGCTGGGCGGACAGGGCGGTGTCCTCGGCGGGCGTCATCGAGTCGTAGCCGATCTCACCGACCGCCACGACCCGGTCCTTGACGAGATAGCGGGGCAGTTCGTCGAGGACGGGGAGGCACCGTGGGTCGTTCGCCTCCTTGGGGTTGAGCGCGATCGTGCAGTGGTGGGCGATGCCGTACTGGGCGGCGCGGAAGGGCTCCCAGCCGAGCAGGGCGTCGAAGTAGTCGCGGAAGGAGGCGGGAGAGGTACGGGGCTGGCCGAGCCAGAAGGAGGGCTCGACGACGGCGCGGACACCGGCGGCGTGCATCGCCTCGTAGTCGTCGGTGGTCCGGGAGGTCATGTGGATGTGGGGGTCGAAGATGCGCATCAGGACTCCTTGCCGTGGGGGCCGACCGCGCCGCGCGAGGGACGCGCGGCTTCGGTCAGGGCCAGGACGCGGTGCAGGTCTTCGGGGACCGGGCGGCCGGCGGCGGTGCGTTCGGCGGCGTAGTCGGCGAGCATGCGGGCGAGTTCCCCGTCGGCGCGGGCCCGCCGGTCGAGGTCTGCCACCCGGTCGACGGGGACGCCGGTGAACAGGCACTTCAGTACGGCGTGCCGCCACTGGTGCGGGTCCAGGTGCCCGGCGGCGTACGGGCCCAGGGCGGCGGCGACCAGACGGGTGTCGTTGGTGCGCAGGGCGTCCTCGACGAGCGGGAGGGCATCGGGGCCGGGCACCAGGTGGGGCAGCGCGTGCAGGACGGCGCGGCGTTCGTCGGCGGTGCCCTGGGAGTAGACCCGGGTCAGGGCGTCGATGCCGGGGCGGGCCGCGTGCAGGACGAGGACGCGGGCGGCGTCGGCGTGGGCGGGACCGCAGCGGCGGCCGGCCTCGGCGAGGCGTAGCTCCCACACGGAGATGGGGCCGTGGGCGTCGGGGTGGGCGGCGGCGGCCTCGTCCAGGGCCTGGTCCAGCCAGGCGCGGGCGGCTCCGCCGAGTTCGGCGGTGAGGGCGGCGCGCAGTTCGGCGGGCGGGATGTGGGCGGGGGTGATGCCCTGGGACTGGGGCTCCTGCCCGGCGGGGGTGCCGTCCGCGTCGTGGGTGACGGGGGTGCCGTCCGCGTCGTGGGTGGTGGTGATGTGGGCGGCGTGCGGCTGCGTCATGGGGGTGGCTCCCTTCAGTGGGTGGCGGAGGGCTCGCCCGAGCGGTTGGTGAGGGGGGACGCCGCCGCGGCCCGGCGGAGGAACGGGAGGGAGCGTTCGGCGAAGTGGGGGCCCGCGTGGGAGTGGCGGGGCAGTTCGACGACGGTCAGGCCCTGGTAGCCGGTGGCGGCGAGGGCCTCGAGGACGGGCGGGAAGTCGATCTCGCCGTCACCGAAGGGGAGGTGTTCGTGGACGCCGCGGCGCATGTCCTCGACCTGTACGTGGCGCAGCCAGGGAGCGGCGGCGCGCACGCAGTCGGCGGGAGGGAGCGGTTCGAGGCACTGGCAGTGGCCGATGTCCAGGGTGAGGCCGAGGTTCTCGGGGTCACCGAGGGCGCGGCGCAGCCGGTGGAAGTCGGCGAGGGTGGCGAGGAGGTGGCCCGGCTCGGGTTCGACGGCCAGGGGGACGTCCGCGGAGGCGGCGGTGTCCAGGACCGGGGCGAGGGACTCGGCCAGCCGCTTCCACGCCGTGTCCTCGTCCGTGCCGGCCGGGGTGATGCCGCTGAAGCAGTGCACGGCGTGGGCGCCCAGGTCGGCGGCGACGCGGACGGCGCGGAGGAGGAGGTCGGCGCGGCGGGCGCGGTCGTCCGGGTCCGGGTCGAGGAGGGAGGGGCCGTGTTTGCGGCGCGGGTCGAGCACATAGCGGGCGCCCGTCTCCACCGTGACGCCCAGACCGAGCGCGTCCAGCCGGTGCGCCACCTTGCGGGTACGGGCGGCCAGGTCGGGGGCGAGCGGGTCGAGGTGCATGTGGTCGAGGGTCAGTCCGACGCCGTCGTAGCCGAGGTCGGCGAGGAGGGCGAGGGCGTCGTCGAGACGGAGGTCGGCCAGGCCGTTGGTGCCGTAGCCGAAACGGAGGGGGCTGCGGACGGACGCGGTGGTCTCGTGGGTCACGTGATGCTCACCTTCCTCGCGAACTTCCGGCCCAGCGGGGCGAGCGCCGCGATCAGCAGCGCGGTGGCCGGCCGGCCGGCGCGGGCGGTGAGCGCGGCCTGGAGGGGGATCGTGGCGCGGATACCGCCGCCGACGGCGCGTTGGGTGAGCTGGGGTGAGGGGTTGAGGGCGGCGTGGAAGTAGGGGCGGGCGGCCGTGGCGGCGTAGCCGGCGGCGAGCGCCGCGGTGGCCCGGCCCGCGGACGGGCCGCACCCGTCCCCGCGGCGGTCGGTCGGGCCCGGCAGGCCGGGGGAGGCTGCTTCCCGTCGGTCTGCCGGGAGTCGGGTGGGGCGGTGGGCCACCAGCCGGGCCAGGAGGCCGGTCGTGGCGAGGGCCGCCAGGGGGGCCAGGGAGGAGCCGCCCCGGGTCTCCTCGCGGGAGACCGCGGTGACCGCGAGGGTGTGGGTGCCGAGCAACGCGGCGGAGGGCACGGCGACGCGGACGTCGCCGCCGGTCGCCGCGGCGCCCAGCAGCAGGTCGAGGCCGCGGGCGGCGGCCATGGCCGTCGGTCCGGCGGGCGTGTGCTTCAGAACGAGGTCGTATGCCCATACGGTCGCCGCCAGGGGGACGGCCACGGCCGCGGCGGGCCGGCCGGCGCGGGCAGCGAGGACCAGGCCGGTCGCGGTCAGCCCGCAGGCCGCGGTGAGGGCGGCGGCCGGGTGGACACGACCGGACGGGATGGGCCGGTGCGGGCGTTCGGCGGCGTCCTCCGCACGGTCCGCCCAGTCGTTGAGGGCCATGCCTGCTTGGTACAGGCACAGGGAGGAGCCGATGGCGAGCAGCGTGCGGGGACCGGCCCGGACACCGGTGGTCGCGGCTCCGGCGAGTACGTCGCCGGGGACGGTGAACAGCGCGGGCAGGCGCAGTAGTTCGGTCCAGGCGGCGACGCGGGCGGCGGGACTGTGTCCGTCCGCGCCCGGGCCGCCCCGGTCCGGGTCCTGGCCGCCGCCGGACGCCGCCGTGACCTCCGTGACTGCCGTGGCTGCCGTGGCTGGTGTGGCCGACGTGGCTGGTGTGGCCGACGTGGCCGGTGTCTCAGCCGGATGGGCGTCACGCACCGGATCCGCCGCGCGGCTCACCGCTGCTCCCCGGCACCGCGGGCGCCTGCGTCCGGCCGGTCCCCGGGGTCCGTGCCCCGCAGGCCCGCCGCGAACCGCGTCAGCTCGGCGTACTGTTCCGCGAGGCCCGGCGGACCGTCGCCCACCGGGTCCTTGAAGTAGAAACCCAGTTCACCCAGCGGGCCGGACAGGCCCCTCTCCCGGGCGCGGGCGACCAGCCGGACCAGGTCGAGGACGAGGGGGGCGGCGAGCGCCGAGTCGCAGCCCTGCCAGATGGTCTGCAGGATCATGCGGGAGCCGAGGAAGCCGTCGAAGGCGATGTGGTCCCAGGCGGTCTTCCAGTCGCCCAGGGCGGGCACGTCGTCGATGTGGACCTCGCCCTGGGGCGCGGCCCCGAGGGTGTCGGCGAGGACGCGTTCCTTGCCGGCGTTCTTGGCGGCGGCGGCCGCGGGATCGGCGAGGGCGGCACCGTCGCCGCCGCCCAGGAGGTTGGTGCCGGACCAGGCGCGCACGGCGAGGGCGCGCTGCGGGAACATCGGGCCGAGTACGGAGCGCAGCAGGGTCTGCCCGGTCTTTCCGTCGCGCCCGGCGTACGGCAGGCCGGACGACTCGGCGAGCGGGGCCAGCGCCGGGTGGTGCAGACCCGTGGAGGGGGTGAAGTTGACGTAGGGGCAGCCGGCGCGCAGGGCGGCCGCCGCGTAGAGGGAGCTGGGCGGCAGTGTGCCGTCGGTGGGGGCGGGTTCGGTGGAGGCGACGTTCACCACGACGGCGCCCGCGAGGTCCTGGCGGCGCACGAAGTCACGGATGTCGGCCGCGAACACGTCGATCCATTCGTCCTGCGTGCGGCCCGGGCCCTCGTCCGTGTCCGCGGGCAGGGGGCCGCCGGGCCTGATCTCCCGGTCGGCGGCGACCAGTTCGGCGTGCACGGCGGACGGCAGGCCGTGCGGCAGGACGCCGCCGGCGGCGAGGTGTTCGGCGCGTTTGGGCAGCGGGCAGTCGACGGTGTCGTGGCCGCCGAAGACGAAGGACGACAGCGCCGGCAGTCCGCACGAGGTGAAGGGAGGGGTCTCGGTGACCATGCCGGTCGGCGGGTGGAGCCCGGCGGCGACGGCGGCGCAGCCCGCGATGGCGGTCGTGGCCACGGATCCGCGTGCCCCGATGAACCAGACGCCGAGGCGCGGAGCCGGGGAAGGGGAGGGGGAGGGCAGGGACGGTTCGGCGGACATGGGCAGCCTCCTTGTCGTACGCGAACCGGGTGCGAGCGCCGGAAGGGGGACGAGCGGGGTGCCGGGTGCGGGGCCCGGCGGGACGGCGGGCGGAGGTCCGGCGTCCCCCGCCCGCCGCCGTTCCGGTAGCCCTAGGAGGGCAGTTCCTTCAGCTGGATGTTGCGGAAGGAGACCTGGTCGTCGGCGCCGTGGTTCTGGAGGCCGATGTGACCGTCGGTCAGGCTCCGCTCGGGGTCCTTGTTGGTGAAGTCGTTGATCTTGACTCCGTTGAGGAACACCTGGAGGCGTTCGCCCTGGACCTTGATCTCGTAGGAGTTCCACTGGCCCGGCGGGCGCAGGACCTGGTCACGGGCCTTGATGTTCGCCGACTTGAACGAGTAGACGGAGCCCGTCGTGCGGTCGGGCGCGTCGGTGGCGTCGATCTGGATCTCGTAGCCCTTGTTCACCGCGGACCAGGGGTCGTCGGAGGCCGGGAAGCCCACGAAGATCCCGGAGTTGTCGTCACCCTGCATCTTCCAGTCGAGCTTGAGGGAGTACGACTTCAGCTCCTTGGCCTGGTACCAGAGCAGCCCCATGCCGCCCTCGGACTCCATGGTGCCGTCCTTGACGACGAACTTGCCGGGGCCGGCCTGCTTCCAGCCGTCCAGGGTCTCGCCGTTGAAGATGTCCCGGTAGCCCTTGCTCGGCTTGCAGTCCGCCTTGACCTGGCCGGTGGCGTACTGCATGCCGCCGAGCAGGTGGGCGCGGAAGGCCTCGTCCGCGTAGGACTCCTTGGTGTGACCGCCGCCGGTGTAGAAGGAGCGGCCGCCGCCGTAGTTCTGGCACCAGGCGATCGGGTGGTCGCCCTTCATGGTGCCGCCGTCGTAGGTGGTCTCGTCGAGGGTGGCGAGGATCTTGGCCTGGTCGCGCGGGTTGGTGCGGTAGTTGTACCACTCGTCGGTGCGCTCCCAGGTGTCGCCGAGGTGCGCGGTGGACGGGTGGTCGTGGTCGTGGACGCGCACGGTGGCCTTCTGGATGGCCGGGTGCGAGTCGAAGTGGGCGCCGACGAGACCGCCGTAGAACTCCCAGTCGTACTCGGTGTCGGCGGCGGCGTGGATGCCCATGTAGCCGCCGCCGTTCGCGACGTAGTTCTCGAACGCCTTCTGCTGGTCGGTGTTGAGGACGTCACCGGTGGTGGAGAGGAAGGCGACCGCGTCGTACTTGGCGAGGTTGGCCGTGGTGAACTGCCGGGCCTCCTCGGTCGCGGTGACCGAGATGCCGGCCGGGGTGCCGAGCTCCTTCAGCGCGGCGATGCCCTCCGGGATGGAGTCGTGGCGGAAGCCGGCCGTCTTGGAGAAGACCAGGACCTTCTTGCCCTTCTTGAAGGGCTCCTTGGAGAACTCGAAGTCGTCCACGTCGTACAGCGCGCCGTCGCCGCCCCTGAAGACCAGGTAGATCTCCGTGGTGCGCTTCGGCAGCGAGCGCAGCGGCACGTCGACGTTCTGGAACGTCTCCCAGCTGCCGGTCGGCGGAATGTACGCCGAACCGTGCAGCTTGCCGGTGGGCGAGCCGGTGCGCAGTTCGACGAAACCGCCGGAGCCGCCGGAGGAGGCCCGCACGGTCAGCTTCTTCTGCCCGTCGAACTTGTAGGGGCTGAAGGAAATCCAGTCGCCGTCGTGGATGTCGCCGACGGTCTTGCCGCCGTTGGCGCCGGTCTTGTCGATGACCGAGACGCCCTGCTGGGTGGTGAAGTGCTCGGCCTGGCGGTGCAGCGGCTGGATCACGGTGCGCGCGGTGCCGGTGAGGGCCTCCTGGCCGTTCGACCCGCCGTCCGTGTAGCTGGCGCCGACGACGCCGTAGATGTTGGCGTTGGGGTCGTGGCCGCCGTCGCCCGGCGGCGGGTTGAGGGTGCCCTCACAGCCCGTCTCGCTGGTCAGCTCGTGGGCGTGGGAGTCGTGGCCGAGGCTGTAGGCGACCTTGACCCTGGAGCAGTCGACGGTCTCGTCGGGGTCGGTGACGGTCACCTTGAAGGGAACGGGCTCGCCCATGGCGGCCAGGCTGCCGTTGCCCGGTACCTCGATCTTCACCTTGGGCTCGGTGTTGCCGACCACGATGCGGACGCTGGCGTTGCCGGTGTTGCCCTCGGGGTCCTTCGCGGTGAAGGTCGCGGTGTAGGTACCGATCTTCTTGTACTTGTGGGTGGGCGTGAGCCCCTCGCCCTTGGTGCCGTCGCCGAAGTCCCAGCTGTAGGTGAGGTCCGGGGAGTCGGCGTCCTTGGCGGTGGCGGTGAACTTGACCTTCAGCCCGGCCGCCCCGGACGTCTTGTTCGCGCTGACCTCGGCGATCGGGGAGAAGCCGTCCTCGGCGTTCTCGATCCGGTACAGCGCGGAGTTCTCGTCGCCCTGGAACCAGGAGACGCCGTAGTCGAGGACGTAGAGCGCGCCGTCGGGGCCGAACTCCATGTCCATGATCTGGGTGCCGGTCCACGGGAAGTCGTTGATCTTCGCGACCGTGCCGTCCGGTCCGTCTTCGGTCTGCTCGATCCGCTTGATCCAGCGGCGGCCGAACTCACCCGCGAAGAAGTCGCCGTCGAACTCCTCGGGGAACTTGACGGAGGAGTCGAGCTCGGGGTCGTAGCGGTAGACCGGGCCGGCCATCGGGGACTCGGATCCGGTGCCGAACTCGGGCACGCTGCCGTCGTCGTACGGGATCCAGGCGGGCTGCGCGGGCGGCAGGTCGACCAGGCCCGTGTTGTGCGGCGAGGTGTTCTTCGGGGCGGCGCAGTCGAACTTCTCACCGGAGGTCTTGGTGGCGAAGTCGTAGTCGACGTACGCGTCGTTGTCACCGGTGCAGAACGGCCAGCCGAAGTTGGCGGGCTCGGTGACCTTCGCGAACTCGACCTGGCCCGCCGGACCCCGGTTCGGGTCGGCGGAGCCGGCGTCGGGGCCGTAGTCGCCGACGTAGATGGTGCCGGTCTTGTCGTCGACGCTCATCCGGAACGGGTTGCGGAAGCCCATCGCGTAGATCTCGGGACGGGTCTTGTCGGTGCCCGGCGGGAAGAGGTTGCCCTCCGGGACGGTGTACGAGCCGTCCTCGGCGACCTTGATGCGCAGGATCTTGCCGCGCAGGTCGTTGGTGTTGCCGGAGCTGCGGCGGGCGTCGAAGGCCGGGTTGCGGTCGGCCCGCTCGTCGATCGGCGTGTAGCCGTCGGAGGCGAACGGGTTGGTGTCGTCGCCGGTGGACAGGTAGAGGTTGCCCTCGGCGTCGAAGTCGATGTCGCCGCCGACGTGGCAGCAGGTGCCGCGGGAGGCCGCGACGTCCAGGACCTTCTTCTCGCTGGCCAGGTCGAGCGTGCCGTTGGGGTTGAGGACGAAGCGGGAGAGGCGGTTGACGCCGTCGAACTTCTTGAAGTCCTCGGCGGTGCCGGTCTCGGGGGCGTCGCCCGCGGGGGTGTCGAGCGGCGGGGCGTAGTAGAGGTAGATCGCCCGGTTGTTCTCGAAGTCCGGGTCGATGCCGACGCCCTGCAGGCCCTCCTCGTCGTGGCTGTAGACGTCGAGCTTGCCGGCGACCTTGGTGACGCCGCCCTGGTCGGTCAGGCGCAGCGTGCCGTCGCGAGCGGTGTGCAGGACGCTGCGGTCGGGGAGCACGGCGAGCGACATCGGCTCGCCCGTCTCGGGCTCGCCCTTGGCGAGCGGTACCTGCTGGAACTGCCCCTCGGCGGCTGCCGGTTCGGCCTCTGCGGGGGCGGCGCCGGCGACGGTCGCCGGGGTGCCCACCGCCAGCATCAGGCCGGTGAACAGGGCGAGGGTGGTGCGAAGCCTGGGACGCCTCGTGGTTCTGGTGCTTTTGAGTCTGCTTCTGTGCACGAAATCCCTCCGGGAACGGGGTGGGCCGTACGGGTGGGTGCGAGAACGTGCGGTGCGGGACGCCGGGGTGCGCCGTCACCCCGGAGGTATGGGTGTCCTGAACACATCAGGGACGGTAACCGCGTTCTTCCGGGGCGAACACCCCTTGGATCAGAACCGGTTGAACTTTTCCCCAATACAGGACAAAGCAGGATTCGGGCAGGTCGAACCGGGGACCGGCGGATTTCCGGCCCCCGTCCCGACGTGCGGTTCCGGGTGCGCTCCTCAGCTGTTGAACGCGGCGTCGAAGGAGGCGCTGGGCGGCTCGAAGTCGAACGCCTTGAGGCGGGTGAGGGCTTCGGGGGCGCCCTGGAGGCGGTCCATGCCGGCGTCCTCCCACTCGACGGAGACCGGACCCCGGTAGTCGATGGAGCGCAGCATGCGGAAGACGTCCTCCCAGGGGACGTCGCCGTGGCCGGCCGACACGAAGTCCCAGCCGCGGCGCGGGTCACCCCAGGGCAGGTGGGAGCCGAGCCGCCCGTTGCGGCCGTCGAGGCGCTTGCGGGCCTCCTTGCAGTCGACGTGGTAGATCCGGTCCCGGAAGTCCCACAGGAAGCCGACCGGGTCGAGGTCCTGCCACACGAAGTGCGAGGGGTCGAAGTTGAGACCGAAGGCGGGCCGGTGGCCGACCGCCTCCAGGGCGCGCTGGGTGGTCCAGTAGTCGTAGGCGATCTCACTGGGATGGACCTCGTGCGCGAACCGCACGCCCTCGGCGTCGAAGACGTCGAGGATCGGGTTCCAGCGGTCGGCGAAGTCCTGGTAGCCCCGCTCGATCATCGACTCGGGGGCGGGCGGGAACATGGCGACCAGGTGCCAGATCGCCGACCCGGTGAAACCGATGACGGTGTCGACGCCGAGCCGGGCGGCGGCACGCGCGGTGTCCTTGATCTCGGCGGCGGCCCGCTGCCGGACGCCCTCCGCGTCGCCGTCGCCCCAGATGCGTGCGGGCAGGATGGCCTGGTGGCGTTCGTCGATGATGGCGTCGCAGACGGCCTGCCCGACCAGGTGGTTGGAGACGGCCCAGCACTTGAGGCCGTACTTGTCGAGCAGCTCGTGGCGGGAGTCCACGTAGGACGGATCCGCGAGGGCCTTGTCGACCTCGAAGTGGTCGCCCCAGCAGGCGAGTTCCAGGCCGTCGTAGCCGAAGTCGCGGGCCAGGCGGCAGACCTCCTCCAAGGGCAGGTCCGCCCACTGACCGGTGAAGAGAGTGAAGTTGCGCGGCATGTCGCTGCCAGCCTCCTCAGGGGGCGATCGGGGTGTAGACGGAGTTCTTCTCGGCGCTCTCCTCCACGGCCGCGAGCACGCGCTGCACCCGCAGCCCGTCGGCGAAGGAGGGTTCGGGACGGCGGCCCTCGGCCACGGCGTGGACGAGGTCGCGCACCTGGTGGACGAAGGTGTGCTCGTAGCCGAGTCCGTGGCCCGGCGGCCACCAGGCGTCGAGGTAGGGGTGCTCGGGCTCGGTGACGAGGATGCGGCGGAAACCGGCGTGCTCCCCCGGCTCCGTACCGTCGTGGTACTCCAGCTCGTTGAGCCGCTCCAGGTCGAAGGCGAGCGAACCGCGCTCGCCGTTGAGTTCGATGCGCAGGGCGTTCTTGCGGCCGGTGGCGTACCGGGTGGCCTCGAAGGAGACCAGGGCTCCGGAGGTGAGGCGGCCGGTGAAGACGGCGGCGTCGTCCACGGTGACCTGTCCGGTGGCACCGTCCGCCGATCCCGCCGACAGGCCCCGCGGGGCGCCTTCGGGCAGCGGGCGTTCCCGTACGAAGGTCTCGGTGAGGGCGGAGACGCCCGCGATGCTCTCCCCGGTCAGGTACTGCGCGAGGTCGACGATGTGGGCGCCCAGGTCGCCGAGGGCTCCCGAGCCGGCCAGCTCCTTGCGCAGCCGCCAGGTCAGCGGCGCCTTCGGGTCCACCAGCCAGTCCTGGAGGTACGTCACCCGCACGTGCCGCAGCCTGCCGATGCGGCCCTCGGCCACCATCCGCCGGGCCAGCGCGGTGGCCGGCACCCGGCGGTAGTTGAACCCGACCATCGCCAACTGGCCCCGGGCGTGCGCCTCGTCGGCGGCCCGGGTCATCGCCTCCGCCTCCGCGACCGTGTTGGCCAGCGGCTTCTCGCACAGGACGTGCTTGCCGGCGGCGAGCGCGGCCAGCGCGATCTCGGCGTGGCTGTCGCCCGGCGTGCAGATGTCGACGAGGTCGATGTCGTCCCGTTCCACCAGGGACCGCCAGTCGGTCTCGGTGCTCGCCCAGCCGTGCCGGTCGGCCGCCGTGCGGACGGCGTCGGCGTCCCGGCCGCAGATCGCGGCCAGTACCGGGTTCAGCGGCAGGTCGAAGACCCGGCCGGCGGTGCGCCAGCCCTGGGAGTGTGCGGCACCCATGAAGGCGTAGCCGACCATGCCGACACGCAGCGGCGGTCTGGTCGCCGACGCCCCCGTCGCCCTGGTCCCGGTCCCGCTGTCGGTGCCGGTGCCGGTGGCTGATGGCTCCGCCCCGGCCCCCTCGGGCTGCTGCGGCTGTCCCATGCGGATGTCCTCCTCGTCGTGGTGGCGCGGTGGGGGGTGGGCCCCGCCCCGGCCGGCTGGTCAGGCCGGTCCCGGGCGGGCGCCCTCACTTGAAGCCGGTGGGCATGTACTGGTCCACGTTCTCCTTGTCGACGACGGCCGAGTAGCAGGTGACGGTCGAGGGGATCTCGAACTCGGCGAGGCCGCTGATTCCCTTGCCCTGGCCGAGGGCCCGGGCAAGGTCGATCGCGGAGGCGGCCATGGTCGGCGGGTAGAGCACGGTCGCCTTCAGGACACCGCTGTCCGCCTTGATGGCCTGGAAGGCGGAGAGCGCGCCCGCGCCGCCGACCATGAGGAAGTCGTCGCGGCCGGCCTGCTCGATGGCGCGCAGCGCGCCCACGCCCTGGTCGTCGTCGTGGTTCCACATCGCGTCGAAGTCCGACTGGGCCTGGAGCAGCTGGGCCATCTTGGCCTGGCCGGACTCGACCGTGAACTCGGCGGCCTGACGGGCCACCTTCTTGATGTTCGGGTAGTTCTTCAGGCCGTCGTCGAAGCCCTGGGTGCGCTGCTTGGTCAGTTCCAGGTTGTCCAGGCCGGCCAGCTCGATGACCTTGGCGTCCGGGGTGTCCTTGAGCTTCTCGCCGATGTAGTGGGCGGCGTTGAGGCCCATGCCGTAGTTGTCGCCGCCGACCCAGCAGCGGTAGGCCTGGGGGCTGTTGAAGATGCGGTCGAGGTTCACGACCGGGATGCCGGCGCGCATGGCCTGCAGCCCGACCTGGGTGAGTGCCTTGCCGTCGGCGGGCAGCACCACCAGGACGTCGACCTTCTTGTTGATGAGGGTCTCGATCTGGCCGATCTGCTGGGCGGTGTCGTTGGAGCCCTCGGTGACCTCCAGGGTGACGTCCGAGTACTTCTCGGCGCGCTTCTGGGCGTTGTCGTTGACGGCGTTGAGCCAGCCGTGGTCGGCCTGCGGGCCGGCGTAGCCGATGGTGACCTGCTTGCCCGGCTTGTCGTCGGCGGCCGGCTGGTCGTTCGCGGACGCCTTGTCGTCGCCGTCGTCGGGGTCGTTGCTGGTGCACCCGGTGAGGACGGCACCGGCGGACACGGCGGCGGCTCCGAAGAGCAGTCCTCTGCGACTCGTGAGCTTCGTCATGACGGTGAACCCTTTCCTCAGTGCGTGCTTGCGGTACGGCGCTGGACCAGCACGGCGGCGACGATGATCGCGCCCTTGGCGATCTGCTGGACGTCGCTCTGCAGGTTGTTCAGGGCGAAGATGTTGGTGATGGTGGTGAAGATCAGGACGCCGAGCACGGAGCCGAGGATGTGGCCGCGCCCGCCGGTCAGGAGCGTTCCGCCGATGATCGCGGCGGCGATGGCGTCGAGTTCGTAGAGGTTGCCGTTGGTGTTCTGACCGGAGCCGGCCAGGACGATCAGCAGGAAGGCGGCGATGCCGCAGCACAGCCCGGACAGCAGGTAGAGGTAGAGCCGCTGGCGGCGGACGTCGATGCCGGCGAGCCGGGCGGCCTCCGCGTTGCCGCCGACGGCGACCGTGCGGCGTCCGAAGGTGGTCCGGTTGAGCACCAGCCAGCCGATGACGGTGACGGCCGCGAACACCAGCACCAGGGGCGGGATGCCGAGGACGTACGCGTCGCGCTCGCCGAGGTCCAGGACGCTGGGGACCGTGACGACCTGGGTCCGGCCGTCGGTGATCTGCAGCGCGAGGCCGCGCGCCGAGGCCAGCATGGCGAGGGTGGCGATGAACGGCACCATCTGGCCGAACGCGATGAGTACCCCGTTCACCAGTCCGCAGCCCACGCCGACCACGACCGCCGTGAAGAGGATGCCGGCGAACCCGTACTCCTGGGTGGCGACCGTGGTCGCCCACACCGAGGCCAGGGCGACGATCGCGCCGACGGACAGGTCGATGCCGCCGGAGACGATGACGAAGGTCATGCCGACGGTGACGACGCCGATCACGGACGCCTGGGTGAGCACCAGCTGGAGGTTGCGGGTGTCGAGGAACGCGTCGGGCTGGGTGATGCCGCCGATGAGGACCAGTACGGCGAGCACGCCGAGCAGGGTGAGGGTGCGGATGTCGGCGCGGCCCAACTGGACCCGCCAGGCGGGCGGACCGTCCACCGGTGCCGCCTTGCCGGTGCCGCCCCGTGGCGGGGACACGTGCTGCGTCATGACGCCGGGCTTCCTTCCATCACGAGGTCGAGTACGCGGTGTTCGTCGAGTTCGCGGGCGGGGGCCTCGTGCACGACACGGCCCTCGCGCAGCACCAGCACGCGGTCGGCGAGGCCCAGTACCTCGGGCACCTCGCTGGAGACCAGCAGCACAGCGAGGCCGTCGTCGGCGAGGCGGCGGATGACCGCGTAGAGCTCGGCGCGGGCGCCGACGTCGACGCCGCGGGTGGGTTCGTCGAGCAGCAGGACCTTGCAGCCGCGCAGCAGCCAGCGGGCCAGGACCGCCTTCTGCTGGTTGCCGCCGGACAGCGTGCGTACGGGCACGGAGGGGTTGTCGGGCCGCAGGGACAGCTCGCGGGTCGCCGCGCGGGCCGCGTCCAGTTCGGCGCCGCGGTCGAGCCAGCCGCCGCGTGAGAAGCGGGACATGGCGGAGACCGACACGTTGCGGGTGACGGACTCCAGCATCAGCAGGGCCTGCGCCTTGCGTTCCTCGGGGGCGAGCCCGAGGCCGGCGCGCACCGCGGCGCGCACGCTGCCGGGACGCAGCGGACGGCCGTCGACGAGTACCTGACCCGTACTCGCCCTGCGCGCCCCGTAGACCGTCTCCAGGATCTCGGAGCGGCCGGAGCCGACGAGACCCGCGAGACCGACGATCTCCCCGGGGCGGACCTCCAGGTCGAGGGGGGCGAACTCACCCTCCCGGGACAGTCCCCGCACGCTCAGCACCGGCTCGGCGGGAGGCGGGGCGGTGGGCCGCTCCGGGAAGACGTACGCGACGTTGCGGCCGGTCATCAGCGCCACCACTTCACTGGTCGGCGTCGACTCGGCGGGCAGCCCGCCGGCGACGGCCCGGCCGTCCTTGAGGACGGTGACCCGGTCGCCGATGCGGCGGATCTCCTCCAGGCGGTGCGAGATGTAGACGACGGCGACACCGTCGGCGGTGAGGTCGGCGACGATGCGGAAGAGGTTGTCGACCTCGTCCGGGTCGAGCGCGGCGGACGGCTCGTCCATCACGATCAGCCGTACGTCGTGCGAGAGAGCGCGCGCCATCGAGACGATCTGCTGCTGTGCCGCGGAGAGCTCGCCGACCAGCCGCCCGGGATCGACCTCCGGGTGGCCGAGGCGCTTGAGGAGCTCGGCCGTAGACGCCTTGGCCGCCCTTCCCCGTACGACGAAGCCGGCGGTGGTCGGCTCGTGACCGAGGTGGACGTTCTCGGCGACCGACAGGTGTTCCACCAGGTCGAGTTCCTGGTAGATGGTGGCGATGCCGAGCCGCATGGCCGCGATGGGCGAGCGCAGGGTGACGTCCTCGCCGCGCCAGCGGATGGTGCCGGTGTCGGGCTGGTGGGCACCGGCGAGCACCTTGATGAGGGTGGACTTCCCGGCGCCGTTCTGGCCGAGCAGGCAGTGCACCTCGCCGGCCTGGACGTCGAGGTCGACGCCGTCCAGGGCCCGGACTCCGGGGAACGACTTGGTGATGCCGGACATGCTGAGCAGCGGTGGTTCTGGTGCCATGTGAGGTCCCCTCGGCGGGCGTGCGGGCCGGTGTCAGGGCAGAGCAGAGCTGGGCAGGGCAGGACAGGGCTTGACTTGGCAGGACGGGGCAAGCAGGGCAGGACAGGGCGGAGCGCTGTGCTGGTGGAGCTCGGGTACCGAGTGGTGCCTACGCGGGTGAGAACAGGTGGTCGCTGATCAGCCGGGCCGCGCCGATGACTCCGGCGGTGGGGCCCAGCTCCCCCAGGACGATGGGCAGGTTGCCGGTCGCCAGCGGCAGCGACTGGCGGTAGACCTGGGTGCGGATCGCGGCGAGCAGGTTGTGGCCGAGGCCGGTCACCCCGCCGCCGATCACCACCAGGCCCGGGTTGAAGAAGCTGACCAGGCCTGCGATGACCTGGCCGGTGCTCCGGCCGCCCTCCCGGATCAGATCGAGTGCGGTGGCGTCGCCCGCGGCGGCCGCGGCGGCGACGTCGGCGGCGCTGAGGCCCCCGTTCGCCTCCAGACGGCTCGCGAGCTCGGCCGACAGGCCCTGCTGGGCGGCCTCCGTGGCGTCGCGGGCCAGTGCCGCGCCGCTGAAGTGGGCCTCCAGACAGCCCCGGTTGCCGCAGGCGCACGGGCGTCCGTCGGGCACGGCCTGGATGTGCCCGATGTCGCCCGCGCTGCCGGTCGTCCCCCGGTAGACGTCGCCGCCCACCACGATGCCGCAGCCGATGCCGGTACCGATCTTGACGACGAGGAAGTCGTGCACGGTGCGGGCGACGCCCGCGTGCTGCTCCCCCAGCGCCATCAGGTTCACGTCGTTGTCGACCATGACCGGGCAGCCGAGTTCCTGGCTGAGCGCCTCCCGCACGGGGAAGCCGTCCCAGCCCGGCATGATCGGCGGAGCCACCGGCACACCCTCGGGGAAGCGGACCGGCCCCGGGACGCCGATACCGGCGCCGTCGAAACCGTCCGCGAGCCCCGACGCCCGCAACTTGGCGGACATGGACAGCACTTGCTCGAAGACCGCGACGGGTCCCTCGCGTACGTCCATGGGCTGGTTGATGTGCCCGAGGATCTCCAGCTCGGCGTTGGTGACGGCGACGTCGACCGAGGTCGCGCCGATGTCGACGCCGAGGAAGCGCAGCTCGGGGTTGAGGCGGATGTTGTGGCTGCGGCGCCCGCCGCGCGAGGCGGCGAGTCCGTCGGCCACGACCAGCTCCGTCTCCAGCAGCCGGTCCACCTCCACGGCGAGCTTCGACCGCGAGAGGTCCACCTGATCACCGAGCTGAGCGCGGGAGTTGGGCCCTCCGTCACGCAACAGCTGGAGCAGTCGCGCCTGGTGGGCGTTGGCGGGTCGTGCCGTCATGCGTCTCACGAGCCCCTCCCCGCCTCGATCGGCCTTGGGTGTGCCGGTTTCCGGCCACGTCCGTGGCTTGCTTTCGGAGGGAACGTAGCAGTGGGCGCCGGGCGTGGGAAGAAGTCACGCACGAATTGCTGCGAACTTTCTCCACTGAGTGGACAAAGAGGCGCGGAGTGCTCAGTGGCACGGAACGCGACGAGGCCGCCCGGCCAACGCGCCGGGCGGCCTGCGGAACGCCTCCGAAGGGCTCCGACCTCCGGATTCCTCTCGTGCGTGGTGCGGCGGTTCAGGGGCAGCGGACGACCTGTCCGGCGTAGGAGAGGTTCCCGCCGAAGCCGAAGAGCAGCACCGGGTCGCCGGTGGTGATCTCGCCCCGCTCCACCAGCTTGGAGAGCGCGAGGGGGATGCTCGCGGCCGAGGTGTTGCCGGACTCGACGACATCGCGGGCGACGACGGCGTTGACGGCGCCGATCTTCGCGGCGAGGGGTTCGATGATGCGCAGGTTCGCCTGGTGCAGCACGACCGCGGCCAGATCGGCCGGTTCCAGTCCCGACCGCTCGCAGGCCCGGCGTGCGATGGCGGGCAGCCGCGTGGTCGCCCAGCGGTAGACGCTCTGCCCCTCCTGCGCGAAGCGGGGCGGCGTGCCCTCGATGCGGACCGCGTTGCCCATCTCGGGCACCGACCCCCACAGCACGGGGCCGATCCCCGCCTCCTCACCCGGCGCGCAGGCCTCCACGACGGCGGCTCCCGCCCCGTCGCCGACGAGCACGCAGGTGGTGCGGTCGGTCCAGTCGGCGACCTCGGACATCTTGTCCGCGCCGATGACCAGTGCGCGGCTCGCCGAGCCGGCCCGCACGGCGTGGTCGACGGTGGCCAGGGCGTGCGGGAACCCCGCGCACACGACGTTGACGTCCAGCACGGCGGGTTCCGGCATGCCGAGGCGGGCCGCGACGCGGGCGGCGGTGTTCGGGGAGCGGTCGATCGCGGTGGAGGTGGCGACCACGACCAAGTCCACGTCGGCGGGGGTCAGTCCGGCCGCCGCGAGCGCCTTCGCCGCGGCGTGGCCGGCCAGCTCGTCGACCGGCTCGTCGGGGCCGGCGATACGGCGGGAGTGAATGCCCACCCGGCTCCTGATCCACTCGTCGCTGGTGTCGACCATGCCCGCCAGGTCCTCGTTGGTAAGGACCTTGGCGGGCTGGTAATGACCGACGGCGGTGATGCGGGAGCCGTGCATGGGTGGAGACCTCGCTGCCTCGGGTACGGGATCCACCAGTGTGATGAGTGACCGACGGGTACGACGGCAGGTGATGCGACAGGAAACGGCCGCACGCCTTGTCGGCTTCGGTCAGCATCCCCGGTGCCCTTGCCCGCGTCCCCGCCCCCGCCCCCGCCCCCGCCCCCGCCCGCGTCCTCCCCGCCCCGGCCCACGCCCACTCGGTGAACGGCCGCCCCTCACCCGGTGAACAGCTGGGTCGCCTTCCGGACGAGTTCGTACAGCCCGTAGGCGAGCGGTGCGCCCACCCACAGCCAGGTGAAGGTGATCAGCGGCCGCCGGCCGGGAAGGTCAGGCGGACTCTGGCTGCTGTCGTCGGACATCGGTGGCCTCCTTCGGTGCCGGGGCGGCGGATACGTGGTGGCGGGCGTGGACCGGACGGACGAGTTCGTTGGCGACGAAACCGACGACCAGCAAGCCGATCATGATGACGAACGACGTCCCGTACAGGGACGCGCCGTGCCGGCCGGCCTCCTCCTGCCGGTCGGCGACCCAGTTCACGATCAGCGGACCGAGGACACCGGCCGTCGACCAGGCGGTGAGCAGCCGCCCGTGGATCGCACCGACCTGGTAGGTGCCGAAGAGGTCCTTGAGGTAGGCGGGGGCCGTGGCGAAGCCGCCGCCGTAGAAGGAGAGGACGACGAGGGCGCACAGGACGAACAGCGGCTTGGAGGAGTCGCCGAACAGGGCGATCAGTGTGTACATCAGCGCGCCGACGCCGAGGTAGAGGCGGTAGATGTTCTTGCGTCCGATCAGGTCGGAGGTCGTGGACCAGCCGATCCGGCCCGCCATGTTGGCCGCCGACAGCAGGGCCACGAATCCCGCGGCGGCGGTCACCGACACCGGCGTGGAGGTGTCGGCGAAGAAGTCGGTGATCATCGGCGCGGCCTTCTCCAGGATGCCGATGCCGGCGGTGACGTTCATGCAGAGCACGACCCACAGCAGCCAGAACTGCGGGGTGCGCACGGCGCTGCGCGCCGAGACCTGGACGCCTTCGAGGGCGACCGGGCCGCCGTCCGCCCGTTGTCTCGGGCGCGGCACCCGGACCAGCAGCACGCCCAGCAGCATGAAGACGGCGTACGCGAGTCCGTGCACGAGGAAGGCGAGGGCGATCCCGGAGTTGTCGGTGCCGAAGGACTTCAGCATCTGCGCCGACCAGGGCGAGGCGATGAGCGCGCCGCCGCCGAAGCCCATGATGGCGATGCCGGTGGCCATGCCGGGCCGGTCCGGGAACCACTTGATCAGCGTGGAGACGGGTGAGATGTAGCCGATGCCGAGGCCGATCCCGCCGACGAAGCCGTAACCGAGGACGATCAGCCAGTACTGCTC
Organism: Streptomyces sp. NPDC037271; assembly: GCF_055603605.1. Lineage (NCBI taxonomy): Bacteria > Bacillati > Actinomycetota > Actinomycetes > Kitasatosporales > Streptomycetaceae > Streptomyces > Streptomyces sp. NPDC037271. The sequence continues at coordinate 171,033 of NZ_JBVJVN010000013.1, forward strand.
CGCCGCCGCGCCCAGCGCGGAGAGCAGGAAGCCGGACGAGAAGCAGACCAGGGCGACGGTCATCGCCCAGCGCGGCCCGTGGCGTTCGACGAGGGTGCCGCCGAACGCGGCCGACAGCCCGAGCATGACGATGCCGAGCTGGAAGGGCAGCGCGCTCTGTGTGCCGCTGAGGCCGAGCGCGGACTCCAGGGGCGGTTTGAACACGGACCAGGCGTAGGCCTGGCCGATGGAGAGGTGGACCGAGAGGGCGGCGGGGGGAACGAGCCAGCGGCTCCAGCCCGGGGGCGCGACGGGGGGACTACTCATGGGTCCCCAACCGTAGGGAGCGGGGACGCGATTGAGAAGATGGTTGAGCAGACAACCACCGAGCGTGCACAAAGCCTTGCCGAGGCAACCGCACGGGAGCCGCCGCGGTTCGACGTGCGCGCGGCCGGCACCTGGGACGAGGAGTGGCGGAGCGAGACGACCACGGCGTGCGCGTACCGCGGAGCGGGCTGCGACCTCACCCCATACGTGCAGGACAATGAGACCGTGAAGGTCGCCTCGCCGCACGACAACCCGGTGACCCGCGGCAACCTGTGCAATCGAGGGCCGCTTCGGCTACCGGCACGTACAGAACCGGGACCGACCGGCACACGGAAAACGGCACACGCCACACGCCACACGCCACACGGGAATCGGGACACGCGACATGGGACGAGTCACGGAACGACGCAAGGTGATCCGGATACGGGACGGCGCGGTCTCCACCCGCCCGGACACCCTCGTCGCCGAGGAACCGCTGGAGATCCGGCTGAACGGCAAACCCCTCGCGATCACGATGCGCACTCCGGGCGACGACTTCGCGCTCGCCGCCGGTTTCCTGGTCAGCGAGGGCGTGCTCGCCGAGCAGGGAGACCTGCAGAACATCGTCTACTGCGCGGGCGCGACGGCCGACGGTGCCAACACGTACAACGTCGTCGACGTGCGGACGACCCCGGGCGTGCCGGTCCCCGACATCACGCTGGAGCGGAACGTCTACACGACCTCGTCCTGCGGTCTGTGCGGCAAGGCCAGCCTGGACGCGGTGCGTACGACGGCCCGCTGGCCCATCGCCGACACTCCCCCGGTCCGCGTCACCCCGGAGTTCCTGGCGGGCCTGCCCGACCGGCTGCGCGCCGCCCAGCGGGTCTTCGACCGGACCGGCGGCCTGCACGCGGCGGCCCTGTTCCGGGAGGACGGTGAGCTGGTGGACGTACGGGAGGACGTGGGCCGGCACAACGCGGTCGACAAGCTGATCGGCCGCGCCCTGCAGAACGGGGACCTGCCGTTGTCCCGGTCGGTCCTGCTGGTGTCGGGCCGGGCCTCCTTCGAGCTGGCGCAGAAGGCCGTGATGGCGGGCATCCCGGTGCTGGCCGCGGTGTCGGCGCCGTCCTCGCTCGCGGTGGACCTGGCCGCCGAGACGGGGCTGACGCTGGTGGGCTTCCTGCGGGGCAGCTCCATGAACGTGTACGCGGGTGAGGACCGCGTCGCCCTGCGGGCCGAGGCCGCCCAGGGCTGACCCGGCCCTCCGCGGACACGGCGGCCGGGCCCGACCGGCGGGGAGCGCCTCCCTGCGCCGCAGCGGGCTCCGGCTCGATCCCGGGCGGATCCCGGGGCCTCCTGGATCCCGGGGCCTGCTCGATCCCGGGGCCTCCTCAGTACCGGGGCCTCCTCGATCCCATGCCCCCCGCTCCCGGGCCCCTGCGACGCCGGGTTCCCGCGTGTCCTCCTCGGCTCCGTCGGGCGACACGCGCGCAAACTGTAGGGGACGTACCAGGCACGGCATGTCCTGATGTAGTGATGTCCTGATGATCGGCTCCCTCCCGACCAGCCGCCCGAAGGGCAGACCGTTCCATGCCGTCACCCTCCCGCACGTGTCCGCGCTCCCCCCTGCTCGCCCTCGCCTCACTGTTCGCCCTGGCCGCCGCCTCGCTCCCCGCCCACGCCGAAGCCAGGACCCGGGCGCCCGAGTTCGAGCAGCAGGTCCTCTTCCGAGCGGACCGGGACCCCGGCGGCTACGCCTGCTTCCGCATTCCGGCGATCGTGCGGACGACGGACGACACCCTGCTGGCCTTCGCCGAGGGCCGCGTCCTGAACTGCGGAGACGCCGGTGACATCGACATCGTCGTCAAACGCTCCACCGACGGCGGGCGCACCTGGGGCCCGCTCCAGGTCGTCAACGCCGGCGGCGGCGACACCCACGGCAACCCGGCCCCGGTCGTGGACCGCACCACCGGCCGGATCCTGCTGCTCGAGACGTACAACGCCGGCCGTACGGACGCCGCCGGCTGCGCGGTGCCCTGTGCCCGCACCCCGCACCTCCAGTACAGCGACGACGACGGCCGCACCTGGTCCACGCCCCGCGACCTGAGTGCCGACATCCAGCCGCCCGGCTGGAACTCCTGGTACGCCACCGGCCCCGTGCACGGCGTCCAGCTCACCGGCGGCAGCCACGCCGGGCGGCTCGTGGCCGGCGTCAACGCCGAGACCTGGGACGGCGAGAGGGTCACCGCCAACCACGCGGCGCTGGTGGTCAGCGACGACGGCGGCGAGCACTGGAGGGTGGGTGCCACCGACACCTGGCCCGTCGCCGCCGACGGCACCTTCCGGCAGAAGCCGTCCGAGGTCACCCTCACCGAACGCGCCGACGGCACGCTCCTGGTCAGCGGCCGGGAGGAGCACGGCACCGACCTCGGCCACCGCACCCAGGCCGTCAGCCGCGACGGCGGCGACAGCTTCGCAGGGCCCTTCCGGGCCCTCCCGGACCTGTATACGCCGCAGGTACAGGGGGCCGTGCTCCGCCGCGGCGACCGGATGCTGCTGTCCGCGCCCGCCGATCCCGACCGGCGCCGGACGATGACCATCCGCTCCTCCTACGACGGCGGCGCGACCTGGGACAGCGTGGACCGCGGCACGGTCGTCACCCGGGACTGGTCCGGCTACTCCGACCTGGTGGCCGTCGACGACGCGGCGGTGGGCCTGCTGTACGAGGCCGGGGCGGTGGACGCCCGCGACGAGATCCGCTTCGCCCGCTTCACCGAGGACTGGCTCCAACCGCGCCGGGGCGCCGATCCCACCACCCCGGACCTCGCCGCGGGTGCCGCGCCCGCGGCCGTGCTCGGCGGCGCCGGGACGACCGACGGCGCGGTGGATGGCGCCCTCTCCTTCGACGGCGCCGACGACGCCGTACGGCTGCCGTACGACGAGCGGCTTCCGCTCGGGGCCGGGGACTTCACGGCGTCGCTGTGGTTCCGGTACACGGCGGACGGCGGGGAGCAGCCGCTGCTGTGGATGGGCGGGGTCGGCACCGCACAACCCCAGGTGTGGCTGCGCGCCGAGCCCGGCAACGGCCGGATCCAGGGGCTGATCACCACGCGCGACGGCGGGGCGGCCCCGCGCTCGGCGTGGGTGCGCACCGACCGCGCCCACAACGACGGGCAGTGGCATCATCTGGCGCTGCGCCGCGGCGGGGGGCGGCTCACGCTGTTCGTCGACGGTACGGCGGTCGGCGCGGCGGACGTGCCCGGCTCGGTCAGCCGGAACTCACCCTTCGGGGTGCACATCGGGGAGCGCGTGGACGGCCGGGCCCGGCTGACCGGCGCGATCGACGAGGTGCACGTCTGGGACCGGGCGCTGACCGACGAGGAGATCGCCGCCGGGAACCCGCGGTCGGCCATCGGGAACACCGTCCTGTACCTGCCCATGGACGGAGTGCAGGCGGGCGGCTGAGGGTGCCACCGCCCGCTCACCGCCTCCTGGTGCGAACCGTGGTGCGCGCCGGGGCGGCGGACCCCTCTGACCCCTCTGCCCCCTCCACCCCCACTGACCCCACTGACTTCTCCGCCCCTTCCGACTCCTCCGCCTCCTCCGCCTCCTCCGCCTCCTCGGAGGCGATCGCCTCCGGATCGCGTGACCGGCGCTTGGCGATGACCGCGCACACCATCAGCTGGATCTGGTGGAAGAGCATCAGCGGCAGCACGGCCAGCGAGGCCTGGGCGCCGAACAGGACGCTCGCCATCGGCAGTCCGGCGGCGAGCGACTTCTTCGACCCGGCGAACTGGATCGCGATCCGGTCCTCGCGGCCGAAGCGCAGCGTCTTCGCCCCGTACCAGGTGAGCAGCAGCATCACGGCCAGCAGCACGGCCTCCACCGCCAGCAGCCCGGCCAGCCGGACCGGGCTGACCTGGTGCCAGATGCCCTGAACCATGCCCTCGCTGAACGCGGTGTAGACGACGAGGAGGATCGAGCCGCGGTCGACGAGCCCGAGGGCCTTCCTGTGCCGGGCGACGAAGCCACCGATCCAGCGGCGCAGCGCCTGCCCGGCGACGAACGGCACCAGCAGCTGCAGCACGATCTCGACCACCGAGTCGGCCGAGAACCCGCCCCCGCCCGCGCCGCCGAGCAGGGCTGCCGCCAGCAGCGGCGTCACGACGATGCCCACCAGGGAGGAGAAGGACCCGGCGCAGATCGCGGCGGGCACGTTGCCGCGCGCGATGGAGGTGAAGGCGATCGAGGACTGGATGGTCGACGGGACCAGGGTGAGGAAGAGCAGGCCCTGGTAGAGGGGGTCGGTCAGGAAGACCGGGACGAGGCCGCGGGACGCGAGGCCGAGCAGCGGGAAGACGACGAAGGTGCAGGCCAGCACGGTGACGTGGAGCCGCCAGTGGCGCACTCCGTCCATCGCCTCACGGGTGGAGAGCCGGGCGCCGTAGAGGAAGAAGAGGAACGCGATCGCGGCGGTGGAGGCACCGGAGGCGATGTCCGCGCCCGTGCCGCGGGCCGGCAGCAGCGCCGCGAGGCCCACCGTCCCGAGCAGCAGCAGGATGTACGGGTCGATCGGCAGCCGACGCGGCCGTCGCAGGCGTCTCACGGTGCTCCACTTACTCGTCGTGCTCATTCGTCTTGCTCGTCGTGCTCATTCGTCTTGCTCGTCGTGCTCATTCGTCTTGCTCGTCGTGCTTTCATCGCGTTCGCGGGGCTCCCAGGCCCCGGCTCCATCATCCTGCTCCCTCGCTCAGCGATCGGGAAACCGGTATACCGCTCTGACTGTCATCACGTACCGCGATAGCGTGGGAGGGTGTACGACCCCTCTCACCTGCGTACGTTCCTGTCGGTGGCCCAGACGCTGAGCTTCACGCAGGCCGCCCGGCGGCTCGGACTGCGCCAGTCCACCGTGAGCCAGCACGTGCGGCGGCTGGAGGACGCCACCGGCCGGCAGCTCTTCAGCCGCGACACGCACTCCGTGGAGCTGACGGAGGACGGCGAGGCGATGCTCGGGTTCGCGCGCCGGATCCTGGAGGTGCACGAGCAGGCGACGGCCTTCTTCACGGGCACCCGGCTGCGCGGAAGGCTGCGGTTCGGGGCCTCCGAGGACTTCGTGCTGACCCGGCTGCCGGAGATCCTGGAGGGTTTCCGGCACGATCACCCCGAGGTCGACCTGGAGCTGACGGTGGAGCTGTCGGGGACGCTGCACGAGCGGCTGGCCGCCGGGAAGCTCGACCTGGTGCTGGCCAAGCGGCGGCCCGAGGACCCGCGGGGCGAGCCGGTCTGGCGCGACCGTCTGGTGTGGATCGGCGCGGAGCGGCTGCGCCTCGACCCGGACCGCCCGGTGCCGCTCATCGTCTATCCGCCGCCGGGCATCACCCGCGCGCTCGCTCTCGACGCCCTGCAGCGCCAGGGCCGCGAGTGGCGCGTCGCGTGCACCAGCGGCAGCCTCAACGGGCTGATCGCGGCGGCCCGCGCGGGCCTCGGCGTGATGGCGCACTCACGCGGACTGATCCCGCCCGGCCTGGTACGGGTGCCGGACCGGGCCGGGCTGCCGGAGCTCGGCCGGGTCGACTTCGTGCTGGTGCACGGCCGGCGCCGCCCCTCGGCGCAGGGCGCGGCGGACGCCCTCGCGTCGGCGGTCCTGGCGGGCGGCGACCGGTTGCAGCGGCCTCGGCGCACGGGCCTCGGATAGGCGGGCCGGGGTGCGGGTGTGACGGAATCCGCGGCGCCCGCGCTGAAGGAGGAGTGGGCGACCGCGGCCGCGTACCGACGGTAAGTGTGTCGTACAGATTCGGTGGAGATTGCGGAGCCGAAACCCGCCCAACGGCCGGGAACGTGCCCGACCCTTCCCCATGTGAGCGCATTTCCTCTCGCTGACCAGCGCGAACATGAGCGCTGTTCGATTTTTGCGGCCCTCCCGCCCCGGCCCCGCGTGGGGTAGCTTTCACCGCGCTGTGCGGGGGGCCACCAGAAGCGGGGAGCGGGGTTTGCGCGAGTTCACCAGTCCTCCGTCGACGTTGCCACCACCGGTGGGCGGTCTGGCCGACGTGGTCTTCCGGCATGCCCAGGAGGACCCGGACCACATCGCGCTCGGCCGCAAGGACGACGCCGGGCGGTGGCGGGACGTGACCGCCGGCGCGTTCCGCGACGAGGTGCTGGCCCTCGCCAAAGGGCTCCTCGCCCAGGGCATCCGCTTCGGCGACCGGGTCGCCGTCATGTCCCGCACCCGCTACGAGTGGACCCTCCTCGACTTCGCCCTGTGGACGATCGGCGCCCAGGTGGTGCCCGTCTACCCGACCTCGTCGGCCGAGCAGTGCCTGTGGATGCTGCACGACGCCGAGGTGACCGCGGCGGTCGTCGAGCACGAGGACCACGCGATGACGATCGCCACCGTCATCGACCGGCTGCCGCACCTGCGGGGCCTGTGGCAGCTCGACTCCGGCGCCGTCCAGGAGCTGTACGACGCGGGCGCCCACCTGGACGACGAGGTGGTGCACCGGCACCGGAAGGCGGTCACACCCGACACGCCCGCCACCGTCATCTACACCTCGGGCACCACCGGCCGGCCCAAGGGCTGCGTCATCTCGCACGGCAACTTCATGTACGAGGCGGACACCGTCATCGAGCGCTGGGAGCCGGTGTTCCACTCCCGGAAGGGCGACGAGGCGGCGACCCTGCTGTTCCTGCCGCTCGCCCACGTCTTCGGCCGCATGGTGGAGGTCGCGGCGATCCGCGGCCGGGTCCGCTTCGGCCACCAGCCGCAGCTGAACGCCGCCGCGCTGCTGCCCGATCTGGCCGCCTTCCGGCCGACGTTCATCCTGGCCGTGCCGTACATCTTCGAGAAGGTGTTCAACGCGGCCCGGCGCAAGGCCGAGCAGGAGGGTAAGGCCGGTCCCTTCGAGAAGGCCGTCGACGTGGCGGTGAGGTACGCGGAGGCGGTGGAGGCGAAGGCCTGGGGCAGCGGCCCCGGCCCGTCGGCGGGGCTGCGCGTGCAGCACCAGCTCTTCGACAAGCTCGTCTACGCCAAGGTGCGGGCGGCGATGGGCGGACGCATCCGCAACGCCATGTCGGGCGGCTCGGCGATGGACCGGCGGCTCGGCCTGTTCTTCGCGGGCGCGGGTGTGCGGATCTACGAGGGGTACGGCCTGACCGAGTCCACGGCGGCGGCCACCGCCAACCCGCCCGAACGCACCCGCTTCGGCACCGTCGGGGTGCCCGTGCCCGGCGTCACCGTGCGCATCGCCGACGACGGCGAGATCTGGCTGAACGGCGACAACGTCTTCCAGGGCTATCTCAACAACCCGGAGGCCACCGGCGAGACCCTGCGGGGCGGCTGGCTGGCCACCGGAGACCTCGGCGCACTGGACGAGGACGGCTACCTCACCATCACCGGCCGCAAGAAGGAGATCCTGGTGACCTCCGGCGGCAAGAGCCTCTCCCCGGGGCTGCTGGAGGAGCGCGTCCGGGACCACCCGCTGGTCAGCCAGTGCATCGTCGTCGGCAACGACCGGCCCTACGTCGCCGCCCTCATCACCCTCGACCAGGAGGCCGTCGACCACTGGCTGACGATGCGCAACAAGCCCCGGCTCCCTGCGGCCGAGCTGGTGCACGACGCCGACCTGGAGACGGAGGTGCGGCGCGCGGTCGTCGCGGCCAACACGCTGGTGTCACAGGCCGAGTCCATCCGCACGTTCCGCATCCTCGCACAGCCGTTCACCGAGGAGCACGGGCTGCTGACACCTTCGCTGAAACTGAAGCGCAAGGCCATCGAGAAGGCCTACCGCGGCGAGGTCGAAGCACTGTACTCGGCATGAATTCGCCGGTCAGGAATGCGGCGGGCGCCGTGATCGTTGACGATATGAGTACCACCTGACCACAACCGAAGGATCAAGAGCTCGTGAGCAGCAAGGTCCCCCCGATCATCCTGAACAACGGCGTCGAGATGCCCCAGCTGGGCTACGGCGTCTGGCAGGTGCCGGACGACGAGGCCGAGACGGCCGTCGCCCAGGCGCTGGAGGCCGGGTACCGCAGCATCGACACAGCGGCGATCTACGGCAATGAAGAGGGCACCGGCAAGGCGCTCGCCGCCTCCGGCGTCGCCCGTGAGGACCTCTTCGTCACCACCAAGCTCTGGAACACGGACCAGGGGTACGACTCCACCCTCCGCGCCTTCGACACGTCGATGGCGAAGCTGGGCCTGGAGTACGTGGACCTGTACCTGATCCACTGGCCCATGCCCGCCAAGGAGCGGTACGTCGACACGTACAAGGCGTTCGAGAAGCTGCACGCCGACGGCCGCGTCCGCGCCATCGGCGTCTCCAACTTCCTGCCGGAGCACCTGGAACGGCTGATCGGCGAGACGTCGGTCATCCCGGCCGTCAACCAGATCGAGCTGCACCCGCACCTCCAGCAGCACGCCGCCCGCGAGTACCACGCGGAGCAGGGCATCGCCACCGAGGCCTGGTCCCCGCTCGGCCAGGGCAAGGGCATCCTGGAGATCCCGGCGATCGTGGCGATCGCCCAGAAGCACGGCCGCACCCCGGCCCAGGTCGTGCTGCGCTGGCACCTCCAGACCGGCAACGTGGTGATCCCGAAGTCCGTGACGCCGTCCCGGATCAAGGAGAACATCGACGTGTTCGGCTTCACCCTGGACAACGAGGACCTCGCGGCGATCAGCGCGCTGAACGAGGACCGGCGGCTGGGCCCCGACCCGGCGGAGTTCAACGGGGAATGACCTTCAGCCCCGCGCGAAGGGGCCCGGTCGGTGCGACCGGACCCCTTCGCGTGTCCCGGTCGGGCTGCCCCGGCGGCCGTACGGCCACGGTGTCGACGTCGGCACCGGCGGGCCGCGCCATGGCCCGGACGACCGGGTCGGCGATCTCGTCGGCGGTGAATCGCCGGGCGGCATGCCGCCGGTGGCGTCCCAGAACCCGGTGACGGCCCCCCGGCGGTGGGGAGTCCGTCACCTGGAGCGCTCTCGAAGTCAGTACCCGGGTCGGGGCGGCGGGGCGGCTCAGGAAGGCCGCTGGGCCGTGTAGACCGTGTGCGCCACCAGCAGGAAAAGGTCCTGACGCCGGTGCGCGCTCGCCTCGTCCCCGGGGTCGAGCAGCCGGTCGAGCGTGGTCCGGTCGACGGCGTCGAGGCCGTCCCCGACCCGGTCGCGCAGCCGGGACAGCGAGGAGACGACGTACGCGCGGACCTCGTCCGTGACGGGCGCGGGCAGGTCCAGCAGGAAGCTGCGGGTACCGGTGTGCTTCAGGCCCGCCGCGGTCAGCAGCGCCGGCCAGTCCTCGGTCTCGTTCACGGAGCCGGGCAGGCTCGCGCGCATCTCCGCGAACGAGTCCTCCTCCACGGCGTGCATCCTGGCCTGCAGCCCGGGGCGCCCGATCCCGAGGTCACGCGGCAGGAACCGGGCGGGCAGGCCGCCCTCCAGGACCGCCAGCGTGCCGCCGGGCGCGAGGTGCCCGGCGAGCGCGGCCAGGGCCGCCCGCTGGTCGCCGAGGTGGTGCAGGCTCTGGCCGGCCCACATCAGATCGGCGGGGTAGTCGAGCTCGCCCAGTACGCCGGGCAGGTCACCGGTGAGGGTGCCGAAGCGGTCGGCGACGCCGAGCCGGGCGGCACGGTCGCGGGCCCGCTCCAGCAGCGCTCCGGCGCCGTCGACGGCGACGACGCGGGCGCCGGGGAAGGCGTCGGCGAACAGGCAGGAGACGACGCCGGGTCCGCTGCCGACGTCGACGACCAGGCCGGGCTCGGTCGCCTCCCGTGCCAGCCAGGTCATGGCCTGCCGGTACAGCGGCGTGTACAGCTCCGCCTGCGCCTCCAGCAGCGGGGCCATCTCGGCCCAGTCCATGTCGGTGTGGTCGTGGTCGTGGCCGTGGCCGTGCCCGGGTCCACGGTGGTCGTGGTTGTGCTGGTGGTGATGGTGGTCGTGCGCCATGGTGGTCAGCCTCCCGTTCGCGATGCCGTCAGCGTGCGACGGCTCACCGCTTCGGGGCAAATCATGTTGCCGCAACCGCAAAACCGCACGCGCCACCGGGGCCCGGCCCGAAGGCCGGGCCCCGACGGCGTCACCTACGCCGGAGCCCGCTCATGACAGGGGCGGGTAGGCGTTCTTCATCAGCTCCTGGAACTGCGCGGAGAACCAGGCCCCGGAGATCGGGGCGTCGGGCAGGGCACCCGACATGCTGTTGCCGTTGCGCGGGTTGCCCGTGTAGGTGGGGTCGCACATCCGGTCGAAGCCCTTGCCGTCCGGGTTCTCGATCAGCTTGCTGGAGCCGTCGGACTCGCCCGGGGGCTTCATCCACACGTACGCGTCGATCCCGTCGGCGGGGCTGGCCTGCGGGCGTTCACCGAGGCCGGCTCCGGACTGGTTGCACCAGTTGCCGGGGTGGATGCGGCGGTCGTAGCGTCCGCCGTCCACGTAGGTGTTCACGTCGGTCGTCGCGCCCGGTCCGGTGGGCCGGTCGGCGCCGCCCCAGCCGTTGCGGGAGGTGTCGATCAGCATGCCGAGGTTCTGGTCGAAGCCGAGCGAGACCAGCTTGTCGCGCATGGCCTGGGCGTAGGACAGCTCGTCGGTGTACTGGTTCCAGTCGACCCAGTCGGACTGGCGCACGGAGGTCCCGTTCACCGAGTCCGTGATCTTGAAGTTCTCCTCCTTCAGGGCGCTGTAGTTGGCGGTGTTGACGATGAAGCCGTGCACGTCGTCGAGGGTCGCCCCCTCGGTGGTGGCGGCGGTCTTGAAGATCTCGGCGGAGGGGCCGAAGTTGCTGTCCCAGCCGAGCCAGCCGTGGTGGCCGGCGTCGACGTAGTTGTAGACGTTGCCGGCGTCGGCGAGCTTGTTCAGGGCGTAGCCGACACCCTTCTGGTAATTGCCGTTGGCCTTCATCTCGTCGCAGTTCTCCGTGACGGTCGGCCGCCCGGAGACGTTGGTGATCAGGTTGGGCAGCGAGTCGATCTCGACCGTGGTGACGATCCGGAGGTCCGCGTACTTCGAGTCGGCGAGGATCTCGGCGATCGGGTCGATGTACTCGGTCTTGTACCGGTCGATCTCCGTCGGGCCCAGTTCACCGTTGGAGGCGAGGGCGGAGCAGTCGCGTCCCGGCAGGTTGTAGATGACCAGCTGGACCACCATCTCGCCGGAGCCCTTCTGCTCCAGCGCGGCATCCAGGTGGTCGCGCAGGCCCATGCCGCCGTTGGCGCCCTCGATGGCGGCGATCCGGTCGAGCCACACCCCGGTCGGCTCATCGGCGATACGGTCGCCGCCGGGCTCGGCGGCGGCGTTGGCCGACCACTCGGGGTTCACGTAGACCTTGGCGCCGTCATAGGGGTTGTCCACCCGGTCGGAGGGGCCACCGGGGTCCGGCGGGTCGGTCGGGTCCGGGTCGGGCGATCCGCCGTCGTCGACGTTGCAGGTCACGCCGTTGAGGGTGAAGGTGGCCGGGATCGCGTTGCTGCCGCTGTAGGTGCCCTGGAAGCCGAAGCTCGCCGAACCGCCCGTGGACAGGGTGCCGTTGTAGGACTCGTTGGCCACGGTGACGGCGGCACCGCTCTGGCTGACCTTGGCGTTCCAGCTGTTGGTGACCTTCTGGTTGCCGGCGTACGTCCACCCCAGCGTCCAGCTGGAGGTGGCGGCGCCGTTGTTGGTGACGGTCACGGCGGCGGTGAAGCCGCTGCCCCAGTCGTTCTGCACCTTGTAGTCGACGGCGCAGGGGACGGCCGCCGCGCCGGCGTTCGCGGACTGGGCGGCGAAGGCCGTGCCGGTTGCCCCGGCGACCAGTGTCAGGGCGGCGAGCATCGCGGTTCTGCTACGGGTCATGAGTGCGGGTTCCTTCTTTCGTGGGGGTGCGGGTGCTGTCGTACGGGGCCGCGCGCCGACGGGGCGCGGCCCGCTGCCGAACGGCATGGGGGTGCCGTGATCGGAGGTCAGGAGCAGCCCGCGGGCGCGATGGGACCGCCCGGGGGGTGTGCGGGCCGGCACGCCGGCCGATGACGCGTGGGACAGGCCGCGACCGCGGCTAAAAGTCCTGAACACGAAGGGTGGAGCGGGGGGTGTCGCATGAGCGACTCCTTGCAGTTCGGGCGCGCCGTGACGAACGCGTCGACTGATGGAACCGCTCCCACTGGTGCCAGTGAAGGTAGCGCCAAGTGACGGTGAAGAACAGGGGAGTCACTGACTTTCTCTCAGCACCACCTGTCGAATCTTTTCGACTCTTCACACATCTTGACCGCCCCGCCCCCTCTCCCCACTATGGGAGCGCTCCCACTGGTTCAAGGCTTGTTGCTCCTCCCCCACACCTCCCCGAGCCGCAAGGAGGAACCAGCACCATGCATCCCGGACGCAGACGCAGACGCCGCACCGCGCGGCGGTTGTGGACCACCGCACTCGCCGCTCTCGCACTCCCCCTCACGATGCTGAGCAGCGGTTCGACTCCCGCTCAGGCGGCGGCACTCCAGTGCAGCGTGGACTACAGGACCAACGACTGGGGCTCCGGCTTCACCGCGGAGCTGACGCTCACCAACCGCGGCGCCGACGCCATCGACGGCTGGACGCTGACGTACGACTACGCGGGGAACCAGAAGCTGACCAACGGCTGGAACGGCACCTGGGCCCAGTCGGGGCGGACGGTCACCGTGAAGAACGCCCCGTACAACGCGCGGATCGCCGCGGGTGCCGCAGTCTCCACCGGCGGGCAGTTCACGTACAGCGGCACCAACACCGCACCGACCGGCTTCGCGGTCAACGGCACCTCCTGCGTCGGCGCGCACCAGCCGCCCATCGCGGTACTGACCAGCCCGGAGGCGGGCGCGGTGTACTCGCAGGGCGAGGCGGTCCCGCTGGCGGCCACGGCGGCCGCCGCCGACGACGCCACGATCAGCAAGGTGGAGTTCTACGACGACACCACACTGCTGGGCACCGACACCAGCTCGCCCTACACGCACTCCGCCTCCGGATTGACCGTGGGCAGTCATTCCCTGGTGGCGAAGGCGTACGACAGCATGGGCGCCTCCGCGAGCTCGACACCGGTCGGCATCACGATCGCCTCGGGACCGACCGTGGTGGCCAGCCCCAGCCAACTGGGCGTTCAGCAGGGTGAGTCGGGGACGTACGAGGTCAAGCTGTCGAAGCAGCCGGCCGCGAACGTCGCCGTGACGACGTCCCGCGCGAGCGGCAACACCGGCCTGTCGGTCTCCGGCGGGGCGACCCTCACCTTCACCCCGGCGAACTGGGACACCGCACAGCGGGTGACCATCGCGGCCGACGCCTCCGGCACCGGCTCGGCGGTCTTCGAGTCGACGGCCCCCGGCCACGGCAAGGCCACGGTCACCGTGACCCAGCTGGCCGCCGCGAAGGACTACGACGCCCGCTTCCTGGAGCTCTACGGGAAGATCACCGACCCGGCGAACGGCTACTTCTCCCCCGAGGGCGTTCCGTACCACTCGGTCGAGACCCTGATCGTCGAGGCCCCCGACCACGGGCACGAGACCACGTCCGAGGCGTACAGCTACCTGCTGTGGCTCCAGGCCATGTACGGCAAGGTGACCGGCGACTGGACGAGGTTCAACAACGCCTGGGAGATCATGGAGACGTACATGATCCCCACGCACGCCGACCAGCCGACCAACTCGGCCTACAACGCCTCGAAGCCGGCGACGTACGCGCCCGAGCTGGACACTCCGCAGGAGTACCCGGCGCCCCTGGACGGCACCGTCTCCGTCGGCCCGGATCCGATCGCCGCCGAGCTGAAGTCGGCGTACGGCACGGACGACGTGTACGGCATGCACTGGCTCCAGGACGTCGACAACACCTACGGCTACGGCAACTCGCCCGGCAAGTGCGAGGCGGGTCCGTCCGACACCGGCCCGTCGTACATCAACACCTTCCAGCGCGGCGCGCAGGAGTCGGTGTGGGAGACGGTGCCGCAGCCGACCTGCGACGCCTTCAAGTACGGCGGCGAGAACGGCTACCTGGACCTCTTCACGGGTGACGCGTCCTACGCGAAGCAGTGGAAGTTCACCAACGCCCCGGACGCCGACGCGCGGGCCGTGCAGGCCGCGTACTGGGCGGACAAGTGGGCCGAGGAGCAGGGCAAGGGCGACGAGATCGCCGGCACCCTCGACAAGGCCGCCAAGATGGGCGACTACCTGCGCTACGCCATGTTCGACAAGTACTTCAAGAAGGTCGGGAACTGCGTGGGACCGGCGAGCTGCCCGGCCGGCACCGGCAAGGACTCCTCGCACTACCTGCTGTCCTGGTACTACGCCTGGGGCGGCGCCGTGGACACCTCGGCGGGCTGGGCCTGGCGCATCGGCTCCAGCCACACCCACGGCGGCTACCAGAACCCGCTGGCCGCGTACGCGCTGAGCACCTACGACGACCTGAAGCCGAAGTCGGCGACAGGTGCGTCCGACTGGGCGAAGTCCCTGGACCGGCAGGTGGAGTTCTACCGCTGGCTGCAGTCCGACGAGGGCGCCATCGCGGGCGGCGCGACCAACAGCTGGGCGGGCCGGTACGCGACCCCGCCGGCCGGCACGCCGACCTTCTACGGCATGTACTACGACGAGAAGCCGGTGTACCACGACCCGCCGTCCAACCAGTGGTTCGGCTTCCAGGCGTGGTCCATGGAACGGGTCGCCGAGTACTACCAGCAGAGCGGCGACGCGCGGGCCAAGGAGGTCCTGGACAAGTGGGTCGACTGGGCGCTGTCGGAGACGACGGTCAACCCGGACGGCAGCTTCCTGATGCCCTCGACGCTGAAGTGGTCGGGGCAGCCGGACACCTGGAACGCGGCCTCCCCCGGCGACAACGCCTCCCTGCACGTCACCGTCGCGGACTACACCAACGACGTCGGCGTGGCGGCGGCGTACGCCAAGACCCTGACGTACTACGCCGACCGCTCGGGCGACACGGAGGCGGCGGCGACCGCGAAGGCGCTGCTGGACGGCATGTGGGAGAACAACCAGACCGCGCTCGGCATCGCCGTCCCGGAGACCCGCGCCGACTACGACCGCTTCGACGACCCGGTGCACGTCCCCAGCGGCTGGACCGGGACCATGCCGAACGGCGACACGATCGACGCGTCGTCGACCTTCTCCTCGATCCGCTCCTTCTACCAGGACGACCCGGCCTGGTCGAAGATCGAGAGCTATCTCGCGGGCGGTGCCGCGCCCACGTTCACGTACCACCGCTTCTGGGCGCAGGCGGACATCGCCCTCGCCATGGGTTCGTACGCGGAGCTGCTCGAATAGCCCCCGCCGGGCGCTCCGCGGGTTGGGCGGTTCTTGGGACTGCGGGCCGGTGCGTGGCCGGTCGCGCAGTTCCCCGCGCCCCTGAGGGGCGCGGTGGGCACCGCTTCATTCCGGGTGGCGCTTGACGGCTCCGCGTGCAGGTCCCGTCACCGGACGACGGGACCATCCGACCGGGCGGCCCCTCACCCACGCCGAGGGCCGCCCGGTCCTCGCACGTTCCCCCTCCCCGAACGGTCCCTGCGAAAGGAAGACTCCCCACCGTGCGAAGAACCCGCATCCTCACGACCGTGCTCGCGCTGGCCGCCGGACTGCTCTCGGGCGCCCCCGCCGCACTGGCCGCCGAGGCACCGCAGGCCGCACTCACCGCCGACACCTACACCTGGAAGAACGCCCGCATCGACGGCGGCGGCTTCGTCCCCGGCATCGTCTTCAACCGCACCGAGAAGGACCTCGCCTACGCCCGCACCGACATCGGCGGCGCCTACCGCTGGCAGGAGCCGACGCAGACCTGGACGCCGCTGCTCGACCACGTCGGCTGGGACGACTGGGGCCACACCGGCGTGGTCAGCGTGGCCTCCGACTCCGTCGACCCGGACCGGGTGTACGCGGCGGTCGGCACGTACACCAACGACTGGGACCCGGGCAACGGCGCGGTCCTGCGCTCCGCCGACCGGGGCGCCACCTGGAAGAAGGCCGACCTGCCCTTCAAGCTGGGCGGCAACATGCCGGGCCGCGGCATGGGCGAGCGCCTCGCGGTCGACCCGCACGACAACGACGTGCTGTACCTGGGCGCGCCCAGCGGGAACGGCCTGTGGCGGTCGACCGACGCGGGCGCGACCTGGGCCGAGGTGACGGCCTTCCCGAACCCCGGCGACTACGCGCAGGACCCGGGCGACACGAGCGGCTACGCCTCCGACAACCAGGGCATCGTCTGGGTGACGTTCGACGAGTCGACGGGCAGCGCGGGTACGGCGACCAGGACGGTCTACGTCGGGGTCGCCGACAAGGAGAACGCCGTCTACCGCTCGACGGACGCGGGCGCGACCTGGCAGCGGATCCCCGGTCAGCCCACCGGCTACCTGGCCCACAAGGGCGTACTGGACGCGGAGAACGGCTACCTCTACCTCGCCTACAGCGACACGGGCGGCCCGTACGACGGCGGCAAGGGCCGGCTGTACCGGTACGCGACGGCGACCGGCACCTGGACGGACATCAGCCCGGTCGCGGAGGCGGACACCTACTACGGCTTCAGCGGCCTGACCGTCGACCGGCAGAACCCGGGCACGGTGATGGCGACGGCGTACAGCTCCTGGTGGCCGGACACGCAGATCTTCCGCTCCACGGACAGCGGCGGCACCTGGTCCCAGGCGTGGAACTACACGTCGTACCCCACCCGCGAGAACCGGTACACGATGGACGTCTCGTCGTCCCCCTGGCTGACCTGGGGCGCGAATCCGTCGCCGCCCGAGGAGACACCGAAGCTGGGCTGGATGACGGAGGCGCTGGAGATCGACCCGTTCGACTCGGACCGGATGATGTACGGCACCGGCGCCACGGTCTACGGCACCGAGAACCTCACGAACTGGGACGACGACGGCGGCAGGTTCACCATCGAACCCATGGTGCGCGGCCTGGAGGAGACGGCGGTGAACGACCTGGCCGCTCCCCCGTCGGGCGCCCCGCTGCTCAGCGCGCTGGGCGACGTCGGCGGCTTCCGGCACACGAGCCTGACCGAGGTCCCGTCGATGATGTTCACCTCCCCGAACTTCACCTCCACCACGAGCCTGGACTTCGCGGAGACGAACCCGGACACGGTCGTCCGGGCCGGCAATCTCGACACGGGCCCGCACATCGCGTTCTCCACGGACAACGGAGCCAACTGGTTCGGCGGGACCGACCCCGCGGGGGTGAGCGGCGGCGGCACCGTCGCGGCGGGCGCGGACGGCAGCCGCTTCGTGTGGAGCCCGCAGGGCGCCGGCGTGCACTTCACGACGGGCTTCGGCACGTCCTGGCAGGCGTCGAGCGGCATCCCGGCCGGGGCGGTCGTCGAGTCCGACCGGGTCGACCCCGAGACCTTCTACGGCTTCAAGTCCGGCACGTTCTACGTCAGCACGGACGGCGGCGCGACCTTCACACCGTCGGCGGCGACCGGCCTGCCCGCCGGTGACAGTGTCCGCTTCAAGGCGCTGCCGGGCGGGGAGGGCGACATCTGGCTGGCCGGCGGTGCGGCGGACGGCCCGTACGGCCTGTGGCACTCGACGGACGGCGGCGTGACCTTCACCAAGCTGTCCGACGTCGACGAGGCCGACACCATCGGCTTCGGCAAGGCGGCACCGGGCGCCTCCTACCAGACCCTGTTCACCAGCGCGGAGATCGGCGGCGTCCGCGGCATCTTCCGCTCCACCGACCAGGGCGCCACCTGGACCCGCGTCAACGACGACGCCCACCAGTGGGGCTGGACCGGCGCGGCCATCACCGGCGACCCGCGGGTGTACGGGCGGGTGTACGTGGCGACCAACGGGCGGGGCGTCATCTACGGCGACACGGGCGGCGACGACGGTGGCGGGCCCGGCCCGGGTCCCGACCCGGGGCCGACCGGCGCGTGCGCGGTGACGTACACGATCACCAACCAGTGGTCCGGCGGCTTCCAGGCGGACGTCCGCCTCACCAACACCGGCAGCTCGCCCTGGAACGGCTGGGCCCTGGACTGGTCCTTCGCGAACGGCCAGAAGGTGACCCAGATGTGGAACGCCGAGCACACCCGGTCGGGCACGACGGTGACGGCCAGGAACACCGGCTGGAACGCCAACGTGCCGGCCGGCGCCTCGGTGGGCTTCGGCTTCACGGGCGAGTGGTCGGGCGCGAACGCGAAACCGGCGTCGTTCACGGTGGGGGGCCGGACCTGCTCGACCGGCTGACCGCCCGCCCGCGTCAGGTCACGCCGCCGAGGGACGGCTGTGGCCTCCCACGCACGACGGCCCCGAACCGGCAGGGTTCGGGGCCGTCGCTGCGAGGTCGGTCAGGCGACGACGTCGATGTACGTGGAGGGCCCGTAGCTGCCACCCTTGACCGGGGTGACGTACATACGGACGGACTTGCCCTCTCTGAGGTCGCCGCCCTTCCAGGGACTGCAGTAACCGGCCGTGTGGCCGCGGGTGTCGACACGCCGGTCGATGACACCGTCGTAGTTGTAGTCGAGGGCGGTCTCGATGCCCCAGCCGTCCGACTTGGTGTCGCAGGCCCTGATGGCGTCGCCGGGGATCGAACCGGACGGGTCCGCGTTCCAGGTGGCGCTTCCCGCACCGTTGGGGGCGTAGATGGTCACTGATCCCGCCCAAGCCTGGCCCTGCAGGCCGACGGCCAGACCGATCGCGCAGGCACCGGTGACGAGTGCTCGGATCGCGGTTCTCCGGGTCTTCATGCTGCTTCCTCCCCTGGCCGGGGACCTCGCGCCCCTGGCATGCACGGAACAATATGCCACACGTTGATCAACTGCAGAAGTCCCTTCGGGCCCCTCAGTGGTGAGCCCCGCCGCAGGTCAGGGCGTGTACACCGTCGGCCTGGGCGCCGTCGCCATGCCGGCGCCGATGAAGAAGCTCGGGTGCGGGGGCTGGTTGTAGGCGGTGTTCTGCCAGGCCAGGGCCGTGCGGTACTGGGTGTCGTGGAGGAGGGTCGTGATCCTCCGGTCCGTGTCGTGCGGGGTGGAGTAGATGCGCAGGGCCGTGTTGTTCGACGTGCGCCAGACGACCTCCTCCCGCCAGTCGCCGAGGATGTCGCCGGCGAGGACCGGTGTGGCCTTCGTGCCGTTGTTGGAGGCGACGCCGGAGCCGGTGAGGAGGCGGGTGTCGCCGGAGGTGCCGTACTTGTCCACGCGGGTGCCGTCGAGGAGCTCACGGACGGGGTCGCCGTCCCACCAGGACAGGAAGTTGGCGCTGGAGGGCTTGCGGCTGCTCACGACCGTGCCCTTCGGGTTGCGGATGCCGCTCTCGACCGACGACCAGGACTCGGCGCCCGCGCTGCCGGACCAGATGTCGGCGGAGACGCCCCGGCCGTTGTCGCCGTTCGCGCCGGTGGACCAGATGACCTGGCCGGTGCGCGCGTCCGCCATCCACGAGGACGGCTTCGAGCCGTCCTCGTCGACCTTGAACTCCTCCAGGCCCGCACGGGACGGGTCCAGGTCGCCGACGTGCATGGCATCGCCGTGGCCGTTCCTCGTGGTCCACAGGGCATGGCCGTTGTCGTCGACGGCCATCGCCCCGTAGACGATCTCGTCCCTGCCGTCCCCGTCGACGTCGGCGACGGACAACTGGTGGTTGCCCTGGCCGTCGTAGCCCTTGCCGGCGTTGGTGGAGGAGTTGGTGTCGAAGGTCCAGCGGCGGGTGAACCGCCCGTCGCGCCAGTCCCAGGCGGCGATGACGGAGCGGGTGTAGTAGCCGCGCGCCATGATCAGGGAGGGGCGGGAGCCGTCCAGGTACGCCGTGCCCGCCAGGAACCGGTCGACGCGGTTGCCGTAGGAGTCGCCCCAGGAGGAGACGTTGCCCCGGGCCGGGACGTAGTCGACGGTGCCCATGGCCCTGCCGGTCTGCCCGTTGAACATGGTCAGGTACTCGGGGCCGGACAGGATGTAGCCGGACGCGTTGCGGTGGTCGGCCGAGGAACTGCCGATGACCGCGCCGGTGCCGTCCCGCGTGCCGTCGGCGGTCTTCATGGCCACCTCGGCCTTGCCGTCGCCGTCGTAGTCGTACACCTGGAACTGCGTGTAGTGGGCGCCCGAGCGGATGTTGCGGCCCAGGTCGACGCGCCACAGGCGGGTGCCGTCGAGCTTGACGCCGTCGACGATCGTGTTGCCCGTGTAGCCGGACTGCGAGTTGTCCTTGGCGTTGGTCGGCTGCCACTTGAGGACGAGGTCCGGCGCGCCGTCGCCGTCGAGGTCGCCGACGGAGGCGTCGTTGGCCTCGTAGGTGTAGGAGACGCCGTCGGGTGTGGTGCCGCCGGCCGGTGGGCTGATGGGGACGTCCTTGTAGCCGGCCCGGAACTGGATCGCGTGGACCGAGTCGCCCTGCTCCGTGCCGTTCACGACCGCGCGGACGGTGTAGTCGGCGTGGGAGGGGGCGCCCGAGTGGAAGAAGGTGGTGGAGCGGGTGACCGGACTGGAGTTGACCTTGGTGCCGGCCCGGTAGACGTTGAACGAGACGTTGTCCGGGTCGCTGCCCAGCCAGCGCCAGCTGACCAGGTTGCCGTCACCGGTGTGGACGCTGACCACGCCCCGGTCGAGGGCCTCGACCTGCCGGGCCGTGGCGGCCTCGGCGGTGTCGGTGGTGAGGGTCGTCAGACCCGCGCCGGCGAGCCCGGTGGCGGCGAGGGCCGCGGCCAGGACGAACGGGCGTCTGCGGTACGTGCGGGAGTGCCTCACGGGACGGACCTCCTTGAGGACGGATGGGTTCCGCCTCTCAGTCGCCGCCGGGAGCCGCCGGGTTGCCGCACCCGGCCTACGGTTTCGTGAACGCCCTCAGGGTGAAGACCGGGTCGGGGCGCGGCCGGTCCTGGTCGGGGAGGGCCGCCAGCCGGGCGGCGAAACGCTCCGCGCGCGGATCGCCCGGCGGCAGCGTGACGAACCAGCCGCGCCGCAGGTCGGCGATGGTGCGACGGGGGCTGCGGCCCTGGCCGTGGCCGGTGAAGCGGGCCTGGCCCGCCGGCCTCAGGCCGTGTGCGCGGGCGTAGGACTCGACGAGGTCCGCGGCGTCGTGGACGGTGCTGGGCGGGCGGGAGGCGAGCACGGTGTCGATGTCGCTGCCCACGTTGTGCGAGGCGCCCTTGTCGACCGTCGTCACGTACACCCCGCCGGGCCGCAGGACGCGGGCGCACTCGCCGACGATCGCCCGCGCGTTCTCGGCGCTGCCGGCGAGGTGCAGCAGCCACACACTGCTGACGGCGTCGAACTCCCCGCCCCGGAAGGGCAGTCGGCGGCTGTCGGCCAGCACGACGGCGCCGGGCAGCCGGTCGGCGGCGTACCGGGCCATGGCGGGGGTGAGGTCGGCGCCGGTCACGCGCATGCCCTCGCGTCCGGCGGCGAGGCGCCGGGTGACGATGCCGGTGCCGCAGGCGACGTCGAGCAGGCTGCGCGCCTGCCGCGGTACGAGGCTCAGTACGGCCTGTGCGGCGGCCTCGGCGCGGGGCTCGCCGCCGCGGGAGGCGTCGTAGCGCTCCGCTTCCTTGTCGTAGTCGAGCACATCCGTCAGTGTGCCCCATGGCCGGCGGCCAGGTCCTCCACCCTGCGGGCGAGCTCGACGTCCTTCTCGGTGACGGCGCCGCCCGCACTGTGGGTGTGCACGGCCAGGGAGACCGTGTCGTAGCCGAGGGTCAGGTCGGAGTGGTGGTCGAGCTCCTCCTGCACCTGGGCGATGTGGACGACCATCGCGGTCGCCGCGAAGTGCGAGCCGAGCCGGTAGGAACGGGTGAGGCGGCCGGCGTCCAGGGACCAGCCCGGCAGTTCGGCCAGCCTCTCCTCGATCTCCTTCTGCGACAGCGGTTCGACGGGCATGGGCTGCGCTCCTCTCCTCGGCGGCGGCACCTTTTCAGCCTGCCACAGGATCGCCGCGCGGACCCTGGTCAGGAGCGTCGGCCGGTCCCGGTGCGGACCGCCGTCGGCTACCGTTCGGCGTATGACCGCACTCATGTCCGGTACCGCCCCCACCGCCCAGGGCGTGGGCCCCCTGCTGCGGGCCTGGCGGGAGCAGCGGCGGATCAGCCAGTTGGAGCTGGCCCTGCGCGCCGACTCCTCCGCCCGGCACATCAGCTTCGTCGAGACGGGCCGCTCCCGGCCGAGCGCGGAGATGGTGCTGCGGCTCGCCGAGCACCTGGACGTCCCCGTGCGGGAGCGCAACGCGCTGCTGCTCGCGGCCGGTTACGCCCCGCACTACCCGGAGACCCCGCTGGACGATCCGGCGATGGACGCCCTGCGCGAGGGCATGGAGCGGCTGATCCGGGGTTACGAGCCCTATCCCGCGCTGGTCGTCGACGCGACGTACCAGGTGCTGGCCGCCAACCGGGGCATCCTGATGCTGATGGACGGCGTGGCGGAGCACCTGCTCGAGCCGCCGCTGAACGCGATGCGGCTGACCCTGCACCCGGAGGGCCTGGCGCCGCGCATCCGCAACCTGCGCGAGTGGCGCGGGCATCTGCTGGAGCAGATGCGGGGGCAGATCGCCCTGCGCCGCTCGGAGCCGCTGCGGGCGCTGTACGAGGAGGTGGCGGCGTATCCGGTGCCGGACACGGCGGCGGGGGAGGAGCCGGCCGAGACGGTGCCGTGCTTCGCACTGCCCATGCAGCTCGAACACGAGGGTCACGTCCTGTCGCTCATCTCGTCCATCTCCACCTTCAACACGCCGATGGACGTGACCGTCGCCGAGCTGGCCATCGAGACGTTGCTCCCGGCCGACCCGGCGACGGTGAAGTACCTTCACACGCTGTGTTCCTGACGCTGCCTCAGCGCAACGTACTGCAGCAGCGCGAAGCCCGCGACGGCAAGCGCCTGGAGCACCGTCCACACCGCACCGGCCGTGGTGGGCGTCAGCCAGAGGGCGAGGGCGGCGAAACTGACGGCCGACCACGCGAGGTTGGCCTCGACCACGGCCCGCACGGCGAGCGCCGGAGGCCGGCGGCGCGCGGCCACCAGGGCCACACCGGCCGCGTACACCGCGAGGAACGCCCCGAGGCCGAGCAGCAGCCCGGAGCCGGCACCGAGGAAGCGGCCCAGGGGCCCCGAGAGCGCGAGGTAGGCGACCGCGTTGGTACCGGTCACCACCGCGTCCAGCACCAGGAAGCGGCGCAGCATCAGCTGCGGTTCGGCGGTGCGGGCGAGTGCGGCCAGCTGGTTCGTGGACATGACGAGTCACCCTCCGTCGGGGTCGGACACGGCTGCGGGGCCGGGTTCCGGGCCGGAGTGCGCCGGCCCGGAACCCGGTGACTCCACGATCGCGTCCGGGCCCCGCCGGGTCGATTACCCGGCAGGTAATGATGTTGGTCCCCGCCCACCCCTGTGAGACCGGCGGGGGGACATGACACACTGCGGGCAGACTTGGGCGCGTTGGGGAGGCGTGGCGTGAGTGAGCGGCGGGCCGCACCCACCGTGGGCCAGGTGGTCCTCGGCAGACGGCTGCAGGAACTCCGGGAGGCGGCGGGCCTCAAGCGCGAGGAGGCCGCCAAGGTGCTCCGGGTGGCCCCGGCGACCGTGCGGCGCATGGAAACGGCCGAGGTCGCCCTGAAGATCCCGTACATCCAGATCCTGCTGACGGCGTACGGCGTGCCCGAGGGCGAGGTGTCGGCGTTCGTCGCGCTGGCCGAGGACGCGAACCAGCCGGGCTGGTGGCAGCGGTACCACGACGTGCTGCCGGACTGGTTCAGCATGTACGTGAGCCTGGAGGGTGCCGCGCGGATCGTCCGTTCCTACGAGCCGCACTTCGTCCCGGGGCTGCTGCAGACCGAGGACTACGCGCGCTCGGTGCTGGAGGCCGGGACGATCGGGAGCGCGGGCCTGGACGCGGTGGAGCGGCACGTGTCGCTGCGCATGGAGCGGCAGCGGCTGCTGGAGGGCGCGGACGCGCCCCACCTGTGGGTGGTGATGGACGAGACGGTGCTGCGGCGCCCGGTGAGCATCGACGGCCGGGTGATGCGCGACCAGTTGGAGAAGCTGCTGGAGTTCTCGGCCCGGGACCGGGTGACGCTCCAGGTCGCCGAGTTCGCGGACGGGCCGCACCCGGGAACGTACGCGCCGTTCACGCTCTTCCGGTTCGCGGAGCCGGAGCTGCCGGACATGGTCTTCACCGAGTACCTGACCGGTGCGCTGTACCTGGACTCCCGCGCGGAGGTCTCCGCGCATCTGGAGGTGCTGGACCACATGACGGCGCGTGCCGCCTCGACCGAGCGCACCGAGAAGGTCCTGCGCGAGTACCGCGAGGCCTTCTGACCCGGCGCCCCCGGCACACCGGGCCCCAGCCCCCCGCCCCGAACACCCGCGTCCGAACGCACCGGGCCCGCACAGCCCGGGCCCGACCACCCACCAGGCTCCGAGGAGACGAGAGCGCATGACCGGATCCGACGCCACCCCCGCCCCCATCGACACCAGCCGGCCGCATCCGGCCCGTGTCTACGACTGGTGGCTGGGCGGCAAGGACAACTACCCGGTGGACGAGGAGCTGGCCCGCAGGATCCTCGCCGCGGACAGCACGGCGGTCCGCGGGGCGCGGGCCAACCGCCGGTTCATGCACCGCGCCGTCCGTACCCTCGCCGAGGCCGGGATCCGCCAGTTCCTGGACATCGGCACCGGCATCCCCACCGAGCCGAACCTGCACCAGGTGGCCCAGGCGGTGGCGCCCGAGTCACGCGTCGTCTACGCCGACAACGACCCGATCGTCCTGCGGCACGCCGAGGCACTGCTGCACGGCTCGGCGGAGGGATCCACCGAGTACGTCCACGCGGACGTCCGGGATCCGGACACGATCCTGCGGCTGGCGGGTGAGTCCCTGGACTTCGGCCGGCCGGTCGCCCTGTCGCTGGTGGCCCTGACGCACTACCTCGGCGACGCGGTCGACGGCGACGACGTGCACGGTCTGCTGAAGCGGTACGTCGACGCCCTCGCCCCGGGCAGCTACCTCGTCCTCTCCCAGGTCACACCCGATCTGAACCCTGAGGCGGTGGGCAAGGCCGCCGGTCTGTTCGCCCGCAGCGGCACGCCGTTCTACCCGCGCTCCCTCACCGAGTTCTCGCGCTTCTTCGACGGCCTGGAGCTGCTGGGGCCCGGCACCATCCCGGTCACCGGGTGGCGGCCGGACCCGGAGGACGTGGCGGCGCAGGCGGAGGGCATCGTGCCGGTGTACGCGGGGGTGGCCCGCAAGGCCTGACCCGGACGCCGTGCCGCCCGCCTGACCCGTACGGGCCCCGCGAACAGGTGCGCTCCCGCGCCCGCCCCTAGGTTCGGACCCAGGGCCCGGTCGATCAAGGGAGCGCACGTGACCGACACGCGGACACCGCCCACCGAGCCGGGCGCGGCGCTGCTGCGGGCGGGGCGGTTCTTCCGGCCGGGTACGGCAGCCCCCGACCTGCACAGCATCGGGCTGGTCGGCGGCCGGGAGTCGGACGCCTTCTACCGCGACCGGTGGAGCCACGACAAGGTCGTGACCTCCACGCACGGCGTGAACTGCACCGGTTCCTGCCGCTGGAACGTGTTCGTCAAGGACGGCATCATCACCTGGGAGACCCAGGCGACGGACTACCCGTCGGTCGGCCCGGACCGTCCCGAGTACGAGCCCCGCGGCTGCCCCCGGGGCGCGGCGTTCTCCTGGTACACGTACTCACCGACCCGGGTGCGCTACCCGTACGTGCGCGGGGTGCTCCTGGAGATGTACCGGGAGGCGAAGGCGCGGCTGTCGGACCCGGTGCTGGCCTGGGCGGACATCCAGGGCGACCCTCAGCGGCGGCGGCGCTACCAGCGGGCGCGCGGCAAGGGCGGTCTCGTCCGGGCGAGCTGGGACGAGGCGGTCGAGATGGTCGCCGCGGCCCACGTCCACACCATCCGCACCCGGGGCCCCGACCGCATCGCGGGCTTCTCCCCCATCCCGGCGATGTCGATGGTGTCGCACGCGGCGGGCGCCCGCTTCCACTCCCTCATCGGCGCGCCGATGCTGTCGTTCTACGACTGGTACGCGGACCTGCCCGTGGCCTCCCCGCAGGTCTTCGGGGACCAGACGGACGTGCCGGAGTCGGGTGACTGGTGGGACGCGGCGTATCTGATCATGTGGGGTTCGAACGTCCCGGTGACGCGCACGCCGGACGCCCACTGGATGGCGGAGGCCCGCTACCGGGGCCAGAAGGTCGTGGTCGTCTCCCCGGACTACGCCGACAACACCAAGTTCGCCGACCAGTGGCTGCACCCGCACCCGGGGACCGACGCCGCACTGGCCCTGGCGATGGGGCACGTGGTCCTCAAGGAGTTCTTCGTCGACCGCGCCACCCCCTTCTTCGACGACTACGTACGGCGCTTCACCGACCTGCCGTTCCTGGTGACGCTGACCGAGCGGGACGGGGCCCACGTCCCGGCGAAGTTCCTGCGCGCGGCCGACCTGGGGCAGGAGGGCGAGGACGCCCGCTGGAAGACGGTCGTGCTGGACGGGGCGACGGGCCGCGCGGTCGTCCCCAACGGCTCGCTGGGCTTCCGCTGGAACGAGGCGGACCAGGGCCGGTGGAACCTCGACCTCGGTGACGTACGGCCGCTGCTGAGCCTGCACGGCCACGCGATGGCGTCGGGCGTCGAGGTGCTGCTCCCGCGCTTCGACACCGAGGGCGGCGCGCACGCGCAGGGCCGCGGTGAGGTGGTCCGCCGGGGTGTACCGGCGACGCGGCTGGGCGGGGCGAACGGGCCGCTGGTGACCACGGTGTTCGACCTGCTGCTGGCGCAGTACGGCGTGGCGCGTGAGGGGGTGCCGGGTGACTGGCCGGCGTCGTACGAGGACGCGGCCGCGCCCGGCACCCCGGCCTGGCAGGAGACGCACACCTCGGTACCGGCGGCGGCCTGCGTGCGGATCGCCCGGGAGTTCGCGCGGACCGCCGAGCGCTCCAAGGGGCGCTGCATGATCCTGATGGGTGCGGGCACCAACCACTGGTTCCACTCGGAGACGATCTACCGGGCCTTCCTCGCGCTGCTCCAGCTGACGGGCTGCCAGGGCCGCAACGGCGGCGGCTGGGCGCACTACGTGGGCCAGGAGAAGTGCCGTCCGGTGACCGGGTGGGCGTCGCTGGCCGCCGCGTCGGACTGGTCGCGCCCGCCGCGCCAGATGATCGG
This sequence comes from Streptomyces sp. NPDC037271, assembly GCF_055603605.1. NCBI lineage: Bacteria > Bacillati > Actinomycetota > Actinomycetes > Kitasatosporales > Streptomycetaceae > Streptomyces > Streptomyces sp. NPDC037271. The sequence continues at coordinate 198,403 of NZ_JBVJVN010000013.1, forward strand.
CACCGCGTACTGGTTCCTCCACACCGACCAGTGGCGCTACGACCGGTTCGGCGCCGACGTGCTGGCCTCGCCGCTGGGCGAGGGACGGCTGGCGGGCATGACCGGCGCGGACTGCCTCGCGCTGTCGGCGCGGACGGGATGGATGCCGTCGTACCCGACCTTCGACCGCAACCCGCTGGAGCTGGGCGAGGCGTTCGGCGACCCGGTGGCGAGGGCGGTGGCCGAACTGCGGGCGGGCACCCTGAAGTTCGCCTGCGAGGACCCGGACGCGCCGGAGAACTGGCCGCGGATCCTGACCCTGTGGCGGGCCAACCTGCTCGGCTCGTCGGCGAAGGGCGCCGAGTACTTCACCAAGCACCTGCTGGGCACGCACTCCTCGCTGCGCGCCGAGGAGGCCGCCCCGCACCAACGCCCACGGGACGTGGTGTGGCACGACGAGGCACCCGAGGGGAAGCTCGACCTGCTGCTGTCGCTGGACTTCCGGCACACCTCGTCCACGCTGCTGTCCGACGTGGTGCTGCCCGCCGCGACCTGGTACGAGAAGCACGACCTGTCCAGCACGGACATGCACCCCTACGTACACGCCTTCTCCCCGGCGGTGGACCCGCCGTGGCAGACCCGTACCGACTTCGACACGTTCAAGACGCTCGCGGAGAAGCTGAGCGAGCTGGCCGCCGGCCACCTCGGGGTGCGCAGGGACCTGGTGGCGGCGCCGCTCCAGCACGACACGCCGGGCGAGATCGCCCAGCCGGGCGGGGTCGTACGGGACTGGCGGCGCGGGGAGTGCGCACCGGAGCCGGGCAGGACCCTGCCGGACCTCGTGGTCGTGGAGCGGGACTACACGGCGGTCGGCGCGAAGTTCGCGGCGCTGGGCCCGCTGGTGGAGACCAAGGGCCTGCCCGCCAAGGGCATCACCCTGAAGCCGGACGAGGAGGTCGACCGGCTGCGGCACATGAACGGCGCGGTGCGCGGCGGCCCGGCCGACGGGCGTCCGGCGCTGGACACGGCGGTCAAGGCCGCCAACACCATCCTGGCCCTGTCCGGCACGACCAACGGGCGCCTGGCCGTCCAGGGCTTCCACACGCTGGAGGCGAAGACCGGGCAGGAGATGGCCCACCTGGCCGCCGAGCACGAGGGCAGGCGGATCACGTACGCGGACACCCAGGCGGCGCCCGTGCCGGTGATCACCTCGCCGGAGTGGTCGGGCAGCGAGGCCGGCGGGCGCCGCTACACGGCGTTCACGCTGAACACCGAGCACCTCAAGCCCTGGCACACCCTCACCGGCCGCCAGCACTTCTTCCTCGACCACGACTGGATGCACGAGCTGGGCGAGGCGCTGCCCGTGTACCGGCCGCCGCTGGACATGAGCCGGCTGTTCGGCGAGCCGCGGCTCGGCCCGGACGGCCACCGGGAGGTGACGGTCCGCTACCTCACCCCGCACAACAAGTGGTCCATCCACTCCGAGTACCAGGACAACCTGTTCATGCTGGCGCTGTCCCGGGGCGGCCAGACCATCTGGATGTCGACCCAGGACGCGGAGGCGATCGGCGTGTCCGACGACGACTGGATCGAGGCGGTCAACCGCAACGGCGTGGTCGTGGCCCGCGCGATCGTCTCGCACCGCATGCCGCCCGGCACCGTCTACATGCACCACGCGCAGGAACGCACGGTCAACGTGCCCCTCGCGGAGACCACCGGCAAGCGCGGCGGCATCCACAACTCCCTCACCCGCCTGATCCTCAAACCGACCCATCTCATCGGCGGCTACGCCCAGTTGTCCTGGGCGTTCAACTACCTCGGCCCGACGGGAAACCAGCGCGACGAGGTGACCGTGATCCGCCGCCGCGGCCAGGAGGTCGAGTACTGATGCGCCCGATGGCCCAGGTCGCCATGGTCATGAACCTCGACAAGTGCATCGGCTGCCACACCTGCTCGGTCACCTGCAAGCAGGCGTGGACCAACCGGCGCGGCATGGAGTACGTCTGGTTCAACAACGTCGAGACCCGCCCCGGCCAGGGCTACCCCCGCCGCTACGAGGACCAGGAGAGGTGGCGGGGCGGCTGGGAGCTGAACCGGCGCGGCGCGCTGAAGCCGAAGGCGGGCGGCAGGTTCAGGAAGCTCGCCGGGATCTTCTCCAACCCGAGGCTCCCGGAGATCAAGGACTACTACGAGCCCTGGACCTACGACTACAAGAACCTCACCGACGCCCCGCTCGGCTCCGACTACCCGGTCGCCCGGCCCGTCTCCCAGCTCGACGGCAAGCCGATGAAGATCGGCTGGTCCTCGAACTGGGACGACGACCTGGGCGGCGCCCCCGCCTACGGCGACCTCGACCCGATGGTGGAGCGCACGCGCCGACAGGCGTCGGAGAAGGTGCGGTTCGCGTACGAAGAGACCTTCATGTTCTACCTGCCGCGCATCTGCGAGCACTGCCTCAACCCGTCGTGCGTGGCGTCGTGCCCGTCCGGGGCGATGTACAAGCGGTCGGAGGACGGCATCGTCCTCGTCGACCAGGACCGCTGCCGCGGCTGGCGGATGTGCGTGACCGGATGCCCGTACAAGAAGGTGTACTTCAACCACCGCACCGGCAAGGCCGAGAAGTGCACCTTCTGCTATCCGCGCATCGAGATCGGGCAGCCGACGGTCTGCTCGGAGACCTGCGTGGGGCGGCTCAGGTATCTGGGGGTCGTGCTCTACGACGCCGACAAGGTGACCGAGGCGGCCTCCACACCGGACGAGCAGGGCCTGTACGAGGCACAGCTGGGTGTCTTCCTCGACCCCGAGGACCCCGGGGTGCGGCGGGCGGCGGAGGAGGCGGGGATCCCGTACGACTGGCTGGAGGCGGCCCGGCGCTCCCCCGTGCACGCGCTGGTCAGCAAGTACCGGGTCGCCCTGCCCCTGCACCCGGAGTACCGCACCATGCCGATGGTCTGGTACATCCCGCCGCTGTCGCCGGTGGTGGACGCGCTGACGGAGACCGGGCACGACGGCGAGGACGCGGACAACCTCTTCGGCGCGATCGACACGCTCCGCATCCCCCTGGAGTACCTGGCGGAACTGTTCACGGCGGGCGACACCGGCCCCGTGCGGGCATCGCTGGAGAAGCTGGCGGCGATGCGCTCCCACATGCGGTCGGTCAACCTCGGCGAGGACCCCGACCCCGGCGTCTGCGCGAGCGTCGGCATGCGCCCGCGGGACGTCGAGGAGATGTACCGGCTGCTGGCGATCGCCAAGTACGAGGAGCGGTACGTGATCCCGACGGCGGCCGTCGGGGACGCGCACCGGCTGGAGGCGTCGGCGCTGCCGGACACGTGCAGCCTGGACACCGACGGCGGCCCGGGGATGGGCGGGGACGGGCCGTTCGGCCAGGACTCGGGACGCAGGCGGCTGCCGCTGGTGCCCGTGGAGAACTTCCACGTCCTGCGCCGGCGGCAGACCGCGGACGACGAGAGGGAGGTCTGATCCGATGCCCGGCTTCGAGGTGCTGTACCAGGCGGCGGCGCTCTGTCTGACGTATCCCGACGACGACTTCCGCGCCCGGCTGCCGCTGCTGCGCGAGGCCGCGCCGCAACTGCGCGCCTTCACCGACCACGCGGCCGTGACGTCGCAGGGCGAACTCCAGGCGCACTACGTGGAGGTCTTCGACTTCAAGAACCGGCACAGCCTGTACCTGAGCTGGTGGACCGACGGCGACACCCGCAACCGCGGGATGTCCCTGGTCCGCTTCAAGGAGCTGTACCGCGCCCACGGACTGGAGTTCACGGACGAGGAACTGCCGGACTTCCTGCCCGCCGTCCTGGAGTTCGCCTCCCGCACCGGGGACATCGGCATGCTCACCGAGCACCGCGACGCCCTGGGCCGGCTCCGCTCCCGGCTCACCGCCTTCGGCACGCCCTACGCGTGCGTCCTGGACGCCGTGTGCGCCACCCTGCCGCCCGCACCCACCGGAGCCCGCCCGTGACCGTCTTCCTCTGGGGCGTCCTGCCCTACGCCGCGTTCGCCCTGCTGATCGCCGGCCTGGTCTGGCGGCACCGCTACGACCGGTTCGGCTGGACGACGCGTTCCTCGCAGGTCTACGAGTCGAAGCTGCTGAACATCGCCTCGCCGGTGTTCCACTACGGCATCCTGTTCGTGCTGGTCGGCCATCTCGTCGGGCTGTTCGTCCCGGAGTCGTGGACGGACGCGGTGGGCGTGAGCGAGCACGCGTACCACCTGCTGTCGCTGTACGGCGGCACGGCGGCCGGAGTGCTCGCGGTGGCGGGGATCCTGCTCCTGATCTACCGGCGGCGCACCAACGCGCCCGTCTTCCGGGCGACGACCGCCAACGACAAGGGCATGTACGTCTTCCTGCTCGGCGCGATCGTGCTGGGCATGGTGGCCAAGCTCGCGCACTCCTCCGGCACCGGCTACGACTACCGGCACACCATCGCGCCCTGGTCGCGCAGCCTGTTCACCCTCCAGCCGGAGACGGAGCTGATGGTGGGGGTGCCGGTGCTGTACCAGGTGCACGCGGTGATCGGGATGGTGCTGATCGCCCTGGTGCCCTACACCCGGCTCGTGCACATGTTCAGCGCGCCGGTGCAGTACCTGGTCCGGCCGTACGTGGTCTACCGGTCGCGCGACCCCAGACAGCTGGGGCCGCGCCCGGACCGGCGGGGCTGGGAGCGCGCGGGCTCCTAGCCGGTTACGCCAGCTTCGCGGTGAGGGTGATGGTCGTGCCGGTCAGGGCCTGGCTGACCGGGCAGTTCTTCTTGGCGTCCTCGGCGGCGGCGACGAACGCGTCGTTGTCGAGGCCGGGGACGGTGCCCTCCACGGTGAGGTGGATGCCCTTGATGCCCTCACCCGGCTGGAAGGTGACGTCGGCGGAGGTGGTGAGCTTGGTGGGCGGGGTGCCGGCGCCGGCCAGGCCGTGCGACAGCGCCATGGAGAAGCAGCTGGAGTGGGCGGCGGCGATCAGCTCTTCGGGGCTGGTCTTGCCGTTCGCCTGCTCGGCGCGCGACGGCCACGACACCGGCTGCTCGCCGATGCCGGACGAGTCGAAGGTGACGACACCGTTGCCCTCGAGCAGGTTGCCTTCCCAGACGGTGTGTGCGGAGCGCGTGGTTGCCACGGCGGGTCCTCTCGAATTCTCTTGCTGTACTGGGGCGGTGGGAGCCCGCGACCGGGTTCCCACCCCCATCCGATCACACTCCGGCTCAGCTCACCCGGAAGACCGGTCCTCGGGCGGTGAACGGCAGCCGCGCGCCCCGCGGAATCAGGTAGGCGTGCTCGCGCCGCACCCTGAGCACGTCGCACCATCCGTCGGTGATGACGAGGACGGGCGCGGTGGGCGGGAAGTCGTCGGCGCGCAGCAGCAGGTCCACGCCGGGCTGGAGGACGGTGCCGCCGCGGCCGTGCACCCGCACCCGGCCCGCGATCTCCGTCACGGGCAGGTATCCGGCGTCGTGGGGTGCCGCGTCGCAGAAGACGACGCGGGCGGCGGGCACGTCGCGGGCCTCGGCGTAGGAGGCGATGGCGCCGAGCGCCTTGCCGAGCAGGGTGCGGTCCATGGAGCCGGAGGTGTCGAGGACGACGCCGAAGGTGCAGCGGGCGATCTCCTCGGGCGGGAAGTACCGCCCGGCGCGCGGGATGTCGGGGGTGGCCGCCTGGCGTCGGGAGGGGCGGGCGTACGACCGTACGGGCTCCGGGCGGGGCACGAACTCGTCGAACCAGCGGGCGAGCCGCGCGTCCCAGGGCAGCGGCGGATGGCTGAGCGCGCGGATCTCCTGGACCAGGCCGCCGGGGAGGAAGCCGCGTTCCTGCTGCCGGTGCAGGTCGAGTCCCTGGGTCAGACCGCGCCGGTAGAAGCCGTCGAGGTCGACGTGGTCGCGGGGCGGGCCGAGCGGACCGCCGAGGATGTCGCCGACGCCCTTGCCGCGCAGGGTGGACAGGCGGCGTATGCGGCGCAGGTCGCCGGCCATGCGGTCGTAGACCTCCTCGGCGGACAGGCCGGCCAGTGCCGGGTCGTGCAGGAGGCCCTCGGGCATGGTGCCGACCTGCATCTCGACGAGCCAGCCGTTGATGACGTAGTCGCAGGCGACGTTGAAGAGGTAGGGGTCGCGGGTGCCGCGGCGGTCGCCGTGGCGCAGGGCGGCGTGCAGCATCTCGTGGGCGAGGACGAACCGCCACTCCTCGTCGTCGAAGCGCCGCAGCGGATTGACGTAGATCTCGCCGGCCTCGGCGTCGACGGCGGCGACGGAGATGCCGTGGGCGCGGGCCAGTTCGGCGTCGGCGACGAGGGTGATGCCGGCCGCGATGCCGCCGAGCAGCGGGTAGGAGGAGACGAACCAGCTCAGGGCCCGCTGCCAGGGGTGCAGGAGGGTGGGACCGCCCAGCATGTCGTCACGCCGGCCGCCCGCGAGGTCGAGGGCGGTGGACATGGTGCGGGTCAGCGCGTGGGCGAAGGCGAGCTGCCAGTCCGGGGCCTGGCCGCTGTACTTGTCCCAGGGCACGAGGAGCTGGTCGGGTTCGTGGCCGGCGGTGCCGCAGTGCTCGTAGGCGGCCGGGATGCCACCCTCGCGGCGCCAGGCGGCGGCGATGCGCTCCTCGTCGCCGTCGGGGTAGGCCGGCGGCAGGTCGTCCGGGGTGCGGCCGACCGGGAAGGTCTGCAGGAAGCGGTTGACGACGACGCAGCGGGCGGCGAGGTCGTAGCGGTCGGGCTGGACGCGCTCCCCGGTCGCGGCGGGTACGTGGCCGAAGCCGAGGTGGATCAGCGCGTGCGCGATGGCCCACGCCCACTCGGCGGGTTCGGCGTGGCGGGTGGGGTGCAGGTGGAGCCGGCCGTTGGAGCTGACGCGGACGAGTCCCTGCCGGGGTGCGACCCGGCACTCCTCCTCCCGGCACAGCTTGACCTCCATCGCGGCCAGTGCCGGGTTGGCCCACGCCAGCTGCACGCCCTTGGCGCAGTTCTCGGCGGCCGGGTCCTTCTTTTTCTTCTTCCGCTTCTGCCCTGCGGCCCGGCTCATCGCCGTGCCTCCACCAGCCGGGGCATGTCGCGGGCGGCCTCGACGAGGAACCAGGCGGGCAGCACCGGATTGCCGTCGGCGTCGGAGGCGATGACGCTCTGGGCGACCTCGACGGAGATCTCGGCGAGCTGGACGAGCAGCGACTTGGCGCGGTAGGCGGTCTGGCGGCCGTTCGCCGACATGTGTTCCTTGCTCGCGGGCAGTTCCTTGACCAGCCGGCCGCGGAAGGACTCGGCGAGGTAGTAGAGCAGGTCCCGGTCCTGGAGGCGGTTGGGCCAGCGGGCCTCGCCCCTGAGGATCGCCTCGATGCCGAAGCGGCTGCGGACGATCTTGACGTAGCCGCAGAAGGCGGTGGCGTGGGCGGGGGTCAGCGTGCCGTGCGCGAGGACCTTCAGGGTCTCCTCGTCGAGATCCTGCCCGAAGGAGTGCAGGGCGTCGGAGAGCATGTGCCAGGAGCGCGGGGTGGAGAACGGTTCCTCGGTCTTGGGCGGCTTGGACCACAGGTGGTCGGGGCGGTCGGTGAGGTGGTCCGTGATCCAGGGGTGGATGCCGTTCTCGGCGGCCCAGGCCAGCCAGTCCTTCGCGGAGGCGTCCAGGTGGACGTGGGTGAGGCGGTTGACCAGCGCGGAGGCGATGGGGCGGGCGAGGGCGTTGTCGGTGGCGCGGTTGCCGGCGCCGATGACGATGGAGCCCTTGGGCAGCTCGTAGCTGCCGATGCGGCGGTCCAGGATGAGCGAGTAGAAGGCCTTCTGCACGTCCGGGCCGGCCGCGTTCAGCTCGTCCAGGAACAGGCAGTACGGCTCGTCGCGTGCGATGGTCTCGGGCGGGCAGAACACCGACCGCCCGTCCCGGATCTGCGGTACGCCGATCAGGTCCTCGGGCGCGAGCTGGGTGCCGAGCAGGCTCACGCACTCCAGGCCCAGCGAGTCGGCGAAGTTCCTCACCAGGGAGGACTTGCCGATGCCGGGTGCGCCCCACAGGAAGACCGGCCGCACGGTGGCGAGACCGAGCAGCAGTTCCGGGAGTCGGGCGGGAGTGACGGTGACGGCTGCCTGCACGCAGGGGCTCCTCGGAAGGGGGGATGTCGGGAGGGGACCGCACCAGTGTGGGTCCCCTGCCGCCCGCGCGCAGCCGAATTACGGTGCGGCGGGCCCCTCCGCGCGCCGCCTGCGGGCCGCCATCACCGCGTAGACCAGCACGCCCGCGAAGAGGAACAGCACGCCCTGGTAGACCGCCGCGTAGCCGGCGCCGGCGACCAGCCAGAGGGAGAAGCCGGCCGCGACCGCCGCGACCACGCCGTCGCGGACGAGCCGCGCCCGGTCGACCTTCTCGCCCTGCCCGGAGACCAGGTGGAAGATCTGCGCGGCGGTGGCCAGCAGGTAGGGCACGGTCGCGGTGAAGGTGGTGACGAGGACGAGGATCTCGAAGACCTTCGCCGAGCCGGACGTGTAGTTGTAGACGGTGAGGAGGGAGGCCAGGACGACGGTGACGCCCACGCCCACCGTCGGCACGCCCCGCCGCCTGCGGGCGAACGCGGCCGGGAAGAGGCCGTCCTTCGCGGCGGCGTACGGGGTCTGGGCGCTGAGCAGCGTCCAGCCGTTGAGGCAGCCGGTCATCGACACCAGGGCGGCGAGCGCGACCGCCCAGCCGCCCCAGGCGCCGCCGAACATGGCGTTCACGGCGTCGGAGAAGGGAGCGGTGGAGTCCACCAGACGGTCGTGGGCGACCGTGCCGAAGACGGACAGGGTGCCCAGCAGGTAGACGAGGGCGGCGCCCGCGGTGCCGATGACCGTGGCCCGGCCGACCGTGCGGCGGGGGTCCTTGACCTCGCCGGCGCTGACGGCGGCGGACTCCACGCCGAGGTAGGAGAAGAGCAGGATCGCGGCGGCGGCGGAGACCGCGCCGATGCCGCTGCCGCCGCTCGCGTTGAACGGGCCGAGGTTGTCCGCGTCGAAGAAGAACAGCCCGCCGACCGCGACGAGCAGCAGCGGTGCGAACTTCAGCACGGTGGAGACGAGCTGCACGGCGCCGACGTAGCGGGTGCCCGCGAAGTTGGCGAGGGCCGGCAGCCACTGGATGACGAGCGCGGCCAGGCAGGCGGTCCAGCGGTGGTCGTTCACCGGGATCAGGACGTCGAGGTAGCCGACGGCGGCGACGGCGAGCGCCGCGTTGGACACCCAGGTGGTGATCCAGTACGCCCAGGCGGCGAGGAAGCCGGCGAAGTCGCCGAACGCCTCGCGGGCGTACACGTAGGGGCCGCCGGTGCGCGGGTCGCGGGCGGCGAGACGGCCGAAGACCAGGGCGAGCGCGATGGCGCCGACGGTCAGGACACCGAAGGCGAGCAGGCTGATGGTGCCGAAGGGGGCGACGGAGGCCGGGAGCAGGAAGATGCCGCCGCCGATGATGTTGCCCATGACCAGGGCGGTGGCGACGGGGAGCCCGAAGCGGCGGGCGTGCCTGCCGTTGCCGGGGGCCGGAGCGGAATCGGGGGCCGCGGGGGGTTCCTGCGGATCCGGAGCCGGTGGGGGGACGGACCCGGTGACGTGCATGGGGTGGGGCGCCTTCCTTGGAACTGGTGCCCGGGATCGCCGGGACGGCGCCCATGGTCGGGCACGGTCCTGCGCGGCTCCAAATCAGGCGCTTTTATCCTGTACGACCCCGTCCGGGACCGGAAAAGGTCCGCTCTCGGCAGCCCGGGACCGGGGTTCCTCCAAGGGCACCTGCGGGCCGTTCGACTCGCGCAGCCAGCGGCGCAGGACCCGGTGGACGTGCTCGGCGCCGACGATCTCCGCGCCCTCGGCGACCGGCGCGGACAGGACGACCGGTGACAGCAGGAAAGCGCGGGACTGGGCGCCGCCGAGTCCGCCGTGGGAGCCGATCTGCTCCTCGAAGGCGAGGACCTCGCCGTCGGCCGGGTCGTGGAAGGAGTTGACCATGATGTCGGCGGTGTGCGGGAAGGAGTGCGTGCGGCGCACGGCGTCGGCGGCTCCGGGTCCGAAGGGCGCGAGCGGGCCGGGGTCCTCGTCGAGCCGGTCCAGGGGGATCTCCGCGCCGCGCGCGCCGAGCACCACGCCGCCGTGCCTCTCGCTGCGGACCAGCAGGAAGCCGATGCCGGGGTGGTTGGCGAGGGTCGGCAGCAGGGCGGGGTGGCGGGCGTCGATCTCCTCCCGGGTCATCCGGTGCGGCACGTCGGGGAAGGAGACGAGGCCCAGGTTGCCGGAGGCCAGCACGATCGGTTCGGAGCGGCGGCCGGTGGGGGTGTCGGCGGGGCGCTGCTGCTCGGCGCCCTCCTCGACGGGCCGGTGCAGGGCGGCCCGTACGGTGTTGCGCGCCTCGGCGCCGCTGCGGGTGCGCTGGGCGCGGCGCGGCACCGGCAGTCCGCAGCCGGCCCGCACCAGGTCGCCGAGGGTGAGGCCGTAGCGGGTGCGGAACGTCTCGCCGGGGCTCTGGCCGTGGTCGGACAGGACGACGATCCGGTACTTGCGGGGGGCGTGCTCGGCGACCTTCTCGATCAGCGCGAGCGCGCGGTCGAGCCGCTGGAGGACCTTCCGGGCGTCCCGGCTGGACGGCCCGGAGTGGTGCGCCACCTCGTCGTACGCCACCAGGTCGGCGTAGACGGCGGTGCGTCCGGCGAGCATGTCGCCCATCACCGCGGCGACGACGACGTCCCGTTCGACGACGGTCGCGAAGGCGCGGACGAAGGGGTAGAGGCCGCCGCGGGAGACTCGCGGGCGGACCTTGCGCACCCGGGCACGGGTGGACTGGCCGGTCTCCCGGCACACCTCGGCGACGAAGGACATGGCGGTGCGGACGGCGTTGGCCGGGTCGGAGAAGTAGGCGAAGTAACCGGACCGGGACCGCGTCTGAGGGCTGCGGCGGCGGGTGGCGATGGAGAGCACGAGTGCCTGTTCGTCGGCGCCGCCGCCGAACAGGTTGCCGCGGCTGGCGCCGTCGAAGGTGAGCAGTCCGCCGTCGCCGGTGCGCTCGACGGCCCGGTGCTGGAGCTCGGCCGCGCTGGTCGGCCGGTTGCAGACGACGACCTCGCCGCTGTCCTTCTCGTACCAGCGGAACGCGGGGACGTCGTGATTGCTGCCGTGCAGGATGCCGAGCTGGCTGGCGCCGGTCTGGCTGGACCAGTCGGTGCGCCACCGGGCGAGCCGGTGGGTCGCCGGCGTTACGTCCCGGCCGAGCCAGCGGGCGACGGTGGGCATGGTGCCGTCGTCGACGGCGTCCAGCAGGACGTCGTGGCCGACGCCGTCCAGTTGCAGGAAGACGGTGCCGGGGTCGGCCGGGCAGGGCGGGCCGGCTCTGCGGCGGCGGTCGGCGAGCCGGTAGAGCCGGCGCCGGTAGGCGTCGTCGTCCCGCACGGCCAGGGCACCGCCGGTGGCCGAGGCGACCGCGGACATGACGGCGGCCACCACGACCGCCGTCTCGGGGGCGACACCGCCGCGCCCGGCCGGGTTCACGTCGATCGCGAGGAGCAGCAGCCCGCCGTTGAGGAAGAAGACGAGGAGCCCGAGGACGAGCGCCGGCACCAGCAGCAGCAGCCGGACCAGCAGCGGCCACACCAGGGCGGACAGCAGGCCGAAGGCGCCGGCGCCGACCGCGGCGGTCATGGCGATGTCGGTCGCGCTGTCGCCGTCGGGCGACTGGAGCCGGAAGTCCGGCAGGATTCCGGCGAGCACCAGCATGGTGAGGGTGGAGACGGCCCACACCGCGACACTCCGCCCGACCTGACTGGCGACCCGGCGCCAACGCCCTCCACCCACGCTCCGCACACCTCACGTCCCGGCCCGTCGTCCGCGCGGGCCCTCCCCACCCTGTCACAACGGTCCGGAGCACCCGTTTGTCCCCCCGGGTCCGGTTCACACCCGGCCGGGTCAGCGGCCGTCGTACCCGGCCGTCGGCATCGACAGTCTGCGGTGCACGCACGCCTTCATCCGGGCGTCGTAGGACGGTTCCGCGTGGCCGGCCGTCTCGACGCGGACCCCGCGTCGCGCGCACTCCGCGGTGAACTCGTCCACGGACGACAGCGCGCTCTCCAGCACCCGGAGACTGGGCGCCACGAACAGGTCGTGCCCCGGGCGGACACCGTCCCACAGGGCTTCGTGGTCGGGCCGCAGACCGCGTACCAGCAGCTCCCTGGCGACGACGTATCCGTGGTCCGCGGCCCAGCGGGCGCACATGGCGTGCTGGCTGCGCGAGTCGACCAGGAAGGGATCGTCGTCCAGCTGCTCCAGCGGCGTCAGACTCGCGATCGCCGTCACCCGCACCGGCCCCATGCTGCCCCCTCACCTCCCGTTTTCGCCGCCGACCCTACCCCTGGACGTAGGCTTCGGGGAGTCGCACGAAGGAGGCAGAGAGGTGCCGGTGGAGCTCACGTGGTGGGGTCATGCCACCTGCACGGTCGAGGACTCGGACATACGTGTGCTCACCGACCCGCTGTTCGTCCGCAGACTCGCCCATCTGCGCCGCAGACGGGGCGCGGTGCCGCCGCCGGACGCCTGGCGCGCGGACGTGGCGCTCGTCTCCCATCTGCACGCCGACCACCTGCACGTGCCGTCGCTCGCGCGGCTCGCGCCGGGCACGCGCCTGCTCGTGCCCCGGGGCGCACGCCGGGCGGTGGTGGGGCTGCGCCGGCTCGGGCACCTGAAGCTGACCGAGGTGGCGCCCGGCGACGAGACCAGGGTGGGTGACCTGCGGATACGGGCGGTGCCCGCGCGGCACGACGGGCGGCGGCTGCCGTTCGGACCCCACCGCTCCCCCGCCCTCGGCTATGTCGTCGAGGGCGACGCCCGGACGTATTTCGCCGGGGACACCGGCCTGTTCGACGGCATGGAGAAGGAGGTCGGGCCGGTCGACGCGGCCCTGCTGCCGGTGGGCGGCTGGGGGCCGTACCTGGGCGAGGAGCATCTGGACGCGGGGCGTGCGGCACAGGCGCTGGCCCGGCTGGCGCCGCGCACGGCGGTGCCGGTGCACTACGGCACGTACTGGCCGATCGGGATGGACGCCGTGCGCCCCCACGAGTTCCATGCGCCGGGCGACGAGTTCGTGCGCCTGGCTGCGCTGCGCGCGCCGGGGGTGGCGGTGCACCGGCTGGGGCACGGCGAGCGGACCCGGGTGGAGGTCGTGCGGTGAGCTGGCTGGGCGCCGTCACGACGAACATTCCCGCCGATCCGGCGCAGCAGGCGTTCGGTTATCCGTCGCTGTTCCTGCTCGTGCTGATCGGGGCGCTGGTGCCGGTGGTGCCGACGGGCGCGCTGGTCAGTTCGGCGGCCGTGGTGGCGATGCACCAGACGGTGCCGTTCTCCCTCCTGATGGTGTTCGCGACGGCGTCGCTGGCCGCGTTCTGCGGGGACTTGGCGCTGTACTGGCTGGGGCGGCGCGGCGTCGGCTCGAAGAACGGGTCGCGCTGGCTGGAGGCGATCCGGTCCCGGGCGCCCGAGGACCGGCTGGAGCAGGCGCAGAGGAAGCTCGCCGAGCACGATGTGGCGGTGCTCGTACTGTCCCGGCTGGTGCCGGCCGGGCGCATACCCGTGATGCTGGCCTGTCTGCTGGCCAAGTGGCCGCTGCGCCGGTTCGCCCGGGGCAACCTGCCCGCCTGCCTGGCCTGGGCGGTGACGTACCAACTGATCGGCATCCTGAGCGGCGCGCTGTTCCGCGAGCCCTGGGAGGGCGTGGCCGCGGCGATCGCGCTGACCGTCCTGGTCGGCGGGGCGCCGAGCGTGTGGCGGCGGTGGCGAGGGCCCGCGAAGGCGTAGGCCTCCGGCGGTTCGGCCGGCCCCGGAGAGGCGTGAGCCCGGAGAACGAGCGGGCCCGGAGGACATCGCCTGCCGGGCTCACGGCGTGCGGCGCGCGACCGCGCGGTCCGACGCGTCGACCGGCGTGTCGCGGCCCGCGGCGGCGCCCGGTCCGGGCGAGCGACGGTCACTCCAGCACCCGGGAACCGCCGACCGGGAGGTCCCACAGGTGCTCCCGGGGCAGACCCGCCCGCTGCCAGGCGGCACGTACGCGGGTGAGCGGTTCCAGTACGGGTTCCGCGGAGAGCACGAACGTGCCCCAGTGCATCGGTGCCATCCGGCGGGCTCCGACGTCCTGGGCGGCCCGCACCGCCTCCTCCGGGTCGCAGTGCACGTCGCTCAGCCACCAGCGGGGATCGTAGGCGCCGATGGGGAGCAGGGCGAGGTCGATCCCGGGGTAGCGGCGGCCGATGCGGGTGAACCAGTGGCCGTACCCGGTGTCACCGGCGAAGTACACGCGCCGGCCGCCGGGGTCGGTGAGGACCCAGCCGCCCCACAGCGTGCGGCAGGTGTCGGTGAGGGTGCGCTTGGACCAGTGGTGGGCCGGTACGAAGTCGAAACGGACGCCGTCCAGCTCGACCGCCTCCCACCAGTCCAGCTCGGTGACGCGGGTGAAGCGGCGGCGGTGGAACCAGCGGCCGAGCCCGGCCGGCGCGAGGACGGGGGTGTCGCGCGGCAGCCGGCGCAGGGTGGGGGCGTCCAGGTGGTCGTAGTGGTTGTGGCTGACGACGACCGCGTCGACGCACGGCAGGGCGCTCCAGGGAACGCCCACGGGGGTGACACGGGCCGGGGTGCCGAGGATGCGGCGGGACCAGACCGGGTCGGTGAGGACGGTGAGCCCGCCGATGCGCACCACCCAGCTGGCGTGCCCCGCCCAGGTGACGGCGACGGTACGGGCGTCCACGCGGGGCAGCGGGCCGGGGGCGTAGGGCAGCCGGGGGATGTCGGCGAGGCCCTCGGGGCCGGGTCTCACCGCGCCCTCGCGGGCGAATCTGGCGAAGGCCTTCAGACCGGGCAGCGGCGCGGTGAGCCGGTCGTGGAAGGTCCGCGGCCACACCCGGTGTTCGGACATCGGCCGGGGATCGGCGAGCGGCGGGTACGAGGAGGCCGAGGAGGACGAGGAGGACGGGACCGGAGGCGCTTCGGTGTCCCCGGCGGGCGTAGCCGTGGACGTGGACGTGGATGTACGCGTGGTCGACCGGGGCTGCTGCGTCATCGAGGAGACTCCCATCGCTGAGCGTCGCGGAGATCGTCGAAGACCGACTTCAGGCCGGCCAGCGCGCGGTGGACGTGCGGCAGTTCCAACGGGTCGGGGGACGTGAGGCATTCCGCGCGCCGCTCGTCGGTGCCGCCGAGCAGGGGGCCGGTGGCGAGCCGGACGCGCAGGGCCGGGAGGTCGTCGCCGAAGCGGTGGCCGCCGGGGGCGGGCATGCCGAGCCGGGCGGTGAGGAAGTCCTCCAGTTCCTGGGCGTCGCCGACGCCCTGGGCACCGAGCGCGTCGCGCAGCGGGCTGAGATCGGCGTACAGGTGGCGGCCGGCCTGTGGTGGCCGGGCGGTGGCCCCCGCGGCGACGACGGCGGAGTGCACGGCGGCGGCCACGCGCGCGTGCAGGCGTACGGCGGCCGACCGGCGGGCGGTGACCGGCTCGGGTTCGGCGAGCGCGTACCCGGCGGCGGCGGCGACGGGCGCGGCGACGTTGGCGCCGAGCGCGGTGAGTACGTCGAGTACGCGCGCGTGCAGGCCGTCTCCGGCGGCGGACGCAGGGAAGCGGGCGACGGCGGCCGGCCAGCCCGGAGGCATCAGCGCTCCGGCCAGGTCGGTGACGACGGTGACCCGTCCGGGCAGCATCTCGGCGGGGCTGAGCAGCACGGTGGCGTGCCGATCGTGCACGGTGTCGCGCCAGGTCTCGTCGCTGACCAGGTGCAGTCCCTCGTCGGCGGCGGCCTCGACGGTCTCGTGCAGCAGTTCGGGCGGCGCGACGGTGCCCGTGGGGTCGTCGGCGACGGACAGGACGAGCAGTCGTGGGTCGCCGCCCTCCGCACGGACCCGGCGGACGGTCTCCAGGAGGGCGTACGGGTCGGGGACGCCGCCGGACTCGGCCGGGGTCGGCACGTGGAAGACGGGTCTGCCCAGCAGCCGGGCGTAGGGCGCCCACCAGGTGGCGCAGGGGCGGGGAACCAGGACGTCGCCGCCGAGCGCGGCGGTCAGCGCGAGCAGCAGGGCGTTGGCGCCGGGCGCGGCGGCCACGTGGCCGGGCGCGGTGGGCAGGCCGCGCCGGTCCCAGTAGGCGCAGGCGGCGTCCAGGAGGGCGGGGGCGCCGCCGGCCGGTTCGTCCCGGCCGCGGCCCGCGGCGGCGGCGAGTACGGCGGACAGTTCGGGCAGCACGGGCAGTCCGTCGTCGGGGAGGTGCGGACCATAGCGGACGGGGCCGTGCCCCACGGGGTCATGTCCGTCGGCACGGCCTCCACGGTCGTGGCCCGTCCGGTCGTGGCCCGCCTCGTGGCCCACCCGGTCGTGGCCCGCCTCGTGGCCCACCCGGTCGTGGCCCGCCTCGTGGCCCACCCGGTCGTGGCCCGCCTCGTGGCCTTCACGGTCCGTCCGCCGCATGCGTGCCTCCGCGCAGTCCGTGGTGCCGTGTCCTGTCGCGCCCGGCCGGGTGCTCCTTCGTTGCTCCCAGTACCCACCGTGGCGGCCTGCCATGGCTGTGGCCCCGGTGAGCGGAGGCACGCGGTCCACCGGCGTGCGGATCAGCGGTGCTCGGCGTCTCCGCGCAGGCGGAGCCTCAGCCGGTGCGCGGCCGCGCCGAACGCGCCTGCGATCAGGGCGCCGCCGGCGACCAGTGCGGGCACCGAGTCGGTGAAGGCGCCGCCGGTGCCGGCCCGCACCCCGTGCTCCACGGCCCCGCCGCCGCAGGGCTTTCGCCGCGCGGAGGTCTCACCGTGCGGAGCCGCGGGTTCGGGGCACGCGGGGTCGGTGGCGCAGGACGTGCCGTGCGGGGAGGGCCCGCCCGGTGCGGCGTGCTCGCCGTGCGCGGAGGGCTCGCCATGCCCGGCCGCCGGTTCGGGACACGCCGGTTCGGTGGCGCAGGACGTGCCGTGCGGGGAGGGCCCGCCCGGTGCGGCGTGCTCGCCGTGCGCGGAGGACCCGCCCGGTGCGGCGGGCTCGGGGCACGGGGATGCGGCGGCGCCGGCCCCGTGCGCCCCGGGCACGGTCATCGTCGCGCTCCACGGATCACCCTCGCCGCCGGACGCCTCCGGGCAGGCGCCGTCGACGGTCCACGCCTCCTCGGAACCCGCGGCGTCCGGGGCGGCTTCGATGTCCTCGGCGGCGACTATGCGGGCGGTGCCCCGGTAGGCGAGCCCGGGCGTCGTCCCGTCGTCGCCCTTCACCTTGCGCAGCTCGACGGTGCCCTCCTCGAACGCCGGCGAGGTGGCGTCGAGGGTCGCGGGCGCGGTCCCGCCGGTCGGGGCGCAGGAGACGGAGACGGTGACGAGGCCGCCGGGTGCCACGTCGGCCGGGCTGACCTCGGCGGTGGGTCCACCGGCGCCCGCCGACGGCGGGGGGACGCCGGGGTCGGCCGAGACGGACCCTGCGCTGACGCCGAGGGCGGCACTGGCCAGGACGGCGGTGGACAGGGCGCGGGCGGTGCGGCGCATGGGGCGGGCTCCTTCGAGCGACGGCGGGGGCACGGCAATCGCGCCCCCTCGGCCATCACAGCCCGCCCGGTACGCGGGCGCGCGCCACCGTGCGCCGTTCGCGGGAACGGGTCGCCCGGGCGGGTGAGCCCCTGGTTTCGCCACACTCACCACGGGTCGGGCCCGGCCGGAACGGCCCGCCGGGCCGGCGTCGCCGAATCGGCCTTCTCCGGACCCGTCCCGCCGGGCCGCCCGCGGCCCCGCCGAGCGAGGCCTCCGCGACGGCCCCGTCCCAGCTGGGGCGAGCCGGTCGGCTCGGCCCGGTGGTCTCGACCCGCCGGACCGGGCCGCCACCGCTGCGACCCCGCCGGCTCAGGCCGCCTGGTCCCGCAGCACCTGTTCCCGCACCCGGTTGCAGCACCGGCTGATCAGACGGGAGACGTGCATCTGGGAGATGCCGAGCTGTTCGGCGATGCGGCTCTGGGTCATGTCGTCGAAGAAGCGCATGTAGAGGATGGCGCGTTCCCGCTCGGGCAGGGCGGCGAGGCGGTCCTTGACCGCCTCGCGGTCGACGACGGTGTCGAGGGCCGGGTCCAGGTCGCCGAGGGCGTCGCCGAGTGAGTAGCCGTCCTCGCTGCCGGGGAGCTCCGCGTCCAGGGACAGTGCCGTGAAACTCTCCAGTGCCTCCAGGCCCACCCGGACGTCCTCCTCGCTCAGGTCGGCGTGCTCGGCGATCTCCGCGACGGTGGGGTTGCGGCCGGAGATGGTCTGGGACAGGTCCTGGCCGGCGAAGCGCACGCGGTTGCGCAGGTCCTGGACCCGGCGCGGCACGTGCAGGGTCCACATGTGGTCGCGGAAGTGGCGCTTGATCTCGCCGGTGATCGTCGGCACGGCGTAGCTCTCGAAGGCGTTGCCGCGCTCGGGGTCGTACCGGTCGACGGCCTTGACCAGGCCGAGGGCCGCGACCTGGCGCAGGTCCTCGTAGCTCTCGCCGCGGCTGCGGAACCGTCCCGCGAGCCGTTCGGCCATGGGGAGCCAGGCCTCGACGATCCGGTCGCGGACCGCGTCGCGTTCCGGGCCGTCGGGAAGGGTGGTGAGTCGGCGGAAGGCGTCGGCGGTGTCGGGGGCGTCGTCGTGCGGGTGCTTCACGCTGGCGTGGATCGGCATGGTGCGTCGCAACTCCCTCGGAGCGCGGGGCCCTGTCGTCGCGCCGGGCGACGGCCCGGCAGGCGCGACCGGTGCGGCCGGTGCGGCCGGTGCCGGAGTTCGTGCGGCCTCCGGCGCGCGGGACGGGCGTCACCGGTGCGACGACGCGGCCCTTGGGTTCGGGCGGTCACCATGGGAGGGCGTCCGGCCCGGACGGACGCATCCGTGACGGCGTCGCGCCGCTCCCACGGACGTGCCTCCTGTCCGAAGCACTGAACTTGCGCCTGCCCCCTGGACCACACGGCAAACACCCGGAGATTCTCCGCGCGGGCCCGGGGTTCCAGGGGAAGGTGCGGGAGTTGCCCGCCGGGCCGGGAGCGGGGACGGCCGCGCTCCTCGCGCGTACGCGCAC
Organism: Streptomyces sp. NPDC037271; assembly: GCF_055603605.1. Taxonomy (NCBI): domain Bacteria; kingdom Bacillati; phylum Actinomycetota; class Actinomycetes; order Kitasatosporales; family Streptomycetaceae; genus Streptomyces; species Streptomyces sp. NPDC037271. Next base: position 217,400 of record NZ_JBVJVN010000013.1, read on the forward strand.
GCCCGGTCCCTCCGGGTTGGTGACGCGCGCGCCTCGGCGCCGACGGTTCCGTCGGTCCTCGGGTCAGGGCCTTCCGTCGGTCCTCGGGTCAGGGCCTCACCGCGGCGGCCCTCGGAGTCACCGCCGGCGCGGCTGGTTGAAGCGCAGCATGTTGCCGGCCGGGTCGCGGAAGGCGCAGTCGCGGACTCCGTAGGGCTGGTCGACCGGCTCCTGGAGGACCTCGGCGCCCGCGGCCCGGATGCGTTCGAAGGTGGCGTCTACGTCGTCGGTGGTGAAGATGACGCCGCGCAGCAGGCCCTTGGCCAGCAGTTCGGCCATGGCCTCCTTGTCGGCGGTCGAGGCGTTCGGGTCCGCGAGCGGGGGTTCGAGGACGATGTCCACGCCGGGCTGGGCCGGGGAGCCGACGGTCACCCAGCGCATGCCCTCGAACCCGACGTCGTTGCGCACCTCGAGTCCGAGCACGTCCCGGTAGAAGGCGAGCGCCTTGTCGTGGTCGTCGACGGCGATGAAGCACTGCGAGAGGTTGATGTCCATGCGCTTCACGCTACGGGCGGGGGCGTGGGCCTCGCTTCTCCGTTCCTGACCGGTCGCGTGTAGATCTTGGCGACGCAGGCGGGGATGTCGGCGCCGTCGGCGTGGTCGCGGGCCCGGTAGGCGCTCGGGCTCTCGCCGACCAGTTCGGTGAACCGTGTGCTGAACGAGCCGAGCGAGGTACAGCCGACCTCGAAGCAGACCTCCGTGACGGACAGGTCGCCGCGTCGCAGCAGGGCCTTCGCCCGTTCGATCCGGCGCGTCATCAGGTAGCTGTACGGCGTCTCCCCGTACGCGGCGCGGAAGCTGCGGGAGAAGTGGCCCGCCGACATGAGGGCGACGCGCGCCAGCGCCGGGACGTCGAGCGGCTCGGCGTATCTGCGGTCCATCAGGTCGCGGGCCCGGCGCAGCCGGGCCAGGTCCTCCAACGTCGTCACCCCACCACGATCCCACAGCGCCGGGCGCCCCCGGTACCGGCGCTGCGGGCTCGTTCGCGGTCAGGCGCCGACGTACGCCGCGAGGTGCTCGCCGGTGAGGGTGGAGCGGTCGGCGACTAGGTCGGCGGGGGTGCCCTCGAAGACGATCCGGCCGCCGTCGTGGCCGGCGCCGGGGCCGAGGTCGATGATCCAGTCGGCGTGCGCCATGACCGCCTGGTGGTGCTCGATGACGATGACCGACTTGCCGGCGTCGACGAGCCGGTCGAGGAGGCCGAGCAGTTGCTCGACGTCGGCGAGGTGCAGGCCGGTGGTGGGCTCGTCGAGTACGTAGACGCCGCCCTTGTCGCCCATGTGGGTGGCCAGCTTGAGCCGTTGGCGCTCGCCGCCGGACAGCGTGGTGAGCGGCTGGCCGAGGGTGAGGTAGCCGAGCCCGACGTCGGCGAGCCGGTCGAGGATCTTGTGCGCGGCCGGGGTACGGGCCTCGCCGGCGCCGAAGAACTCCTCCGCCTGCGCCACCGACATGGCGAGGACCTCGCTGATGTCCCGGCCGCCGAGGCGGTACTCGAGGACCGAGGCCTGGAACCGCTTCCCCTCGCAGTCCTCGCACGGCGTCGCGACGCCCGCCATCATCGCCAGGTCGGTGTAGATGACACCGGCGCCGTTGCAGGTGGGGCAGGCGCCCTCGGAGTTGGCGCTGAAGAGGGCGGGCTTGACGCCGTTGGCCTTGGCGAAGGCCTTGCGGATCGGGTCGAGCAGGCCGGTGTACGTCGCCGGGTTGCTCCGCCGGGAGCCCTTGATGGGGCTCTGGTCGACCGATACGACGTCGGCGCCCGCGCCGGCCGGGACCGAGCCGTGGATCAGCGAGCTCTTGCCGGAGCCGGCCACGCCGGTGACCACGCAGAGCACGCCGAGCGGGACGTCGACGTCGACGCCCTGGAGGTTGTGCGTCGTGGCGTCGCGGATCTCCAGGACGCCGGTGGGCTTGCGGACCGTCTCCTTGAGGGAGGCCCGGTCGTCGAGGTGGCGGCCGGTGACGGTGCCGCTTGCCCGCAGGCCCTCGACGGTGCCCTCGAAGCAGACGGTGCCGCCCGCCGTGCCGGCACCGGGACCGAGGTCGACGACGTGGTCGGCGATCGCGATCGTCTCCGGCTTGTGCTCGACGACGAGGACCGTGTTGCCCTTGTCCCGCAGCCGCAGCAGCAGGTCGTTCATGCGCTGGATGTCGTGGGGGTGCAGGCCGACGGTGGGCTCGTCGAAGACGTACGTGGTGTCGGTGAGCGAGGAGCCGAGGTGGCGGATCATCTTGACGCGCTGGGCCTCGCCGCCCGACAGGGTGCCCGCCGGACGGTCGAGGGAGAGGTAGCCGAGGCCGATCTCCACGAACGAGTCGAGGGTGTCCCGCAGCGCGGTGAGCAGCGGCGCCACCGACGGGTCGTCGAGAGTGCGGACCCATTCGGCCAGGTCGCGGATCTCCATCGCGCAGGCGTCGGCGATGCTGATCTTCCCGATCCTCGACGACCGGGCGCCCTCGCTGAGCCTGGTGCCGTCGCACTCGGGGCAGGTGGTGAAGGTGACCGCCCGCTCCACGAATGCTCGGATGTGCGGCTGCATCGCCTCCTTGTCCTTGGACAGGAACGACTTCTGGATCTTCGGGATCAGTCCTTCGTAGGTGAGGTTGACGCCGCCGACCTTCACCTTGACCGGCTCGCCGTAGAGGAAGTCCCGCAGTTCCTTCTCGGTGTACTCGCGGATCGGCTTGTCCGGGTCCACGAAGCCGGACTGGGCGTAGACCTGCACGGTCCACTGGCTGTCCGACTTCCAGCCGGGGATGGTGAACGCGCCCTCGGACAGCGACTTGGAGTCGTCGTAGAGCTGGGAGAGGTCGATGTCGGAGACCTTGCCCCGGCCCTCGCAGCGGTTGCACATGCCGCCGGTGCGCTCGTAGGTCGCCTTCACCGCCTTCTTGTTGCCGCGCTCGACGGTGATCGCGCCGCTCGCCCGGACGGAGGCGGTGTTGAAGGAGTACGCGCTGGGCGGGCCGATGTGCGGGTCCCCGAGCCGGCTGAAGAGGATGCGCAGCATCGCGTTGGCGTCGGTGGCGGTGCCGACCGTGGAGCGGGGGTCGGCGCCCATCCGCTGCTGGTCCACGATGATCGCGGTGGTCAGGCCGTCGAGGACGTCGACCTCGGGGCGGGCGAGCGTCGGCATGAAGCCCTGGACGAAGGCGCTGTAGGTCTCGTTGATCAGCCGCTGCGACTCGGCGGCGATCGTGTTGAACACCAGCGAGCTCTTGCCCGAGCCGGAGACGCCGGTGAACACCGTCAGCCGGCGCTTGGGGATCTCGATGCTGATGTCCCTGAGATTGTTCTCGCGGGCACCGTGCACACGGATCAGATCATGGCTGTCGGCGACGTGTGGCACGGCCGACTGACGGTCCGTTCTCCTGGCGCTGCTCATCGTGTCTCCATCCGTCGGGCGGGTCAGCAGGGACACGCTAGACGGAGCGCCACGGGCCTCGCTTCTCGATTACTGATCTGCCGGCCCGGCCACGGCCTCGGCCGCGTCGGGGCCTTCGTCGGACGGCGGCGCGGTGCCCGGCAGCACCAGTTCCTCGTAGCGGCCCAGGGCCAGCACCACGCCGAGCATGAGGACCGGGATGAACACAGCGAGCAGCACCGCCATGATCCGTCCTTCCCGACAAGGGGTGGGCGTGGGGGGTGGTGGCGCGCGGGCCGGGTTCCCCGTACCCGCCGGGCAAACCCGCGGTGCACGCGGGCACACGCAGCGTGCCGGGGGAAATCGGATCGGGCCCGTCCGGATGTTTCCGTGTCGGCCCGCGGTGCCCGGGTACGCGGTCGGCACCCCGAAGGATGTGGAGGGAGACATGCAGCGAGGCAGTGACCGGATGAGCGTCCACCGTGACGACGAGATGAAGCACGAACTGCAGGGTCTGCTCAGGTCCGGGCACCCCACCCGCAGCGAGGAGTGGAACGACCCGGAACCGGCCGCGGAGGACGACCCGGAGGTCACCTACGGACCCGTGACGCCGGGCCGCGGGCCGACGTATCTGGAGGCGCTCCGGCTCGAACTGGCCCGGAACCTGACCCGGGGCACCTTCCCCGCGAACCCGCGGGAACTGACCCGCGCGCTGCGCCGCGGCAACGCGCCCGACGCCCTCGTCGAGGGTCTGGAACGGCTGCCGCACAAGGCGCGCTACGACAACGTCCAGGAACTGGCGGTGGCGCTGACCGAGCACGGCGGATCCGGACCGGCCGGGGCGCGGAGCACGTAGGCGCCGGAAAGGGCGGTCCTCATGGCCGAGCGGTTGGCCGAGTACGTGCGGGACGTCATGACCCCGGGTGTGACCGCCGTCCGCCCGGACGCCTCCCTCGTCGAGGCGGCGCGGCTGATGCGCACCCACCACATCGGTGATGTGGTGGTCGCGGACGGGCGGGGCGTGACGGGCCTGCTCACCGACCGGGACATCACGGTGCGGGCGGTGGCGAAAGGCCTCGACCCGATGGCGGTCGGCGTCCGGGCGGTCTGCACCCGTGACCCGCTGACGGTCTCCCCGCACGACCCGGTCGCGGACGCGGAGACGCTGATGCGCGAGCACGCCGTGCGACGGCTGCCGGTCGTGGAGGACGGGCTGCCGGTCGGCCTGGTGAGCCTCGGCGACCTGGCCGAGGCCCGGGATCCCGCCTCGGCTCTCGCCGACATCAGCCGCGCGGAAGCGGACGCCGGCCCCGACGCCACGGACGGACCCGACGCCGGACCCGACGCCATGGACAGCGAGTAGGACGGGCTCGCCACGACACCCACGACCGGACGACCCACACACACGCGCGCGGGGCGGCGACGCCGGCCGGCGCGCCAGGAAAGGAATCCGACCACATGCGCATCGCATTTCTGACCGCGCCCGAGGGCGTGGAGCAGGTCGAGCTGACCGAGCCGTGGCGGGCGGCAGAGGAGGCGGGCCACGAACCCGTGCTCGTCTCCACGCAGCCCGGCGAGGTCCAGGGCTTCGACCACCTCGACAAGGCGGACACGTTCCCCGTGGACGAGGTGGTGGGCGACACGTCGGCCGACTCGTTCGGCGGGCTGGTCCTGCCCGGCGGCGTGGCCAACCCGGACTTCCTGCGAATGGACGGGAAGGCCGTGGCTTTCGTCAAGGAGTTCTTCGAGCAGGGCCGGCCGGTGGCCGCCATCTGCCACGCCCCGTGGACGCTCGTCGAGGCGGACGTCGTACGCGGCCGGGTCATGACCTCGTGGCCCAGCCTGGAGACCGATCTCCGCAACGCGGGCGCCACCTGGGTCGACGAGCAGGTGAAGGTCTGCGACCACGGCGACAACGTCCTGGTCACCAGCCGCAAGCCGGACGATCTCGAGGCGTTCTGCGAGACCTTCCTCGCCGAGTTCGGCAAGGCGGACGGCTGAGGAGGCAAGGCGGACGGCCGCAGGCCGGGGCGAGAGCCTCACGCCGGGCCCGGGGGGGGGGGGGGGGGGGGGGGGGGGGGGGGGGGGGGGGGGGGGGGGGGGGGGGGGGGGGGGGGGGGGGGGGGGGGGGGGGGGGGGG
>NZ_JBVJVN010000014.1:0-24553 GCF_055603605.1 Streptomyces sp. NPDC037271
TGCGTTTCCGACTCTATCAGATCCTTTTCCGATCCGATTTCCTCGGTGCTTTCCAGGTTCCCGCTTTCGCGTTTCCCTTTCCGGCGGTTCCGACTCTATCAGATCCTTTCGGCCCTGATTCCCCGTCAGAAGGGGTTGTCTTCGCGGCTGTTGGGCCGTTCCGACGTCTCAAACCTTAGCGGACTCTCTCGGCGATTCCCAATCGGAGTGGACCGGGCCGTCGAGCCTCAATCGGAATTGAATTCGGGCACGCCGAAGTCGTTCCCATTGAGGGGTCGTGCTGGTGGTTTGGTGCCGCTGCTGCGGCGGGAGGTGCTACCGCAGAACCGTTACGGCCCCGTGGCAACCCGAAGAACCTTACGGATCCCGCAGGAGGCTGTCAACCACGCCTGTCAAGATCTTTAATCGAGGTCGCTGAGCCTGCCGCCGGCGTCCGGCTGGGCGTGCTCCACCCTGCGCAGGAGACGGGTGAGGACGTCGCCCAGCGCGGTTCGGTCGTCCGGGGAGAGGTCCTGGAGCAGGTCCTCCTCGAAGACCGACGCGAGGCGCATGGCCTCCAGCCACTTCTCGCGCCCCTCCGCCGTCAGCTCGACGATGACACGGACCCGGTTGGTCTCGTCGCGGTCCCGGGTGACGAGCCCCTCCCCCACCATGCGGTCGATGCGGTGGGTCATCGCGGCCGGGGTCAGGCCGAGGCGCTTGGCGAGATCCCCGGGGCCCAGCCGGTAGGGAGCGCCGGACAGGACGAGCGCCTTGAGCACCTCCCAGTCGGTGTTGCTGATGCCGAGCTCGGCGGTCTGCCTGCCGTACGCGACGTTCATGCGGCGGTTGAGACGGGAGAGCGCCGAGACGATCTTCTCGACCTGGGGGTCGAGGTCCTGGAACTCGCGCTGGTAGGCGGCGATCTGTTCTTCGAGTGTCGGCTCGCCGGCGCCGGAGGTGTCGCCCATGGCCGCAGTATGGCACGCGACTTCTTTGCCTTGAAGTCCTTCGCTATGTACTCTTTACCTTCGAACTTTAGCTTCTAAGTCTTCAGCTCTAACGGTTGAAGCGATCGATCCAAGAGAGGGTGAACGTGACCAGGGCAATGGGCGCAGCGATGCGCCGGATTCATGTGGGCAACGCACTCAGCGCGTTCGGGCTCGGCTTCACCGTCCCCTACCTGTACGTCTATGTGGCGCAGGTACGGGGACTCGGTTCTGTCACGGCGGGTCTCGTACTCGCCGTCTTCGCCGTGGCCGCCCTGATCGTGCTGCCGTTCGCCGGACGGGCCATCGTCCGGCGGGGCCCGCTGCCGGTGCTGCTCGTCGCCCTGGTCACCGCCGCGGTCGGCGCGCTGAGCCTGGGGCTGTCGGCCTCGGCCGCCACCGTGCTGCTGTCCGCCGCCGCGCTGGGAGCGGGGCAGGCCGTGATGCAGCCGGCGCTCGCGACGATGATCGTGGACTGCTCCACGGCGGAGACGCGATCGCGGGCGTTCGCGATGCAGTTCTTCCTGCAGAACCTCGGGCTCGGCGTCGGCGGACTCATCGGCGGGCATCTGGTCGACACCACGAGCGCGTCCTCCTTCACCCTGCTGTTCGCGATCGAGGCGGCGATGTTCCTGCTGCTGGTCGCGGTGATGGCGACCGTGCGCACGCCGCGCGCGCCCCACGTGGCCGGGGTGCCCGGGCAGGGTGCCGGCAACAGCTGGAAGCAGCTGCTGGGCAACCGGGCCATGGTGCAGCTGTGCGTGCTGGGCTTCGTGCTGTTCTTCGCCTGCTACGGGCAGTTCGAGTCGGGGCTGAGCGCGTACGGCGTCGAGGCGGCCGGTATCTCCACGTCCGCGCTGGGGACCGCCCTGGCGGCGAACACGCTGATGATCGTGATCGCGCAGTTCGCGGTGCTGAAGTTCGTGGAGCGCCGGAAGCGGTCCCGCGTGATCGCCTCGGTGGGGCTGATCTGGGCCGTCGCGTGGGCGGTGGCCGGGTACGCCGGGCTCGGGCACGGCAGCCAGACGATGGCGACGGCCGCGTTCATCTCGACGTACGCGCTGTTCGGGCTGGGTGAGGCGCTGCTGTCGCCGACGCTGGCGCCGCTGGTGGCCGATCTGGCGCCGACCGGGCTGGCCGGGCAGTACAACTCCGCCTTCGCCCTGGTGAAGCAGCTCGCGCTGGCGATCGGGCCGGCGGTGGGCGGGCCGCTCGGGGCCTCGCTGCACGCGCCGTACATCGTGATGTTCACGCTGTTCTCGCTGGTCATCACGGTGCTGGCGGTGCGGTTGGGGCGGCAGCTCACGGCCGTACAGAACCAGCCGTCGCTCGCCCGGAGCCGGGTGGTCACGCAGGGCGGGGCACCGGCCGACGCGGTGGCGGCCGCGGAGGCGTGAGGCTTGCAGGCTTACGGGCTTACGGGCTCGATGCTTGGGGACTGAGGCGTCTGCCGTGACGGGTTCGCACCTGTCGCGGCAGGCGCCTCACGCGGTGACTCACGGGCCGTGGCTCACGGTTTCGGCAGGACGAACTCGCACCAGACCGCCTTGCCGCCCCCGGGTGTGCGCCTGGACCCCCAGTTGGAGGCGATCGTCGCGACGATGGCGATGCCCCGGCCGGACTCGTCCACCGGTTCCGCGCGGCGGCGTCTGGGCAGGTGGTCGTCGCCGTCGGTGACCTCGACGATCAGTCGGCGGTCGGTGCGGCGCAAACGCAGGCGCATGGGGGGCGTGCCGTGCTGGAGGGAGTTGGCGACCAGTTCGCTGGTGGCCAGGACGCCCAGGTCGTGTAGTTCGGTGGGGAACCGCCAGCTGGTCAGGACCCCGGATGCGAAGGCACGCGCGCGGGGAGCCGCTTCCACGCCGCCGAGCAGTTCCAGAGCGGCGTTGCGGAAGAGCTCGGCCTGCGCGCCCTTGCGGGCGGGATGCTGGAGGACCAGGACGGCGACGTCGTCGTCGTGGTCCGGGGTGACGCCCGCCGAGCGGACGAGGCGGTCGCAGATCACCTGGGGGCTTCCGGTGGCGCCGGACAGGGCGCGTTCCAGGGCGGCGATGCCGTCGTCCAGGTCCTCGTTGCGGCGCTCCACCAGGCCGTCGGTGTAGAGGACCGCGGTGGAGCCGGGGGTCAGGGCGATCGAGCCGGACGTGTGCATCCAGCCGCCGGTACCGAGCGGGGGGCCGGTGGGTTCGTCGGCGCGCTGGACGGTGCCGTTCTCGTCGCGGACCAGGATGGGCAGGTGGCCGGCGGAGGCGTACACCAGCCGGCCCTCGTTCGGGTCGTGGATGGCGTAGACGCAGGTGGCGATCTGGTTGGCGTCGATCTCGGTGGCGAGGCCGTCGAGGAGCTGGAGCACCTCGTGCGGGGGCAGGTCGAGGCGGGCGTAGGCCCGTACCGCCGTGCGGAGCTGGCCCATGACCGCTGCCGCGCGGACGCCGCGGCCCATGACGTCGCCGATGACCAGGGCGGTACGGCCGCCGCCGAGGGTGATCACGTCGTACCAGTCGCCGCCGACCGCGGCCTCGGTGCCGCCGGGGTGGTAGGTGGCGGCGACGCGCAGGTCGTCGGGCTCCTCCAGCTCCTGGGGGAGCAGGGAGCGCTGGAGGGTGACGGCGGTCTCGCGCTGGCGGCTCTCACTCGCGCGCAGGCGGCCGGCGGCCTCGGCGTGGTCGGTGACGTCGGTCGCGAAGACGAGGACGCCCCGGCCGCCGCTGTCGCCCTCGGTGACCGGGGTGCAGGTGAAGGTGTAGGAGCGGCCGTCGGGAGCCTTGCGGGACTTGAGGGTGCGGGGTCTGCCGCTGCGCTGGACCTGGTCCAGGAGCGGGAAGAGGCCGAGCTCGTCGAGTTCGGGGAGGGCCTCGTCGGCTCGTTCGCCCAGGTCGCGCATGCCGAAGGCGGCGACGTAGGCGTCGTTGACGTAGGAGAGGCGGTGGTCGGGGCCGTGGACGAGGGCGACGAGGGCCGGGACGCGGTCGAGGACGTCGCGCACGGGGAGGTCGTCGACGGCGGGGACGGGCGGGGCCTCGTCGGTCAGCTGCTCGGCGCGGGCGGCGGGTACGGTGCCGTCGCCCCGTCGGTCCGGGGAGACCGTCGTGTCGGTCCGCGCTGCGGCGCGGCGCTGCGTTCCGGGGAGTCGGGCGCTCCAGCGCGTGAAGTTCACGAATCCTTGCCTCGTGTAGTTGTCGGCGGCCCAGGGCCGGGACGGGCCGGGAACGGCCGGGGCCCCGGGGGCCGCGGGAACGAGCGGCGGCGCGCCCGCTGTGTGGCCCAGTCTGGCAGGGTGCCGACCGGGCCGACGTCCGTCAGACGCTGGACCGGCCGGGGGAGTTCCTGGGTCCGGTCAGGACTACTCCTTCGGGTTGCGCGGTGGTTCCTGAGAAGGCTTTCCACCGGCCGCGAGTTCGAACTCCGCTCGCGGATGTTCGAGTGAACCCAGGGAGACGATCTCCCGTTTGAAGAGTCCGGCGAGGGCCCATTCGGCCAGCACGCGCGCCTTGCGGTTGACGGTGGGGACCCTGCTGAGGTGGTAGGCGCGGTGCATGAACCACGCGGGGTAGCCCTTCAGCTTGCGCCCGTAGACGTGCGCGACGCCCTTGTGGAAGCCCAGGGAGGCGACGGAGCCGGCGTACTTGTGCGCGTACGTGTCGAGGGGCTCGTCGCGCAGGGCGTGCGCGATGTTGTCGCCGAGGACCCTGGCCTGGCGGACGGCGTGCTGGGCGTTGGGGGCGCATTCCCGGCCGGGCTCCGCGGCGGTGACGTCGGGGACGGCGGCGGCGTCTCCCGCGGCCCACGCGTGTGGGGCGCCGTCGACGGACAGGTGGGGGGTGCAGGTGAGCCGGCCGCGGTCGTCGAGGGGGAGGCCGGTGGCGGCGAGGAGCGGGTGGGGTCTGACGCCGGCCGTCCAGACGACCGTACGGGTGGGGAGGCGGGTGCCGTCGCTGAGGACGGCGATGCGGTCCGCGCAGGACTCCAGGCGGGTGTCCAGGCGTACGTCGATGTTGCGGCGGCGCAGTTCGGTGACCGTGTAGCGGCCGAGCTCCTCGCCCACCTCGGGGAGGATGCGGCCGGAGGCCTCGACGAGGATCCACTTCATGTCGTCCGGTGTGACGTTGTGGTAGTACCGCGTGGCGTAGCGGGCCATGTCCTCCAGCTCGCCGAGGGCCTCCACGCCCGCGTAGCCGCCGCCGACGAAGACGAAGGTGAGGGCGGCGTCGCGGAGGGCGGGGTCGCGGGTGGAGGAGGCGATGTCCAGCTGTTCGAGGACGTGGTTGCGCAGGCCGATGGCCTCCTCGACGGTCTTGAAGCCGACGCCGTGGTCGGCGAGGCCGGGCACGGGAAGGGTGCGCGAGACCGAGCCGGGCGCGAGGACGAGTTCGTCGTACGTCAGCCGGCGGGCGCCCGTCCGCTCCTCGTCGGTGGCGAGGGTGGTGAGGGTGGCGGTGCGCGTCGTGTGGTCGACGGAGCGTGCCTCACCGATGACGACATCGCATTGGCCGAGGACGCGGCGCAGCGGCACGACGACGTGCCGCGGGGAGATGGAGCCGGCCGCCGCCTCCGGCAGGAACGGCTGATACGTCATGTAGGGGTCGGGAGTGACGACCGTGATCTCGGCTTCGCCCCTCCGGAGTTCTCCCCTGAGGTTCCGCTGCAGTCGCAGCGCCGTGTACATCCCGACGTAGCCGCCGCCGACAACGAGAATGCGCGCACGTTCCTTCACCATCCCATGACGCACCCGACGCTTGCGTTTGTCCACAGGCTCGTCGATTTGTGTGACCGGAGATCGCGCGGCCCCGGGGTGGTCCGTACGGCCGTGCTCCGGTGCGGTCGCGCAGGTCAGCGGGGGTGGGACCGAAGGCGGAAGGCGGCGCATTCGGGGCGTATACGGTCCGAGGTCCGATCGGGGGTTGCTCCGTGCGGAACCTGCCCCTTCTGAATTGACCCTCGCTCAACTATGTTCTTTCCCACGGGGTGTAAGGGGATGTGCTCATCGGGTCCGCGACGGGCGGACCGCGGAGCCGGGCCTGTTCCGCGCACTCCGGCTTTCGATGGCGGGGAGTGTCTCCGGGGGGAGACGCCATTACCGGGGGATTGTCTATGCATGTTCAGGACTCTCATTGGTCGTCCGCGTCCGCTGTCGCGCCCGGTGGCGCGATGAGCGCGACGGCGGGCGGCGCACGCGGGGACGGAGCGCGCACCGCGCCTTTGCGCGTGGACGCCCAGCGCAATCTGGAGCACGTGCTGCGCGCGGCCCGCGAGGTGTTCGGTGAGCTGGGGTACGGCGCACCGATGGAGGACGTGGCGCGGCGCGCGCGGGTCGGTGTCGGCACGGTGTACCGGCGCTTTCCGAGCAAGGACGTCCTGGTCCGGCGGATAGCCGAGGAGGAGACGGCCCGTCTGACCGACCAGGCCCGGACGGCGCTCGGGCAGGAGGACGAGCCGTGGTCCGCGCTGTCGCGCTTCCTGCGGACGTCGGTCGCCTCGGGCGCCGGGCGGCTGCTGCCACCGCAGGTGCTGCGGGTCGGAGTGTCCGACGACGGTGACGGCGGCGCCAGTGGTGCCGGCGGTGCCGTGGGCGGTGAGCCGCGGGTGCCGCAGCAGCGGATACAGCCGGGCTCCGGCGAGCTGCGACTGGTGTCCGACGGGTCCGCGCGGGCGGGTGCGTCGGTCGGCGGACCGATCGCGGGGACGGTTTCCGCAGAGGGTGACGACGGGGCGGCGGAGCTGCTGGACGTCGTGGGGCGGCTCGTGGAGCGGGCACGCTCGGCGGGTGAGCTGCGACCGGACGTGTCGGTGTCGGACGTACTGCTGGTGATAGCCACGGCGGCGCCCTCGCTGCCGGACGCGGCACAGCAGGCGGCGGCCTCGGCCCGGCTGCTGGACATCCTGCTGGAGGGACTGCGGTCGCGCCCGGCGTAGGACCGTGGTGCCGTCGGGTGGGCGGGACGTGCCGGGCTTTCGTACGCCCCGCGTCCCGCTCACGGCACCCCGCGTCTCGCTCACGACTCCCGTCGTCCCGCTCACGTCCGCCGGGGCGGGAGGCCCTTCTCCTGCCCCGCACGGCTGAGCGTCGATACCGCGTCGCGGCGAGTCCCCACGGATGAGCGGTGATCGCCGGCCGGGGGCCTGGCCAAGGGCTCTGTGCGCTCCGGTCCGGTGGGCTGGGCAGGTGGGCGGGTCCGGTGGGCTGGGCAGGTGGGCGGGTCCGGCTGGGCAGGTGGCGAGGGCCAGCGGTGAGGAGGCGGGTCAGACCCGCCTCGCGACCGCTCCCGCCCCCGCCCCGCCCAGCGCGCCGCGCTGCGGCGTGATGCCCGCCGGTACCGCGCGCTGGCGGGCCGGGGTGCCGGTCCAGCAGGTGCCTCGGCGGGCGAGGAGGCGGCGGAGCCACAGTTCGAGGGAGACGAGGTCGGCCAGCCCGTCCAGGGGCAGCGCCTCGCCCGCGGCCGCCGCGCGCACCGCCTTGCGCACGACCCGCGCCTCCACGAGCCCCGCCTGAGCGAGCAGCGGCGTGTCGAAGAGACCCAGCAGGGAGTCCGCGGCGACCCGCAGCCCCGTCCGCTCGGCGGAAGCCGCCACCACCTGTGTGGGCGCGCCCCAGCCGCTGGGCAGCTCGTTCACCCCCGCGCCCTCCAGCACCGTGCGCAGAATCGCCGCGCGCGCCCCCGGACGCACCCGCAGTGCCTCCGGCAGCGCACGGCAGGCGCGGACGACCTGGTTGTCGAGGAAAGGGGTGTGCAGCCGCTGGAAGCGGATCTCGGCGGCCTGTTCCAGCACCCGCACGTCCGCCGCCCGCCGCGCCAGCGCCGCACGCGCGCGGAAGTCACCGGGCCGCTGCCCCGGCCCGACCCCGGACCGCTGGGAGGACGTCTGCAGGCGAACCGATACTTCAGCCAGCGCCTCTCCGGTCAGCCACCGCGCCGCCGGCCCCGGCCCGGCCCAGGTCAGCACGGCGAGCGACGCCTCCATGGCGCCGTCGCCCGGCGTGTCGAAGCGCCGGCGCAGCAGCCGTTCGGAGAGCACCTCGAGCCCGGTGCGGTACGGCGTACGCGCCAGTCGCCGGGCCGCCGCGTACACCCGCGCGGGGACCAGCACCGACCCGTCGGCCTTGGCCAGCGCGGCGACCGGCCGCACGAGATGGCGGCGCTTGCGGTCCATCAGCAGGTCGGCCAGCCGCGCCGGATGGGCGTCCAGCACCTGCCGCGCCCCGTACCCGGTGAAGTGGTCCGCGCTGCCCGCGGCCAGCCGCGCCCGGTGCCGCGCCGACGCGATCAGGGACGAGCCCGGTTCGTCCGTCAGCGGCCCGTCCAGCGCGGCGTACGGCAGCATCTCCTCGCCGCCGGTGACCACCACGTGGTGCAGCCGCGGGTTGGCCGCGAGGGCCCCGGCCCGCTCCAGCTCGGCCTCCTGCCCGCCGACGGCGAGGTCGTTGAAGGTGACGGCCAGCAGCCGCTCCCCCGCCCCGGTGCCGTGCCCGAGCACGGTCCCCGGCATCCCGGGCAGCCCGGCGGCCAGCAGGGCCAGCGTTGCGGAGGCCGGGCCCCCGGACAGATCGGCGCCGATGCCCGGGACCGGCATCCCGCGCGCGGCACGCCGTTCGGCGGGCCCCATGCCGGGGACCGGGCCGGGGTCGATGCCGTCCCCGGGGACGTGCCGGGGCGCGGCGAGGCGCGTACGCACCGCTTCCACCAGGGCGTCCCGCACGCCGTCCACCGCACGGTCGGGGTCGGCCGAGGGCGCCGCGACCGCGAGTGAGGCCACCGGCTCGTACCCGGCGATCTCGCGCGCCCCGGCGCGCAGGATCAGCGCATGCCCCGGCGGAATGCGCTTCACGCCGTCGTACGGGGTGGAGTCGTCCAGCGCGGCCGGCACGTCGGGCGCGGCGAGCAGCGCGGCGAGGTGCCCGAAGTCGAGGTTGGCCTCGATGAGGTCGGCCAGGGGCAGCGCGGCCGTCGCGTACGCCGTGCCGCCCGCCCAGGGGGCGTGGAACACCGGGCGTACGCCCGCGAGGTCACCGCAGACGGTGATCCGCCGGCCCACCTGGACGACGGCCGTGTAGCTGCCGGGCCACGCCGTCAGGTGCCGGAGGGCTCCGCCGCGCGCGGCGAACAGTCCGACGCGCAGCTGCTCGTCGGTCGCGCCGCAGATGCCGAGGACGGCGATCCTGGTCTGCGGGTCGGCCGTGACGACGCGCACCTCGTCGGGGCGCCAGTCGCCGACCGCCCACAGGGGGTCGGGGTCGCCCCACAACAGCTGGGAGCCCACGGGCTGCACGGTCTCGCCGTCGTAGCCGGTGGCTCCCGCGGAGCCGCCCGCGCCGGCTATGCCCGCGGCTCCCACGGCGGTGCTGCTCCACCCCACCAACCACCGCATCGACGCCTCCACAGACTGTGGACAACCAGTGCACCGTACGAACTGGTTCCCCATGCTGCCATGAAGGGCGCGCCGCAGAGCATCGGCGGAGCCGCGAGTGCCCCCAGAAACGCGCCCCCGCGGAGACTCACGCGAGGACGCCGGCTCCCTCTCCGGTTCCCCCGGAGGGCGCGAAGACGACGTGAATGCGCCCCCGCAACGCGCTCTTTGGCTACCCAACGCGCCCTCAACTCCCGTGGTGAGGGCGGTGCCACCCCGGAATCACCCGGGTTGATTTTCAGCCAAATCGGCGCCACGTGAACGCGTTCGAACACGCTCCGTACAGGCTGTGCACCCCGACCGGCGGCGCGCGGTCCGGGAGGCGAGGCACGCCCCCCGGACCCGTCCGCCGCCCGCGGGGATGTAGGCGGCGGTGTCCCCCAGCCCACTGGATCCAGTACAGCGGGCCGACCCACGCACCGCCCATGGAACCGCTCCCGGCGTGGCCGGAGAAGAGCGCACGGCCGGGCGCACGGCCACACACCGGGAGCACGCGGCAACAGCCCGTGCACGCACCGCACTTCAGTACGGACCACAATCCCGCCATCCGGAACAATGCCTCTTAACGCATGGGATCCGGCGAACTACGCTGGGTTTACGAATGCCGCGTGGTTATGCCAGCGCGGCAGCCGTCTGTGTCGAGGGGTGGCGCATGTCCAGGGAGCAACGCGGGCCGAACGAGAAGCTCGGCGCCGTTCTCGCCCTCGCGGGAATCAGCAACGCAGGACTCGCCCGGCGCGTCAACGACCTCGGCGCCCAACGCGGGTTGACTCTTCGCTACGACAAGACGTCGGTGGCACGCTGGGTGTCGAAGGGAATGGTGCCGCAGGGTGCGGCGCCGCACCTCATCGCCGCCGCCATCGGCCAGAAGCTCGGCCGCCCGGTGCCGCTCCACGAGATCGGCCTGGCGGACGCGGATCCCGCCCCCGAAGTGGGCCTCGCCTTCCCCCGGGACGTCGGCCAGGCCGTCAGATCGGCCACCGAGCTGTACCGTCTCGACCTCGCCGGCCGCCGGTCCGGCGCCGGCGGCATCTGGCAGTCGCTGGCCGGCTCGTTCGCAGTGAGCGCATACGCAACGCCCGCCTCGCGTTGGCTGATAACCCCGGCCGACAGCTCGGTGGCGCGTGACGCGAGCCCGGCCGAGGGCTCCGGCGCACCGCTCAAAGTCGGCCACAGCGATGTGCGCAAGCTGCGGGAGGCCGCCGAGGACGCCCGGCGCTGGGACTCCAAGTACGGCGGCGGCGACTGGCGTTCGTCGATGGTCCCCGAGTGCTTGCGCGTCGAGGCGGCCCCGCTGCTCCTCGGCTCCTACTCCGACGAGGTCGGCCGCGCCCTGTTCGGCGCCTCGGCCGAACTGACCCGCCTGGCCGGCTGGATGGCCTTCGACACGGGTCAGCAGGAGGCGGCCCAGCGGTACTACATCCAGGCCCTGCGCCTGTCCCGCGCGGCGGCCGACGTGCCGCTGGGCGGCTACGTGCTCGCCTCCATGTCCCTCCAGGCGACCTACCGCGGCTTCGGCGACGAGGGCGTGGACCTCGCGCAGGCCGCGCTGGAGCGCAACCGGGGCCTGGCCACGGCCCGCACCATGAGCTTCTTCCGCCTGGTCGAGGCCCGCGCCCACGCGCGCGCGAACGACGCGGCGGCGGCCGGCGCGGCCCTGAAGGCCGCCGAGAGCTGGCTGGAGCGCGCCCGCCCCGGCGACAGCGACCCGACGTGGCTGGGTTTCTACTCCTACGACCGGTTCGCCGCCGACGCGGCCGAGTGCTACCGCGACCTGAAGGCACCGCGCCAGGTCCGCCGCTTCACCGAGCAGGCCCTGTCGAAGCCGACGGAGGAGTTCGTACGCTCGCACGGCCTCCGGCTCGTCGTCTCGGCGGTGGCCGAGCTGGAGTCGGGCAATCTGGACGCGGCCTGCGAGCAGGGCGTGCGGGCGGTCGAGGTGGCCGGCCGCATCTCCTCCGCCCGCACCACCGAGTACGTCAAGGACCTCCTCCACCGCCTGGAGCCGTACGGCGACGAACCACGCGTGGTCGAGCTGCGCGAGCGCGCCCGGCCCCTGCTGATGACCACGGCCTGATCCGCCCCCGCCTCCCGGGTTTGAAGGCATTGTCAGTGGCGCAGTGCACTATCGAAGCCGGGAGGTGGGCCGGAGATGGAACGAGTGCGGAGCGGGGTCCCGCACGGCATCGCGCGCGGAATCGCGTACGACTGCGACGTGCTGGTGATCGGCGGCGGAATCGTCGGCCTGTCGACGGCGTACGCGATCACCCGCGCGGCGCCGGGCACCCGGGTGACGGTGCTGGAGAAGGAGCCGGGACCGGCCCGGCACCAGACGGGCCGCAACAGCGGCGTCATCCACAGCGGCGTCTACTACCGCCCGGGCTCGCTGAAGGCCCGCTACGCGGTCCGGGGCGCGGCGGAGATGGTCAAGTTCTGCTCCGAGTACGGCATCGCCCACGCCGTCACCGGCAAGCTGATCGTCGCGACCGACCGCGCCGAGCTGCCCCGGCTGCACGCCCTCGTCCAGCGCGGCCGGGAGAACGGCATACCGGTACGCGAGCTGGGCGCCGCCCAGATCCCGGAGTACGAGCCCGAGGTGCGCGGCCTCGCCGCCATCCACGTCGGCACGACCGGCATCTGCGACTACACCGCCGTGGCCCGGCAGCTGGCCCGGGCATCCGGCGCGGAGATCCGCTACGGCGCCGAGGTCCGGCACATCGACCGCCGTCCGGGCCTCGGAGTCGCCGCCCGCACCCGCTCCGGGGAGGTGCTCCGCGCCCGGGTCCTGGTCAACTGCGCCGGGCTGCACTGCGACGGGATCGCCCGCGTGACGGGGGACGACCCCGGCATGCGGATCATCCCCTTCCGGGGTGAGTACTACGAGCTGGCGCGCCCGGAGCTGGTGCGGGGACTGGTGTATCCGGTGCCGGACCCGGCGTTCCCGTTCCTCGGCGTGCACCTGACCCGCGGCATCGACGGGAGCGTCCACCTCGGGCCGAACGCGGTGCCCGCGCTGGCCCGGGAGGGGTACGGCTGGGGTGTGGTGCGCCCCCGCGAGCTGGGCGGGACGCTGACCTGGCCGGGGTCGTGGCGGATAGCCCGGCGGCACTGGAGGTACGGGGCGGGCGAGCTGCGGCGGTCGCTGTCCAAGGGGGCGTTCACCACCGCCGTGCGCAGGCTGCTGCCCGCGGTGACGGAGGAGGACCTCGTGGCGGCGCCCGCGGGGGTGCGGGCGCAGGCGGTGCTGGCGGACGGGACGCTGGTCGACGACTTCCTGATCCGCGAGGGCGCCCACGCCGTGCACGTCCTGAACGCGCCCTCGCCCGCGGCGACGGCGTCGCTGCCGATCGGGCGGGAGGTGGGGCGGAGGGCGCTGGCGATGCTGGAGGCGGTGCGGTGATCCGGGGTCTGCCGCGTCGCCCGGCCGCGGGGGCGGGCCGCTCGAGCGGGGGCCAGTCTCCACCACCCTCGTGTCGCCTCTGGGGTAGCTCCCGTGCCGCCCCTGGGGCACCTCCGTGCCGCCCCTGAAGCACCTCCCGGGCCGTTCAGGTCCTGGAGGCGCCACGACTGCCCGCGGTGACGCGCACCGGTGGCCGTAAAATTGAGGCACTGTGTCTGACTTCCACCGTGCCCCCGAAGCCGCTCCCCAGCCCGCCGCACCGCATACCGGCGTCTCCGTCCGGCACACCCGTACCAAGGGTGAGCCCCGGTTTCCCGACGGGCCGAAGGCCGATCCCGCCGGTTCGCACTTCGAGCGGCGGATCCGGAGTTTCCAGCCCCGCCGGAGCCGGGTGACCGCCGGGCAGGCGGACGCGCTGCAGCGGCTGTGGCCCGTGTGGGGGCTGGACATCGACGGGCAGCGGGTCATCGACCTCGGCGAGCTGTTCGGGAACGCCCGCCCCGTCGTCCTGGAGATCGGCTTCGGCATGGGCGAGGCCACCGCCCAGATGGCCGCCGCCGACCAGGACACCAACATCCTCGCCGTGGACGTCCACACCCCCGGCCAGGGCAACCTGCTCGGTCTCGCGGAACGGGACGGACTGTCCAACGTCCGGGTGGCCAACGGCGACGCGATCATCCTCCTGCGCGAGATGCTCGCCCCCGACTCCCTCGCCGGGCTGCGCGTCTACTTCCCCGACCCCTGGCCCAAGAAGCGGCACCACAAGCGCCGCCTGATCCAGCCGGAGTTCCTGACCCTGGCCGCGACCCGGCTCGCGCCGGGCGCCTTCGTGCACTGCGCCACCGACTGGGAGCCGTACGCGGAGCAGATGCTCGAGGTCCTCACCGCACATCCCGACTTCGAGAACACCGTGCCGGGCGGCGGATTCGCGCCGCGCCCCGCCCACCGCCCGCTGACCCGTTTCGAGGGCCAGGGACTGGACAAGGGTCATGTGGTGAACGACTTGCTCTTCCACCGCGTACCGCACAAGGAGCAGCCCTCCACCGGTTAGGGTCCATGCCGTGGCCACCAGTCCCCCGTACCCGACGCGTCCGCACACGCAACCGCACTGGTGGCAGCGCGCCTGGGTCCGGCACGGCGCACTGGTCGCACTGCTCGCGCTGGCCGGCCTGGTGATCCTGGCCCTGGTGCGCGAACAGACCGGTACGCGGGGGTTCCTTGTGGGGCTGGGCCTCGCGGTACTGCCGGTGCCGCTGCTCGTGGCCGCGTTCCGCTGGCTGGACCGGGTCGATCCCGGACCCTGGCGGAACCTGCTCTTCTGCTTCGCCTGGGGTGCCTGCGCGGCGGCGCTGATAGCGATCGTCGCGAACAGCTTCGCGACGAGGTGGATAGCGACGGCCACCGCCGACCCGGCCGGCGCGGACACCCTGGGCGCCACGGTCATAGCCCCGGTCGTCGAGGAGTCCGCCAAGGCCGCCGCCGTCCTCCTGGTCTTCCTCTTCCGCAGGCGTCACTTCACCGGCATCGTCGACGGCGTGGTCGTCGCCGGTGTCACCGCGACCGGCTTCGCCTTCACCGAGAACATCCTCTACCTGGGCACCGCCTTCGGCACCGACCAGCTCACCGGCGACAGCGGCTTGACGTCCGTCACCGCGGCGACCTTCTTCGTCCGCATCGTGATGTCGCCGTTCGCCCACCCGCTCTTCACCGTGCTCACCGGTATCGGCTTCGGCATCGCCGCGCTCCGGGCGGGCCGTCACCGCCTGCGCCGGGCCCTGCTCCCCCTGTGCGGCCTGCTGCTCGCGATGGGCATGCACGCGCTGTGGAACGGCTCGGCCTCGTTCGGCGAGTACGGCTTCCTCTCCGTGTACGCGGCTGTCATGGTGCCCTCGTTCGGTCTGCTGACCTGGCTGGTGATCTGGACCCGGCAGCGCGAACTGGGCGCCATACGGACCGAACTGCCCGTGTACGTCATGGCCGGGTGGCTGGCACCGGCCGAACCGTACGCGCTCGGCTCGATGCGCGCCCGCCGCATCGCCCGGCAGCACGCACACCGGCACGGCGGGAAGGAGGCGGCGCGGGCGGTGGCGCGGTACGAGGCGTACGCGACCTCGCTGGCGTTCCTCCGGCAGCGGGGGCGCCGGGGCACGGCGGGCGCCGACTTCACCCTGCGGGAGCGGGAACTGCTCGACGCCCTGTGGCACCGGCGCGACGTGGCACGACCGGCGCTGGACTACGCGGCGCGGGCCACCGCGCCACCCGTGCCGGTGGCGGTACCGGCCTGGCCGTACGCGTACGGGCCGTACGGCCCCGGCCGTCCCGCGGCGGCCCCGGCACCGTACCCCGCACCGGCCGCATACGCCCCGAGCACCCCCTACGCCCCTCCCAGCCCGCACCACCCGTACGCCCCGCCCGACCCCTACCGGCCGTAAGCCCGCAGCCGCTCGTCGCACGGCGCCCGGCCCGGGGACGCCTGGCCATCCGACGCCCCGCCCGCGGGCTTACGGCCCACAGCTCCCGGTGCTTACGGCCCACAGCGGCCGGCCCGCCGGCGCGACCGGCCCTCAGGCCGACGCCTCCGTGAGCTTCCCGGCCTCGTCCTCCGTCAGGGTCAGCTCCGCCACTCCCAGCAGCGCCGGCAGCTGCTCCACCGTGCGCGCGGACGCGATCGGCGCGGCCACCGTCGGCTGTGCGGCCAGCCAGGCCAGGGCGACCGTCGCGACGGGAGCGTCGTGGGCCTCGGCGATCTCGTCGAGGGCGGCGAGGACCCGTCGGCCGCGCTCGGTCTCCAGGTGCTTCGCGGCGCCGCCCGCCCGAGGACTGTCGACGTCCGCCCCGGGCCGGTACTTGCCCGTGAGGAAGCCTGAGGCGAGGGCGTAGTACGGCACGGCGGCCAGCCCGGCCCGCTCGGCGAGGTCGCGCGTCTCGCCCTCGTACGTGTCGCGCGAGACCAGGTTGTAGTGGGGCTGGAGGGCCACGTAGCGGGCGAGGCCCTCCCGGTCGGAGAAGGCCAGGGACTCCGCGAGCCGCTCCGCGGAGATGTTGGAGGCGGCGATGTGCCGGACCTTGCCCGCCCTCACCAGCTCGTCGAGCGCGCCGATGATCTCCTCCACCGGCACCTCGGGCTTGTCGAAGTGGGTGTAGTAGAGGTCGATGTGGTCGGTGCGCAGGCGGCGCAGCGAGGCGTCGGCGGCGGCCTTGATGTTCGCGGCGGTCAGTCCCGGGTACTCGGGGTGCTGGCTGACCTTGGTGGCGAGGACGACGTCGCCGCGGTTGCCGCGGGAGGCGAGCCACTCGCCGATGAGGGTCTCGGACTCTCCGCCGGTGTTGCCGTCGACCCACGCCGAGTAGGAGTCGGCGGTGTCGAGGAAGTTGCCGCCGGCCGCGGTGTAGGCGTCGAGGACGGCGAAGGAGCGGTCCCGGTCGGCGGTCCAGCCGAAGACGTTGCCGCCGAGGGCGAGGGGGAAGACCTCCAGGTCGGAGGAGCCTAGCTTGCGCAGAGAAGTCATGTAGTGCGTCAACGGGACCACTGGACCCCGCGATTCCGGCAACGGGGCAAAGATCCCGCAAACCGGCAGCCCTGACGTCGGGGGGTTGCCGTCAGGACCGCCGGGGATCAGCGGGGAGCGGATGGGTCAGCGTGGGTACTCAGGGGTTGAGGCCCTTGTTCTGCAGCCACGCCATCGGGTCGATACCGCCGCCGTCGGCCGTGTGGACCTCCATGTGGAGGTGGGCGCCGGTGACGTTGCCGGTGGCGCCGACGCGGCCGATGATGTCGCCGGTGGCGACCTTCTGGCCGACGCTGACGCTGATGGAGGACTGGTGGGCGTACCAGATCTCGGTTCCGTCATCGAGGGTCAGCACGGTCTTGTAGCCGTACGACCCGTCGTATCCGGCCGACGTGATGGTGCCGCTGTGGACCGCCTTGAGCAGCGTGCCCGTGGGGGCGGCGAAGTCCAGGCCGGTGTGGTAGCCGGAGGACCAGTAGGCGCCGGCCTGACCGAAGCTCGAGGAGATCGTGTAGGACGAGGTCGGCAGGGTGTACTGCTTGGCCAGCTTCGCGAGCCGTTCGGCCTCGGCCTTCTTCTCGGCCGCCTCCTGCGCCTTCTTCTTGGCGGCGGCGGCCTTGGCCTGGGCCTCCTTCTCCGCCTCGGCGGCGGCTTCCGCGGCCTTCTTCTCGGCCGCGGCGGCGGCTTCGGCGGCGGCCTTGCTCTCCACCTGGGCCTGCTGCTGCTCGGCCTGCGCCATGATCCGGGCCCGCAGCGTCTCACCGGCGTCGGCGGTGTCCTCGGTGCCGGTGGCGGTGGCGGCCGCCACGCCGATGCCGCTGAGCGGGGTGGCGGAACCCTCGGGCTCCGGCTCCTCGTCGTCGGAGATGAGCGAGCCGACGTTCGGCAGGTCCGGCATGGAGATCGACACCGGCGGCTTGCCGGTCTGCGCGCTGGCCATGCCACCCGCGCCGACGGCCGCTATGACACCGACGCCGAGGACGGTGGAGCTGCGGGCGAGTCCGCCGCGCTGCTTGGCGACGCGGTGCCGGCCGCGTACCGGGCGGATGGATTCCGCGGTGGGATTCCACTCCTCCCAGGGGCCCTCTTCGGTGCGGTAGCCGTCGTAGCCGAAGGTGTCCGCGTCGTGCTGGTTCGGCACGAACGGGGCCTCGGGGGCGGGCCGGTTGGACGCCACGTGGGCGTGCTCCTTTCCTTCCTTCTCGCCTACCGGGTTAGCTGACGGGTTCGGAGCAGGAAGGTCTCCTACGCGCGTATATCCGCCGTGTCTCCACGGCGCCTTACGCCCGATTCACCCCAATGTGGTGGTTCCCCGGTTCCCTTGCGGGATTCGGCGCGTGCGCACGGAGCCGCCTTCTGTGACGGCTGGGACGACCGCGCTGCGTTATCGAACGTTAATAGACGCGAGGCTCGGATTCCAAGCCGTTCCTCTAGATCATTAACGAATCCGGCCGGGACGTACGCCTCATGGGCGGTCAAAGCGGGGCGAGTTGACCCCGTCTCAGTATTCCCCCTCGCGTCACAACTTTCTGATGGTGTGTCAGTTGTTATGCGGAGGGCGGTCGGTCCGTCACGTCCGGTGACATCGGTCAGGGCCGTCGTACGGCGAGCAGTGCCATGTCGTCGGCCATGCCGCCCCCGGAGTGCCGGCGCACGTCGTCGGCGAGGGTGCCGAGCAGCTCCGACGGATGCCGGAAGACGCGGCCGGCCAGCCGCGCCTGCGGGTCGTAGAACTCGCCCTGGGCGTCCCGGGCTTCCGAGACTCCGTCGGTGTACAGCAGCAGTGTGGCCCCACCGGGGAAGTCGGCCTCCTCCGCACGGTCGGGCCACACGCCGAGCTCGCCCATGCCGAGCGGCAGTGCCGATTCCCGGGCGGGCAGCGGGCGCAGGGTGCCGTCGGCGTACAGCAGCAGGGGCGGCGGGTGGCCGCGGTTGACGATGCGGACGACCCCGTCGCCGTGCGGGAGTTCGGCGAGCACGGCGGTGGTGAATCCCTCGAAGGCGTCCAGTCCGTCCCGGCGGGAGCCCTCGCGGGCCAGCGCCCGCTCCAGCCGCTGCGCCACCGCCTCCAGCGTGGCCTCCTGTTCGGCGGCCTCCCGGAAGGCGCCGATCACGACGGCGACGGCGCCCACGGCGCCCATGCCCTTGCCGCGCACGTCCCCGACGATGAGCCGGATGCCGCGCGCGCTGTCCTGTACGGCGTAGAGGTCGCCGCCGATGAAGGCGTCGGCCTGCGCGGCCTCGTAGCAGGCGGCGATCTCGAAGCCGCCGATCCGCTCGGCGGGCTCGGGCAGCACGGCGCGCTGGGCGGCCTCGGCGATCTCGCGCACGGAGACGAGGCGCTCGCCGGTGCGGCGGACGAAGCCGTTCACGAGGACGGCGAGCACGGCGACCGTCGCGATGGTGATCAGTTCGGTGAGGGAGTCGACGTAGTGGATGACGCCCTTGCTCAGTTGCAGCCCGACGACGGCGGCGACGACGGCGGCACCGGTGAGCGCCGTGCCGCGCCGCGAGTAGATCGGGGCGGCGACCAGGGGCGCGGCCGTGTAGAGGGGGCCTGCGGTGAAGTACCTCGGGGTGAAGAGGTCGTACAGGATGGCGACGACGATCAGCAGTACGGGCAGCAGGCGTACGAAGGCCCGCCCGTACGAGGTCCGCCACGCCCGCGGCCGGCCCGGGTCCGGCCGGGGTGGCTCCGGGCCGTCACCGACGCCGGGGTCGGGCACGGGGTCGCCGGGGAGTCGGCCGCCGGCTCTGGCGTACGTCCCCTCGTCGTCCACGTCACCTGGCCGCACCACTGGTCTCCCGCCACCCCGCACGTCTGCGCCGCTTGCCGTCCCTCCGTCCAGGTTTCCCGGAGCGGGGGTGGGGGGCGAGCCGTGCGGGCCGACCGGGTGACCGGTGACTGGTGACTGGTGACTGGTGACTGGGCGATGCGCCGGGGGGGGGGGGAGAACGCACCGAAGGCCGGAATCCCTGAGGATTCCGGCCTTCGGTCTTCAGTAGCGGGGACAGGATTTGAACCTGCGACCTCTGGGTTATGAGCCCAGCGAGCTACCGAGCTGCTCCACCCCGCGCCGTTGTGTCTCTACTGTACGTCATCCCGGGGGCGGAATGCACATCCGTACCTCCGCACCCCTTCCAGCGGCGCTCCGCTACCCCTCCAGATGGCGGTTCGGCGCCTTCGCCCGCTGCTCGTACTCCGGCAGTACGACGACGGCGGCGCCCCCGGCCGCGAGCACTCCGCTGCCGTCGGCCCCCGGCACGAAGGTGTCGGGTTCCCGCCAGGCCGTGACCACGCGGGGCACCCCGGCGTCGAGGATGAGCCGGGCGCAGGGCGCGGGCCGGGAGGCGCGGCGGGCGCACGGCTCCAGGCTGCTGTACACGGTGGCGGTCGCGAGCCGCGGGTCGGCGGGGTCGGCCTTCGCGAGCGCGGCCTCCTCGGCGTGCACGACGGTATCGCCGCCCTCCCGCGAGTGCCCGCGCGCCAGCTCCGTCCCGTCGGCGGCGACCACGACCGCCCCGACGCTGAACGCCGTCCCCGACGGCGGGCACAGCTCGGCCAGCTCGCAGGCGAGCGCCAGCCAGTGCCGGTCGGCGGCGGTCACGCGGTCGCCGGTGCCGGGCGCGGTGGGCAGGTACCGCGTCAGCACCACGTCCTCGATGCGCCGCGTCTCCACCAGCCTGAGCCGCCCGCCCTGGTAGGCGCCGGGCCCGAACAGGCGGGGGGCGTCCGGGTTCCCGACGATCAGCGGGGCGAGGGCGAGCTGCAGTTCGTCGGCGAGTTCCTGCTGGAGCAACTGGCTGTGGACCTTCCCGCCGCCCTCGACCATGAGCCGCCGCACACCCCGCCGGTCGTGCAGGTACTCCAGCGCCGCCCGCCAGCCGAGCTCGGGCCCGAGCGGCACGACGTCGGCGGCGAGCCCCGCCGCGCGGGCCCGCCGGGCGCCGTCGTCCGTGGTCAGGAGCACCTTCTCCCCGCCGGTGTGCCAGAACGACGCCGCCGGGTCCAGGTCCCCGGTGGCGCTGACCGTCACCTTGAGCGGGTACTCCGCCCTCCCCGCCGCGACCCGGGCGGCCCGCCGCCCGGCCGAGTTGACCAGCAGCCGCGGATCGTCCGCCCGGATCGTGCCGGCCCCGACCAGCACCGCGTCGACGGACGCCCGCACCTCGTCGACCCGGTCGAAGTCGGCCGGGGAGGAGAGCAGGAGCCGGTCGGGTCCGGTGTCGTCCAGGTAGCCGTCGAGGGAGACGGCGGCGGAGAGGAGGACGTAGGGGAGGGGCATCAGGCGCTCCGGTGGGGCGGGCGGCCCGGTCGTCGCCAGTGACCGTCGGTCATTGCCAGAAGACCTCTTCCACGATGATCTGAGGGTCCTCGGTTCGCGGTACGAAGGTGTATCGCAGCCAGCCGTGCCCGTGGTCGAAATGGAAGACGCGGGAACCTTTCGGAAGGTCGGACCGCGCCGGCTGGACCCTCATACCTGCGGGGAGGTCCGCGTCGGCGTCGATGCCCCGGAAATAGGGATCCTGCACTGTCACCAGTTCGGCACGCACAGCGTCGACCGTCTTCCGTACGTGCTCGGGCAATGCGTCGCGGGCGGCCTGAGCCTTGAGCGTCCAGTCCATCTGCCAGGGCGGGCCCATGAATCCGCCGTGGGTCACTGTCCGGGCTCCAGGCGCTGCGCCTCGTACCGGATGTGCGAGGCCTCTTCGAGCAGCGCCTTCGCCTCGGCAAGGTCGGTGGACTCCGTCGCGCGGTGATGCAGGTCGGCCATGTGCGCGTCGAGCTTCGAGTCCCGGGCGATCGCGTACTCACCCCACCAGCGGGCCATGAAGGCGGGCACGGTGCTGATGTCGTACGCGTCCGCGACGGCCCATTTCCAGTGGTCGTCGAAGTCCGGAAGAAGCTGGGGAGCATGCTGGGCGATGGCAGCGCGCAGCGCCTTCGGGTTCCGCTCGGGCATGGGCGGAACGACCGGCGTGGGTTCTGCGGCGTGTGCGGGCATGACCGGACGTACTCCTTCGTGCTCCTTCGGCGCACCTGCCTACGACGATAGTGCGTCCCGGCGAAACCGGTGAGCGGTTCACTGGTGGGGCCCTGAGCTGTCGTCTCAGGGGGCATCGGTGTCGTCGTCCGCCTCGGGCAGGCGCCGCCCACGGGACTCCGCGACCCTCAGCGCGTCGGCGAGGCACTCGGTCAGCCGGAGCGCCGTGCAGCGGACCTCGGCGTTCGGGGACACGGGGTCGTCCAGTACCCGGCGGGCGGCACGGAGTACGTCCAGTCCTTCGGCGAGCTGTCGGGCCTCCGTCTCGTCGGCGAGCCGGGACACGATCCCGCCGCCGTCGCCGGGGGCGAGGAAGCAGGGCTTGCCCTCGGCCGACAGCCAGGGCAGCAGCCGTAGCGCGGTGTACGCCGCCATCACGCGGCCGCCTTCCGCGCGCCGACGATGTGCTGGTCGAGGTCGATGCCGAAGTCGGCGGCGAGCACCAGGGCGAGGCGGCGGTGCCGCCGGCGGTCCTGCTCCTGTTCGTGGGCGGTGAGGTAGGGGCGGACGAGGCGGGTCTCGGTGCCGTCGAGGGGAAGGTGACGGCAGTACGGGGAGTGGTGGGAGGGGAGGCCTGCGGGGATGGCGGCGCGCTGGGCGAGGCGAGGGGCGCGGTGGCGCGGGGCGCCTGCGCGGTGGGTTCCGGTACCGGGACCGAAGAGAAGGCCCAGCCAATGGGCGAAGCGGTGGATAAGGTCGTACACGTCGACGCTCCTTGCGTAAGCGTTGGCCACGCCCCGGGGCCCTGCCAGGCCGCCGGGGTCTTTGGTGACTGAAGCCACTTTGCCATGCAGCCCTCTACATACAAGTGCAGAGGGATTCACCTGAACGTGGAAGTCATCACATGCATACGTTGGACATGTGAGCGATACAGAGCACACGACACCCCTGGACCCGATGAGCGCGAAGCCGCTCTACGTTCAGCTCGCCGACGTCATCTCCAAGAAGATCGAGTCGGGAGAACTGGCGCCGGACCGGCCCATCCCGTCGGAGAACCATCTCGCCGAGGAGTACGGCGTAGCGCGACTCACCGCGCGCCGGACCGCACAGGAACTCCGCGAACGTGGACTCATCGTCACCGTGCGCGGCAAGGGGTCGTTCGTTGTGGAGCGGCCTCCCGTTGGCGCCCCCGACGACGAGGACGAACACACCGGCTGACGCCCCGGCAGCGGGGCGCCCGGCCCCGCACGAGCTCCGAGCCCGGGGCGGGTGATCACCGCGCTGGGCGGCGGATTCCCCCGGAAACGACAGAACCCCCTACCGACCAGGTCAGCGGGGGTTCCAACTCCGAGGAGTCCGGTAGGCCCTGTGGGACTCGAACCCACAACCAATGGATTAAAAGTCCACTGCTCTGCCAATTGAGCTAAGGGCCCAGGGGTTGTTGCGCGGTGCTGCGTGATGTTGCCACACCGAGCATAGCCCGACACGGCCGGGACGCCGATCGGGTATCGGGGTCACGGCCGCGTCGGCGGGGGCGCGGGGAAGCGGAGGCTACGGGTCCACCGGCTCGGGGGCGCTCGCGCGGGCCGCCGCGCGGGCCCGGGTGCGTTCGTGGTCGGGGTCGAGGAACCAGTGGCGGGCCGAGACCAGCCACCAGGTCGCGGCGAAGCCGAGGACGACCAGGACGGCGATGGGGGCGTAGTTGAAGGTCCCCCAGGTGACCGGGGAGACCTGGGGCAGCATGAACAGGACCGTGATGACGCCGACCCACGTCACCGCCACCACGCCCACCGCCTGCGACCAGCGCCCCAGGTGCCACGGCCCGCGTTCGAAGGCGGCGCCCTTGCGGACGCGCAGCAGGGTCGGGATGACATACGCGATGTAGAGGCCGATGACCGCGATGGAGGTGACGGCCGCGTACGCCGTTTCGTTGATCAGGTACGGCAGTCCGAGGACCAGCGCGGCCAGTGCCGCCAGCCAGACCGCCGCGACCGGCGTGCGGGTGCGCGGGTTCACCGTGTGCCAGATGTGGGAGTAGGGCAGCGCGCCGTCGCGCGAGAAGGCGTAGATCATGCGGCTGTTGGCCGTGACCGACGCCATTCCGCAGAACAACTGCGCCCCGATGACGACGAGGAGGAGCAGTTTGCCCGTGGTCGCGCCGAGCGCGTCGAGCAGGATCTGCGCGGGCGGCGCGCCGGTCGGGGACGTGAGGGCGCCCTCGTAGGACTGGATGGCGAAGGTGAAGCCGAGGAGGAGGACGAAGCCGGCGATCCAGGAGGTCCAGATGGAGCGGACGATGCCCTTGGGGCCGGCCGTGGACGCGTCGTGCGTCTCCTCGGTCATGTGGGCGGAGGCGTCGTAGCCGGTGAACGTGTACTGGGCCATCAGCAGGCCGATCAGGACGACGTAGACGCCGCTGCCCCAGCCGGTGTTGTTGACGAACTCGCCGAAGACGAAGGACGCCGACTGGTGCTGGTCGGGCGCGAAGGTCAGCGCGCCGACGATCACCGCCACACCGAGGACGTGCCACCAGACGCTGATGCTGTTCAGGAGGCCGACGATGCGGACGCCGAAGGTGTTGAGCAGGCCGTGGAGGACGAGGATGGCCGCGAAGAGGAGGATCGTGCGGCCCGGCGTCACCTCGAAGCCGAACTGGAGGTTCAGGTAGGCGCCCAGGAAGGACGCGGCGCCGAAGTCGATGCCGGCGGTCACCGCGACCTGGCCCAGCACGTTGAACCAGCCCGTGAACCACGCCCAGGCGGCCGCCGTACGGGGCGGCGCGAGGCGGTGCGCCCAGAAGTACAGGCCGGCCGACGTCGGGTACGCCGAGCAGATCTCCGCCATCGCCAGGCCGACGAAGAGGGTCATCAGGCCTACGGCGACCCAGCCCCAGGTGATGACGGCGGGGCCGCCCGTGTTCATGCCGAACAGATAGAGGGTCAGGCAGCCGGAGAGGACCGAGATGATGGTGAAGGAGACCGCGTAGTTGGAGAACGCCGACATGCGGCGGGCCAGAACCTGGGTGTAGCCGAGCTGGGCCAGCCGTTCCTCGTCCGACAGCCCACTCGCCTTGGCGTCATCTGTCATGCCCCCAGCAATTCCCCTACGGGGGACGTGACATGCGTCACTCCGTGGCCGGGAAGTGGTCCGGAGGTCCGGAGGTCCGGAGGTCCGGAGGTCCGGAGGTCCGGAGGTCCGGAGGTCCGGGTGACAAAGCGGGGGGGGGGGGGGGAGGAGGGGGGGGGGGTGGGGGGGGGGGTGGGGGGGGGCGGGGGGGGGGAGGGGGGT
>NZ_JBVJVN010000014.1:24563-86014 GCF_055603605.1 Streptomyces sp. NPDC037271
GGGACGGGACCGCTAGACCCCCCCCGCCCCCCCCCCCCCTCCCCCCCCCCCCCCCCCCCCCCCCCCCCCCCCCCCCCCCCGCGTTCAGACGTTCAGACGTTCAGACGTCCTGTCTTCAGGCGTCAGCCGTTGCGCTTCCAGCGCGGCTTGTCGTCACGGCGGCCGAAGGAGGAACCGCGGTGGTCGTCCCGACGGCCGTACGGGCGGTCGTGGCCGCCGGAGCGGAAGCCGGGGCGGTCGCCCTGGCGGTCGCGGTTGAACGGACGGTCGCTGCCGGGGCGGTCGCCCTGGCGGTCACGGTTGAACGGACGGTCGCTGCCGGGGCGGTCGCCCTGGCGGTCACGGTTGAACGGACGGTCGCTGCCCCGGTGTCCACCGCGGTCGCCGCCGCGGTCGTCACGGCGCTCGAACGAACGGCCACCACGGTCGCCACCGCGGTCGTCACGACGCTCGAACGAACGCCCGCCACGGTCGCCACCACGGTCGTCACGACGCTCGAACGAACGCCCGCCACGGTCGTCACGACGCTCGAACGAACGCCCGCCACGGTCACCGCCACGGTCGTCCCGGCGGAAGCCGCCACGGTCGCCACCGCGGTCGTCCCGGCGGTCGAAGGAACGGCCACCACGGTCGCCACCACGGTCGTCCCGGCGGAAGCCGCCACGGTCACCGCCACGGTCGTCCCGGCGGAAGCCGCCACGGTCGCCACCACGGTCGTCCCGGCGGAAGCCACCACGGTCGCCACCACGGTCGTCCCGGCGGTCGTCACGACGCTCGAAGGAACGGCCACCACGGTCGCCGCGGTCACCACGGTCGTAGGAACGGTCGCGGCCGTAGCCGCCGCTCCGCTCGGTCTTCTCCACGTCCCGCGCGCCCGGCTGCTCGGGCACCGAGACCTCGGCGTCGGCCTCGGACGCGGCGGCGGCCACCTCGGCCAGCACCGTCTCCGGGTCCTCGCCTCGCTCCCGCGCGACCCTGGCGACCAGCCGGTCCGCCTCCTCGCGCAGCTCGGTCGCGCGCCGCTGGGCCCGCTCCAGCTCCTTGTTGAGCTGGGCGACCTCGCGCTCGGCCTGCTGCGCCGCGTTGCCCGCGGACTCGGCCTGGACCTCGGTCATCGACCGGGCGCCGGTGATCTCGGCGACCTCCGGGTCGAAGGCCGCGCCGCCCTGGATGATGTGGCGCGCGGCGTCGACGCCCGCGTCCTCCATCAGACGGAAGATCTGGCGCCGCTGGTGCGGCAGGGAGAGGGAGACGACGGTGCCGGTACGGCCGGCGCGCGCCGTACGGCCGGCGCGGTGCAGGTAGTCCTTGTGGTCACCGGCCGGGTCCACGTTCAGGACCAGGTCGATGCCGTCGACGTGGATGCCTCGGGCGGCGACGTCGGTGGCGACCAGGACGTTGACGTACCCGTCCTTGAAGTCGGCCAGCGTGCGCGTACGAGCGCCCTGGGTCATGCCGCCGTGCAGCGCGTCGGCCTTCGCTCCGGCGTCGCGCAGCTGCTCGGCGACGCGGTCGGCGCCGAGCTGGGTGCGGACGAAGATGATGGTGCGGCCCTTGCGGGAGGCGATGGCCGCGGTGACCGGCGCCTTGTCCTTGGGCTTCACGACCAGGATGTGGTGCGACATGGTCGTCACGGCGCCCTGGGCGGCGTCGACCTCGTGGCTGACCGGGTCCTTCAGGTACCGGTCGACGAGGGTCTTGATCTCGTTTTCCATGGTCGCGGAGAACAGCATCCGCTGACCGCCCGCCGGAACCTGGTCGAGGAGCTCGGTGACCTCGGGCATGAAGCCCAGGTCGGACATCTGGTCCGCCTCGTCGAGGACGGCGATCTCCACGTTCTCCAGGGAGCAGGCGCCGCGCTTGATGATGTCGCGCAGACGGCCCGGGGTGGCGACGAGGACGTCGACGCCGCGCTCCAGGGCGTAGATCTGGTTGCCCATGGAGGTGCCGCCGCACACGACCTTCATCTTCAGCCCGAGGACGTCCCCGTACGGCTGGAGCGCGTCCGCGACCTGCATGGCCAGCTCACGGGTCGGCGTCAGGATGACGGCGCGGGGCTTGTGCTTCTCGGTGCGGCCGCCGGCCAGCGTGGCCAGGGTCGGCAGACCGAAGGAGAGGGTCTTGCCGGAGCCGGTGCGGCCCCGGCCGAGGATGTCCTTGCCGGCCAGGGCGTCCGGGATGGTCGCGGCCTGGATCGGGAAGGGAGCGGTCACGCCGTTCTGCGCGAGCTTGCGCACGATGCCCTCGGGCAGGCCGAGCGAGGCGAAGGTGACCTCGGGAGCGGCGGCCTCTACGGCCTCCGTCCCGGTCTCCTCGACCGCCTCGGCGATGTCGGGGGTGTCGGGGGTGTCGGGGGTGTCGGCGTTCTCGGGCACGACGACGTGATCAGTACTGATGATGGACATGCGAATGCGAAACCTTCCGGAGTCTCTCAGTCGGCACGCGCCCGTCAACTCCGTGAATCGCGATTCGCAATACGACCGCCTCAATGCGGTCCACCACGGCAAGGGAGAGAGTACGCGCCACACGGCGCGCTCTGCGGTGGCGCCGGGCAAATGGGATCAGACGATCTACTACCATACGCACCCCGTACCTCTGAAGGCAAACCGGTTAGCACACGCCCAGCTCAGCGGGGGTGCCGACCCGCGCGTCCGCCGGGCCCCCGGACCGCCCCGGCGGCCCTACACCGGTGCCCCCGCCTCGGGGGCCGGCTCCCGCTGCGCCAGCTGGGTCCCCGGAGGCTCGTGCGCCGACGAGGAGGGCTCCGCCACCGTCGGCTCCGGCGTCGGGGAAGCGGGCGGCTCGGCGGTCGGTGTCGGCTGCGGCTCGACCGTCCGGGTGGGCTCCGCGGGCGGCGGAGCGGTGGGGGCCGGTTCGTCGTCCCCGCCCTTCCCCGGCGGGGGCCCGGCCGGGTGTACGGGCGCCGGGGCCGAGGGCGAGGCGTCCTTGCCCTTGCCGCCCTCGCCCTTGTTCCGGCCCTTGTCCTTGTCCTTGCCCTTGCCGTCGCCCTTGCCCTTCTCCCCCTTCCCCCGCCCGCGCCCCTCGTCGGCCGCCGCCGCGCCGTGCCCGGCGGTGCCGCCCGACACCTCGGGGCCACCCCCGGACACCTCGCCGTCCCGTTCACCGGCGGAGTGCGACGGCCTGACGCCCCCATCGGACACGTCGTCGCCGACGCTCATGCAGCCGGCGGCGGCGGCGACGGCCACGGCCGTGACGGCCAGACGGACGGGTACGTACAAGGGGCGCACGGGCGGCCACCTCCGGGGGTCAAGGAGTCACCGTGCCCAACTCTCTTCACCCACAAGAGGACACGCGCCGCGCGCCGCGGACCTTGACCCGAGCGCGTCACCCGTACCCGGAGGAGTCACCCGTACCCGGAGGAGTCACCCGCGCCCGAGCGCGTCACCCGCGCCCGGAGGCATCCCCCGCACCCGAGAAGCGCGCCCAAGCGGCTCACCCGCACAGGTAAGCGCACCCAAGGGGCTCACCCGTCCCCGGAAGGCCCACCCGGAAGGCGCACTCGGGAAGGCCTACCCCGAGAGGCTCACCCGTACCCCAGGGCGTGCAGCCGCTCGTCGTCGATCCCGAAGTGGTGCGCGATCTCGTGGACCACCGTCACCTCGGTCTCCGCGACGACGTCCTCGCGCGACTCGCAGAACCGCAGCGTCGGCCCCCGGTAGATGGTGATCCGGTCCGGCAGCACACCCGCGTACCACTCCCCGCGCTCCGTCAGCGGCGTCCCCTCGTACAGCCCGAGCAGCTCGGGATCGTCGGCCGGCGGTTCGTCCTCGACGAACACCGCGACGTTGTCCATCAGCCGCGTCAGTTCCGGCGGGATCCGGTCCAGGGCCTCGGCGACCAGTTCCTCGAACTCCTCGCGCGTCATCTCCAGCACAGGCCCATTGTCGGGTACGACCGTGGAGTACGACACAGCCGTTCCGCAGGCGCCCCCTCGCGCTTCACGCCGCGTCACCACCACCGTCCGGCAGCCGGAGGCCGCCGCCCGCATACCCGCCCCGGGCCTTGGGCATACGGGACCAATGGCCCGCGTCCCCGCCGCAGCCCTGCACGCCCTGGCCGAGGTGATGAACCCCATCCGCCCCCTTCGCAACGCCTCACACGCCCTCACCCGCCGCCGCCCCGCCCGCCGGGCGTCCACGGCGGCCGGCCTCACCCCCCGCCCGCGCCCCTGGACCCGCGCCGCCGGTCTCGTCGCCGTCGTCCTGCTCGGCGCCTGGCTGGGCCTGCTGGTCGTGGGCGACGTCCGCGTCCCGGTCGGCCCCATGAACACGACGATGACCCTGCGCCCGTCCGTCGCGGGCGGCACGAAGATCAACGTCTCGCCGCTGGGCGCCCTCCAGCTCGACAGCCACGTCGCCCCGGTCCGCCTCGACGTCAACGTCGACCAGCTCGACCCCGGCCGCGCCCAGGCCCTCGTCGATCACCCCGAACGCCTCTCCGGCCTCCAGGACGAGGTCGCGCAGGACGTCGGACGCGGCACCCTCGACCTCGCCGTCCGCTCCTGCGTCGCCGTCGTCACCGGCGCCACCGCCCTCGGCCTCGCCGTCTACCGACGCCCCCGGCCCGCCCTCGCGGCCGGCGGCCTCGCCCTCACCCTCCTGGTCGCCTCCGGCGGCACCGCGTACGCGACCTGGAACCCCGACTCCGTGCTCGAACCGAGGTTCTCCGGACTGCTCTCCTCCGCGCCCTCCCTCGTCGGCGACGCGCGCAGCATCGTCACGGAGTTCGACGTCTACCAGAAGGAGCTGGCCCGCCTGGTCACGAACGTGACCAAGCTCTACGACGCCACCTCCACGCTCCCCGCCTACCAGCCCGACCCGACCACGCTCCGCGTCCTGCACGTGTCCGACATCCACCTGAACCCGGCGAGCTGGAAGATCATCGCCTCGCTGGTGGAGCAGTACAAGGTCAACGTGATCGTCGACTCCGGCGACACGATGGACCACGGCACCGCGGCGGAGAACGGCTTCCTCGACCCCATCGAGGACCTCGGCGCCCCGTACGTCTGGGTCCGCGGCAACCACGACTCCCGCGTCACCCAGGAGTACCTGAAGGGCCTGAAGAACGTGCACGTCCTGGACGACGGCCGGGCCCGGACCGTCGCCGGCCTGCGCTTCGCCGGCATCGGCGACCCGCAGTTCACCCCCGACCGCTCCAGGCCGGAGGGCGCCGAGGCCTCCCAGGAACTCGCCGGCGCCCGGCTGGCCTCCGCCCTGCGCGACCAGCGCGCGGCCGGTACCCCCGTGGACGTCGCCGTCGCCCACGAGCCGTCGGCGGCCCGCGAGGTGGACGGCGAGGTGCCGCTGGTGCTCGCCGGTCACGTCCACCGCGAGGACATGGAGGTCATGAAGTACGGCACCCGCCTGCGCATCGAGGGCTCCACCGGCGGCAGCGGCCTGCGCGCGGTCGAGGGCGAGTACCCCGACCCGATCCAGGCGTCGATCCTCTACTTCGACCGGGACAGCCGGCGCCTCCAGGCCTGGGACGAGATCAAGCTCGGCGGCCTGGGCCTGTCGACGGCGGAGGTCAGCCGCCACCTGCCCAAGGAGAACCAGCCCGGCGCGACCCCCTCCCCGACGGGCACCGGCCCGTCCCCCACCGGCACGGGCCGCTCCCCCGCCGGCCCGTCCCCCACCGGCACGGGCCGCTCCCCCGCCGGCCCGGGACCCACCGGCAGGGGCCCCACCGGTGCCGCTTCGACCAGCCCGTCCCCCAGCCCGCCGTAAACCGTTTTGGCGATACCTCTCGCCATCCCATATGCTTCTCACGTCCCCGACGCGCTGAGAAGCGCCCAGGCGGGCCGATAGCCCTCATCGTCTAGCGGCCTAGGACGCCGCCCTTTCAAGGCGGTAGCACGGGTTCGAATCCCGTTGGGGGCACGCAGTACGGTGTGCGACACTGTCGTACACGAGCTTGGTCCTGTGGAGCAGTTTGGAGTGCTCGCCACCCTGTCAAGGTGGAGGCCGCGGGTTCAAATCCCGTCAGGACCGCTGAGGTTTCACGTGAAACCTCGCGGCTGGGTAGCTCAGTTGGTACGAGCGATCGCCTGAAAAGCGATAGGTCGCCGGTTCGACCCCGGCCCCAGCCACATGCGACCCCCGTCGAGATCATCGACGGGGGTTTTGTGTTGCGCGAGGGACGGCCGGCTCGACCGGACGGAAATCGTTCGCCACGAAATTGGCGGGGATGAGATCCTGGAATCCGTATGTCTACGCACCCCGCCCCCGCCCTCGGCGCCCTCGCACCCCGGCTGACCGAGCTGTCCCTGCGCGACTCGCACCGGCTCGGTCGGAGGCTCGAGGGTGCGCGGAAGATCCGTAAGCCGGAGGCCCGCGCCGCCGTTCTCGCCGAGATCGAGGCGGAGGTGGCCAAGGCCGAGCAGCGCATCGGTGAGCGCCGGGCCCGCGTGCCCGCCGTCAGCTATCCCGAGCAACTGCCCGTCAGCCAGAAGAAGGACGTGATCGCGGAGGCCATCCGTGATCACCAGGTCGTCATCGTCGCCGGTGAGACGGGGTCCGGGAAGACCACCCAGATCCCGAAGATCTGTGTCGAGCTGGGCCGCGGTGTGCGCGGCATGATCGGGCACACCCAGCCGCGAAGGATCGCCGCGCGTACCGTCGCCGAGCGGGTGGCGGACGAGCTGGACACCCCGCTCGGTGAGGCCGTCGGCTGGAAGGTGCGGTTCACCGACCAGGTGAACCCGGACGCCACCTTCATCAAGCTGATGACGGACGGCATCCTGCTCGCCGAGATCCAGACCGACCGCGAGCTGCGCGCCTACGACACGATCATCATCGACGAGGCCCACGAGCGGTCCCTCAACATCGACTTCCTGCTGGGCTACCTCGCCCAGCTGCTGCCGAAGCGGCCGGACCTCAAGGTCGTCATCACCTCGGCGACCATCGACCCCGAGCGTTTCTCCCGGCACTTCGGCGACGCCCCGATCATCGAGGTCAGCGGGCGGACGTATCCCGTGGAGGTGCGCTACCGGCCGCTCCTCGAAGAAGACGGTGACGACGCCGACCGGGACCAGATCACCGCGATCACCGACGCCGTCGAGGAGCTGATGGGAGAGGGCAAGGGCGACATCCTCGTCTTCCTCTCCGGTGAGCGGGAGATCCGGGACACCGCGGACGCGCTGGAGAAGAAGAAGTACAGATTCACCGAGGTACTGCCGCTGTACGCGCGGCTTTCGCACGCCGAGCAGCACCGCGTCTTCCAGCAGCACACCGGACGGAGGATCGTGCTGGCGACCAACGTCGCCGAGACCTCCCTCACCGTCCCGGGCATCAAGTACGTCATCGACCCCGGCTTCGCCCGGATCTCCCGGTACAGCCACCGCACCAAGGTGCAGCGGCTGCCGATCGAACCGATCTCGCAGGCCAGCGCCAACCAGCGCAAGGGCCGTTGCGGGCGGACCAGCGACGGCATCTGCATCCGGCTGTACTCCGAGGACGACTTCGACGCCCGCCCGGAGTTCACGGACGCGGAGATCCTCCGCACCAACCTCGCCTCCGTCATCCTGCAGATGACCGCGGCCGGCCTCGGCGACATCGAGAAGTTCCCCTTCATCGACCCGCCGGACCACCGCAACATCCGTGACGGTGTGCAGCTCCTCCAGGAGCTGGGCGCGCTCGACCCCGCGCAGAAGGACGTACGGAAACGGCTCACGGACACCGGGCGGAAGCTGGCCCAGCTGCCCGTGGACCCGCGGCTGGCCCGGATGGTGCTGGAGGCCGACAAGAACGGCTGCGTCCGCGAGGTCATGGTCATCGCGGCGGCGCTGTCGATCCAGGACCCGCGGGAGCGCCCGGCCGAGAAGCAGGCGCAGGCCGACCAGCAGCACGCCCGTTTCAAGGACGAGACCAGCGACTTCCTGGCATTCCTGAACCTCTGGCGGTACGTCCGGGAGCAGCAGAAGGAACGGGGCTCGTCGTCCTTCCGCCGGATGTGCAAGCAGGAGTACCTCAACTTCCTGCGGATCCGCGAGTGGCAGGACATCTACACGCAGCTGCGCACGGTCGCCAAGCAGATGGGCCTCCATCTCAACGACGACGACAACGCCGCGCCGGACGACCGTGTGCACGTGTCGCTGCTGGCGGGACTGCTCTCCCACGTCGGCATGAAGGACGTGAAGGAGGGTGCGAAGAACGAGTACCTGGGCGCCCGCAGCGCCAAGTTCGCGATCTTCCCGGGTTCGGCGCTCTTCAAGAAGCCCCCGCGTTTCGTGATGTCCGCCGAGCTGGTGGAGACCTCCCGCCTCTGGGCCCGTGTCAACGCGAAGATCGAGCCGGAGTGGGTGGAGCCGCTCGCCGGACACCTCCTCAAGCGCACGTACAGCGAGCCGCACTGGGAGAAGGACCAGGCGGCCGTGATGGCCTACGAGAAGGTCACGCTGTACGGCGTACCGATCGTGGCCCAGCGCAAGGTGAACTACGGACGGATCGATCCCGAGGCCAGCCGCGAGCTTTTCATCCGCAACGCCCTGGTCGAGGGCGACTGGCGTACGCACCACAAGTTCTTCGCCGACAACCGCCGGCTGCTGACCGAGGTCGAGGAGCTGGAGCACCGCGCGCGGCGCCGGGACATCCTGGTCGACGACGAGACGCTGTTCGACTTCTACGACCAGCGGGTACCCGAACACGTCGTCTCGGGTGCGCACTTCGACTCGTGGTGGAAGCACAAGCGGCACGAGCAGCCGGACTTCCTCGACTTCGAGCGCGAGATGCTCATCAACGAGAAGGCGGGGGCGGTCACCAAGGACGACTACCCGGACTCCTGGCGTCAGGGGCCGCTGAAGTTCCGCGTGACCTACCAGTTCGAGCCGGGCGCGGACGCCGACGGTGTGACCGTCCACGTTCCGCTCCACGTGCTCAACCAGGTCAGCGGCGAGGGCTTCGACTGGCAGATCCCGGGACTGCGGGAGCAGGTCGTCACGGAGCTGATCCGTTCCCTTCCCAAGCCGATCCGCCGCCACTACGTACCGGCCCCGAACTACGCGCAGGCGTTCCTGGAGCGGGCCGTGCCCCTTCAGGAGCCGTTGACGGTGACCATGGCGCGGGAGCTGAAGCGCATGGTGGGGGTGCCGTTCGACGCCGAGGACTTCGACTGGGCCAAGGTGCCCGACCATCTGAAGATCACTTTCCGGATCGTCGACGAGCGGCGCCGCAAGCTGGCCGAGGACAAGGACCTGGAGGCCCTGAAGCTCCGGCTGAAGCCGAAGGCGCGCAAGGCCCTCTCCCAGGCCGCGGCGGCCACCGCCGAGCGCAGCGGCGGCGAGTCCCTGGAGCGTGCCGGGCTGACGGACTGGACGATCGGCACGCTGTCCCGGGTCTTCGAGACGCGCCGGGCCGGTCAGCCGGTGAAGGCGTATCCGGCGCTGGTCGACGACGGCGACACGGTTTCCGTACGCCTCTTCGACACCGAGGCCGAGCAGGCGCAGGCGATGTGGAAGGGCACGCGCCGGCTGATCCTGCGCAACATCCCGGTCAATCCGGCGAAGTTCGCGTCCGAGAAGCTGACCAACCAGCAGAAGCTGGGCCTGTCGGCGAATCCGCACGGGACGATCCAGGCCCTGTTCGACGACTGCGCGACGGCGGCGGCGGACCGGCTGATCGCGGACTTCGGCGGGCCGGCGTGGGACGAGGAGTCGTACCGGAAGCTCTACGACAAGGTCCGCGCGGAGATCGTCGACACGACCGTCCGCACCGTGGGCCAGGTGCAGCAGGTCCTGGCCGCCTGGCAGGCCTGCGAACGCCGCCTGAAGGCCGTGCGGAGCCCCGCGCTGCTGGCGAACCTGCAGGACGTGCGGGGGCAGTTGGACGCGCTGGTGAAGCCCGGATTCGTCACGGAGGCGGGGATCGGACGGCTGCCGGACCTGATGCGCTACCTGGTCGCCGCCGACCGTCGGCTGCAGCAGATGCCGACCGGCGTCCAGCGGGACACGTCCCGGATGGAGAAGGTCCACGAGATGCGGGACGAATACGCGTGGCTGCTGGAGCAGATGCCCCAGGGCCGGCCGGTCCCGCAGCAGGTCCTGGACGTCCGCTGGATGATCGAGGAGCTCCGGGTCAGCTACTTCGCGCACGCGCTGGGCACGGCGTACCCCGTCTCCGACAAGCGGATCGTGAAGGCGATCGACGCGCTCGCGCCGTAACGGGACCCGCACGGAGGGTGAGTTCGACCCGGGGGCTCGCCCTCCTGTAGAGTCTCTTCTCGCAGCGCAACGCAGAAAAGCGCGGCAAAACCTGGTCCTGTGGAGCAGTTTGGAGTGCTCGCCACCCTGTCAAGGTGGAGGCCGCGGGTTCAAATCCCGTCAGGACCGCAGCGGAGAAGGCCCGCATCTCATCGATGCGGGCCTTCTCCTTGTCCCTCGCCTTCCCCCGAGGCACCCGCCACCGGGTACGGCCCGCCCCGTCAGGACCGCGGCGAGGACGTCCGCCCATCCATCGGCACGGACCTCCGCTCACGCGCCTCTCCCACCCCGGGCGCACCTCCTCCCCCCGAAAAGCGCTCAGCGGCCCTCTGACGGCCTTGACGGCGTCACATTCACTCGGTACTCCAAAGACAGGGCACGTTCTCCGTGTGGCCCCTGGAGGTGGCGTATGGCGGCATCGGTCAGGCACGAGACGCGGGCCCTACTCCGCGCGCACCTGTCGGCCGCGTCGT
Organism: Streptomyces sp. NPDC037271; assembly: GCF_055603605.1. Lineage (NCBI taxonomy): Bacteria > Bacillati > Actinomycetota > Actinomycetes > Kitasatosporales > Streptomycetaceae > Streptomyces > Streptomyces sp. NPDC037271. Next base: position 35,253 of record NZ_JBVJVN010000014.1, read on the forward strand.
CGTACGGCCATCTGACGCGCCACTGCCCGATCTGCCACCGGCTGCTGCGACTGGCGCTGGACTCGCCCGCCACACAGTCCCCTACGGGCCGTCAGGAGGCCGCCGGAGAGGGGAGCACGTCCACCACGTGAAGGCCGCCGGCCCCAACACCCTTGCCACGCCGACCTACTGGAGCCCGCGCCTCCTCTAGCGCAGATGTGCCGACGCCAACAAGCGTCGCGCCATGTGACGGGTGTCACTGTATGAGATTTTGAAACGGTGGCACTTACGACTCCCCTACAACTGGTCAATTTAATATGTGCAATTGCACTGCCCTCCGCAGTGCGCACACAGCGGATCCGACAGCCCTCCCCAGACTCCGACAAGGCCGCTCACAGGACCCGCCCGCAGCCCACCGGCCGGACACAGGATCGGACACGGGCCGGACACGGGACCTGACACAAAAAAGATCGCGCTGGACCCGGCGGAGTCCAGCGCGATCCACGACGCACCCCTGTTGGGGCAGGAACGGCGCCGCTTGAAGCTGTGGTTCCGAGCAGCTGGGCAGATTGGGGGATCCGCCGTTTTGCCCGGTTATTCAGTTGTTCAGGCCTCGCTGCGCTGCTGCGGAATGCCCGCGAGCAGAGCGCGGACCTCGGCTTCGCGGTAGCGGCGATGCCCGCCGAGCGTGCGGATCGACGTGAGCTTGCCGGCCTTCGCCCAGCGCGTGACCGTCTTCGGGTCGACGCGGAACATGGTGGCGACCTCAGCCGGGGTCAGCAGCGGCTCGGCATCAGGGGTGCGAGCGGTCATGAGCGGCCTCCTCGGGAGAACCGAACCTTCTCGGTTCTTTCCTCTAAATTCTGCACCTTGACCCGCGTTGCCCGAAATGGCGGACGCGAGTCGAGTCGGTTATAGGACGAACGGCTTGTCCTCGGCACTACAACTACACCATCTGTCCAGCCGCGTCGGCCAAACCGATGGAATTGCCCTCCCAGGTGTTCATCAGCGACGGAAGCCGATGGACCATGCCATAGCGGACAGTCACGCCACTGTGACGATCAGTCACAGTGGCGTGCAGGAGTCACCAGACCCCCCAAAGCGTGCAATGCTGAGATTCCACCCACAGTGCACCACAGCAGGACGGAAGGAGCCCTCCCCGGGCCCCTTGTCCTATTTTGGCACGAGGAGGGGGAAGCGGCGCAAGAGTGCTGTACGTGCAGTCCGTCACGCTTGACGCTTACGCCCGGATCGGGACCTACGTCCCTTGTTGACAAAACATCAGCCCACACCGGGCGGGTGTCGGATCGGAAGACGAAACCCCACATCGGGCGGTACGTCAAACGTCAGTTCGCCGACCGCCGGTCCCGCACCGCCCGCCAGCGCTCCACGAGCCGCCCGTACGCGGCCCCCGCCGTCACCCCGTCGCCGCGGCGCAGCGCGTCGATGCCCTCGGCCACGTCGGCCGCGGAGTGGTCGTCCTCCAACTCGCCGGCCGGCAGGGCGTGCACGAGTCCGCCGTAGTCGAGTTCCACCAGCGAGCGCGGGTGGAACTCCTCCAGCCAGCGCCCGACGTCCACCAGGCCGTCGATGAGCGGCCCCTCGTCCATGGCCTCCTTCAGGGCCCGCAGGCCCCGGGCCACCCTCCGGCGGGCCTGCGCCATCGGGGTCCGGTAGCGCAGCACCGGCGCGGCCGCCTCTTCGCCGTCCCCGCCCTTGTCGTACTCCCGCTCCGCGTCGGAGACCAGCACGAACCAGTTGATCGGGACCTGCCAGGTCGCGGTGCGGATCCAGGGGCGGGCGTCGGGGTTGCGCTCCAGCCAGCGCTCGTAGTCCTGGGCGGTCTGGCGGCGTACGACCGGCGGGAGCAGGGCGTCCAGCACCGGTTCCGGGAAGTCCTCGGCCAGTTCCCCCAGGGCCTGCCAGCCGCGCAGCCGGGTCCGCCAGGGGCAGACGCAGACCACGCCGTCGACCTCGGCCACGAAGGCGTCGGCGCTCTCGTGCACCGGCACCGCCACGGGCGGGGTGGGCAGCAGATCGGTCAGGGAGCGGCGGAGTTCGTCCTGGTAGGAGGGCAGGTCGGTGCGGTGGGCGTAGCGGGTCCAGTGGCCCCGCTCCTCCTCCGGGAAGGCCGCCAGCGGCTCGTACACACGCAGGTACGCCGCGTACGGGACGATCACCGAGGACACCTTGGGCACGCCTGCTCCCTCCCCCGCACGCCGCCGCGAAAACCCGCGGGAGCGGATCACGGGCGCGCGGGAACCCTGCGAATCGTCGCACCTCCGTACTCCGTGCGGAGGTGATCCTGAGCACTGTGCGGCGGACGGGCGCCCCCAGGCTCTAATCTCATGCCAAAGTCCCCGCCGCCCCATTCCGCCAAAAGCGGGGGGACCCACGGGGACCGTCACCACCCGCCGCACCTACACAGGAGTCACCACCGTGACCGACGTAACCGGCGCACCTGCTGATGTACTGCACACCCTGTTCCACTCGGACCAGGGGGGACATGAGCAAGTCGTGCTCTGCCAGGACCGTGCCAGCGGCCTCAAGGCCGTCATCGCCATCCACTCCACCGACCTGGGCCCCGCGCTCGGCGGTACGCGCTTCTACCCGTACGCGAGCGAGGCGGAGGCCGTCGCCGACGCGCTGAACCTCGCGCGCGGGATGTCGTACAAGAACGCCATGGCCGGCCTCGAGCACGGCGGCGGCAAGGCCGTGATCATCGGTGATCCGGAGCAGATCAAGAGCGAGGAGCTGCTCCTCGCCTACGGCCGGTTCGTCGCCTCGCTCGGCGGCCGGTACGTCACCGCCTGCGACGTCGGCACCTACGTCGCCGACATGGACGTCGTGGCGCGCGAGTGCCGCTGGACGACCGGCCGCTCCCCCGAGAACGGCGGGGCGGGCGACTCCTCCGTGCTCACCTCCTTCGGCGTCTACCAGGGCATGCGGGCCGCCGCCCAGCACCTGTGGGGCGACCCGACGCTGCGCGACCGCACCGTCGGCATCGCGGGCGTCGGCAAGGTCGGCCACCACCTGGTCGAGCCCCTGCTCGCCGAGGGCGCGCACGTCGTCATCACGGACGTGCGCAAGGACGTCGTGCGGTCCATCACCGAGCGGCACCCGTCGGTGATCGCCGTCGCCGACACCGACGCGCTGATCCGGGTCGAGAACCTGGACATCTACGCGCCCTGCGCGCTCGGCGGCGCGCTGAACGACGACACCGTGCCGGTGCTGACCGCCAAGGTGGTGTGCGGCGCGGCCAACAACCAGCTCGCCCACCCGGGTGTGGAGAAGGACCTCGCCGACCGCGGGATCCTCTACGCGCCGGACTACGTGGTGAACGCCGGCGGTGTCATCCAGGTCGCCGACGAGCTGCACGGTTTCGACTTCGACCGGTGCAGGGCGAAGGCCGCGAAGATCTACGACACCACGCTGGCCATATTCGCACGTGCGAAGGAGGACGGTATTCCGCCGGCCGCCGCGGCCGACCGGATCGCCGAGCAGCGGATGGCGGAGGCCCGTACCCGGCGCTGAGCGCACGCTCACCGCGCGCCGACCCGACGGTGATCCGACAGCGAGCCGACTGCGGTCCAGCCGCGATCCGACGGTGATCCGGCAGTGATCCGGCCGTGTTCGGCGGTGATCACGCGCGGGTTCGGGGAAGGTTCTTCGAATGTTTGAGCGGTACCCGCCGGGGCCCGGTTGGAGAGAACTCTCACTTATCCCGGCGGGTCGAGCGTCGAAAGGTGGTTAAAATCGCCGTTGACCAGCGAGGACGGGGCGCCTCGAAGGTCCTGGGCGTGGCCACGTCCTACGGGCGACGTACCGTATGGGCGTGGGCTCAGGTACCGTGGAAGCCCTACGGACCGGTCTCTCCACGGAGAGCCCGTTCCGGACCATGAACGCGTGTCAAGACTCTGGGGCCGTCGAGCCCCGTCGTTGAGGGGGTCGAGCCATGGGGCGCGGCCGGGCCAAGGCCAAGCAGACGAAGGTCGCCCGCCAGCTGAAGTACAACAGCGGTGGGACTGATCTCTCCCGCCTGGCCGAGGAGCTGGGCGCATCGCCGTCGAATCCGCAACCGCCTAACGGCGAGCAATTCGAGGACGATGAGCAGGACGATGACGTGTACGCACGGTACGCCGACCTCTATGAGGACGACGACCAGGACGAGGACGGCCAGTCCCCGCAACAGCGACGCGGCGCTTGACCCTGCACTGAACACTCACCCGGTCGGTGACTCACGTCACCGACCGGGTTCTGTGCTACCACCCGTACGGTCGTCGGGTTGTGCGCTGCCCGAACGGTCGTCGGGTTCTGTGCTGCCCGTACGGCCGTCGGGTTCTGCGCTGCCCGTACGGCCGCCGGGTTCTGTGCCATGTGCACGGCCGTGGCCTCAGGCGGCGTAGTCGCCGACGAGAGCCGCGCCCGTCTCGTGGTCGCCGCGGTCGGTGATCTCGCCTGCCACCCAGGCGTCCACGCCGCGGTCGGCCAGGGTCGCCAGGGCCACGTCCGTCGACTCCTCCGGGACGATGGCGATCATGCCCACGCCCATGTTGAGGGTCTTCTCCAGCTCCAGGCGCTCCACCCGGCCCGTCGTGCCGACGAGGTCGAAGATCGCGCCCGGGGTCCAGGTGGAGCGGTCGACGACGGCGTGCAGGCCGTCGGGGATCACTCGGGCCAGGTTGGCGGCGAGTCCACCGCCGGTGACGTGGCTGAAGGCGTGGACCTCGGTGGTGCGCGTGAGGGCCAGGCAGTCCAGGGAGTAGATCTTGGTGGGCTCCAGCAGCTCCTCGCCGAGGGTGCGGCCGAGGCCGTCGAGGTGCGCGTCCAGGGACAGGCCGCCCTCGTTCAGCAGGACGTGGCGGACGAGCGAGTACCCGTTCGAGTGAAGTCCGGAGGCCGCCATGGCGACGACCGCGTCACCCGCGCGGATGCGATCGGCGCCCAGCAGCCGGTCGGCCTCCACGACACCCGTACCCGCGCCGGCGACGTCGAAGTCGTCCGCGCCGAGCAGGCCGGGGTGCTCGGCGGTCTCGCCGCCCACCAGGGCGCAGCCGGCCAGTACGCAGCCCTCGGCGATGCCCTTGACGATGGCGGCGACACGCTCGGGGTGGACCTTGCCGACGCAGATGTAGTCGGTCATGAAGAGCGGCTCGGCGCCGCACACCACGATGTCGTCCATGACCATGGCGACCAGGTCGTGGCCGATGGTGTCGTAGACGCCGAGCTGCCGGGCGATGTCGACCTTGGTGCCGACGCCGTCCGTGGCGGAGGCGAGCAGGGGGCGCTCGTAGCGCTTGAGGGCGGAGGCGTCGAAGAGGCCGGCGAAACCGCCGAGGCCGCCGAGGACCTCGGGGCGCCGCGTCTTCTTCACCCACTCCTTCATGAGCTCGACGGCGCGGTCGCCCGCCTCGATGTCCACACCTGCAGTTTTGTAAGAGGCTGCGGCGTTGCTGGCACCAGTTGTGTCAGGCATGACGATGAGAACCTTCGTGTCGTACGGCGGGGAGGGCCTGGGAGGCGGACGGCTACGGGCGACGGATGGCGTCGGTGGCGGCCGTACCGGCGGGCCCGGCGGCCAGCTCGGTCTCCAGGAGCTGCTTGCCGAGCAGCTCGGGGTCGGGGAGCTCCATCGGGTACTCGCCGTCGAAGCAGGCGCGGCACAGGTTCGGCTTGGCGATGGTGGTCGCCTCGATCATGCCGTCGATGGAGATGTACGCCAGGGAGTCGGCGCCCATGGAGGTGCCGATCTCCTCGACACTCATGCCGTTGGCGATGAGCTCGGCGCGGGTCGCGAAGTCGATGCCGAAGAAGCAGGGCCACTTCACGGGCGGGGACGAGATCCGGATGTGGACCTCGGCGGCGCCGGCCTCGCGGAGCATGCGGACCAGGGCCCGCTGGGTGTTGCCGCGGACGATGGAGTCGTCCACGACGACCAGCCGCTTGCCCTTGATGACTTCCTTCAGGGGATTCAGCTTCAGGCGGATGCCGAGCTGGCGGATGGTCTGCGAGGGCTGGATGAAGGTGCGGCCGACGTAGGCGTTCTTCACCAGGCCGGCGCCGAACGGGATACCGGAGGCCTCGGCGTAGCCGATGGCGGCGGGGGTGCCGGACTCCGGGGTCGCTATGACGAGGTCCGCCTCGGCGGGGGCCTCCTTCGCCAGCTTGCGGCCCATCTCGACGCGCGAGAGGTAGACGTTGCGGCCGGCGATGTCGGTGTCCGGGCGGGCCAGGTACACGTACTCGAAGACACAGCCCTTGGGCTTCGCTTCCGCGAATCGGGAAGTGCGCAGGCCGTTCTCGTCGATGGCGACGAACTCGCCCGGCTCGATCTCGCGGACGTAGGAGGCGCCGCAGATGTCGAGGGCGGCGGACTCGGAGGCGACGACCCAGCCGCGCTCCAGCCGGCCGAGGACCAGGGGGCGGATGCCCTGCGGGTCACGGGCGGCGTAGAGGGTGTGCTCGTCCATGAAGACGAGGCTGAAGGCACCGCGCACCTGGGGCAGCACCTTGCCGGCCGCCTCCTCGATGGTCAGCGGCTTGCCGTCGTCGTCGACCTGGGCCGCGAGGAGCGCGGTCAGCAGGTCGGTGTCGTTGGTCGCCGCGACCCGCGTGGAGCGTCCGTCCTGCTTGGGCAGGTCGGCGACCATCTCGGCGAGCTGGGCGGTGTTGACGAGGTTGCCGTTGTGCCCGAGCGCGATGGAGCCCTGGGCGGTGGCACGGAACGTCGGCTGGGCGTTCTCCCACACGGAGGCACCGGTGGTCGAGTAGCGGGCGTGACCGACCGCGATGTGACCCTGGAGCGAACCGAGAGAGGTTTCGTCGAAGACCTGGGAAACCAGGCCCATGTCCTTGAAGACGAGGATCTGGGAGCCGTTGCTGACCGCGATTCCCGCGGATTCCTGGCCCCGATGCTGGAGGGCGTAGAGCCCGAAGTACGTGAGCTTTGCGACCTCTTCGCCCGGAGCCCAGACACCGAAGACGCCGCAAGCGTCCTGGGGGCCCTTCTCGCCGGGAAGCAGATCGTGATTGAGTCGACCGTCACCACGTGGCACGCCTCCGAGTGTAGGCGAGGTCGACCACTGGTCCGAATTGGGGACAGGGGCTCACGCGTGGCTCACTGCTCGGCGACGGCCCGGACGGTGTCGCCGTCCTTGCTGGTCAGCGTGAGGATTTCATGATCGATGCGGTACTCGATCCGGTCGCCGAAGAAGCGCAGTATCCGCTTCTCGGCGTCCATGAGTGAACCTTCGCACATCATTCGGGTGGTGGAGGGGGTGCCGAGGGTGATATGTCCGTCGCGGACAGTGGCCTCGGCGTTGACGTGGTTGCAGGGCAGGCGGCCGGCGACGGTCTTCGCGTCGCGGTCGAAGGTGAGGTGCGTGCCGCCCTCCCGGCCGGGCATCGTGACGGTCCACTTCGTGCCGTGCAGGGGCGCGTCCTCCTGCCTGCTGAGCTCGACCGTGTCGCCGCCGGCGGTGGTCAGGGTGAGCCGTTCGCCCCGGGTCCTGGCGGTGAGTTCGGCGTCGAGGGCGCGGCCGAGCGACTTCTCGAAGCCGGCGGGCGTGTCCGCGCAGCCCTTCTCGGTGAACACGGCGTCGCTGAGCCGGACGCGCTCGCCGTCGACGTCGGCGCGGGCGCTGAAGGTGTTGCAGCCGGTGCTGCCGGACGCCTCACCGCGGTCGTCGATCCGGACCCGCGCGGAGGCGGGCGCCTGGTGGGTGGTGCCGTCCACGGTGACGGAGTCGATGCTCCACCGGACGCCGGTGACGGACTCGCCCGCGCCGACGGAGCCACTGCCGCCGTCGGCCCGCTCGCTGCCGCAGGCCGCCGCGAGGGGGACGAGCACGGCGACGGCGGCCACGGTCAGGGACAGGGTCTGGGTCTTGCTGCGCTGCTGCTTCTGCCGGTACATGCCGATCCGACGGAGGAGCGGAGGGTCTGGTTCCCCTCCGCCCGCTCAGCTGAGCAACGGCAGCAGTTCTCCGAGGTCGGCCCGCTCCCCGCTCGCGCTCACCTGCGCGTCGTCCACGGCGTCCTTCCAGGCCAGCCGCCCGGTCGCCAGGCGGACCCAGGTCAGCGGGTCGGTCTCGACGACGTTGGGCGGGGTACCGCGAGTGTGCCGGGGGCCCTCGACGCACTGCACGACGGCGTACGGCGGGATCCGCACCTCCGTCGAGCCGCCCGGCGCCTTCACGGCGAGCGCGTCGGCCAGCAGCCGGGTCGCGGCGGCCAGCGCCTGCCGGTCGTACGGGATGTCGAGGCCGGGCACGGCGTCGTTCAGGTCGCCGGTGTGGACGACCAGCTCGACGGTGCGGGTGACGACGTAGTCGGCGAGCGGCAGGGCACCGGCGCCGGTGGGCAGCAGCCTGCTGCCCGGCTGGGCGTCGAGGCGTTCGGTGAAGCGCCGCTCGACGTCGGCGAGGTGGGCGTCGAGGTCCGGGTGCTCCGCCGCCAGTCCGCGGGCGGTCGCGGCGACGGCGTCCGCGTCGGCGGCGATCGCGAACGGCCAGTCGAGCAGCCGCCCGTCCTGCCGCGCGGGCTCGGGCTCCCCGAGCAGCCGGTCCACGGCCGTCAGCGCCGCCCCGACGTGCGCGACCAGCTCCCGCACGGTCCACTCCCCGAGCCGCGTCGGCAGCGCGAGCTGCTCGGGGGTGAGAGTACGGACGGCCGCCCGTACGCTGCCGAACTGGGCGAGCACGGCGGTGCGGGTGCGGGCGGGGTCGTAGGCGCGGGGGCGTTTTCTGGCCGGGGGCATGGGGTGAGCCTATGCGGGTGCGGTCGTCGGCGAAGGCGCGTCGAACATCTCGCCGTTGCGGGGGACCCCGATGCCGCGCCAGGTGAAGGGAACGCCCCGGGCGGTGTCCGGGTCGGGGCCGTCCATCAGCTGGAAGTGGACGTGCGGCTCGGTGGAGTTGCCGGAGTTGCCGCACCGGGCGAGCATCTGCCCGGCCCGCACCCGGTCGCCCTCGCGGACGGCGAACGAACCGCGCCGCACGTGGGCGTACATCGCGTACGTGCCGCCGCCGAGGTCCAGCACCAGATGGTTGCCGACGATCCGGCGGACCCCGCCCATCTCGCGGACCGAGCCCTCGACGAGCATCAGGTACAGCAGCGCGGGCAGTGAGTTGCGGCTCAGGTGGTCGCGCTGGGTGTCGTCGGTCCGGACGACCGTGCCGTCGGCCACCGCGAGCAGGGGTGCGCCGAACGCCGGGAAGTGGTGGTTGCGGCGGGCGATCGGCCACAGGACGCGGAAGCCGGGACGGGCGCCGGGCTCCGGCTCGGCGACGAGGTCGATGGCGAAGGTCTGGCCGTAGGCGTGGGTGCCGTGACTCGGGGTGCGGTCGGCGGGGCCGTTCAGCGCGGACCAGCGGCCGGTGACGGGCGGACCCACCTCGACGGGCTCCCGGGCGACCCGCGGGGCGTCGGGGGTGCCGCCGCCCCTCCGGTTGACGACGGCGATCAGGACGTAGGCCAGGACGAGCGGCAGGAAGTTCCACCACCACGGGTACCCGAAGCCGAAGACGATGTGGGCGGTCACCAGGGCCAGGAAGCCCAGTTGCAGTGCCCGGAAAGCGATCATGGCCAACTTGCGTGCGGACATGGTTCCCCCTTGGTCGGACCTGGTTCGGACCGGTCAGCCCCGGGCCGCCGACAGCGCCACCAGCAGCGGTACGACCCGCCCCGGCGGCACCTCGTGGCGGCCCCGGCCGGTGGTGTGCAGCCAGCCGGCGCCGGTGAGCTGGCGGAGGTGGTGGTAGATCTGGCCGGTCGTGCCCACCTCGTCCAGCTCGGCCAGCTCTGCGGCGGTGCGCCGGCCGCCGAGAATCTCGCGCAGCAGCCGGAGCCGGACGGGATGGCCGAGTGCCGCGAACGCCTCCGCCGCCTCCGTCCAATCGGCGTCCAGCAGCCCTTCGGTCAGAGCGCCGTACTGACATTCGTACCGCTCACCGGTAGGCAGGCGGACGGCGCCGGTGAACAGGACGCCGCCGTCGGCCGCCCCCTCCCCCGCCTCGGCGAGCTGGGCCTTCAGCCCTTCCAGGGCCCAGAAGTCACCCTCCGAGAGGCGGGGCGCGGGCCGGTCGGCGGCTTCCAGGGCGGCGAGGCGCCGTTCGAGGTCGGTTACGCGTCGTTCCAGTTGCTCCACTCGTCCGAGAGTACGTAATTACGTAATCACATGCAAGAGCGAGACGCGCAAGGCCAGTCACCCGTACGTGTGTCCGGCCGGGAAAACCGCACGCGGAGCGCCGCGGGACTCCTGCGCGGTCACGGTGCACAGCTCCCCGGACCGGCGGGTCGGCGGCTACCGCGACGTCCGTGTCGCGAAGTTCGGGGGGCGGTCGCCCTCCCCGACCCGATGGGCATCGAGCTCGACACGGAGATCCTCAAGAACTACGTCCGCTGAAGCGACGAGAACGGCGAGGTCCCGCCCGGAACCGACCGGACGGGACCTCGGCTCGTACTCGTACGGACTCCCGCGACCGCTACGCGAGCAGCGCCGGGATCGTCTCCTCGTGCGCCGTGCGCAGTTCGGCCAGGGACAGCGAGAACTCGCCCTGGACCTCCACCGCGTCACCGTCCACGACACCGATGCGGGTGGCCGGCAGGCCCCGGGCGCCGCACATGTCGTTGAAGCGGAGCTCCTCCGAGCGCGGGACGGCGACGACCGCGCGGCCCGCCGACTCCGAGAAGAGGAAGGTGAAGGCGTCCAGGCCGTCCGGTACGACCAGACGCGCGCCCTTCCCGCCGAGCAGCGCCGACTCGACGACCGCCTGGACCAGACCGCCGTCGGACAGGTCGTGCGCGGAGTCGATCATGCCGTCGCGGGAGGCGGAGATCAGGATCTCGCCGAGGAGGCGTTCCCGCTCCAGGTCGACCTTGGGCGGCAGGCCGCCGAGGTGGTCGTGGATCACCTGGGACCAGGCCGAGCCGCCGAACTCCTCACGCGTGTCGCCGAGGAGGTACAGCAGCTGGCCGTCCTCCTGGAAGGCGACCGGCGTGCGGCGGGCCACGTCGTCGATGACGCCGAGGACCGCGACCACCGGGGTCGGGTGGATGGCGGCCTCGCCCGTCTGGTTGTAGAGGGAGACGTTGCCGCCGGTCACCGGGGTGCCGAGCTGCTGACAGCCGTCGGCCAGGCCGCGCACGGCCTCCGCGAACTGCCACATGACCGCCGGGTCCTCGGGCGAGCCGAAGTTCAGGCAGTCGGAGACCGCGAGGGGCTTGGCGCCGGTCGTGGCGACGTTGCGGTAGGCCTCCGCGAGGGCCAGCTGGGCGCCCGTGTACGGGTCGAGCTTGGCGTAGCGGCCGTTGCCGTCGGTGGCGATGGCGACGCCGAGGCCGGACTCCTCGTCGATGCGGATCATGCCGGAGTCCTCGGGCTGGGCGAGAACGGTGTTGCCCTGCACGAAGTGGTCGTACTGCTGGGTGATCCACTGCTTGGACGCCTGGTTGGGGGAGGCGACCAGCTTCAGGACCTGGTCCTTCAGCTCGTCGGACGTCTCCGGCCGGGGCAGCTTGTTCGCGTCGTCGGCCTGGAGCTCGTCCTGCCAGGACGGGCGGGCGTAGGGGCGCTCGTAGACCGGGCCCTCGTGCGCGACCGTGCGCGGGTCTACGTCGACGATCTTGCCGCCGTGCCAGTAGATCTCCAGGCGGTCGCCGTCGGTCACCTCACCGATGACGGTGGCGATGACGTCCCACTTCTCGCAGATCTCCAGGAAGCGGTCGACCTTGCCGGGCTCGACGACCGCGCACATGCGCTCCTGCGACTCGCTCATGAGGATTTCCTCGGGCGAGAGGGTCGAGTCGCGCAGGGGGACGTCGTCGAGGGTGACGCGCATGCCGCCGGAGCCGTTCGACGCCAGCTCGGACGTGGCGCAGGACAGGCCCGCGGCGCCCAGGTCCTGGATGCCGACGACCAGCTTCTCCTCGAAGGCCTCCAGGGTGCACTCGATGAGGAGCTTCTCCTGGAAGGGGTCGCCGACCTGGACGGCCGGGCGCTTGGAGGGCTTGGCGTCGTCGAAGGTCTCGGAGGCCAGGATCGACGCGCCGCCGATGCCGTCGCCGCCGGTGCGGGCGCCGTAGAGGATGACCTTGTTGCCCGTGCCGGACGCCTTGGCGAGGTGGATGTCCTCGTGCCGCATGACGCCGATGGCACCGGCGTTGACCAGCGGGTTGCCCTGGTAGCAGGCGTCGAAGACGACCTCGCCGCCGATGTTGGGCAGGCCCAGGCAGTTGCCGTAGCCGCCGATGCCGGCGACGACGCCCGGGAGGACGCGCTTGGTGTCGGGGTGGTCGGCGGCGCCGAAGCGCAGGGGGTCGACCACGGCGACGGGCCGCGCGCCCATCGCGATGATGTCGCGGACGATGCCGCCGACGCCCGTGGCCGCGCCCTGGTAGGGCTCGACGTAGGAGGGGTGGTTGTGCGACTCGACCTTGAAGGTGACCGCGTAGCCCTGGCCGACGTCGACGACACCGGCGTTCTCGCCGATGCCGACGAGCATCGCGTCGGACTCGGGGGCCTTCTCGCCGAACTGGCGCAGGTGGACCTTGCTGCTCTTGTACGAGCAGTGCTCGGACCACATGACGGAGTACATGGCCAGCTCCGCCCCGGTGGGGCGGCGGCCGAGGATCTCCACGACCTTCTCGTACTCGTCCTTCTTCAGGCCCAGTTCGGCCCAGGGCAGCTCGACGTCGGGGGTCGCGGCCGCGTGTTCGACCGTGTCCAGAGGCGTCCGGCTCATGCGTTGACCAGCTTCTTGAGGATCGAGGTGAAGAACGGGAGGCCGTCGGTGCGGCCGGTGCCGATCAGCGGCTCGACGGCGTGCTCGGGGTGCGGCATGAGGCCGACGACGTTCCCGGCGGCGTTGGTGATGCCGGCGATGTCGTTGAGCGAGCCGTTGGGGTTGACGTCGAGGTAGCGGAAGGCGACGCGGCCCTCGGCCTCCAGCTCGTCCAGCGTGCGCCGGTCGGCGACGTAGCGCCCGTCCATGTTCTTCAGCGGGATGTGGATCTCCTGGCCCGCGCTGTAGTCGCTGGTCCAGGAGGTGTCCGCGTTCTCCACCCGCAGCTTCTGGTCGCGGCAGATGAAGTGCAGGTGGTCGTTGCCCAGCATGCCGCCGGGGAGCAGGTGCGCTTCGGTGAGGATCTGGAAGCCGTTGCAGATGCCGAGGACGGGCAGCCCGGCCTTGGCCTGGTCGATGACGGTGTCCATCACCGGCGAGAAGCGCGCGATGGCGCCGGCGCGCAGGTAGTCGCCGTAGGAGAAACCACCGCAGAGCACCACGGCGTCGACCTGCTTGAGGTCCTTGTCCTTGTGCCAGAGGGCGACGGGTTCGGCGCCGGCGACGCGGATCGCGCGCTGCGTGTCCCGGTCGTCGAGACTGCCGGGGAAAGTGACGACGCCAATACGAGCGGTCACTTCACGGCCCCCGCGACTACGTCATCGGACTCGACCTTGACGGTGAAGTCCTCGATCACGGTGTTGGCGAGGAAGGATTCCGCAAGATCGTGGATGCGGGCGAGGGCGGCGTCGTCGACCGGCCCGTCCACTTCCAGTTCGAATCGCTTTCCCTGACGTACGTCCGAGATCCCCTCGAAACCCAGCCGCGGCAGTGCGCGCTGCACCGCCTGGCCCTGGGGGTCGAGGATCTCCGGCTTGAGCATGACGTCGACTACGACGCGTGCCACTGGCACTCCCGGTGTGTGGTGCTGAGCAGGTCCCTTCAGACTACCCGTACAAATTTTCTACGCGCGTAGCCTTGGAGGAAACTACGTGAGCCCTGTCACGATCGGGTATCGGGGGGAGGTGGCCACGAAAAGCTTCGGGAAAGATCCCGGATCGATCCTGGACGCCTATTGCGCGGAGGACACGCGGAGAGATTTAGTCGGGCTTCCCAATGCAATGCCGGGCACTGTACAAATGAAATGTCATTAGCCGATACTTTGCCCAATTACAGGCGAACAGTCGGCATCATCGCGGCGTCTTGGCACGTCATGGCGGAGATGCCGCACGAAGGGACCGATATTCGTGGCGCAGCGTGTCGTAGTCACTCTCTTTGACGACATCGACGGCTCGGAAGCGGCGGAGACGATCGCCTTCGGTGTCGACGGCCGGATGTACGAGATCGACCTGAACGAAACCAATGCCCGGGAACTGCGCAAGGCGCTCGAGCCGTACGTGTCGGCCGGCCGCAAGCGGTCGCGTTCCGGCAAGGCGTACCGGCAGACGGAGGTCGCCCCCGACCCGGCTGCGGTCCGGGCCTGGGCGCAGGCGAACAAGATGGACGTGCCCGCGCGGGGCCGGATCCCGAAGAAGGTGTACGAGGCGTTCGCCGAGGCGCAGTGAGCCCGCCTCGGGCCCACCCCGACGCACGGCACGCGGTCAGCCGTTCCGTGCGGCCGGGGTGGCCGGCCGCTCCTCGGCTGCTCCCTCGGCGGCCGCTCTACCGCCCCTCGCGGCAACCGACTTGCGCAGCACCCCGGGTGATCAGCTAAAGTCTGGAGCACGCCGAGGGGCGGGGCCGAAAAGCCCAGCTCACGGAACATGCGGGTGTAGTTCAGTAGTAGAACATCCTCCTTCCAGGAGGAAGGCGCAGTGTGCAATTCCTGTCACCCGCTCTGCATCGCCGTACCGATCACGCAAGTCGATCAGGTAAGCTGGTGCTCGCACCGATCGGTGAAGGCCGGTCGGGGGCAATGCGGACGTAGCTCAGCTGGTAGAGCGCAACCTTGCCAAGGTTGAGGTCGCGAGTTCGAACCTCGTCGTCCGCTCGGGAATCAGACCCCGGTCCTCCGAGGACCGGGGTCTTTTCGTGTGCCCATGACCGGGATCCACCGCGGGAGTGCGGGCGGCCCGTCTGACATTTGTCATGCCGGGTGATGACGGGCCGCACTGTCGTCCGGCCCGGAGCGCCGGAATGCTTGAGGCATGCAATCAAACGGACACGAACACGTGATCGAGGTCACCGACCTTCGGCGTGTGTACGGGGGCGGGTTCGAGGCCGTGCGCGGGATCGACTTCTCCGTGCGCCGCGGAGAGGTGTTCGCACTGCTGGGCACCAACGGCGCCGGCAAGACGTCGACGGTCGAACTGCTGGAGGGCCTCGCCGCCCCGGCCGGCGGACGGGTGCGCGTCCTCGGGCACGACCCGTACACCGAGCGGGACGCCGTACGGCCCCGCACCGGGGTGATGCTCCAGGAGGGCGGCTTCCCGTCCGAGCTGACCGTCGCCGAGACCGCCCGGATGTGGGCGGGATGCGTGAGCGGGGCCCGCCCGCCGATGGAGGTACTGGGGGTGGTCGGGCTGGAGTCCAAGGCCGGCACCCGCGTGAAGCAGCTGTCCGGAGGCCAGCGGCGCCGCCTCGACCTGGCGCTCGCTCTCCTCGGCGACCCCGAGGTGCTCTTCCTCGACGAGCCCAGCACCGGACTGGACGCCGAGGGCCGCCGGGACACCTGGGAGCTGGTGAGCGCGCTGCGCGACGGCGGCACGACGGTGCTGCTGACCACGCATTACCTGGAGGAGGCCGAGAACCTCGCCGACCGGCTCGCGATCATGCACGAGGGCCGGATCGCCACCACCGGGACCCCGGCCGAGGTGACCGCCGAGCGGCCCTCCCGGATCTCCTTCGAGCTGCCCGACGGCTACTTCGTCGGCGACCTGCCGCCGCTGGACGGGCTGGGCGTCAGCGGCCACGAGGTCGAGGGCCGGACGGTGAGGCTGCGCACCCACGAACTGCAGCGAGCGGCCACTGGGCTGCTGGTGTGGGCCGGGCAGGCAGGCGTGGAGCTGCGCCGCCTGGACGTGCGGTCGGCGTCTCTCGAGGAGGCCTTCCTGGAGATCGCGAAGGAGGCGTCCGCGAGGACGGCCGAGGGAGCGACCGGCGGAGCGGCCGGGGGGACGGCCAAGGGGACGAAGACGAAGGAGCACACGGCATGAGCGCCACGACCACCAGGCAGTCCGCGGCGCGCGCCACGAACACCCCGGGCACCACGCCGCTGGGGCGCATGGCCGCCCTCGCCCGCGCCGAACTGACCCTGCTCGGACGGACCAAGGGCACACTCTTCGCCTCGCTGTTCGTGCCGCTGGTGCTGCCGGTCAGCGTCTGGTCGGCGTCCAAGGAGATGGACCTCGCCGAGGCCGGACTGACCACCGGCACGCTCGTGCTGCCCGCCGCGATCGGCTTCTCTCTGCTGTTCGCCGTCTACACGGCCCTCGTCGGCGTCTTCGTCGTCCGGCGCGAGGAACTCGTCCTCAAGCGGCTGCGCACCGGCGAGCTGCGGGACGTCGAGATACTGAGCGGGTCGGCGATGCCGGCCGTCCTCAGCGGGCTCCTGCAGTGCCTGCTGCTGGCGGTGGGCTGCTTCGTCCTGCTGGACCTGTCCGCGCCCTCCGCGCCCCATCTGGCCGTCCTCGGCCTGCTGCTCGGGCTCGTGATGAGCGCCGCGCTCGCCGCCGTCACCGCGAGCTTCACCCGGACCGGCGAGAGCGCGCAGGTCACGCCGCTGCCGTTCACGATGGTCTCGATGCTCGGCTCCGGCATGTTCGTCCCGCTGGAGCTGTTCCCCGACCAGCTGGCCTCCGTCTGCGAGCTGCTCCCGCTGACGCCCGTCGTCACCCTGGTGCGCGGTGGCTGGACCGGTGACCTGTCGGCGTACGAGGCGCTGGGCGCCGTGACCACGGCGGTGGCCTGGACCGTGGTCGCGGTGTTTGCTGTACGGCGGTGGTTCCGCTGGGAGCCACGGCACTGACGTACGGGAAGACCGGGACCGGGACCGGGACCGGGGCCGGGGCCGGGGCCGGGGCCGGGGCCGGGACCAAGGCCGGGATCAGGGAGAGCGGGGCGAGCGAGGGCATGCGCAGGCCAAGGCGCTGGTGGGGGCGGAAGAGCACACCGGCGAAAGTGGAGACGTACACCCGGTGGTCGTTCCACTTCTTCGGGGTCATCGAGATCCTCACCATCGGGCTGTCGGCTTTCGACCAGGTCGGGCCCCGGCTCGCGACCGGGCTGTCCCTGCTGGTCGTCCTGCACGCCGCGGTCTGCATGCTCTTCTCCTCCCGGGCTCTGGACTGGACGCGCGGCCGGCGTGCGCAGCCCCTGCGGCTGCTGTGGGCGCTCGCCGCGCTCACGGCGGTGATCGCGATCGGCGCGGTCGGGATCGCGGAGCGCGGACCGGGCGGCGACGGGGTGGACACCGCGGCGGGATCCGTCTTCGGAGGCGTCCTGTGCTTCGGCGCCGGCACCCTCGCGCTCGGCGTGCGCAACCGGCGGCGCGTGGTCGCCGTCGTCGGCGGCTTCGCGCTGGGGGCCGGTGTCGTCTCGTTCCCGTTGGGTATGCCGGGCATCGCCTCGGCCGCCGTGGCGGGCCTCGTGCTGGTGGCCGGCGGGTTCCTCGCCTTCACCTCGATCTTCTCCGTCTGGCTGCTCAACGCCGTCTACACGCTCGACGAGGCCAAGGAGACCCGCGCCCGGCTCGCGGTCGCCGAGGAACGGCTGCGGTTCGGCCGGGACCTGCACGACGTGATGGGGCGGAACCTGGCCGTGATCGCGCTCAAGAGCGAACTGGCCGTCCAGCTGTCCCGGCGCGGCCGGCCCGAAGCGGTGGAGCAGATGATCGAGGTGCAGCGCATCGCCCAGGAGTCGCAGCGGGAGGTGCGGGACGTCGTCCGCGGCTACCGAGAGGCCGACCTGGAGGTCGAACTCGCCGGCGCCCGGGGCGTGCTCACCGCGGCCGGGATCGACTGCGAGGTGCGCGGCGAGACGTCCGGGCTGCCCGCCGAGGTGCAGTCGGCGCTCGGCTGGGTGGTGCGGGAGGCGACCACGAACGTGCTGCGGCACGGGGACGCCGAGAAGGTCGCCGTGGTGGTACGGATGTCGGAGGGACGTGTGGTGCTGACGGTGGAGAACGACGGAGTGGCGGACGCGACCGGGACGAGTCCCGCCGTCGGCGCGGGCGGCTCCGCCGCGTCGGACCGCCCCGCCGTGTCGGGCGGCTCCGGGCTCGCGGGGCTGCGGGAGCGGCTGTCCGCCGTGGACGGCACGCTGGAGGCCGGGAGCGCCGGCAAGGGCGTGTTCCGGCTCACGGCCGAGGTGCCGCTGCCGTGGGCCGGGGGCGGCGGGGCTGGGGCTGAGGCCGAGGCCCGGACTGAGGCCGGGGCTGGTGCTGGGCCCAGAGCTGGGGCCAGGGCCGAGGCCGGGACTGAGCCCGAGGCCGGGGCTGGGGCCGGGGCTGAGCCCGAGGCCGGGGCTGGGGCCGGGACTGAG
The DNA here is from genome assembly GCF_055603605.1 of Streptomyces sp. NPDC037271. Lineage (NCBI taxonomy): Bacteria > Bacillati > Actinomycetota > Actinomycetes > Kitasatosporales > Streptomycetaceae > Streptomyces > Streptomyces sp. NPDC037271. The sequence goes on from NZ_JBVJVN010000014.1 coordinate 53,495, forward strand.
CCCGAGGCCGGGGCTGGGGCCGGGACTGAGCCCGAGGCCGGGGCTGGGGCCGGGACTGAGGCCAGGGCCGAGACCGGGCCCGAGGCCGTGCTGGAGGTCGCGTCGTGACGACCCCTGTCCGCGTGCTGCTCGCCGACGACGAGCACCTCATCCGCGGGGCGCTGGCGGCCCTGCTGTCCCTGGAGGACGACCTCGTCGTGGTCGCCGAGGCGGCCACCGGTCCGGAGGCGCTGGCGATGGCACGGGCGCACGCACCGGACGTCGCCGTACTGGATCTCCAGATGCCCGGCGCGGACGGTGTGAAGGTCGCCACATCCCTGCGGACAGAGCTGCCCGCCTGCAGGGTGCTGATCGTGACCAGTCACGGACGGCCCGGGCACCTGAAGCGGGCGCTCGCGGCGGGTGTGCGCGGGTTCGTCCCCAAGACGGTCAGCGCCCAGCGGCTCGCCGAGCTGATCCGCACCGTGCATGCCGGAAACCGCTACGTCGACCCGGAGTTGGCAGCCGACGCGATCTCCGCCGGGGATTCGCCGCTGACCGCGCGCGAGGCCGAGGTGCTGGAGCACGCCGCCGACGGGGCACCCATCGCGGAGATCGCCGACCGCGCCGCGCTCGCGGAGGGGACCGTACGGAACTACCTGTCGTCGGCCGCGAGCAAGCTCGGGGCGGAGAACCGGCACACGGCGGTGCGGCTCGCGCGGGAGCGGGGTTGGGTATAGTGGCTGTCGCGCCACGGCGAAGTCCATGACCGAGTCAGGACGAAGTCCACGGCGCAGTGCGAACGTAGCTCAGTTGGTAGAGCGCAACCTTGCCAAGGTTGAGGTCGCGAGTTCGAACCTCGTCGTTCGCTCCGTACGAGAAAGCCCCCGGTTCCGGCCGGGGGCTTTCCCGTGTTCGCCTCGGCGTGTCTACGACCAGCTCAGGCCGGTCAGGCGCTCGTAGGCCTCCACGTACTTGGCGCGGGTCGCGTCCACGACCTGCTGCGGCAGCGGCGGCGGGGGCTGCTCGCTCCGACGGTCCCAGCCGGACTCGGCCGAGGTCAGCCAGTCCCGGACGAACTGCTTGTCGTACGACGGCTGCGCGCGGCCCGGCTGCCACTGGTCGGCCGGCCAGAAGCGGGAGGAGTCCGGGGTGAGGACCTCGTCGGCGAGGACCAGGTTCTCGGGGTGCCCGGCCTCGAAGCCGAACTCGAACTTCGTGTCCGCCAGGATGACGCCCCGGTCGCGGGCGATGTCCCGGGCCCGGGAGTAGACGGCCAGGGTCGCCTGGCGCAGCGCCGCCGCGGTGTCCGCGCCGACCTGGCGGGCGACCTCCTCGTAGGAGACGTTCTCGTCGTGCTCGCCGACCTCGGCCTTGGTGGCCGGGGTGAAGATCGGGGCGGGCAGCTCCGAGCCGTCGACGAGGCCTTCGGGGAGGGCGAGGCCGCAGACGGTACGGCTCTCGTCGTACTCGGCCAGCCCGGAACCGGTGAGGTAGCCGCGGGCCACGCACTCCACGGGGACCATCCGCAGGGACTTGCAGACCAGGGCGCGGCCCTCCCAGTCGGCGGGGGCGCCGGGGGGCAGCTCGGTGCTCAGGACGTGGTTCGGGGCCAGGTCGGCGAGCTGCTCGAACCACCACAGGGAGAGCTGGGTGAGGACGCGGCCCTTGTCGGGGATCTCGGTCGGCAGTACCCAGTCGTAGGCGGAGATGCGGTCACTGGCGACCATCACGAGGTCGCCCGCCTCGTTCCGGTACAGCTCGCGCACCTTGCCGGTGTGCAGATGCACCAGACCCGGAACCTGGATCGGCTCGGGCTTTTCAACGAATCCGGACACGGTTCCTCCCCGTGGTTCTGTCCAATGACTCGATTCTCCCGTACGTCCGGAGTGCCGGGGACAGGGGGGCGGGTCCGGGGTCCGGGTCCGGGGCTGTCGGGTCCGGGCCGGACGGGGCGGGGTCGCGGGCCGGACGGGGCGGGATGGTGGGCCGGACGGGGCGGGGTGGCGGGCCGGGCCGGACGGGCCCGGGGTCACGGGGCCGCGGTGGCGGGTCCGGGGTCCGGGGCTATGGGGTCCGGCCGGACGGGCCGGGGGTGGCGAGCCGGGGGTGGCGGGTCAGTCGCGTTTGCAGATGCGGTCCAGGAGGTTGGCGGTGGCGCGCTGGACACGTGGGTCGACGTGGCCGGGGCGGTCCAGGGCCGGAGACCAGGCGAACGTCCCGGAGGCGAAGACCCAGGCGCCCGACGGGGCCCGGTACAGCGACGTCTCCTGGTGCCGCCGGGCGCCGTCGACGTCGGTGTACGGGCTGTGCGAGAGCAGGACCCGTTCGTCGTGCTCGGGGAGCGCGGCGCGCGGGAAGTAGCGGTCGGCCTCGCCTGCGACCAGGTCCTCGATCTCGTCCCCCTCGTGGGCGCCGGTGGCCTCCCAGAGCCAGTGACCGGCGTTGCGGACGATCATCGGGTGCGGTTCGGGGACGCGGCCGGCGTACTGGATGCCGAGGAGTTGCTGTTCGGCGCGGTCGATCTCCCGCCACAGCACCGGACGGCCCGGGCCCCGGCGCTTGCGGCAGGTCAGCAGGCGGTCGGGGACGCCGGACGGGGACGGCGCCAGCTCCACCTGCCAGTACATGGTGTTGGCGGAGAGGAAGACCAGGGACGTGCCGTGCTCGCGGGCGAGTTCCGTGGTGCGGCGCATGGCGGCGGACCAGTACTCGTCGTGGCCGGGGAAGACCAGCCCCCGGTAGCGGGTCGGGTCGACGCGGCCGGAGTGCAGGTCGCGGGCGTCGGCGTAGGCGAGGTCGTAGCCGTAGCGCTCGGCGAAGCGAATGAAGTCGTAGGCGTGGCCGACGTGCAGCGGCAGCCCCGCGCCCGCGTACGGGCGGTCGAAGGAGACGGTCGTCGCGGCGTCCGCCTCGCCCAGCAGCCGGCCGTCCTCGTCCCAGGCGTGGTAGAGGCTGGCGCCGGTGCGGCCGTCCTCCGGGTAGAGGTTGTACGCCTGCCAGGTGATGTCCGGCAGCACGAGGAGCAGGTCGGCCGGGTGGCTGTCGCGGACCGTGAAGGGCACGTGGGAGCGGTAGCCGTCGGCGGTGGTGAGGACGGCCACGTACGCGCCGATGTTCCAGTACGACGGGATCTGCAGCCGCCAGGAGAGCCACCAGTGGTGGCAGGAGACCGTGCGGTCGGCGGTCAGCGGCGCTGGCTGGACGATGCCGGACAGGCGGGGACTGGTGGTGATCTTGGCGGCGCCGTCACCGCCGTAGTGGCCGATCCGGTAGACGTCGACGCTGAACTCCTGGGGCGGGTCGACGGTGATGTGGAAGTCGATGGCCTCACCGGGGGCGGCGGCTCCGGTCGCGGTGAAGCCCTTGATCTGGCGGCGGACGTCGTCGGCGGCGCGTGGGCCGCCGCCGTCGGTGCGCCGCCGTCGGTCCTTCGTACCGGTCCTGCCGTCCGGGTCCGGTACGGCGTCCTGGTCCGCGTACCAGGCGACGACCTGGCCGGTGTCGCCGAAGTACGTCTCGCCGCCGCGCAGCCAGGGGACGGGCCCCTGTCCGAAGGGATCCGTCACGGCGTGCGCGAGCGCTCCCGACTCCCAGCGGCGGATCTGCTCGGGCCCCATGGGACAGTCCCCTCCCTCGTGCCCCCGCGGTCGTGCGTATGACGAACGCCTTTGCCATGTGCGCGATCGGTCCCAGCACATCACATTTCGCGCGCGTGCTGTCACGGTTCGTTGCGAAGTGGCCGAAAGTGGAATCAGGGGGTCCGGTTCGGCGGTCCGACGCGGCTTCGTACGGCGGTGTTCGGGCGGGTGGGACGGGTGGGACCTGGGTCGGGGCCGGGGGGCCGGGCCGGGCGGGGTCGGGCGGGGCCGGGCGGGGCCGGGCTGGTGAGGGCCGGGCCGAGCCGGGGAGGGTCAGACCAGGCGCACGGGCTTTTCCGGGCGTATGCCGAGCTCGTTCATCCAGTCGCGCAGGGGCCCCGGGTCGCCGGTCTCGACGAGGCTGCGGACGTGGGGGGCCAGATCCGCGGCGCGGGCGCCGTTGACCAGGAGGGACGGGCCGTCGAGCCAGTCGAGGCCGGGGGCGGCGCCGACGGTGTCCATCGCCGCGCAGCACACCATCGCCGTGATGTGGGCGGTGAGGATCTCGCGGCCGGTGCGCGGGGGCTGCAGGGGGAAGAGAGGGAGCGCGCCATCTGCCCAGAGAGCGGTGTCGGGGCCGGTCGGTCCCGCGGCTGCCCCGGAGGCGGACGGCTGGGCTCCGGTCGGCTGCGCCTCCGCCTCCTCGCGGGCGAGCTGGGCACTGAGCCCGGCGGCCAGGGCGGCACCGCGGGCGGTGGTGCCGGCGAGGTCGTCATCGTCATGGACGTCGGCGGGGTGGTGGCCCGAGTGGGCGTGGGGGGCGTGGGGGGCGTGGGGGGCGTGGGAGGCGTCTGCGTCGCTTTGGGCCCGGGGGGCATCCGCGTCATCGTGGGCGCCGAGATGGTTGGTGTGAGCGTCGCGCTCGCCGTACGACGCGTACACGGCCCCGGCGTCGTCCCTCGTGTCGGTATCGGTGCCGGAGCCGGAGCCGGTGGTCCGGGAGTCGGTGTGACTTCCGGCGTCGGCGCGGGTCCCGGCCTCGGCGCGGGGCGACTCCTCGGTGCCGGTGCCCGTCCCGGGCTCAGCGCCGGTCCCAGCCCTGGGCGCCCCGCTGGGCTCCGCGCCGGACCCGGCCCTGGCCGCCGGACCGGACCCCGTACGCCCCTCAGCTGTCTGCCGCCCCTCAACGGTCCGCGCGTCGGTCTCGCCACCGGACCCGCACCCGGCCCAGCCGCCAGGCCCGGTCCGGGGCTCGGTTTCCGGTCCGGGTCCGAGCCCCGTGCCGATCGCGGCGACCGTCTCCCGTGGGTCCGAGGGGCCGTCGGCGGCCGGGGTGGACGAGGTCGTGAGGTGGTCCATAACGCGGGCCAGGGTGGGGCCGTCGGTGCCCGGCGCTGCGCCTTCGGCAGCGCGACGGACGCCCAGGGCGTCCAGGACGCGGTGGAGGCGGGCCGCGTCCGTACGCCAGGCCCGGTCGACGACCTCCTCGGGGTACTCGTCCCACCCCACCGGCGCCCAGTCCGGGCCCGTCTCGGCGGGCCCTCCGTGGAAGAGGCGGGCGGCGAGGAGGGAGACCGCCTCGTCCATCGCCCCGGGCTCCTCCAGCAGGTCGCAGGCGGGACGCTCACCCAGCCGGGAGGCGAAGCCCTCCGCCAGGCGGTCGCGGCGGGACAGCTCCGTGAGCGCGGCGACGACGCCCACGTCCAGCCGGGCGGGCCAGCGGCCCATCCGCCAGGCGGGCAGCGCGACCCGGGTCAGCAGGCGGTCCCAGCCCGCGTACGCGAGCCCGACCTGCTCCTGCGCGACGATCCGCAGACCGTAGTCCACAGCCTGTGCACGCTCGGCGGCCGCCGCCGCGACCCCACGTTCCATCTCGGCCGCGTGGACACGGCAGCTGCGCAGCAGGAGCCGGGACACCCAGCCGAGGGCCGCGCGCACCGCGCGGGACAGGGGGCCGCGCCCGCCCGTGGAGGCCACCGCCACCGCGGCGTCCAGCCCGCGTATGAAGCGGCGGGCGGCGGCTATGTCGGGGTGCGCCGAGGGCCCCGTACCCGCGACGACCGGGGCGAGGACGGCGCGCAGCTCACCGACGCGCATCCACCACAGGAAGGGTGAGCCGATGACGAGGACCGGTGCGGCGGTGGACCGGCGGTGGACGGGGCCGCCCGTACCGGCCACGTCGTCGTGCTCCTCCACGGGCGGCGGGCCGTGCGCCCGGTGGGTGCGGTCCTCCAGCCAGCTGTCGCAGTCCGGCGTGAGCGCTATCGCGGAGGGGGCGGGGACGTCGAGCCGGTCGGCCAGGTCACGCACCATCCGGTAGAGGTCCGGCGCCGACTCCTCGGCGATCGTGACCGTCGGGGTGACGGCGGGCCGGGAACGCGCGACGACCAGGGCGACCGAGGCGCCGGCCGCCAGGACGAGAAGCGCGAGCACGGACACGGTCCAGCGGACGACGTCCCAGCCCCCGCCCGCGAGGTGCCCGGTGGAGCCGCCCACGAGCAGGATCACGGCCGCGGCGGCGGGCAACAGGGCGACGGCCAGCGCCCGGCTGCGGATGCGCAGCACGGCCAGTGCCCGGGAGCGCGCGGCCTGCGCGCCCATCTCCACACCACCGATACCGGTCACGGCCGGACCTCACCCCCTCCTTGCTGCCCTGGACGTTCGCGCTGCTCTCCGGCTCTCGTTCATTCCCCCACTGTGGCACCCGCCACTGACATCGCAATGCCGGTGGGCCAAGTGCCGGAACGCTTGCGCGGCACCCTAGTTGGGGCCTTCACGCCCGTCAGCCGTATGGCGCATCGGTCACTCGATGGAATGGCTTTGGGGAAAGGTGGATGACTGAGAGCAAGGATCAGGCCCCGGTTCCTGAGACGGAGCCGGGGCCTGTCGGGTTCGGTGCGCGCGGGTGTCCCGCGGAGCCGGGTCAGGCTCCTGCGGCTGCCTTCGCCGCGATGTCCGTACGGTACTGGGAGCCGTCGAGTCCGATGCGGGCGACGGCCCGGTAGGCGCGGTCGCGGGCCTCTGTGAGGTCCGCGCCGGTGGCCGTGACGGACAGGACGCGGCCTCCGGCGCTGACGACGGCGTCGCCCTCGCCGCGGGTGCCGGCGTGCAGGACGTAGGCGTGCGGGGCGTCCTCGGCGGCCACCTCGTCGAGGCCGGTGATCGGGTCACCGGTGCGCGGGGTGCCGGGGTAGTTGTGGGAGGCGACGACCACGGTGACGGCCGCCTCGTCGCTCCAGCGCAGGGGCTCCAGGTCGGCGAGGTTGCCGGTGGCGGCGGCCATCAGCAGACCGGCGAGCGGCGTCTTCAGGCGGGCCAGTACGACCTGGGTCTCGGGGTCGCCGAAACGGGCGTTGAACTCGATCACGCGGACGCCGCGCGAGGTGATCGCGAGACCGGCGTAGAGCAGGCCGGAGAACGGGGTGCCGCGGCGGCGCATCTCGTCGACGGTCGGCTGGAGGACGCTGTGCACGACCTCGTCGACCAGCTTGGGGTCGGCCCAGGGCAGCGGCGAGTACGCGCCCATGCCGCCGGTGTTCGGGCCCTCGTCGCCGTCGAGCGCCCGCTTGAAGTCCTGGGCGGGCTGGAGCGGGCGTACGTTCTCGCCGTCCGTGACGGCGAAGAGGGAGACCTCGGGGCCATCCAGGAACTCCTCGATGACGACGCGGTCGCACGCGTTCGCGTGCGCGCGGGCCGCCTCGATGTCCTCGGTGACGACGACACCCTTGCCTGCGGCCAGCCCGTCGTCCTTGACGACGTAGGGGGCGCCGAAGGCGTCGAGGGCGGCGTCGACCTCGGTCGGGTTGGTGCAGACGTAGGAGCGGGCCGTGGGGACGCCGGCGCCGGCCATGACGTCCTTGGCGAAGGCCTTGGAGCCCTCCAGCCGCGCCGCCTGCCCGGAGGGGCCGAAGACCGGGATGCCCGCCTCGCGCACGGCGTCGGCGACCCCGGCGACGAGCGGCGCCTCTGGTCCGACGACGACCAGTTCGGCGCCGAGCCTCGTGGCCAGCGCGGTGACGGCCGCGCCGTCGAGGGCGTCGACCTGGTGCAGTTCGGCGACCTCGGCGATACCGGCGTTGCCGGGTGCGCAGTGCAGCGCGGTGACGTCGGGGTCGAGGGACAGGGAACGGCACAGGGCGTGTTCGCGGGCGCCGCCGCCGATGACAAGGACCTTCACGGGGCCAGCCTAATGGGAACGCGCCGGAGCGGTTTGTGCGGGCTTCCGAAGCGGCGGGGCGCGGAGGCTTGTGCGTTCCTCCAGTACAGGCCCCGGGCCCCCGGCCCCGCACGCCCCCGCCTACTCGTGCGGGATCTCCTCGACCACCGACGCGCCCAGCTCCCGTACCAGCAGTTCCTTGCCGGACAGGGCCGACTCGTCGAGGTCGGGGTCGTCGTCCTCGGGGACGTCGTCCTCCGGGGACACCGGGCGCGGCTCGGGCGCCGGGGGCCGGGGCGCGGGGGCGGACGACGGGCCGGACGCCGGTCCCGGCGCGGTGGGCGCGGACGGCGCGGGAGCCGGAGGCGGGGCCGCGGGCGACGGCGCCGACGGGCGCTGTACGGGCGCGCCGACCCCGAAGCCGCCACCGGCACCGCCACCGCCACCACCGCCGAAGCCGCCACCACCGAAGCCGCCACCACCGGCACCGGAACCGCCGTAGCCGCCGGAGGGCCCGGCGGGGGGCGGGGGTGCCGAGCCGCCGGAGGGGTCGACGACCGCCTCGACCTTCCACTGCACGTTGAACTGCTCGGCCAGGGCCTGCCGCAGCACGTCCTCGCTGCCACTGCTCAGGAAGTTGTCGCGAGCGCCGGCGTTGACGAACCCGATCTGGAGGGATGTGCCGTCGAAGCCGGTCACCTGGGCGTTCTGGCTGAGCAGGATCCAGGTGAACCGGCGGCGGTTCTTGACCGCCTCCAGGATGTTGGGCCAGATCGTGCGGGGGTCGACTCCGGCGCCCGGCGACGGTGAAGCGGGGGTGGGGGTGGGGGTGGGGGTGGGGGCGGGTGCAGGCGCGGCGGTCGGCTCGACTGCCGGTGCCGGGGCCTGTGCCGGTGCGGAGGCCGCGGAAGGACCGGGGGCGGCGGGCGTCCGGGGTGGCTGACCGCCGCCCGCCGGTGCCGCCGTGGGCCACCCTCCGGGGCGCCGACCGCCACCGGCGGGAGCCGCGGTCGGCCAGGCGCCGGGCGCGGGCGCCGACGGAGACGCCGCTGCGGGAGCGGCGGGAGCGGCGGCGTCCTGGGGCTGCCGGTCTCCCGTGGGTCCACCCGCGTGCGGAGCGGGCCCCGCGCCGGCACCGGCAGCCGGCTCCGAGGGCTGACCGCTCCGGCCGGCCGCCGGAGCTCCTCCCCCGCCACCGGCCGCTGCGGCACCGCCACCGGGTCCGGGCCCCCGTACCGCGGCCCGGGCCGCGGCGGGCCCGCCACCCGGCGGAACCGGAGCGGCGACGGCCGCGGCACCCCCGGCAGCCCCCACATCGGCACCGGCATGCCCCTCGGGCCCGGGCACGTACCCCATGGCGGGCGCACCGGCACCCGCGGAGAACTGCACACCGCGCTCGATCCGGTCCAGGCGGGCCATCACCGAGCGCTCGTCGCCGTACGCGGCGGGCAGCAGCACGCGCGCGCAGATCAGCTCCAGCTGGAGGCGGGGCGAGTGGGCGCCCCGCATCTCGGTGAGCCCCTCGTTGACGATGTCGGCGGCGCGGCTCAGCTCCGCCGCTCCGAAGGACCGCGCCTGGGCCTGCATCCGCTCGACGACGTCGGCGGGGGCGTCGATGAGCCCCTTCTCCGCCGCGTCGGGCACGGCGGCGAGGATCACCAGGTCACGGAGGCGTTCCAGCAGGTCGGTGACGAAGCGCCGCGGGTCGTTGCCGCCCTCGATCACCCGGTCCACGACCTCGAAGGCGGCCGAGCCGTCACCCGAGACGAACGACTCGACGACGGAGTCGAGCAGCGAGCCGTCCGTGTAGCCGAGCAGGGCGGTCGTCATGTCGTACGTCACACCGTCGGCGCCGGCGCCCGCGAGCAGCTGGTCCATGACGGACATCGAGTCCCGGACGGATCCCCCGCCCGCCCGCACCACCAGCGGCAGCACGCCGTCCTCGACCGGGATGTCCTCCTTGCCGCACACCTCGCCGAGGTAGTCGCGCAGGGTGCCGGGCGGCACGAGCCGGAAGGGGTAGTGGTGGGTCCGCGACCGGATGGTCCCGATGACCTTCTCGGGCTCGGTGGTCGCGAAGATGAACTTCAGATGCTCCGGGGGCTCCTCGACGACCTTCAGCAGGGCGTTGAAGCCCTGCGGCGAGACCATGTGGGCCTCGTCGATGATGTAGATCTTGTACCGGCTGGAGGCGGGCCCGAAGAAGGCCTTCTCACGCAGGTCACGGGCGTCGTCCACGCCACCGTGCGAGGCGGCGTCGATCTCGATGACGTCGATGGAACCCGGTCCGTTGCGCGCGAGGTCGCGGCACGACTGGCACTCGCCGCACGGGGTCGGGGTGGGGCCCTGTTCGCAGTTCAGGCAGCGTGCCAGGATCCGGGCGCTGGTCGTCTTGCCGCATCCGCGCGGACCGCTGAACAGGTACGCGTGATTGACCCGGTTGTTCCGCAGCGCCTGCTGCAGCGGGTCGGTGACATGCCCCTGCCCGATGACCTCGGCGAAGGACTCCGGGCGGTAACGGCGGTAGAGCGCGAGAGACGACACGCATACGAGGTTATAGGCGCCCACCGACAACCGGTCCGCCCCAGGAAGCCAGGACGTCCCAGGACCCCCGGCCGCCCCCGGAATGCCCGGCCGCCCTGAAACGCAGGCGCCCCCCACGCACCCGCCAGAGCCGACCTACCCTTGCTGCCTTCCGGCCCTGGGGGAGTTCAGTCAGATAGCGCCGCGTGAGGGGCTGTGCCACACGTTACCCGATGTGGGGCCCTCGGAACGAGTTCGCAAGCACTCCTCCACGTCATGTAATGTTCTCTGCGGAGGATTCGCCTAGAGGCCTAGGGCGCACGCTTGGAAAGCGTGTTGGGGGCAACCCCTCACGAGTTCGAATCTCGTATCCTCCGCCAGTGCCTCACCGGGCACGATGTCGAAGGGCCCCACCGTTCGCGGTGGGGCCCTTCGACGTGGTCCGTCTCGGTTTCCGTCTCAGTTCGCCGTCGGCGACTCCCAGATGGCGTCCCCGACTTGCCGCGCGACCTTCCGCAGCATGGTCCCCGTCACATGCATGTAGCGAGCGCGCATCCGGGCCGCTCCCCCGGGCTCCCACCCCATGACGAGTCGACCACGACGTCCGGGACGCCGAGGATCAGCAGGACGGTCGCGGCGGTGTGGCGAGCGTCATGGAGACGGCCGTCCCGCACGCCGGCGTCCCGAAGCAGCCGCTTCCAGACGTGGAAGTCGGTGTTGGGGCTCAGCGGCCCACCGGTCGGCGAGGCGAACACGTACCCCTTGCCCTCCCAGTCCGCACCGGCCGCGAGCCGCTCCCGCTCCTGGGCCTCCCGGTGCTGCCGAAGGATCTTGATCAGCGGATCGGGCAGGCCGATGGTGCGCCGCCCGGCCCGGGACTTGGTGGACTTGTGCTCACGCCGGGTCTGCTCCCGCTGGGGGCAGTAGCCCGCCTTTCGGCCACACGGGTCGGCGCCGCAGCCGTGCGCGTACTTGGGGCGCAGCCGGTTCTTACGGATGCGGACGTACCCCGCCTCCAGGTCGACGTCTTCCAGTGCAGGCCGAGCGCCTCGCCCTGACGGAGGCCGAGCGCCAGGGCGACGACCCAACGGGCGCTGTTACGGAGCTTCGCCGCTTCGACGAGCAGGCTCTGTACTTCTTCGATCGTGTACGGCTCGATGTCCTCCTCTTCGAGGCGGGGCGCCTTGGCGATCTCGGCGGCGTTGGTGGCGACGTGCCCGCGCCGGACCGCTTCCCCCAGGGCGACCCGGATCGTGCGGTGAGCGTGGTGCGCGGTGCCGGCGGAGCTCCCGGCCGCCTGCATCTTCCGGTAGAAGCGTTCGAGGTGCTCGGGCTCCAGGCGGTCGAGCTTGTGGGCGCCCAGGCCGGGGACGAGGTGGACGCGTACGTCGACCTCGTAGCCGTCGTACGTGTTCTCGGAGACGTACGGCTTGGCGATGTTCTCGACCCAGTGCTCAAGCCAGCTCTGCACGGTCCAGCCCTTGCCCGGCTTGCGGAGCTTCTTGTCGTCGCGGGCCCGCTCCATCTCGCGGACGGCCCTGGTCACTTCCGCCTTCGTCTTCCGTTCGATGTGGCGGCGGTCGGGCTTGCCGTCATCGCGGACTCCGACCGTCACCCGGCCGTGCCACTTGCCGTCCTTGCCGAGATAGATGGAGGAGGCGCCGTTGGGCTGGCGGGTGCGCTTCTGCTCTGTCATGCCCGTGCCTCCCTCTCAGGCCGCGACAGCGGGACGGTGGCGGAGCTTCGCCACGTAGGCGGGCAGGGCATCAGCCGGGACCCGGCGCAGCCGGCCGACGGTCACCGACTCGATCTCTCCGGCCAGGACGAGCCGGAAGCAGGTCGTACGCCCGATGCGGAGCCGCCGGGCCGCTTCTTCAACGGTCAGCAGCACCAAGGACGGGTCGGCCGCCTCAAGGACGGTGACCGTTGCGGTGGTGGCGGACTCAGCCACGGGTGGGTTCTCCTTCCGTGCCGGGTGCGGGGGCGAGGGACTCGGTGAGCCAGGCTTCGGTGTCGGTGAGGCCGGTGCCGGCGTAGACCCAGTGGGCGAGGACGAGAGTGGTCGTCTCCGGGCCGTCCTCGTGCGCGGCTGCTGCTGCGGCTTGGGCGCGGCGCCATGCGGCGCGGGCGTCGCGGAGGGCGCCGAGGGTGGTGGAGTAGCGGCGGGACTTGGTGGAGAAGTGGCCGCGGAAGCCGAGCATGTGGGCCCAGGCGCGCAGGCGGAGGTGTTCGAGGTCTTTACGGCCGCCGAGAGTCCAGGCTGCGCGGATCAGGTGGCGGGCGTGGTCGGTGATGTCGAGCTGGGCGAGTTCGGCGAGGAACTTCAGCGGGCGGTCCAGGGCGCCGGTCGCGGTTTCGGCGCCCTTGGTGGCGTACTTGGCGATGTACGCGGCCACGGCGCGTTCGGTCAGCTCCTGGCCGTCGTTGAAGTCGGCTGAGCGGATGGTGCGGACGTCGAGCTGTCGTCCGAAGGCGAAGGTGTGGGCCCGGCCGTCGATGGTGGGGCCGTCGACGCGGGTGGCGGTGGTGGCGGCGCGGATGGCGTCGATGAGCAGTTCGGCGGTGGCCCAGGCCGGGGGCGGGGTGTCGCCGCCTTCGGGGCCGTCGATGCGGATCACGGCGTGGAAGTGGACCGCGCCGCGCTTCTGATACTCGGCGACCTTGGCGAAGGACACCCGCGCGTGTTCGCGGAAGTCGCGTTGGGTCAGGCCGGCGCGCTTGGCGAGCTCCCGGCGCAGGTAGATGGAGAAGCGCCGCCACAGGAGGCCGGCGTGTGCGTTCCACAACACGGCCGTCTCGTAGTCGTAGGTGTCCGGGTCAAGGGCGGTGCCGAGGGCGGGGTCGTCGAGGTCGTGGAGGGTGCCGCAGCGGCAAGGGCGGACGGTGCGGGCCGGGCCGGTGGGGCGGTTGTGGACGGGGCCGAAGCCGGGGGCGGTGAAGGTGGCGAAGACGCGGGGGTGTGCGGCGACGTGTTCGGGGACGCCCTTGCCGCCGCGCAGGCCGGAGGTGATCAGGTGGAAGGTGTCGCGGCGGTAGACCTCCGCGCAGGCCGGGCAGCGGGTGGTGCGGCGGTTGTTGCAGCGCACCAGGAGGTGACCGGCGGGGAGGGTGGTGGAGTGGAGGTGGTGGAGGCGGTTGCCGATCTCGCCGGTGCGGGTGTTCACGGCGTACTCGGTGCGGTGGCCGTCGAGGCGGATCGGGTGGGTGCAGCCGCCCAGACCGGAGAGCTGGCGCATGAGGGCGGGCATGGTGCCGAGGGCGACCAGTTCGCCGAGTTCGGCGAGCGGGGGCGGGGTGGTGCGGGTGATGATGGGAGTTCTCCTTCTGGCTTCGGTCAGGAGGGACAGGGCCCCCGGGGCGGCGGATGCTTGGCGGTGTCGGTCCGCTCCGGGGGTCTGGTGTCGGTCGGTGGTGTGTCAGCGGCGGTGCTGGTCGCGGAGCAGCGAGCGCAGGACGACAGCGGCGACGGCCACGGAGACGGCCGCGACGGCGACGGCGGTCAGGACGACGCCGCCGACGAGAACGGCCGCGACCGCTCCGGTGCTGACGGATATCCGAGGTGTCGGCCGCCGCTCGGGGAGGGCGCCCGTCGCGGTATGGGTGTGTGCGGGCAGCGGCGTCGGGGTCTCGGGGTACTGGGGCAGGAACACGGCGGATCTCTCCTTGCCTACTCGTCTAGTCATGTGAGCCGTTGATGATGTCCACGCCGGAGCGCGTACCGGATTCGATGGCCGGGGCCATGAAGGTGTGCGAGAGCCAGAAGCCGAACAGGGCGATGACGACGACGATCCAGGTACGGACGCCGAGGAACTTGACCGCTCCCCAGGCGAAGAGGCCGAGGACGAAGACGAGCGGCAGGCTGACGGTCACGGGTGCGGAGTCCTTTCAGCGGACGGGGCAGCAGTGGGTGCGGGCGGCCAGCTCGGCGGCGGCGCGGCTGTCGTAGTCGGCGGAGAAGCCGCAGCGCGGGGCCGTGCAGGCGGCGGTGTGCTTCTCGCGGCCGCGACCGTCGTAGAACGTGCCGACCTGGACGGGGCCGATGCGGGTGACGGAGCGGAAGCGGCGGTTGGGGCTCATGTCGGTCTCCTCTCAGAGTTGGGCGGCGATGGCGTCGGCCAGGGGCGGCGGGACGCCGAGGCGGGCGCGCAGCGTCGGGGTATCGATGGCTGTGCCGGTGCGGGTGTGGTGCTCGGTGGCGACTTTGCGGGCGTGTTCGAGCAGGGCGGCCGGGACGGGTATGGCCGACGGAGCCGGCACGTTCGGGGTCGGATCGGTGACCGGTGGGGCGGGGAGTCGCGGTACGGGGGCGAGGGCGGGCTCTTGGTCAGCGGTCGTGCCGGGGTGCGCCTCGGTCTCTTCGTCGTGTTCCTCGACGAGGTCGAGGTCGAGGTCGTGCGGTGTCGGTGTCGAGTGGGCGAGGAGGGTTCCGCCGAGGAAGGCGACGGCGGGCCAGCCCGCGACGAGGATGCGGAGCCAGGCCGATACGTCGTCCAAGTCGAGGAGGCCGGCGGTGGCGACGTTGGCGCCCAGCGAGGCGGCGAGCGCGATCACGAACCAGCACCATCCCGCGGCTTTCGCGTCACCGGAGCGCAGGCGACGCCAGGCGGCGACGAGCAGCAGGTCGACCGAGACGGGATAGGCCCACGCCTTCCAGCCGTCCTGTCCGGCCGCGAGGGCGATGTCGTGCAGGTGGGCGAAGGACAGCGCGGCAGCGATGACCGCTTGGACGAGCACCGCGTCGACGCGGGCCAGCAGGGCGCGCATGCTGCGGCTCCTTCCGGTTTCGGGCATGGGAGGGGTAGGGACGCGGCGTGAGGCGGTCACGCCGACCGGGTGGGGAGGGGGTGGCTCAGGTCACCGGGCGGGGCCGGGGGACCGGGGCCGCCGGGGACGTGGTCGGCGGTGCGAGCGCGATGGGCTGGAAGGGCTTGAGCGCGGGCAGGTCGGGGACCAGGTGGGCCGAGGCGTGACAGGTCGCGGCGGCGTCGGCGAGGGAGAGGTACGGCGTACGGATGCGGGACCAGCCGCCGGAGGTGTCACCGGCCACGGCGAGACCGGGCCGCTCGGGAGCGATGGTGCAGGCGGCGGAGACCGCTTCGGGGGCGATGTCGCCGAGGGCCATCTTGGCGGATGCCTCGTCGTTGACGCGGTGGCAGACGCGGCCGGTGAGCTGGGCGCGGAGCATGGTGGCGCCCTTGCCGAGTTCGGCGCCGAAGCGCTGCCCGCAGACCTCCAGGTAGATGCCGGCGGCGCGGCCGAGCTGGGCGAGGCGGATGAGCTGGGTGACCATCTCGTCGCGCCGGTCCTCGTCCTTCCTGCTCGCGACGAGGAAGAGTTCGGCCACCTCGTCGATAAAGAGGACGACGGGAACGGGGCGTTCGTGCTCGGGCAGGCCCCAGATGTCAGAGGTGATGTCCTCGTACCGGGTGCCGGGGGCGATGCCCTGTTGGGCCTTGATCAGGTCGTAGCGGTCCTCCATCTCCTGGATGAGCACGGGCAGCAGAGCGGCGGCCTGTGCGGGGTCAGTGGCGAGTGCGGACAGGCGGGCGGCGAAGGGGGCCAGTTCGACGCCGCGTTTGCAGTCGATGCCGACCAGGGCGACGGGCTGAGGGGCGAGTCCGGCGATGAGGTGGCGCAGGTACATGGACTTGCCCGAGAGGGTGGCGCCGAGGGTGAGGCCGTGCGGGACGGTCCGGTAGTCGCGTACGAACACGGTGGCGTCCTCCCGCAGCGCCACCGGTATTCGCAGCGGACCAGCCGCGGTCTTGCGCGGCATCCGTACCCGCTTGAGTACGTCGAAGCCGACGAGTCGCAGGTCGACCACGCCCGGCTTGACCGTGGTGACGTAGACGGCGTGGACGCCCCAGGCGTGCCGCAGCCGTTCGGCGGAGGCGGCCACGTCGGCGGGTTCCTGCCCGGGGGCGAGACGCAGGCGCAGCCGCAGGCCGGTCGTGGTCGGGCGGATGAGGCCCCGGCGGGGAGGGACGGGCCGGACCTCCCGGCGGGTGGTGGCCTTGACCGCCAGGACCCGCAGCCGGGACGGCGCCACGGTCAGGCCGCACGCCTCCATGACCGAGCCGTACGAGCCGAGCAGCCGGGCCGTGGATATCGGCAGGCCGACCGTGGACCAGTAGACGCCGGGGTGACGGGCCCGGGTGTAGGCGGCCCCACCGCCGAGTGCGGCGACGGGACCACCCACCTCCAGGAGGGTTGCCAGGTCGGTCATCAGGCCGTGGCCCCCATCGCGGCCGGGAAGGCGGCCGGGGTGACGGCGGCGGCGCGGTAGGCGATGCCGTGGCGCTGCTGCCCGTTGAACACCGACTCCCACGGGCGGGCGGCCAGGCCGGGCAGCGAGACGGGTGCCCCGAGGCTGAGCCCCTCGGACACCCCGCTCTCCGGAACGGTCACCTTGATCAGGGACGACTCCCCGTCCTCGATGTAGACGACGCCGAGGGTCATCAGAGCCTCCCCGCTGACGGCGTCCTTCGCGATCTCTCCGGTCTGCCGGTCGCGGACCTTGGGCTCGGGCGCCTCGGTCAGCAGGATCGTCGCGGCCGAGGTCTCCACGCGGATGGTGCGCAAGGCTTCTTCCTATCTACTCGTCTAGGCAAGTTGCAGCCTGTGTGCCCGAGTTCGCCGGACACGTTGACCACCTTGCCACACAACTTGCCCACTCGTCTATACGAGTATGCGTGCTGAGGTGTACGAGTCCGGGGAAGTGGCCTCGCGCACCATCGGTCAGGTCGCCGGGAGTTGGTAGGAGAGGACGTACGCGTCTGCCGCCATCACCGTGTCGCAGACCTCCACGGCCCGCTTCTCGGTGTCGTAGGCGGTGCGGATCAGGTGGATCACGGGGACGCCGGAAGCCAGTTGAAGCGTCTTGACCTCGGAAGGGGAGGGCATCCGGGCACGGATCTCCTCCTCGAAGTGGTCCAGGCGGTGGCCGAGTTCTTCGAGGCGGGCATAGATGCCGCCGGGACCGGGATTCGGTTCGGCGATGGGGGTGCCGCGGGCGATGTCGAGCGGGAGGTACGAGGTGGCGAACTCGACCGGCCGGCCGTCGAGGAGGTAACGGCGCCGACGGGCGAGGACACGGCGCACCGAGCCGAGCCGCGCGGAAATGTCCTGACTCGCCTTCTCCTCCTTGACCTCCAGGCTGTCCACCTTGGGGTGACTGCCGGCGGCGTCGGCCTCCACGATGAACGCGGACTTGCCCTGCTCGCGGTGGCGCCGGGCGAACCGGTCGGAGGCCAGGCGCCGGACGGGCGGCCGGGGGCGGACGAAGACGCCCTTGCCGTGCTCGGCGTGGACCAGGCCCTCGCCCTGGAGGATGGAGAAGGAGTTCCGAACCGTCATCCGGGAAACGCCGTAATGCTCGACCAGCTCGGCTTCCGACGGAAGCTTCTCCCCCTCTCCGAATCGCCCACGGTCGATGGCGTCGCGCAGCTGGTCGGCGATCTGCCGGAACACCGCACGATCGCTCGTGGGGTCCAGCCCCCCGAGGATGCTCGGTAGAGACGTCACGACGTACTCCTTTAGGTATCTAGACGAGTGGGCGAGTGTTGTTGCTACGGTGGGCAGCCTAGTCAGCCGAGAGGGCCGAGGAACGTGAGCACAGAACGCCCGCACTCCGTGAGCGTCGCCGGGGTCGTCGTCGACGACCAGGGCCGTGCCCTCTTGATCAAGCGCCGTGACAACGGCCACTGGGAGCCCCCGGGCGGCGTCCTCGAACGTGAGGAAACCATCCCCGAGGCCCTGCAACGCGAAGTCCTCGAAGAGACCGGCCTCAAGATCGCGCTTCCCGCGACCCTGACCGGCGTCTACAAGAACATGACCGGCCTGATCGTCTCCCTCGTCTTCCGCTGCGAGGCGGCCGACGGCACCCTGACCACCGGGGACGAGACGCGCGCACTGCGTTGGGCCACCCGCGAAGAAGTCATCGAACTCGCCGACGAGGCATACGCGATACGCGTCCTGGACGCACTCGACGCGGCGTCCCCGCCGGCCGTCCGCGCCCACGACGGCGTGAAACTCGTCTAGCCCGAACCCGCTGCACATGGCGGCCTACCAGCATGAAGGAACTTGTATGCACGAGTATACGAGTAGGGCACGGGTCTGGGGGCTCAGTTGCCCAGGTTTCCCGGAAGAGGTGAGCAGGGCCCGCCGCTGGACACGGGACATCCTGCGCGGCTCCCCCGTGGCGGAAGACGCCGAACTGATCGTGAGCGAGCTCAGCGCGAACGCGGTCCTGCACACGGCGAGCGGCCGGCCAGGGGGCGGCTTCTACCTGGCGGTGGCGGTCTCCGCACGGATCGTCGCGCTGTCCGTCACGGACGCCGGCGGCACGGACACCGCGCCCGCAGTCGAGCACCAGGACCAGGAGGCCGAGCACGGCAGGGGACTGGGCATGGTCAGCCTCATCGCGGACCGGGTGGCCGTGCACAGCAACGCGGACGGCCACACCGTGACCGCCCACCTCTTCGCCGACGCCAAACGCGGAACTCACCCATGCTGACGGACGCGCCCACCCGCGGCTTCTGGTGTGAGTGCTGGACCGAGGACCTTGAGGACCCGGAGAAGCGGCCGGCCTTACGGGCATCGTTCGATGCCTACTCCGCACACCAGGCGGACAGATGGGTAGCGGTTGCGCTCCGCACCCTCACTCCGGCCCTGGACGCGAACGCCTTCGAGGAGGCGTGGACGTGGCTCTACGAGGACCGCGCCGACACCCGCCGGGCCCTGCTCCATGAGGAACCGTGCACGATCACCGTCACCCAGGCCGGCATCCGCATCACCTGGACGATCCGCCCAGTCATCTTCCTGCCGCTCGCACACCGACTACGGCAGGAACTACCAGCCTGCATCGACGACTTGACGCCCCACACGACCGACTGAGTTACAACCTTCTCTACTGGTTCAAGGCGGCTCGCTCCGCTCACCGCGCGCGGCCCGGCCCCCGGCCGGGCCTGCGCTTGCCTCCGCCCCGCTCCAGCCCGGCCGGCGGCCGTACCGCGCACAGCAATCAGCCGCCTAATGCCAGAGAATGGGTACGTCGTGGCTGGGGCGGTCGGCTCCGCGGCTTTACGGAGCCACTTTGGCGCGAGCCTCGAAGATCATGGCCCCAACGTCGTGCTTTACCGGGCAGGTCCACAGACTGCCCGACGCGCCGCAAGCTTACGGGGCCATAATCACTCGCGCCAAAGCAGCTCCACCCCAAAGCCGCTCCGCCGACCTTTCGTGATCAACCAGGCAGTACCTCCATCAAAGCCGCCCACACCTCGTTCTGCCGACGTTTCGTTGAATCTCTGCCATTCCGCCCCCTTCATCAGTATCATCTGACTGGCGATCAGACAGCGTCAGGGGGCGTAATCGTGGAAATTTTTGACCTGCACGGCATTTCCCTGGATTCCTCAGCGAAGCAGCTGGAAGAAGAAGTCAGCGGAGAACTTGAGTCGCTCCTCAACCTCGGTGAATTCTCGCCCGAGGTGCAGGAAGAAATTGCCCGCAGTTTTCTTCCCGATCGAATTAGCGACACTCTCAACATCGAGGGCGTACGAGTAAATGCGCGCCTGACGCGTGCCGTACTCGATGGGCTTGCAGTTTCAGAGTCGGACCGCTACTCCGAACAGGAGATCCTGAATGTAAGCGAAGCGAACGAATTGATTGAAAGCGAGGCAAGGGCACAGGCAACACTTACCGTCGACCTGATTAAGGAGGTGCATCGAAGGGTTGAGAAGAACTTGATTCAAGAAGCTGGGTCTTTTCGCCTAGCTGACGTTTCGATCACGGGAGCAAATCATCGCCCCCCATCGTGGGCGGATGTCCCAGATCTTGTTCGCGCTGTATGTGATCAATATGTCGCGGGCGGGAATAGCGACCTAACTCGTGCCGCTTGGCTGCACGCTACGACTGCCAAGATTCATCCATTCATGGATGGAAACGGGCGCACGGCCCGCATGCTGCAGGACTTCTCGCTCGTACGTTCAGGCCTTCTCCCTATTGGTATCCCAATTAGTCGACGAGGTGAGTATTACGATGCACTAGAGGTTGCCGACGAGGGAAACTTCGGACCTCTGGTATCAATCATGGCAAGTGCCGAACTTGCAGCCCTGGATAAGGCGAGAAGAATTGCGCGGGCACCTCAAGAGCGTCGCGAGCGAATTCGCCGCCTAGTCAAGGCTGCCGGGAAAACGACGCGTCAAACCGAGTACAACATTTACGAAGTCTGGCGTCGCAGGCTTGAAGGATTTATTACAGAATTCACCAAGTGGCTGGACGAACTAAACGAAGAGTCTTCCGATTTCACCTTCCGATATCGCACCTATGAAGCGAAATCATTCGAGAAGTGGAAGGAGATCCGGGACCGAGGCTGGGCGCACGGCACGTGGGAACTGACAGTTGATGTCGTCGTCAGAGGGAAAGTCATCTGCAAGTTTCTCTTCTACTCGAAGAGGCATCAGCTGAATTGGACAACAGATCCCGATAACAGCCTTCGAGATGAGGTTGGGCTCTTTATTTCATCAGTGAGCGACCCTGATGAGAGATTCTCTTTCAATCAGTTCTCTGATCCATACATCTCACTGCGCGAGGTACTACCTTGCAAGGACGGGATTATGGTTTATAGACATCCCGATGTGGCCCTTGAAACTGAAGAATCCCCTGGGGTGACTGTCGTCTCGCAAAGCGACCTATGGGAAGGGCAGACAGTAGTGTCACCGGGTGACGTCATCGAAGAGTTCATCCAACAGGTACTCCTGAAGCTGGGTCTCATCGACCTGTGACTGTGAGAGCTGTCTATCTGTTGTGACTGGGTAGACAGCTCCACAAGCTGTGCCAGAACCGTGCCAGATCCTGCGGGGAACCACGTGGAACACCGGAGACCGCGCCTATGACCGGTCAGTAACCGTCGCCGCTTCACCACAGGTCAGCAGAGCAATCAGTCCTAGATCACCTTAGCTTCCCAAGCTGATGCTCCGGCCTCTCGTGAGCAGTTACCCCGGTCGGCCCCCTGCCCGCGCAAGCTCTGCCAGACTCCCTTCATGGGGCATTGCGCTGGGGTGACACGGCAGGGGCGAGCGTGCGGAAACCCTGCCGGATGGAACGGCTACTGCCATCTGCACGGTGGTGGAGGTCGACGAAGCCGAAGTCCACGTGCCTCTACTCCTCCCCGACTTCCGCGCATGCCGGCGCGTCCGGAACCACAGCCGCAACGCAGGCGCAGAGGTTGGTTCTGGTGGTTGAGGTGGCTCTTCATGGGGTGGTTCGAGGCGCTGCGTAACGCGGTAAGCCGACGCTCATGACGGTGCTGGCTGGGCCGTCCGAGGCTGCTCGGCAGCGACCAATGACGACCAACGACGATCACCAGGCGCACGGGCCCACCGCTCCTGACCAGCAAAAACGCAGATCAGCAAGATCCGCGGCAAGACCCAGGGAAGAAGAAGTACCTTTCCGATCAAGGCATGAACCTGCGCCTATAGCGCCAGATGCTGTAAACCCATCGCATGGATGGTGGACTTGGCGCAGCGGCCGTGCGCGCCGCCGGCAGCGCCGCGAGCGCGGCTATGTCTCGGTATCGCCCCGTTGGAGTGCCTCGGATCGGTAGCGCAGAAGATCGAGTCCAGGCGTACAGGCGCTACTTAGACGCCGTGGCTCAGCTCATCGCCTCAGGCCTGTACTTGGGCGGGCTTCAGCGCGCATGCGAAGAAGAGACCGACCTGGATCGTGCAGCCACTTTGGAACGACGTTTGGACGAACTGGGGTTGCGAGGGCGCTACCTAGAAGCCCAGACGGAGATACGTGCCGCTTTGATGGGCATGCGTCTCTGTGCTCCGCCCCGCGTGTTGGACGCGGCCGACGCGCTCCTCAGCGCCATTGGCTCTCCCAACGATCACGATGAATCAGACACGAAGTACTTCAACGCTCTCGGTAATCATGAAGCGCACTTCTTGGACGTCGCGCGCGCTGATCTTGCGTACGGACCAAGATGGTGGCAGTTCCTACGTAAGCGCCGCGAACGTCAGCATCGAGCAGTAGCCCAGCGCCGAGCTCTATTCGACCTGGCACGGGAAGCCGTCATGAGAGAAGACATGGGCACTCCGCAAGTGGAGCAAGCGGAGAGTCGCCCCAGCAGTGGATGAAGCACTAGGCGCCGGTTCGGCTGCGGTCCAGCACCGAAGTGCAACAACCCCAGCCTCGTACCCAACGTCGGCCACCCTCTTGACTATCCCCCCGCTTCTGTCTCCAAGGACCGACTTCCGTAGCCACGGATCAGAAGGCTTTTGACATCCACGGCTGACATCAACGACGCCGGACGGGGGCGTACACCAGCACCCTTGTCTGGCCCTGGCATCAGCCGACGGCCGCAGCCCGAGCGGGCCCAGATCGAACTCCTAATGCGGGGGTCACGACAGAAGGCCGAGCAGCGCAGAGAGCCCTGCTCCTCAACTACAGCAGCAGGGCTCGACCCGTCACGGTGGCGCACGACCCGTGCGTCTAGGAGTCACCGGCGCCTCCGCTCAAACACCCGCAAGATGCGTTCGGAGAGGAGACGTGCGTCTCGCCTTCGCGCGGGCCTGCGCGACCACACAGCTGGCAGGAAGATCGCAGCTAGCACGATCAGTGGCAGGCTCAGAAGGGAGACGGTGATCCACCAGGGAGCGGCTACGATCGACGCTGATGCAGTTCCTGCGCCCAGCGTGATCAGCAGCCCGCGGGTCACGGGCCGGGGGTGCTGGCCATCGCACATAGTCCTTTCGGTCAGACCGGAGTTGGCGGTCTCCAGTTCGGGGCGGTCATGGCTCCACGCCGTGGCGGGGCGACGCGAGTGGAGAGGCCAGGGACCCATAGTCATGTCTGCGAGTTCCGGACGACGGCTTGGCCTCGCCCCCGGCCGGTAACTCGTTTCTGGACATGCCGTTTGGTATAGGCACTTCCAATGCAAAATCCTGCGCGATGGCTCAAGACGAGTAGGCCAGGTCTTGGCAGCTGTTACAGAGTTGTGAAGCCTCAACGAGGCAGATTCCTACGCTGGCACCTAGCGGGGCGACGGTCTCGTGACGTGAGCGTCGTTATGTGCTGTGTCCGAGAGGTTGCACCACAACCGCACCAGATCGAGCGGGGAACAGCGGGGACTCACGGTGAGAGCCGCCGAGTCCAGTGAGCCAGTCGTCCGCCGTTCGCCCAGGTCAGCGGCCGGCCAGCCCCGAGTGATCGCAGCTTCCCAAGCTGATGGCTCCGGATGTCCGCGCCTTGCTGCGACCAGATGCGTGGAGACATGACAGAGGCCCTCCCGGAGATCTCGCGTCGGAAGGGCCCCTCCGTCAGTCGTCAGAGGCCTCGGTCTCGGTTCCAGCGGCTCACGTGCATCGCATAGAAGACGTTGCCGATGCCCGCGGTGAGCATGAGCAGCCAGAAGTGGGCCCACAGCGACTGACGCCGACGCCTCAGGCCTACTCCGCCGATAACAGTTGCGGCAGACGCTGTCGCGGAACTGCTGTTGTTGATGATGATCGTCGGCGGCTGCCCATACGTCTGAGCCGGCTGCTGATCCTGCGGTGTCGCCATGCTGCGTCGACTCCTCGGTGAGCTGAGTGTGCAAGAGCGAGACGCACCATAGGGCGCCCCTGCTCGTCACCGATGTCGAACCAGTTGAACGTCACCCGGTCGGGGCACCATGCCTCCGTCCGTCTCAGTTTCCGTCTCATTCAGCCCCGTTCATGGCCGTTCAGGCGAGTCCCGGAGCCGCCCCCGCACCGGCCGCCGGCCGCCCATGAACCCAGGTGAACGCCCCTGCACTCAACCCAAGCCCTCACCAACACAGTTGGAAAGCGTGTTGGGGGCAACCCCTCACGAGTTCGAATCTCGTATCCTCCGCCAGTGCCTCACCGGGCACGATGTCGAAGGGCCCCACCGTTCGCGGTGGGGCCCTTCGACGTGTCCACGCCACAGCGTTGGGTGCGGCAAGCGCCGGCTCGAGGGTGATGGGGCTCACGCCGTGTGGTCGCGGTTCCCGGGCGGGATCGTCGAGCGGCGACCGGCCGCCCGCATGCGCCGGTGGCAGACGCTGCCCGCGCCGAAGCGCCGGGCAGTATTGAGAACGTGGTGCCCGGCACCTCTGCGCGGTGCGGTGCGGTGCGCCGACTCGCTACCGCTCGATCCGTATCCGCCGCGTCTCGCTCACCTGGTCGGTCTCCGACACCCGGACCGTCGTCCTCATCGTCCAGGTGCCGGGGAGGGGCAGGGTGAGGGAGTTGGCGCTCCAGTAACCACCCCGGTCGACGAGTTCCGCGGTGATCGGGCCGACCGTGCGGTCGGGCAGCGTGAAGGAGAGGCGCAGTTCGGGTACGGCGGCCAGGCTGCCGTCGGGGCCGAAGACCACGGCCTGCACCGCGTTGTCGCCGGTGCGGCCGGGGTCCAGGGTGATCTGGACCGTGCCCCGGCCGGAGGTGCCGATGTCGAAGGGGACGGTGGTGACGGAGGCGGGCAGCACCCCGCCCGCCGGTACGGCCCGTGCCGCCTCGTCCGCGGCCCTGCCCGGCGGGGTGCCGGTGAGCACGGTCGTGATCGCCAGGACGACGGCCGCGACGACGGCCTCCACCACGACGGGTCGGCGCAGCCCTCGGTGGCGGGCGGCCACGTCGGTGGGCGGTTCCGGCTCGGACGGCTCCGGTTCGGACGGTTGTGGCTCGGACGGTTCCGACGCCCGGGCCGGTGGTCCGCCCGCCGGCTCCGGTGTCCGCTCACGTACGTGCGCGCGTACGGCCGTGTCCGCAAGCGCCCCCGCCGTCACCCACGCGGTCGTCCACCGTCGCGAGACCGCCGCCGCGGCCAGCAGTACGGCCACCCCGGCCAGCTTGGCGAGCAGCAGCCTGCCGTACGTCGTCTCGGTGAGCGCCGGCCAGGAGCCGAGGCCGCGCCAGGACTGATAGACGCCGGTGACGGCCAGGACACTCACGGAGGCGAAGGCGGTCCGGGAGAAGCGTGCGACCGTGGCGGCGTCCGGGGAGGAGCGGAGGGTGGTGAGCAGGGCCACGAGACCGCCGAGCCATACCGCCGTGGCCAGCAGGTGCAGTACGGAGGACGCCATCGCGACGGGCACCTGGATCCCGGCGGACGCGTGCTCGGCGGCGGACCAGGTCAGGGCGAGGCCGACGGCCGACGCGGTGCCCGCCGCGGTGGCGAGGGGGGTGCGCTGCCGGTGTCGGTCGCCGCGGGTCACGCCGACGAGGAAGAGCCCGGCCGGCACCAGCAGCGCCAGTCTGACCAGCAGCAGCACACCGGGCCGGGTCGCCACCGTGTCGCCGAGGGCGGCGACGTCCAGGGCCGCCGACGGCCCCGCCCCCGCCTCGTACGGGGCGCGCAGCACCAGCAGGGCGACGGTGGCGCCCAGCAGGGTCCACCAGCCCGCCGGCAGGAGCCGGCGCAGCGGGGCGGGGTCCGGCGGGCGGCACAGGGCGACGAAGGCGGCGGTGCCGATGAGCAGGGCGGCGGCGAGGTAGGAGAGGTAGCGGGCGATCTTGTGGAGGGTGGCGGTGAGCGGGTCCTCGGTGGGACCGGTGTCCACGGAGGCGGTCTTCGTGGAGGGCTTGCCGACCGAGAAGGTGAAGGCGCCGGAGACGGGGTGGCTGTCGGCCGACACCACCCGCCAGGCCACGGTGTAGGTGCCCTCGCCGAGCTCGCCCGTCAGCGCGACGCGGGCCGTGTCGGAACGTCCGCCGGCGCGCCCGGCCTCCCCCGTGCGTACCCGGCGGCCGCCGGGGTCGAGGACGCGGAAGGAGTCGTCGCGCAGGCCGACGGACTCGGTGAAGGTCAGGGTGACGTGGCGGGGGGCGCGCTGGAGGACGCTGCCGTCGCCGGGG
Organism: Streptomyces sp. NPDC037271; assembly: GCF_055603605.1. NCBI lineage: Bacteria > Bacillati > Actinomycetota > Actinomycetes > Kitasatosporales > Streptomycetaceae > Streptomyces > Streptomyces sp. NPDC037271. The sequence goes on from NZ_JBVJVN010000014.1 coordinate 79,591, forward strand.
TCGGTGGAGCGGAGGGCGGCGTGGGCGGACGCCGGTCCCGCGCCTCCGAGGACGAGGCCGAGGACGAGGCCGAGCAGGACCAGCACGGTGCCCAGCAGCACCGGCCCCTGGGCTCCCCGTCGGCCCCGTCCGTTTCCACGGCCCCCTCGCCCCCGGCCTTCAGTGCGCGCACCGTCACCACACCTCACGTCGCATCTCCGTCGTCGGGGCCCACTGCCTCGGGGATACGTACGGACGCGGGCGCCACCCCGCTCACCGGAGACGCCCCGGGGACACACCGGAGACGCACCGGAGCCGACGGGGACGCACCGGAGCCGACCGGGGACGGCACCGGAGACGCACCAGAACCGACCGGAGACGCGCCGTAGAAGCACCCGGGACACCCCGGAGACGCGCCGGGACTCACCCGATGCCGGACCGGGCCCTCACCACGACGGGCGTGCCGTCACCCCGCCGTCCACCACGAGGTCGTGGCCGGTGACCCAGGACGCCAGCCGCGACGCCAGGAACACGCACGCGTCGCCCACGTCCTCCGGGCGCCCGAGCCGTCCCGTGGGCGCCGCCTCACGCCACCGCCGTACGCCCTCCGGCCAGGCCCGCGTGAGCCCGTCCCGGTCGATGAGGCCGGGCGAGACGGTGTTGACCCTGACTCCCCACGGGCCGTACTCCAGCGCCGCGGAACGGGCGTGTGCCACGACCGCCGCCTTGGAGGCGCCGTAGTGCGCGTGGGCGGGTGCGGGGGCGCCCGCCTCGATCGAGGCGATGTGGGTGACCGTGCCGCCGTCGTCCTGGGCCCGCATGATCCGGGCGGCGGCCTGCGTGCACGCGAAGACGCCGGTGAGGTTGGTGTCCACCACCGTCCGCCACTCGGCGGCCGTCATGCCGGGCAGGTCCCGCAGCGGCTGCACGCCCGCGTTGTTGACCAGTGCCGTCAGCCGTGCCCCGGTGCCACCGCCTCCACCGCCTCCACCGCGTCTCCCGCTTCCCCCGCGTCCCCCGCCCCAGTCGGCGGCCTGTTCCACCAGGCGCCGGCAGGCGTCCTCGTCGGTGAGGTCGGCCCGCAGGACCGTGGCCCGCCCGCCCCGCTCCCGGATCCGCGCGGCGACGTCCCGCGCCGCCTCCACCGCCGTACGGCAGTGCACCGCGACCGCCGCGCCCTCCTCGGCGAACCGCAGGGCGATGCCCCGTCCGATGCCGCCGCCCGCGCCGGTGACCAGGGCGACCTGGCCGTCGAGGAGGTTCATGGCCGGCACAGTTCCACGATGCGCTCGGCCGCCGACGGGTACCGCGCCGTCAGGTCGGCCGCGTCACCGTGCTCGTAGTCCCCGTAGGTGAATCCGGGCGCCATCGTGCACCCGAAGAGCGACCACGCGCCGCCCGCCGCCACCGTGCCGCCCATCCAGGTTCCGGCGGGGACGGTGAACTGCACGTGCTGCCCGCCCAGGACGTCCGGTCCCAGCACGGCCGTACGGGCGCCGCCGTCGGGTGGGAGCAGCAGCAGTTCCAGCGGATCGCCGAGGTAGAAGTGCCAGACCTCGTCGGTGGGCAGGCGGTGCAGGGCGGAGAAGTCACCCGGACGGGCGGTCAGCAGGGCCACGATGGCCGAGCCGGCAGGGCGTCCGTCCGGGCGCTCGGAGCCGGCCCAGGTACGCCGGAACAGGCCGCCCTCGCGCGGGATGGGCTCCAGCGCGTAGTGCGCGATCAGGTCCTCGGCGGTCGGCGGGGAGGTCACCCCGGGAACGCTACCTCCCGGCGGAGGAACGCGAGTTGCGCCTTCTTCTCCGGCAGGTACACGTCCGGCAGGTCGATCTCCGGCAGGACGACCGCCGGTCCGGGGGTGAAACCCTGTTTGAGGAAGCGGGCGATGGCCTTCTCGTTGCCGACGTCCGGGTCGACCACGATCCGCTTCCGGCCCAGCCCCAGCAGCACGTACGCCATGAGGGCCCCCGCCAGCGCGGCGGTCCAGCCGGGCCGCGCGCCCTCGGTGCCGGCGGGGGCGAGCAGCAGGTGGACGCCGATGTCGCCGGGTTCGGCGTCGTAGCACTCGCTCACCCGGTCGGCCTCGGGGTCGTAGGTCTGGAACACGGCGACGGGCGCGTCGTCCTTCACCACCAGGAAGGCGTGGTGGGTGTCGAGCGCGTCCATGTGGGCGTAGATCCCGGCGACCTGGTCCCGCGTGAGGCCGTTCATGCCCCAGAAGGCGGCCCGCTCCTCGCTCACCCAGCCGTGGATCACGGCGGCGTCGGCGGCGGCGTCGAGGGGGAGGACGCGGACGGTGCCGAAGCCGTCGAGTTCCTGCTCGTGGACGGGGACGCGGGAGGCGTACGGGGAAGGGGGCGCGGGCGTGTGCGGGTCAGTCATCGGTTTCCTTCGTGAGCCGGGCGAAGTCGGTGATCACCGGGGCGAGTTCGCCGTCGAGCCAGAGCTGCTGCTGGTCGCGGTGGTGGGGCGTGCCGGGGACGCCCCGGGCGCCGTGGGGCACCACCCAGCCGCTGTCCTGGCGGTCGGCCAGGTCCCAGACGTAGCGGGCGGCGGGGCCGCGGGCGGCGCGGTCGGTGAGGCCGGGGACGGCGGAGGTGCACAGCACGCAGTCGTGGTCGCCGGACAGGCCGGGTTCCTCCTCGGGGGAGGTGTCCGGCAGCGCCCGCCAGGGGGCGAGGCGGTGGGTGTCGCCCCAGGTGCCCGCGGGCGGACGCGCGGCCACCTCCTCCAGCGCCGCGCGGACGGCCCCGGCGCGGTCGATGCCGTACAGGTCCTCGGCGCGCAGCAGGTGCTCGAGGGCGTAGCCGACGCGCGGCACGAGCGCGAGCCACGGCAGCAGCACCTCGGGGTAGGCGGGTGGCACGGACGCCGCTGCGAGGACCGGGTGCGCCGCCAGCCGGCGTACGACCGCTCCGCGTACGGCCGCGTACGCCGCCGCGTCGGTGCTGCCGGCGTCCATGCGCCGGTCCCAGGCGAGGAGGCGGTCGCGCAGGGCGCCGGCCTCGGAGGTCAGGGCGTCCAGGGTGGCCAGGTGGTCCAGGAGGGGGGCGGCCGAGGCGAGGTGGGTGTCCGTGTGGACCGCGGGCATGCAGGCGGCCGACCAGTGTTCCTTCCCGGCGAGCAGGGCGGTGATGCGGTCGGCGCGGTGCGGCGGGGCGAACTCGACGCCGAGCGGGGTGGCCGGGCCGCGCTGGTTGGCCATCACGGCGACGCCGTCGGTGAGTCCGGCGCGGGGCGGGGTGTGCCAGCCGGTCCACTCGTGGCCGCCTTCCCAGGCGGGCACCGGGCGCAGGCCGTTGGCCGTGGACCGGGTCGGCACGCGTCCCGCGACCCGGTGCAGCAGACCGCCCTCGGTGTCGGCGGCCTGCACGACGTTGACCGGCTCGGCCCACGCGTCCAGGGCCCGGTCCACGTCGGCGACCCGGCGGGCCCGCAGCAGCGGCAGCAGGGCGCCGAAGCCGAGGTCGGCGGTGACCCGGGGCGGGTAGCGCAGGCTGAGGGCCGTGGGGGTGCCGTCGTCGAGGCCCTCGGGTCCGCCGGCGATGACCGGGCCCCGGTCGGTCTCGATGACCTCGACCTCCACGTCGTCCTCCCCCGCGACCCGGATCGTCTCCGTGTGCCGGGCGGCGCGGTGCCAGGTGCCGTCGGGGCCGAGCGCCTCGACGCCGGCGCCGGTGCGGCGCAGCCGCTCCCGGTACAGGTCCTGGTAGTCGGCCATGGCGTTGGTGATGGCCCAGGCGACGGTGCCGGTGTGGCCGAAGTGGGCGATGCCCGGGACGCCGGGCACGGCGAGGCCGACGACGTCGAACTCCGGGCAGGACAGGTGGATCTGCTGGTAGACGCCGGGGTCCTCGATGAAGCGGTGCGGGTCGCCGGCGATGACCGCGTGGCCGGTCACGGTCCGTTCGCCGCTCACCAGCCAGCCGTTGCTGCCGGCGGTGCCGGGTCCGTCGGCGGCGAAGAGGGCGACGGCGTCCGGGCCGAGGTGCGCGGTGATGTGCTCGCGCCAGAGCTTGGCGGGGAAGCCGGCGAAGAGGATGTGTGCGGCGAGCCAGATGCCGAGCGGGGTCCAGGGCTCCCAGCGGCCGGGGGCGAGGCCGATGCGCGCGAACTCGGGGGCGGGCCCGCCGCCTCCGGACCCCTCGGCCGGCCCTTCGGCCAGCCCTTCGTTCACACCGTCGACGTACGCCCGGACCCAGGCGGCCGTCTCCGGGTCCTTGTCCTCCAGCGCGGTGAAGCAGCGGCGGGCGGTGTCCGCGAGCCGGGCCCGCCGGGCGAGCCGGTCCCAGGACAGTGCCGCGGGCCCCAGGAAGGACGCGGAGGTGCCCTGCGCGCGGTGCCGCTCGACCTCCAGCTGCCAGGCCCGGTCACGGGCGGTCACCCGGCCCTGGGCCCGGGCGAGTTCGCCCGCGCTGTCCGCGCGCAGGTGCGGGATCCCCCAGGCGTCGCGGTATGTCTCGGCGCTCACCCCTGTGCCTCTACTTTCCTTTAGGTTAGGCTCACCTAAGTCAATCGTCGTGGGCGAATAGTACGCGAAGGGTGAAGAAACGATGGGGCAGGGGCGGGGCTGGGAGGGCGCGGTCCTCAGACTGATGCGTGCCAAGGACTTCGAGTTCACCGTGACGGACGCCGAGGACGTGACACCGCACTACCGGCGGCTGCGGCTGACCGACGGCGGCATGCTGGCGGCGACCGGCGTCCACCCGACGATGTGGGTGCGGCTGTGGTTCGAGAACGCGGGCAAGCCGCACCAGCGGGCGTACACACTGGTCGACCCCGACCCCGCGACGGGCACCTTCGCCATGGAGTTCGCCCTGCACGAGGGGTGCGCGAGCGACTGGGCCCGGGCGGCCAAACCGGGTGACACCGTCGAGGCGACGGTCCAGGGCACCGGCTTCGACGTCCCCCAGCCGCTCCCCTCCCGGCTCTTCGCGGTCGCGGACCCCGCGTCCCTGCCCGCCCTCAACTCCCTCCTCGACGCGCTGGGGCCGGTCCCCGCGACGATCTGGTTCGAGGGCGGCGGCACGGACGACGGCCTGCCCTTCCGCACCGACCCCGACCGCCACGAGGTCCGCACGGTCCCGCGCCGCGACGCCGGCGCCCACCTGGTCGCACAGGTGAAGGAGGCCCTGCCGGAGCTGCTGGCGTCCACCCCCGAGCCGTACGTCTGGATCGCCTGCGACACGGCGACGACCCGGGCGCTGGCCTCGTACGCCCGCAAGGAACTGGGGCTGCCCAAACAGCGGGTGAACGCGCTGGGGTACTGGCGCGCGACCTGAGCCCGCGCGCGCGATCATCGGGGCATGGACGTCACACTTCACCTCGCCCAGGACCCCGAGGCCGACGAGCTCCTCGGCCGCAGCCCGCTCGCCGCGCTGGTCGGCATGCTGCTCGACCAGCAAGTCCCCATGGAGTGGGCGTTCAAGGGCCCGTCGACCATCGCCCGGCGCATGGGCGCGGAGGACCTCGACGCGCACGACATCGCGGCCTACGACCCCGAGGCGTTCGCCGCCCTGCTCTCCGACAAGCCGGCGGTGCACCGCTACCCCGGCTCGATGGCGGGACGCGTCCAGCAGCTGTGCCGGTACCTCGTCGACACCTACGACGGTGACGCCGAGGCCGTCTGGCGCGGCGTCGGCACCGGCGGGGAACTCCTGAAGCGGCTCCAGGAACTGCCGGGCTTCGGCAGGCAGAAGGCCCAGATCTTCCTCGCCCTGCTCGGCAAGCAGCTCGGCGTCCAGCCGGAGGGCTGGCGGGAGGCCGCCGGCGCCTACGGCGAACCCAAGTCCTTCCGGTCCGTCGCCGACATCACCGGGCCGGAGTCGCTGACCAAGGTCCGCGCCCACAAACAGGAGATGAAAGCCGCGGCGAAGGCCGCGAAGGCCTCCGGCAAGTAGCCGGACGGGGCCCGGAACCCCGAGCCCGAACCCCGAGCCCGAACGCCGGGCCTGGGATCCACCGGCCCGAGGCGGCCCGTCACCCACTTCGGCCCCCCGGCCCCCGGCCCCTCGTCCCCTGGTTCCTGTTTGCCCCTGTTTGCGGCGTCTTTTCCAGCGCCGCACTCCGGCGCCGTGGCTGCGCCCGCGACGTCTTGGCCGGTAGGCTTTCCGTGTGATCTTCAAGCGCATCGGAAACGGCCGGCCGTACCCCGACCACGGCCGGGAGAGCACCCGGCAGTGGGCGGACGTCGCGCCGCGCCCGGTCCGCCTCGATCAGCTCGTGACGACCAAGGGCCAACTCGACCTGGAGACCCTCCTCGCCGAGGACTCCACCTTCTACGGCGACCTCTTCGCGCACGTCGTGAAGTGGCAGGGCGACCTGTATCTCGAGGACGGCCTGCACCGCGCGGTGCGCGCGGCGCTCCAGCAGCGCCAGGTACTGCACGCCCGGGTCCTCGAACTCGACTGACCGGGGCCGGGATCGGGACCGGGGCGCCCGTGCC
>NZ_JBVJVN010000014.1:86112-93881 GCF_055603605.1 Streptomyces sp. NPDC037271
CCCGGCCTCGCGCCGTGCCCGGCCTCGCGCCGTGCCCGGCCTCGCGCCGTGCCCGGCCTCGCGCCGTGCCCGGCCTCGCGCCGTGCCCGGCCTCGCGCCGTGCCCGGCCTCGCCCCTCGCCCGGCCCGTGCCCTCCAGCCCTGGCCCTGGCCCTGGCCCTGGCCTTGATCTGGCCTGGCCTGACCTTGGCGATCCTCGCGACACTCCGGCTTGACCCGTTCGGGTTGCGTTTCACCGAACGCCGGAACGTCAACTGATCATCTAATAGGCATCGACGTCCAAGCGCACTACGCTGCGACCATGAGCATGCTCACTCCCCCTGGCATGGGCGGCCAGTACAAGATCACGGGGGACAAGTACCCGCGGATGCGACCGGCCCGGCGACGCGGCCGGCTCGCGTTCGCCGGCGTCGCCTGCGTCACCGTGGTCGGAGTGCTCGGCTGGGGCACACTGCAGCTCATCGACGTCTTCACCGGCGGCGACAAGGCCTCGGCGGCCGGTGCCGCGGCCTGCTCGGACACCACCGCCAAGGCGAGCGCCTCGCCCGCCGCGGTGGCCGTGCCGAAGCCGGCCCAGGTCACCGTCAACGTGCTCAACGCGACGACCCGCAGCGGTCTCGCGCAGAAGACCGCCGACGAGCTGAAGAAGCGCGGCTTCCGCGTCGGCGACGTGGGCAACGCGTCCAAGGAGTACGACAAGAAGATCGGCGGCACGGGCGTCCTGCTCGGCGCCGCCGCCACCCTGAAGACGTCCCTGCCCGTGCTCGGCACCCAGCTCCCCGCCGCGGACCGCCGTACCGACGCGGCCCGCAAGGACACCAGCGTCGACCTGATCATCGGCGACGGCTTCAAGGGACTGGCGAAGAAGGCGGACGCCGACGCGGCGCTGGCCGGGCTGGCCGCACCGCGGCCGACGCCCGCCGTGGAGAAGAAGAGCTGCTGAGCAGCCGTATGGGTTCGACCGGGCCCGGAGGCCCGGAGCGTGCTACTCGGCCGCTCCGTACATCCGGTCGCCGGCGTCGCCGAGGCCCGGCACGATGTAGCCCTGATCGTTGAGACGCTCGTCCACCGAGGCCGTCACGACCGTCACCGGGGTGCCGGCCAGCTCACGCTCCATGAGTTCGACGCCCTCGGGGGCGGCGAGCAGCACCACGGCCGTCACGTCGTCGGCGCCGCGCTTGATCAGTTCCTGGATCGACGCGACGAGCGTGCCGCCAGTGGCCAGCATCGGGTCCAGGACGTACACCTGGCGTCCGGAGAGGTCCTCCGGCATCCGGGTCGCGTACGTGGACGCCTCCAGCGTCTCCTCGTTGCGGATCATGCCGAGGAAGCCCACCTCCGCGGTCGGCAGCAGCCGCACCATGCCGTCGAGCATGCCGAGACCGGCCCGCAGGATCGGCACCACCAGCGGGCGCGGGTGGGAGAGCTTGACACCGGTGGTCCGGCAGACCGGGGTGTGGATGTCGACCTGTTCGGTGCGCACGTCGCGCGTGGCCTCGTAGGCGAGCAGGGTGACCAGCTCGTCGGCGAGACGTCGGAAGGTCGCGGAGTCGGTGCGCTGGTCGCGCAGCGTGGTGAGCTTGTGGGCGACCAGGGGGTGGTCGACGACGTGGAGACGCATGTCCCCCACAGTAACCGGGCCCCGGGAGACCGGCGTCCCCGCGGCGGGAAAGCCCCTGCTCACGGCTCCCGATCACCGCTCCCGATCACGGTTCCGGATCACACTCCGCCCGATCGCCCGCGTCAAACCGCCCGACCGGGGGAAGGTGGGAGGAACGGACGCTGGGTGGTGAGACTGTGCCTGACCGGGACTTCCACGACACGCCGTCCCCCGGCAAGGAACCGGGGACGGGGCACGCGACGGAGCGGAACGCAAAACTCCGTACGCAGCGGAGTACGGAGCGGAGCGCGGAGCCGGAGGGGGACGCCGAGCGCCGACGGCGCCGCGCCCAGTTCCTGCGCGACCTGGCGGAGGCCCGCGAGCTGCGGGACCGCGTCCAGCCGCGCCGCGCCAAGGCCGCCCGGCTGCGCCACGCGATGCGCATGCGCACCTTCCGCTGGTAGCTCCCCCGGTGTTTCCCCGGCCCGGCCGGGGAAGATCACACGCCGCGCCGACGTTACGACGACGGACGTACCCGGGCGCCGCGAGAATCCGCGTACGATCCGCACGTGGCGGCGACGAGTCCCGGAACCCGGTCGAAACAGCCGGACACAGGGCGCCGAAGACGTCCCCTGAGGGCCTTGTTTCTGCCACGATTCCGAGTGGGTGGGCTCGGAGCACCGCTCCCCCACCCGCAGCCTCCGCCGGGGGGACCTCCAACCGGCACGCCTATGACCAGTGGGAGAGTCACGGTGTACTTCGCCGCACTGCTCGCGCGCACCGAAGACGGGTGGGAAGCGAGCGACACAGAGCTCGACGATGTGGAGACCCTGTCGGATCTGGCCGACCTCGCCCGGGAAGCCTCTCCCGACGAGGACACGGTGCTCGTGCTGATCGAGCAGGAGGACGCGTGGTTCGGAGTCGTCCGGGTGGACGGCGAGGAGGACCCCCGTATCTACGTCTCGGACGCCGCCGCGGCCGCCCGCAGCAGCTACGGCGAGATCCTGCTCACCGACGAGCTGCTCGGCCGGGAACCCGGTGACGACGGCGACGACCTCGACGCCCTCGACCTCGACGGCACGGAGGACGGGAACTCCGAGGACGAGGACGAGGACGACGGGGCGGGCGGTGACGCGGCCGCCGGCACCGGTGAGTCCGTGCCGCACGGCCCGGTCGGTGACGCGGAGATCCTCGACGACCTCGGCATGAGCGAGAAGGAACTGCGCTCGATGTCCGGGGACGCGGTCGGCGAGATCGCCGAGTCCCTGGGCGCCTCCGAGGTACTGGAGACCGTCCGCTGACCGCACAGGACGTGGGAGAAGAACCGCCGGAACGTTCCAGCCCGCCCGACCCGGTGCGCGACCCGTGGCGGGCGGCGATGCGGCTCGCCCTGGCCGAGGCCGGGCGGGCCGCGCGGGGCGGGGACGTCCCCGTCGGAGCCGTCGTGCTGGCACCGGACGGCCGGACCGTGCTGGCGGCCGGGCACAACGAACGCGAGGCCACCGGTGACCCCACGGCCCACGCCGAGGTCCTCGCGGTCCGGCGGGCCGCCGCGGAACTCGGCGAGTGGCGGCTGGCCGGCTGCACGCTCGTCGTCACCCTGGAGCCGTGCACGATGTGCGCGGGCGCGCTCGTGCAGTCCCGCGTGGACCGCGTCGTCTACGGCGCCCGCGACGACAAGGCGGGCGCGGCCGGCTCCCTGTGGGACGTCGTGCGCGACCGGCGCCTCAACCACCGTCCCGAGGTGATCGAAGGCGTCCTCGCGGACGACTGCGCCCGGCTGCTCACGGACTTCTTCCGCGACCGCTGACCGGCACCTGCCGAGCCGATGCCAAGCCCGTCCAGAACCGATTTCAAACCACGCCGCACTCTGTTGTAAGGTCTCTCTCGGTAGCGTGTCCGAGCGGCCGAAGGAGCTCGCCTCGAAAGCGAGTGTGGCGCAAGTCACCGAGGGTTCAAATCCCTCCGCTACCGCAGGTAGACGAAGGGCCCGGTCGGAAGACCGGGCCCTTCGTGCTGCTCCGTCCCGGTTGCCGTCTACGGCGGAGTGGGCGCTCCGTTGCCTGGCCGTGGGTCGGCCACAGCTTCGGTCGCCGCCTGAACGAAGGCGGCATGGAAGCTCCCCATCTGGCTCAGGCGACTCCAGTCGGCCCGAGCCTGTTCGGCCGATGCGTCATCCCCCGTCATGAACGCCTTTCGCCACTTCGAGAGGCTGTGATACACCCGTTCCCACAGCTGAGTAGCCGGATCACGAACCCTTTCCGGGCCCAGCATCATGATCAGCATTCGAGCACTCGTGACCCCGTTCGCCGGAGTTCCGATGTCGACTGTTCGCGGATCAGTGTCCGTTCTGGGCCTGCCCAGCATCTGGCTCATCTGCGTGGTGGCGAGGGCGTACTCGTCGAACGCGACCAACATGGCCCTGTACGCCTGTAGTCGCTGCTCGCGCAGCCAGTGTTCATGCTCGATGAGAGCCTGCTCCCGCACTTGCTTCTCCGTGGCCCTCGCCGCTGTCTCCGCCCCCATGCGAGCTCCACGTGTAGCGGCGATGCCTCCGATCAAGGCTCCTCCCATCACCCCCACGAGCCCCACCCCGGCAGACACGAGCGCCACCGTCTCCGCATCCATGCCTTCACACTGCCGTGCCGCTCGACAGCCCGCTGGGAATCGGGAGGAATGAGCGAGGCTCTCTGGCGCCTGCTACGGCGGGCGCTGTCGCTAGATCCTGGAAGAGCCCGGATTCTGACAGGCCGCGTGACGCAGGTCGATGTCGGACACGCCGCGTCTTCGATCGAGATGCCGTACCGGGCTGGAGCTTCCCGGCGCGGAGCAGCAGTACGCGGCGGACGCCGGCGGACGCTCCGTATCGCTTTCCGCCTCGTTCAAGCCGTCCGCACCCGTTCACGGCTGTACGCGTGGCGCCACGGACCAGGGGGGGTGTCTCGCATGCGGCGGGCCCCGTGTACGCGGCCTGGGTCACGCCGGTGCAGACGCCGGCGGGGCGCTCCCCGCCCCGCGGCCTTGGGCAGCCCGGCCACACCCGGCCCTGCCATGGCGTTGACCGGCAACGGGGAGCGGGAGCACCGGAGAGACCTGAGCGCCCTGAGTGCCCTGAGTACCCGTGAGGGGAGAAACGCAGAAAGGTTACACTCGCCGCCGGCGCAGAAGGCCTGGAGGAACCGGCAGCAGGGAGGCCGCGATGGCGGTGAACGCGAAGAAGATCGCCGTCTACGTACTCGTGGTCTTCGTGCTCTATGTGATCATCACGGATCCGGCGAAGGCCGCCGACTACGTACAGATCGGCTTCGAGGGCATATCCGACGCGGCGGCAGCCGTCGGTGACTTCATGACCTGGGCCGCCAACGGAGGAAAGTGATGATCCGCCACCTGGTGCTGTTCAAGCTGAACGAGGGCGTGGAGCGCGACGACCCGCGCGTCGTGAAGGGTGTCGAGGCCTTCCGGGCGCTCGGCGGCCGGATCGAGGAGCTGCGGTTCTGGGAGTGCGCCTGGAACATCAGTGACCGGCCCATCGCCTACGACTTCGCCATCAACTCGGCCGTGGACGACACCGACGCCCTCAGGCGCTACATCGACCACCCCGCGCACCAGGAGGGCGTCGCGCTCTGGCGGGAGTTCGCCACCTGGGTGATCGCCGACTACGAGTTCTAGCCCGCAGCAGCGCTCCGGCCCCGCACCGTGCCCGGTGCGGGGCCGCTTCGCGTCCACGCCCGCGTTCACTCAACACGGCGTTATGCGGTGCTTGCACACAGTGCACATGTCTTGTGATGCTATGACCGCTTTTGACGGATGACTTACGGAAGAGTTGACGGATCACGAGGTGGAGTTGACCGTGCCGGCCAGTACTGCGCCTCAAGCACCGCCCGCACCGCCCACACAGGCCGCCCAGGCCGCCGCACAAGCCGCCCAGGCCGCCACTCAAGCCACACAGGCCACACAGGTCGCACAGGCCGCGCAACCCCAGGAGCCGTCCGCGCGGGAGGCCGCGCCGCAGCGCAGCCGGGGCGCCGACACCCGGGCCCTGACCCAGGTGCTCTTCGGCGAACTGAAGGGCCTCACGCCGGGCACCCCGGAGCACGACCGGGTACGCGCGGCGCTCATCGAGGCCAACCTCCCGCTGGTGCGCTACGCCGCCGCCCGCTTCCGCTCCCGCAACGAGCCGATGGAGGACGTCGTCCAGGTCGGCACCATCGGGCTCATCAACGCCATCGACCGCTTCGACCCGGAGCGGGGCGTGCAGTTCCCGACGTTCGCGATGCCGACCGTCGTCGGCGAGATCAAGCGGTACTTCCGCGACAACGTCCGCACGGTGCACGTACCGCGTCGGCTGCACGAGCTGTGGGTGCAGGTCAACAGCGCGACCGAGGACCTGACGACCGCCTTCGGGCGCTCCCCCACGACCGCCGAGATCGCCGAGCGGCTGCGCATCACCGAGGAGGAGGTGCTGTCCTGCATCGAGGCGGGACGGTCGTACCACGCCACCTCGCTGGAGGCCGCGCAGGAGGGCGACGGGCTGCCCGGGCTGCTCGACCGGCTCGGCTACGAGGACCCCGCCCTCGACGGGGTCGAGCACCGCGACCTGGTCCGGCACCTGCTCGTCCAGCTCCCGGAACGCGAACAGCGCATTCTGCTGCTGCGCTACTACAGCAACCTCACCCAGTCCCAGATCAGTGCGGAACTCGGCGTCTCCCAGATGCACGTCTCGCGACTACTGGCGCGTAGTTTCCAGCGACTGAGGTCCGCGAACCGGATCGACACGTAGTCTCCGTACACGGCCTTCGCGCATATCGAAAGCGCGATCCAGGTGTCACCGGTGAGAGCGAATCGCTCACCAGGGCCGTTGCGGGTGGAATCGGGCCGAAAGACCGTCAGACCCCCTGTTTCCAGGGGGTATTCGCGTCTCGGATGTCGACATGTCACTACAGCGCGTTGCCGACATGTGACATTCTGCCGGAGACGCGTTTGCCGGAGCTCCGGCTCCGGTATTCAGGTGGAGGCTGCGTTCCCGGCGTGGGAGCGTTCGCCGTGACCGTCCCGCGACCCAAAGGGGGTGGCATGTCCGCAGACCAGGGCAGCTCGAAGGTGCTCGCGCTCGCTGAGAGCGAGACCGCACCCGACACGCTCGAGGCGCTCGGCCCCGTCGATGACGCACAGGCCATCGAAGCCGTACCGAACCTCGACGCCGTGCCGAACCTCGACGCCGTGCCGGCCCAGGCCGTTCCGGCCACGGAGGCCATCGACACCCGCACCCTGTCCCGCTCCCTGTTCCTGCGGCTCGCCGCCCTCGACAAGGACAGCCCGGAACGCGCCTACGTCCGGGACACCCTGATCGAGCTCAACCTCCCGCTGGTGCGTTACGCCGCCGCGCGCTTCCGCTCCCGCAACGAGCCGATGGAGGACATCGTCCAGGTCGGCACCATCGGCCTGATCAAGGCGATCGACCGCTTCGACTGCGAACGGGGCGTGGAGTTCCCGACGTTCGCCATGCCGACGGTGGTCGGCGAGATCAAGCGGTTCTTCCGCGACACCTCGTGGTCGGTGCGCGTCCCGCGCCGGCTCCAGGAGCTGCGCCTGGCCCTGACGAAGGCCACCGACGAGCTCTCCCAGAAGCTGGACCGCTCGCCGACGGTCGGCGAGCTGGCCGCGGTGCTGGGCGTGTCCGAGGAGGACGTCGTCGACGGCCTCGCGGTCGGCAACGCCTACACCGCATCCTCGCTGGACTCCCCGGCCCCGGAGGACGACGGTGGCGAGGGGTCGCTGGCGGACCGCCTGGGCTACGAGGACACGGCACTGGAGGGTGTGGAGTACCGCGAGTCCCTGAAGCCGCTGCTGGCCAAGCTGCCGCCGCGGGAACGGCGGATCATCATGCTGCGCTTCTTCGCCAACATGACCCAGTCGCAGATCGGCGAGGAGGTCGGCATCTCTCAGATGCACGTCTCCCGCCTGCTGACCCGCACCCTGGCTCAGCTGCGCGAGGGCCTCATCTCCGACTGAGTCCGGCGCCGGGCGGCGACCGGACGGCGACCGGACGGCGCAGAGCGCGCAGGAGCGCGCACGACGGCATGCGACGGCATGGGACGGGGGGAAGAAGGGGGGGGGGGGGGGGGGGGGGGGGGGGCCGGGGGGAAGCTTATTCCTCAGCGGGTGGGCGT